>PAAX01000004.1 GCA_002698995.1 Ignavibacteriota bacterium | reverse complement strand
GTAGTTTGTACATTCGTCCACTTTCTGTTTGGACAACGAATGTAGTTTGTACATTCGTCCACTTTCTGTTTGGACAACGAATGTAGTTTGTACATTCGTTCACTTTTTGTTTGGACAACAAATGTAGAAAAATTACCAAGTCCCAATTATAAACTCTATTTAAAAATAAAATTCCGGTATCCCTATAAATATCGGAATCCGGAATTGAAATAAATTTATAGATGTGGAATTATCAGCTAACTTATTTTATCAACTGAGCTTTTATAGATTGTGTATATCCACCGGAATTCATTGTGATAATATAGATTCCACTCGAAAGCATTTCAGCATTAAATTCTATACTATAATTTCCAGCAGATTTCTGTTCATTTACCAAAGTTGTTATTTCATTCCCGAGAATATCATAAACTTTTAAACTAACGTACTCATTACTAGGTACCAAATACTCAATACTTGTCGTTGGATTAAATGGATTAGGGTAATTCTGTCTCAATAAAAAACTAGAGGGATAAGAAGCTAATTCATTTTTTACATCAACGGTAATATCATCGTAAGTCAAATATCTGACTGCATCAGCAACAACGTAGTTGTTGGTTGTAGCTGCATTTGAAACTTCAACAAACTCTGATTCATTTCCAGCAAAGGTATATGTACCTACATAAACCCACTGTCCGTTATTTATAGTTTGATTCATTCTTACAGTATCTAAACCATCTTTATGAGAAATGATAAAAGGAGTATCGCTTGCTCTATTGCTTGAAGCGACCCACCATCCGTAAACCTCATATTCAGCTTCGGCAGGAAGATTAGCATGAAATCTGTAGTAATTACTTCCGTCACCAATTGCATTAAGAAGAGAAGGTGTCCCTCCGTAGAAACCGGAATTTGCAGTTGCAAACCATCCGCTTCCTCCTTCTTCTGCATCAGGATCTCCGGTATCGATTATTCTCTCAAACTTTGGTTCTTTAGGGAGATTTAATGAATCCGAATGTACGACAGCTAAAATTGTTGGCACTGCTCTTTGTTCAGAAGGAGTATTAACGTAAGAATTTCCGACAGCCATTTGTGTTGAGCCGCCGCCGTCAAGATTCATAGCTTCTACGCATCCCAAATCAATCATTATTTGAGCTAGTTCAGGTAAACTCACCCCGGCGCTTCCAAGTTGACGACCATCGGCAGTTAATAATATTACATGATTATCTGCAGTATAACCGACTGCAGTTCTCGGATCGCTGTTTGTGTTTCCTACTCCCGATCCCCACATAATTTCTTCATTATAAGTCACGTTAACCGTACCATTTTTAACCAAGGTTGGAGCACCCCCGATTCCAACTAATAAACTGTCGTATGGGTTTCCGTTTGATTTGCTTGGTGCCGATTTGGGAGTCGGATCATTATTTATATAAGGAAGTGGTTCTTCAAATGTATAAATATCTTCAACATTATTTCCGAAATGATATATCCAATCGACAGATAGATTTCTGTTGAAATCCATTCCAAAGAAACTTCTTATCAGCGGATAGGATTGACTGTTTCTTGTCACAGCTGGAACATTTTCGGCCTTAACTTCATTAGGATAAACAACCGCTGAATAGGATGTTGAACCGCCGAAAAATCCACCGTTTACAGCAGCATAAGCCCCAACATCATTTGTGAAAGTAGGAACAATTTTATTTGTACCGCTTATATATGGTCTAATTGCAATATCGGGATCGCTCATATCAACTTTGATATACCAGATTTTCAAAGCAGGACTAACACGCGTTCCTTCAAATACTTGAACTGAGCCGGGGAGTATATAATTGCCGGTTATCTCATTCCAAGTTATTGATTGTGCACTTATTGATAGCGCCAACAAGAAAACTAAAACTAGTTTTTTCATTTTTTATCCTAATGTTATTTCAACATTTAATTTTTCTTCAGAATATAAAGATACATCAATAAAGTTTGATTCAGACTTCTTTCCATTAATTATGAATTCTGAAATGCCGTTATTCTTTCCATTTGGATTTTTAACAACAAGATTAATTTCTTTTCCTCTAAAAACTCTCGAAGCTTTATATTCTTTCCAATCGGATGGAATATTAGGATTTATTGTTATTCCTTTCAATGAAGTTTTAAATCCAATTATATGATCAAGACCAATTCTATACATCCAAACAGCAGTACCGGTTAACCATGAATGGCTTGCTTGGTTTTGTGTTTCGTGATCAGGACTTGTTATATATTCAGCAAATACATAAGGTTCAATTTCGTATTTGTCATTATCAACAGAAGAATTTAAGGGCAGCATTTTTTGATAAATTCTGAAAGCAGTTTCCACATCACCATTTATAATTGATGCAAGAATAAACCAAGACGAAGCATGATTAAATACAGCTCCATTCTCTTTCTTTCCCGGAACACATCTGCTTATTAATCCTACAGTGTCATCAACCTTTGTGAACGAAGGCCAGCATATCTGCATTCCATAAGGAGTTTCAAGATATTTTACCGATGATTCTAATGCTTTATCAGCTCTTTCCTTTACAGCTAAACCGGAAATTACAGACCAGCTTTGTGCATTGAGGAAAATTTTTCCTTGTTCATCTTTATTTGAACCGATTGGTATTCCATTATCTCTAAATGCTCTTAAATACCATTCACCGTCCCAGCAGTATTCGTTTGTAACTTTATTCAATTGATTGTAAGCTTTTGTCCAGCGGTCTAATGTCTCTTTATCATTTTTATATTCAAGCAATTCAAATGATTTTTTTAAAGCGTAAGCCAAGAAGAAAGCTCCCCATACAGTTTCTCCATTTCCTTTGGGACCAACGTGATCAAGAGTATCGTTCCAGTCACCGTTCATCATTTTAGGCATTCCGCGTTCAGTAGTTGCGGAGATGCAGAAATCTAAAGCTTTTATCATATGTTCATAAACAGAACCTTTTCCTTCATCATAGTAAGTTACTGTTTCATCAAGAATTGAAAAATCTCCGGTTTCATTCAGATACTCAATAATCCCAAAAGGAATCCAAAGGGGAGTATCGGAGTGATTAGTTTTTTCGCCGTAATCTGTATAAACAAAAAAGTTATGAAGAGTTGAACCATTATTGAATTGGAATCGGAGTGCGTTTAGTAATCTTGCTCTAACTCTTTTTGGATGAGGAATTACAGTTCCGAGAATATCCTGAAATTGATCACGCATTCCGGTACCGAATAAAAGTCCGCCATGATAATAACCGGAATTTCTTGCCATATCAAATGTTACTGCGGCTTGATACTGATTCCAGACATTCAGCATTGCATTTACTTTTTCGTTTGGAGTTTCAACCTTAACTTTTGAAAGATAATTATCCCAGTATGATTTTAAGTCTTCAAACTTTTTATCAAGGTTTGTTAAATCTTTCAACTCATCCCAGTTTATAGATTCAAAAGGATTGCCAGCTTCTTTATCTGCAATTCCAAATACAATTGCAAAATCAATTTCCTCATTAGGATTAATTTCAATCTTTGATTGAAGAGCTGCAACGGGATCACCGGCAGTAATTTCAGTATTGTTCATCTTTCCGGTTTCAATTGCTTCTGGATTTGCTTCTGATCTCCATCTACCGATAAATTTATCTAAACTACCGTCAAATCCGGTCACTGGTAAAGTCGAAGTAAACAATGCATAAAATTTCCAGTCAATGTTAGGCTGTGCTACCGATACTTTTTTATTCAATACCCAGTAACGCCTTGTGCAGACAAGAGTTTCATGTTCTTTATTGAATTTAATATCGGTAAAATGTTTATCATTCGGCTGATTGATAATATCATTAAGTGCATTACCCATCATCAATTCTACAAAAGAATAAATTTCAAGATTTCTTTTTCTATTGCTTTTGTTTTTTAACTTAACGCGCCAAACTTCAGCATTAGCATCTGTTGGAACAAAGTAATTGATTGATCCTTCAATCTCATTAACTTCAGTAGTAATCTTTGTATAACCTTGTCCATGACGGCATTCATACTGATCATATTTTTTATCGATTGTAGGAGCCCAGCTTAAAGAATGATATTCATTTGAATCCGTATCTTTAACTAAAACATATCTGCCTGGTCTATCCCAAGGAAGTGAGTTGTAACGCATTCTTGTAAGTCTATTATCACGTGGAGTTTCAAAGAAACTGAATCCACCGCTTGTATGTGAAATTAATCCCGCATATTTGGGATTCCACATATAATTAAACCAAGGTCTTGGAGTTCGAGGATCAGTAATAACAAATTCTCTATGATCCTCAGTAAAGTAACCATATTTGTTTTTAATCATTTTATATCCTGTGTTTATTTAAATTCTTTTAATACGTTGTCATTTCGAGTGAGTCTGCAACTGAATAATATACTCTTTGCTAAGATTAAGATTTCTCCTCACTCCGTTCGTCGAAACGACAAAGTTTACATTTCTGTCATTTCGAAGGAGCCTGTGACTGAGAAATCTTCTCTCTGCCGATTTTAGGATTTCTCCTCACTTCGTTCATCGAAATGATATTTTCCGTTACGACATGTCATTTCGAGGAGTTTACGACGAGAAATCTTATCATCCTCTAAACGATTTAAGACTTATACCGTTAAATTTATCTAAAGGACGATTCTATAATTAATAATCAATAAAAATTGTACTCTTCGCTTAAATCCTTCCAATCTTTATTCATCATTTCTATTAAAGTATTTTTCTTCTCTCGTCTCCATTTCTTAAGTTCCTTTTCTCTTGTTATCGCAGAGAAAACATCATTAGTTTCTTCAAAGTAAACAAGCTTTGTTAAATTATATTTCTTTGAAAAGCCTTCAATCAGTTTATTCTTATGTTCATAAATTCTTCTTTTAAGATTGTTTGTCATTCCTATATAAAGAACTTTGTTATTCCAGTTGGTAATGATGTAAATGTAATAATTATGTTCTCATTTCATACTTCTAAGATTTCTCCTCACTTCGTTCGTCGAAATGACAAAGGTTACATCTCTGTTATTTCGAGTGAGTGTTTAGTACGAATCGAGAAATAGAGAATTAATATATAATTCCCCATTAACATCTATCACTAAAAGTGATGAGTTAAAACTCCAACTTCATACTTACAATTTTTTTCTTCTCTAAATCAATCACAAATGAATTAACATCACTCAATTTTATCTCTTCAATATCAAGTTCTTCAAGCGTTACCAGCTTTGCTGATCTAATTTTCTCAGCAAAGGAGATTTTAGTTTTCTGTTTTTTGGTAGTTGGATTATAAACTCTCAGTACAAATGAGTTTTCTTTTTCATCTTCTGCTTTTTTCAAAGAACTAAATACAATATTTTCATTTTCAATTTTCAAGAAAGAATTAGAAAGAGGGAGATCGCCGCTTCCAGAGCCGATTTGAGCAATTCTTAAACTATTGTTAAAGTTAAGAGCTTCTTTATAAACTTCCCCTTTCTTCCAATCAAATTTGTGAGGATAAACTGAAAGTCTAAATTCCTGCTTTCCTAAACATTGAGATCCTTTTTGATAAGTATAATCTTGTCTTGAACTCGGAGCAATAATAAATTCAAATCCTCTAAAGAGAGTTATTGCCAAAGTATTTTTCTTATCGTTTAAAACTTCATATTCTTTTAGTCCGTCAACTAAAACTGCCAGACCTTTATCCTTATCAGTTAAATCAACAAACTGGTGCATTGGAAAATCATACATTGGCTGCTCAACCCAATCTTTAGTATAAGGTCTTTCGAGTGATCTTTCAACTACATCAAACTGCCCTTCACCGAATGATGAATTTGCTTTAAGATTGGTTGGGAACATCATTCTTAATCTATGACTTTCAGCAGTATTATCAACTACAACTACAATATCAAGTCTTCTTGATTCTTTGTTTAATGTTAAGAATAGATCAATAGTAACCGATACAAGTTTTTTTGATTTATTTTTCCTTTCAGTAAGATTTTCATGAATCTTTATTTTATTGCTTATCTTAATAGTTGAAGAGAGATTTCCATTTTCAATTACTTTTATCTTTGCTTTATTTTTTAATGTATCAACAAAGGGTTTTGTTGGAATATTTACCCATGCATGACCCGCTTCTCCTTCATCATAAAAGTAGCCCAAGTTTTTGAATTTATGATTTATCTCTTTCTGAGTAAGATCAAAAGTACCGTTTGAGTTTACTTTTACTTTGATGAATTCATTTTCAAGCAAAATTGAGTCTTTCTTAGCTGTGATTAACTCATTCTTTTCTATTTTCACTTTTTTCTTTGGTACTACTTTAAAAGTGTTATAACCAAATGAGGGAATATTTTTAACATTGAGATAAACTTCATATCTCTGCATATCAAAATACATCGGTCGGTCAATCATCTGCTCTAATACAGGCTGATAATGCTTAGAGCTAATAAGTTGCTTTTCTAAAACTGTTCCATCTTCAGTAGTTACAATAAAATCCCCTTTATCAAATTCAGTTGGAATATCTATAACAGCTTTTACAATTTCGTTTCTATCATAGTTATTTGGATTTAGTACTGTAATGAAAATATTATCTTTTCTTTTATTATCTGCTATAGAAGAGGTATCAATTCTGTTACTTATAAATTTGACTGCTCTCTCAAAAACTCCTCGACTTATTTCAATTGAATGTTTGTATCGGTTCATCATGTCATCATGTATTTCATCAAGACTGCAGCCGCCGATTGAATCATGAGCAGAATTTTGAACTATTTTTTCCCATGCATTTTCTAAATAATAATCTTTAATATCTTTACCGAGAATTCCGGCAAATGAATTGAATGGCTCTGCATAGAACTGCACCCATCTTTCCGCATCAAAGTTTTTCTGTTTAAGAAACATTCTTGCAGAAGTAGTGTATCCATACATGTTTCCACTTCTTCTATCAAACTGAGAACTTCTTCTTTCTCCCTTTACAAGCTTGAGTTTTTTCTCATCCGCACTTTCGAAAACTGCTTTTGCGTATTCTTCCAAAGTGCTGTGCTTAATATTCATCTCCGGAAATATCTTTTTGATGTCTTCAATTATTCTTACTGTCTTTATGTTCGGTCCGCTTGAATCATGACCTTCCATCCAAATTGCATGGGGTGTAGTAAAATCATCAGCTTGATCATTTACAATTTTTTCAACCCATTCTTTTAGGTTCTCTTCATAATAATTATCAAGAGGTTCAATTATGAAAAAATCTTCATCATGCTGTTCTTTATCAGCAAAATGAAAAGGTTTACCTCCTTTACTCCATTTATATTCAACATCATAAAAACCTTCGTTGTGAACTGCGGGTCTATATATATAAAAGTAAAAATTATAGCGGGGCATAGTTGAAAAGCGTGAAGATATCGCCTTAGTTCCATCGGCTCCTTCCCATAAAAACTCAGCTTTAGGACTATCGATAGAATTTATTCCTCTATAAAACATTATTAAATTTATTCCAAACTCTTTGTAGAGTTGAGGAAGCTGAGATATTTGTCCCCACGAAAAAGGAGAATATCCGATTTTAGAAACACCACCATGCTCGGCACATACTTTATGTCCAAGTAAAAGATTTCTTATTAAATTTTCACCACCGACTTGAAACTCTTCAGGAAGTATATACCAAGGACCAATAAGCAGACGGTTTTCTTTAACTAGTTTTACAATCAACTTCTTTTTATGAGGGTTTACTTCAAGATAATCTCTCAAAACTATTGATTGACTATCTAAATGAAATGCTCTGTATTTTGGTTCCTTAACAAGAATATCTAGAACCGAATCAATCATATCGACTAACATTTGGCGGTTTCTTTGAAAGGGGAAACGCCATTCTCTATCCCAGTGTGTATTTGAAATTACATGAAATACTTTGTCTGTTCTCATTCTAATTATACCGACTTACTTAATGAATAAATTATGAGTTAATAAAACTTCTGGAATTCCACCATTGCAGATGTGAGATGCAGCTTCAAGATTATGTCCGGATGTCTGTGCAAAAGGAACTGCGCAGCAAAGTCCAACACCGGCAGCACGGATTGCAATTGTCCCACTTTCGCTGTCTTCAAATCCAATAACTTCATTGAATTTATTTTTAGGAACATTCAACTGATGCAGTGCAATACTGTAAAGATCGCGGTGAGGTTTTAATCTTATTTCACTTGAATCGCTTGCAGTTACTACAGTATCATAAAAATCTGTGTAATTCGAAAAAGCTGATTTGATCTTTTCCTTCTTTTCTGCTGAAATCGAAAGTTGATTAACTTCTTCAACAAGTACTTTGAAAACTTCTGATAATACAATATCAGCTTCATAATAAATTGAAGAAGTAACAACAGCAATTTTTAATGGATTTGATTCGAATCTTCTACCCAATTCTTTTAGTCTAGTTTTAATTGAACTAATATTACCGTGGAATTCTTTTCCGGATTTAATTTTATAATCAGCAGCAAGGTTATCAAATAAATTCTCGGCTTCATCACCAAGCAATCCTTTTGAAAGAGCGAGAAAAACACCAATACCTTGCATCGGATGAATTAAGTGTTTGTGAGGATCATTAAAGAGTTCTTCAGAAACTTTTGATGATTCTCCGTTCATAATTCTTTGTAAGATAAAATGATAGCGCTGATAATAAATGTCAATCCCAATGCGGACTTGATCAGTTTTTGATAATTCTTCGAACTGATTATTATACTCAAATTCTTTTTCAAGATTGTTTATTAATTCACCAAAACCGAACTGCTTAAGATTTAGCTTTACTTCTTCACTTCTTTTATGATCTTTACCGAATTTTAATGTCCATCTTGCTGAATCTATAAATGAATTGAAAACATCTTTCGGATTAAGAAGATTATTATATGTAGTAATTAAATATTCAACATGCTTTGTTGTGCTGTTTCCAATTACATTCGGAAAATCTTTTTCATGATCTAATCCGATCCATTCTTCTTTTGAATATAATCTGCTCATTCTTCTAATCATATATTCTAACGAGTGCAGACAAAGTTCTTCTGTGGTTGTTGTTGTTCCGTCCATATCCATTACAAGAGCAGTTACGTTTTTAACATTAGTTAGTTTTTCTGCAATTGGAACAACTTCGTATTCCGGAAAAACATAATCCGGATTTTTAATTATCGTAAAGTCATTCCCTAGTTTCTCTGTTAATACCAAAGCTTCTTCTTTATTTACAAATTTCTTCAATGTTACTCCATTTGATAAGTTTTGTCGTACCGGCTTACAAATTAATACCAGTAACTCAATTTCCTTCTTTAGATTCCGGTATTAATGCTAAAACCGCATTAAACCGGAATGACATCTTTTTTTAGTTTGTCATACCGATTAGCAAAAGCAATACCGGTAACTTCCATTCATGTTTTTGGATTCCGGTATTATCAATAAAAAGCATTGATAAACCGGAATGACATCTTTTTTTAATTGTCATACCGATTTGCGAAAGCACTACCGGTATCTTTCATTCATGTTTTTGGATTCCGGTATTGATGTCATAACCACCTTAAACCGGGATTACATTTTCTTAACTTATTAATTCCATTCCGGCATTTAATAACTCAACTACTTCCTTATCAGAATTTCCTTCAGCATAAATTCTAACTAAAGGTTCAGTCTCCGATGACCTCATCAAAAGCCATCGAGAACCACCCTTAAGATTAAACTTAAGTCCATTTATAATATTTCTACTGCTGTAAAACTCAATTATTGATTCAACTTCAAAATTCTTTATACTGCGGAGATTTTTTGAAAATAAATTTGGAAGCAATTCATTTCTATCATCTTTGTGATATGGATGATCGATTCGATCATAATAAATTTTTCCGAATTTCTTTCTTTTGAATTCAACTAATTGCGATAGTTTTTTAAATCCGCTTTTAGCTAACATCTCAATCATAAATAGAGAAGAGAGAATTCCATCTCGTTCGGGAATATGATATTTGTAGCCAAAACCTCCGCTTTCCTCAGCTCCAAAAGCTATATCAGCTTCAATCATCTTTTCGCAGATATATTTGAAACCAACCTGAACATCATCATAAACTTTGCAATCTTTATTTTCAAAATACTCTTTGAGTTTATTAGTAACTGATGAAGTTTTTACAAGTCCGCCTGAAATCTTTTTCTCGTTTTTAATGAAGTCACTCAAAAGCAAAATAGTATCTTGAGCTGAAAGCCAGTCGCCCGTATCAAGCATAACACCGCAGCGGTCTGCATCACCGTCTGTTGCGAGTCCAATAGAGTAATCTGAATTTCTTAAAATCTCAGAAAGTTCTTTAAGATTTTTCTCAATTGGTTCAGCATTTCTTCCGGCAAAATCTTCTTCAGCTTCACCGTAAATTGTATCAATTTCCAAATCAGTTTCTAATAGAATATCCTGCAAGAGAGTTTGTCCCGCTCCAGCCATAGAGTCAACAAGTACAGACAAACCGGAATTACTTATTGCATCAAAATCTACTAACTTATAAATCTGCCTTAAATAGGGAACAGAGAAATCTTCAATTACAATTTTATCTTTACTCTTCTTGATTTCTGACTTATTAAGAAGCGCTTCAATTTTATGAGTCTCTTCAGTAAAAAATGGACCACCGTAATTCGCTTTGAATTTTATTCCATTATATTCAGCCGGATTATGAGATGCAGTAATCATAGCTCCAGCTGAAAAATTTCCATGCTTAATAAAATATGAAACAACCGGAGTTGGAGTAATTGCAACTGATAGAGAAACATTAATATGATTTCCAGATAAAACTTGTGCAAAAATATCGGCAAATTCTTTAGAATACTTTCTGCCGTCAAATCCAATTGCCGCAGAGGGATTCTCAAAATTATTATTTAGGTAATCTGCAAATGCTTGAGCAACAATTGAAACAGTTTCACTGTTGATTTCTTTATCAAGCAAAGCCCGCCATCCATCGGTTCCAAAAATTATATTCATCTTATTACACTGTTATATTATGTTTAACTATTTCTCTAACTTCCTGAGGATTTATTTCTCTAACTATACTGCTATTCTTTGAGGCCAAAGCTGCTAATGCTCCACAAGCCTCTCCTGTAGCTGCCGAAGTAGGCATAATCCTTAATGCACTATGTCCTTCTCTTGTTGAAGAAATGCATCTTCCTGCGACCAATAAATTATCTGCATCCTTTACGATTAATGATCTTAATGGAATTTCATAATATTGACCTTCTTCCAAATCTTCCATCCGTGATGATTCATCTTTTTGACCATGAATATCAATTCCATAACAGCCACGCGCAATTGCATCATCAAACTTACTTCCGTTTTTAATATCATTTCCAGTAACTATGTAATCACCAACTGCACGACGTGTTTCTCTTACTCCAACTTGCACAGCAGTTTCAAGTAAATATGAGTTTTCAAATCCGGGTATTTCATTTTGTAAAATCTGAACAACTTGGTAAACTTGATTTCGTCCAATCATTTCAGCTTGAGTTAAACTCTCGGAAGTTGAGGCATCCATCCCAAGAATGTTTGAAGTATTAAATGAACCTTCTCCACTTTCAGGAAGCGTTGTAAAGAAAATATATTCAACATCCGGATTTAATCTTCCTTCTTCAATAGCCTTTTTCACATTGCTGAAATATCCGGCGATTGAAATAATCTTTGTAAAATCAAAATCATAGGTCATCCACTTGAAGAAATCGTCTTTATGATTTTTCACATAATCTGTTGCTTTTTGAATATCAATATTTCCCATCCGGAAGAAAAGAGTAAGAGCTTGAAGTTTACCTGTAGTTTCATCTCCTTTAACCCAAGGGAAATCTCCAAGATATAGAATTTGTGCATCGCCGGTAGTATCAATAAAAACATCGGCTTCAATTTCAATCTTCTGATTTTCAACCAAAACTGTTAATGAATTAATCCTGTTATCGATTCTATTTACTTTTATAATTTCACTATTAAAGAGTATTGAACAATTTGCTTCTGATAGAAGATGATACGCAGCAGTTCTAAATGTATTTGCATAAAAACCATTGTCAATCATTCCGTTTCTTTTACGCATTTCATTTTCAATATCTTGAAAAACCCCCTTAACTAAAGTATCACCGTTTACTTGGTGTTTCATAAATGGGGAAACCATTCCAGCAGTGGACATTCCGCCAACGAATCCGTAATGTTCAATCAATAAAGTTTTTGCTTTTTCTTTACCGGCTCTTACTGCTGCACTCACTCCGGCTATTCCACCGCCAACAACTATTACATCGTATTTATTTTCAATTTTCATAATTCTTTTCTACTTTCTTAATCTTGATTATTATATGATAATTGAAGAACCAAGATAATTATACACTAAGTCTTTCATCTAATGTCGTTTAGTCTTGCAATCTCATTAATTGCATCAACATACCATTGAGTTACAATATTTGGTCTTGTTATTGCTGTTCCGGCAATCACCCCCCATGCACCTAGTTTCATAATTTCGGAAGCATCATTTGGAGTATTTATTCTACCTTCGGCAAAAACCGGAATTGATACTTTTGATGATAACTCTTCAACAAGTTTAAAGTCCGGTTTGTTTGTTTTGGATTTTTCAGTTTCAAGAGTATAACCACTCAAAGTTGTTGACAGACAATCTGCACCAGCTTCAAAACAAGCTAAGCCATCATCAACTGTTGAAATATCTGCCATAATAATACAGTTGAATTTATCTTTAATTGATTTTATAAATTCCGGTCCGCTTAGCTTTTCTCTTAATCTAAAAGTTCCGTCAATTGCAATAATCGCGCATTCAATAGCGATCAAATCTTCTACTTCTTTATAAGTTCCAGTAATTCTAACAAAGCCATCTTCAAAATATGATTTTACTAATCCTATTGTAGGAAGTTTAACTTCATCAATTATCATTTTCGTCTTTGCAATTCCTTCGGAACGAATACCGGCTGCACCTCCAAGCTTAGCGGCATTTGCCATCATTGTTACTCCAATTGGAGAATTAAATGGTGATTCACCTTCTGCTTGGCATGAGACGATCAATTTATTTTTTAGCTGTTCAAATATTTTATTCATTATGATAATAATTTATTTTGTTCTCGATTCACTTCGTTCACTCGAACTGATAAGATTATTTAAGTAATTCTATAAATATGTCATACCGGTTCAATACGAATTTTGAATTAATACTGATACTGGTATTTCAATCAATTATCAGTTCATCAATTCTTGTCGGGAGAAGTTGAATTCTATTTCTTGAATTATCCAAATATTCACTTAATTCATCCGCTAAAATTTGAGCTTTGTGATTAGCTTCAATTTCATTCTCTTCTTTTATTTCCAGAGTTAAGAAATATCTTCCATCTTTCAGCTTAATGCTTTTCACAATTTTATCAAAATTTAAGAAGGATAGATTTTCTGGTTTGGTAACAATTATATTGTAAAATCTTTTGATATTTTTTGCTTCTTTATTCATCAAGTGATTTAACAACTTTTCATCAGATTCATCAATGAAGTTTTCAAATTCAAAAGCTAATAAACCTTCTTTTGCAACTAACTCAACTTGGTTAATTGAAAAAGATGAAGGGACGACATGAAATAAATGTTCAAGCTCATATACTTCGATGAATTGTAAAAGGATAATTTTTACTACTTCCGGATTCAAAACATATTCATAATCAGTTTCACCAAGGATAGAATAATTCTCATCAAGAATTCTTTTATAGATTTTTGATTCTATAGGATCATCTAAATTTTTCAGGTAATTTTTGTCAATTAATAATCTAAGTGATTCTGTTATTGCTCCCCCAGTAAAACCGAATTTATTGAGAAGCAGAACAGAATTACCTTCATTTTTAAGTGAGATGCTTCTAACAATACCTTTTATGGAAGCACCATAAACTATGTAATCATATTTATTTTTTAGCATTTTCTATTTCTTTTCTGAAGCTATTATTACTACTTCATCTTGCGGGGAAATTTTGGATAACTCTAAATCGACTAAAGCCATAATTTGATTTTCATTCATCAATCCGCTTAAGTCAATAATTTTTGCACCGATTAAAAGATAGAGATCGGGAAGTAAAGCCCCCGCATCGCCAAATGTAGTAAGGCTTTCAATCATTGCTTTAATTTTAGTTTTTACAGAACCGTTATTTACAGATTCAACTAAACATTGTGAAAGCTGTAATTTAATAGTCCCTTCTTTATCAATTACTCTTACTTTTTGATTTTCCTTTTTCACAAAACCAAAGAAAAGAGATTTTGTTTCTTTTAGAAGTACGGCATATAAAAAGTTCGTCTTTCCGCTGATTAAAAGATTATCAGCAGAAGTTTTAAATGATGCAGCACAAATATTTAACAGCTCATCTTCAGTCAATTCTTTAATATCCAATTCTTTTGTTCTTAGCTCGCTTGTACCCATGGCAGTTGCCACAACCTTTTTATTTTTAGAATCAATTTCTACAGAGACTTCAACTGTTTCCGGAACTGCTCCCATAGAAATAACCGAATCAGATGCCTGCTGCCTTAATGAAATTATATCTGCCTCAGTCGGATTAATTATTGTTCTTTCTACCGAATCCCTAATCATCCCAAGAGCCGCACCAATAGCCGAAATCACCTCAGTATTCTCAGCTATTTTATAAGGATAGTCCAAATATTTTGCAGTAAATGGAACAATAGCTTCTGCACCACCCCCACCACCTACAAATTGAATTATATCGGAATCCAATTTGTATTCTCTTACCAGTTTGTGAATAACGGGTTTTATCTTTTCGGCGGAAATTTTTAATATTTCTTCAGCTAGTTCTTTAGGATCTTTTTTGAATTTTTTACCAAGAGATTCAAAACAAGTATTTATTGAATTTATAAATGCTTTACCGTGACCAACTTCTTTTACCAATCCAAGAAAGTTAGAAGCAGCAGTAGGAGTTAAAGTATAAGATTTATTTTCAATTCCCTTAACTTTTATTTTCAGATAATCAGCAGGATCTCCTTTAAGGGGTTGAATTTTCTCAAGTTCGATGTCAGAAAAATCTGCTTGATCTTCGTATGATGTGTAAGCAAGATTTGCAATATGTGCACTTCTAGGTCCAACATCTATAATTGAATTATCATCTATTCTTGGAATTGATCCACCGGCAATACCTAATGTTCTAACGTCAAGAGTTCTTAAGAAAAGTCGGTTGCCGCCAATTTGTGCTGATTTAACCTGAGGCTTACCATTTTTTATTACAGAAATATCAGTTGATGTTCCGCCGACCTCAAGAAAAATTCCATCTGAAACTTTAGCATAAATTAAAGCAGCAGCGACTCCGGCGGCAGGTCCGGAAAGCATCGTTAAGATCGGTCTTTTCCTCATTTCTGCAATATCCATAATTCCGCCGTCGGATCGCATAACCATCAGGGGTGATTTAATTCCACTTTTGCGAACGGATTCTTCGGTCATATTTGCCGTTTCAAGCATTTTGGGCATCATGCTTGCATTTATTACTGCAGTTCTTGTTCTAACTCTTAAACCATACAATTTAGAAATTTGACTAGCTGCCGTTGCTAATATTCCTTTTCTTTCGGCAGTTTTAATAACTGTTAATTCATTCTTTATATTATCAACACCAAATGCTTCGGATGCAACAATTACTTCAGCACCTTCTGCAATTAATTCATCAATAAGGTTTTCAGCAGTCTGCTCATTTATTGGATTTGAAGTTTCATAAAATCTAAATTTTGTCTGTAAAAATTTACCTGGGGATAGTTCAATATTCTTTAGATTAATCTCTTTTCTGGCTCTATTTTTTTCAATCCCTTTTCCCATTCCAATTATACCAACGACTGCAACATCCCCTTCAAGCAGTGCATTTGTAGCTTGCGTAGTTGAGTGAGCAATTAATATAACTTCATCGGAATGGATATTGGCTTCACTCAATAAATTCTGCATTGAATCAACAACTCCTTTAGCTACTCCTTCAGAAGCTTTATGAGTAGTTGGAACACATGCTTTACCAATAATTGAATAATCTTTTACATCCACTGCAACTGCGTGAGTAAAAGTTCCTCCAACATCGATCCCTATTTTAATTTTTCTTTTCAATATATTTTAAAATAAATAGTCATTTAGATATTTAATCGGTTCTCGATTCGTCGATTTTATCGACTCACTCGAACTGACCTTTGAAATTTTATTTATGATCTTAATCATAATCTTGATTTTGCTTAATCTATATTCTACATAAACATCAAAGCAGCAAATACTAAACCTAAAAATGCTAATACCCATGTATAAGGAATCGTATTCCATAATACTTTCTGAACATCAACTCTCATCTCATTTGCAAGCCAAACATTATGTGTGTTTGTCGGATCGCTTATACCTTGTATTTGTCCAACTGCTAATAGCAATCCCATTACAGCACCTGGATTTAATCCACTTGCCAAAAAAACTGCTGCTAAACCATAGCCCATTCCCCAAACATTTAAAGGACCTCTATAAAGAGCTAAAGGAGCAAGAGCCGTAAAAATCAATACATAAGTAAAACCGGACTGTGGTACAATTTCTGTCAATAATGGCTTAAGTAAATTGATTACGGGCCATCCGTTTGGGTAATTTTCAAGCTGAACACCGGGACCCATAATAGCAACAAGCAGCATTCCAATTCCGAACATCAAAACAACTGCAGGCATTACAACTCCACCCCCTTCAAAAATTGATTGAATGAATAGATTCAATCTGCCTTTTTTATAAGTAGAGATGAAAGCATATAATAAACCGATTATAAATGCAGCAATAAAATGAATATCAAAAAGGAGAATTAAGAAAAGGGGAATTAATGGACTGAAGTATGAAGTCCAATGTACTTCTGAATCAATTTCATTTTTATTTTGAAATGCTCTGGAGATAGAAATTATAAACAGAGTGATAATTGACATTGCAATCAAATATTTAATCACTGTACCGATTAAAGATAAAGTATCATCAACGTAAAATTTGAGATTATCGGATAAGACGTAAAAATATATTATGAATAAAGCCGCAGCAAAAATTATTATTGATGATGAAATAAAAGATATTTTTTTAAGATTTAGATCTTGACCATCTCTATATAATTGAATTGTTAAATATATAATGGCGGCTATAAATGATATTGAAAACATAACAAGAGCAAAAGGACGAATTTCTGCAACTGATAATCCCATTACATCAATATATACTGCCCAGTTGCCGACATTCAAAGTTCCTCCAATACTAAGACCAAGAAGGAAAATCCCTACAGTTGTCATTGGTCCCAACCCAACAGAAGCCATAATAGGAAGAACGATTGTAGCTACCATTATAATAGCTCCTAATCCTCCTAAGGTAGTAAAAAGCATAGTAATTAATCCAAGCATAATGATACCGATTATCCAAGGATTATCTCCGGCAAGCTCAGCACCTCTTTTAATAAAACTTTCAGCAACGCCGGTTTTCTGTAAAATTACACTCAACATACTTCCAAACATTGCAATTGTATAAGCAGTAAAAAGCTTTAAAGAACCTTCTCCAATTACATATTGAATTGTATCATGGTAATTTACACCGCCGAAAAGGGAAATAAGAATTGCCATAAGAGGCAAAGCTATCAATGCCGGTATAACTCTTAAAAACATCAAAAGAGCCATTACAATGAATACGCTTATAAGTAATATTGTTTGAAAAATTTCCATCAATCTTTGATTTAATGACCGGAACGAAATTAACTAATAGTGAGGTTCAATAAAACTACACAATGATGTAGTTGAATTTACTCCTTCAAATTAGAATTTTGGCATCGTCCAATAAAGTTTACGGTAGATTGTTATATCTGTTTTACTCTGACATAATAAAAGTTTATTTAAATATAATTGAGGCAGCAATGAGCAAGAAACTTTACTATTTGATTATCTCCTTTATTTTTCTTTCCGTTTCAATTTCAGCACAAGACTGGATTTATTCACATCCTATTCACTTTCCCGCTGAAGATTCAAATACGGTAAGACCATATTATTGTACTTTAGATGAAAACAGCAGGTTATGGGTTGTTTCTAGTAAAGCATTAGATAGAAATGCTCATAACGCTATCTATTATGCAGATAAAGGGGACACGGTTTTAACAAAATTTATTGATTTCGATTTAAATGGTGATTCGGATACTTTAAGCGGCAACGTTGGCGGAATTAGAGGTATCGCTTCTTTAAACGGTTCAATTTATGTTTCTTTTACAGTTCCTTATCCTCGTTATGCTCCATTAACTTTATCCGGTATGTATAGATATGATAATGCTGATACAAACCAAGTGTTTAAAATAGTCGGTTCACCTTCACCTACATATGGATATGGATCATTTAACCATGGGATTGATATTTCGAAAGATTCTGTTGTTTATGCGGGAATTACTTTCGGAACTTCAGTAAGATTATTTAACTTCAGCAATACTTTAGCTGCACAGGGATTATCTGCTTTTGGAAACTGGATTCCAGGCGATCCTTCAAATCCCGGAGCTAATGGATTCAGTAATCAAATGGAACCGGGCGGTCCACAGACAAACGGAATTGATTTAATAAGAGACGTTGCATTAATAGCTGATGGTGATTATACCAGTACTGAAACTCCTTTCTATACTTCAAGAAATTCACTTTCTTCTGATCAAATTACAGGCGGAATTGCAGTATGGCAGGGTGGAAAACAAGATTTCGCTATTGATTATACCCCGGCAAGAGTAATCGATTTTAATGATTTCTTATCATTTATTGATCAAATTGGTTATGGAATTGATATTGACGCAAATGGTTATTTATGGGTAGCTGGTACAGATTCAACAAGAAAATGGGTTAAAGGATTTGCTTTAGATGGAATAAATGCAATTGGTGTTTATGACCTTCCTAGTCAAACCAGCATGGACGTTCCGGATGAAAACGGTGCTCCATTTGTTGCACCGGTTGATGTAGCTTTAAATTACAATGCAGGTGTTGCTTATGTTGTTGATCTTTATGCTGAAAAAGTATTTGTATTCAATAATACTACTGTTGATGTTGAAGATGAAAAATTATCCTTAAGTGATTTCCAATTAGAACAGAACTATCCAAATCCTTTTAATCCAAGTACCATAATTAAATTCTCCTTAAACAAATCTGATAATGTAAGATTGGTAGTATCTGATATGCTGGGAAGAGAAGTTGCAACATTAATAGATGAAGTTAGATCAGCAGGTAATCATGCAGTTACTTTTAATGCATCTGATTTAGCAAGTGGTGTTTATTTGTACAGCTTAGTAAGTGGTGATCAAAAAATCACAAAGAAAATGTTATTGATGAAATAAAAATTAAAATCAATTATGAGAAAGCTAACTTTAATCATATTAACAATTTTGTTTAGTTCAATTCTTTATGCTCAAAACGGCAAATTAGTTGGAGTTGTAAAGGATAAACAAACAAATGAACCGTTAATCGGTGCAAATGTGATTATTAATGGAACAAATTATGGTGCGGCAACAGATATCGATGGGAAGTTTATAATATTAAATATTCCTCCAGGAAGATATAATGTGACCGCAAGTATGGTTGGTTACGGAAAGGTAACTCAAACTGATGTAACTCTCTTTATTGACAGAACAACTAATATTGAGTTTACCTTAACCGACGAAACAATCGAAATTGGACAGGTTACTGTTACCGCTGCAAAACCGGCAGTAGTAAAAGATCGAACTTCAACAGCTACTAATATTGAAGCCGAGCAGATAAAAGCTGCTCCTATAGAAGGCTTAAGAGGAACACTCGATTTATCGGCGGGATTTCAGAAAAACGCTACCGGTAATTACTCTGTAAGAGGTTCCGGTTCTTACGAAGTCAGCTTTCAAATAAATGGTTTGGTCCAGTCTAATTCAAATACAAGTGCTCCCGGTTCTTTCGATACTGAAAAAGCAGACAATTCATGGAAGTATGATGTAAATCCTCTTGGTGTTCAGCAGGTTCAATTGATAACAGGCGGATTTTCTGCAGAGTATGGAAATGCACAAGCCGGTGTTGTTAACGTAGTTTTGAAAGAAGGGGGACCTAAATTTAACGGTGAATTTAGAGTTGAGTACAGACCTCCAGGGCAGTATCATTACGGTGATTATATCTATTCAAAAAATAATTACGAATGGCAGAAGTGGGGAGAACTTGCTGATTGGATGGCAAGACGCGATGATATTATTAAAGAATTAAAACTAGATGTTAGGTATGCCGGAATCAAAAATAGTAACCCGCAGCTTTATGATGAACTTGTTAACAGAGAAATTGCATGGGCACATTCAGTTTGGGTAGAAAATCATGAACCAAGCGATGATAATGTTTTAGGAGTTTATGATTATACTCAATATGCGTATACCCGATATCTTTTTGGTTTTGGCGGACCATTAGGCAAAGATCCAAACTTCTTGAAATTTTATCTCTCCGGTGAATATAAAAGAAATCCAACCAGACTACCGACACCGGAAAAAGTTCAGGAATTACAGAACTACATTCTTAATGTAACTTATAATCCTATTAAAGATCATAAAATTAGATTGATGGGAAGTTACCAAAGCTACACCGGAGGTATTTGGTCGGGTTCTGATGATATTAGATGGTCAGGTTTAGCTTTTACACCACCCGGAGTTTCAACAAAATATCTTGTAACTGTCGATCCGGTTAGGGAAGAGCAAACAATTGCACAATCCTTAGAATGGGTTTATACAATCAATAATAACTCATTCTTTCAATTAAATCTTTCGCATCAGCAGGAACAGTACGAAATTCCATTTAAGTATTTGGCAGGTTATGGACTTGAAGTTGATAGAGTTGACTCTTCAAGTGATCCAACCGGAACAGTACTTAGAGAAGGAAGCTGGTGGGAAAAAGATTTTTTCCGCGCTCCATTCGGATTTAGTACAAATTATTACCAAGACAGCAGAACCGAAAACTTCGGAATAAAAGGAGATTATACAAATCAAATCTCCAACACTCATTTGGTAAAAGCCGGTTTTCAATTTTACTACTGGGATCTTTTTAACAACGGTGTAAATTCAAGTTTCCAGGCAAACTCTTATGTAGCTAGAAACGGATTTGCAGATTTCTACCAGGCATATCCTATTAATTATTCTTTTTATATCCAAGACAAAATGGAGTATGAAGGAATGATTGCAAATGTGGGTATGAGAGTGGAAGCGTATAATTTTCAAACCGGAGTTCCGCTTGATAGATTTAATATTTTGTATCCCGGAACAGAAGGACCGGGAACTTTGGGAAGTCCTTTAACAGAGAACTCTGAATGGAAATATATTCTACTTCCACGTTTAGGTATTTCATTCCCAATTGGTGAAAGCACTGCTTTTAGATTTCAATACGGACACTTCGCTTCAATGCCGATTTTTTCTCAAGCGCTATCGAAAAAAACTTGGGTAGGCTGGCAGGGTTTAGGAAATCCTAATCTTGATCCTAAAAAAACTATTAATTATGAATTTGGTCTGCAGCAGCAGGTTGATGATAATCATCGTTTGGATATGGTGCTTTATTATAATGATAGAACTACTCAGATAGGCAGACAAAATATTGCAAGTTTTACCGGAAGTAGAAATCAATTTGCGGGATTTGCAAGTGATAATTCACCTCTCTACTATTATTGGTCTTTTGCTAATAATTCTTTCGGTTCTACTGTTGGACTTGAATTAACATTCGAAACAATCAGAATTCAAAACTGGTCTTATAGATTCAGTTATTCTTTATCTCAAACTACAAGCGGTAATTATGGTGCATCAATTGTTTATCCCGATGATACAAGAGGATATTCAACAAGGGATTACACTGGAGAATTTCTAGCTCCTTGGGATAGAACTCATAACTTCAGGGCACTAGTTCAATATTTCTTTAGAGAAGATGAAGGTTTCTCAATATTCGGTGTTAATCCTTTGGAAAATTTAATAGTTAGTATGACTTACACAGCTCAATCGGGAACACCATTTACTTATGTTACTGATTTTACTTTAAGAGATGTTGTTTATAATAGAAGATATCCAATTGAATCAAGTGTTGATCTTAATGTTACTAAAGAAATTATGTTAAGCGATATCAAACTGATTCTTGGTTTAAGAGTTATGAATTTATTTGATAATAAATGGATCACTCCAATGTCAACAAGTGATGACGTTAGACTTTGGGTTGAAGACGGTATTACAATTGCTGATGCGGGAGTTGCTGAAAGAGGAGATCCTTCCCGTTTAAGTTACATAACCGCTCCTTATAGAATTTACAGAAACATTCCAAGGCAGATTTTCTTCACACTTGGTATAGGATTTTAGTCAATAGAGATTTTGAATATGAAAAAAACAATCATTTTTATTCTTCTTTTAATTTTCACTTTGAGCTTAAATGCTCAAGTTGAATCTTCATCAATTATTCTTAATAGAGGAAAACTTTGGCAGACAATAGGATTAGGTAAAGTTGGTCCTTCTTTTTCCAATTGGTCTCAAAGAGGAATTGGTCTTGATTGGCCCGGGTTTGATGTAACTAGAATAAGTGAAAATATCGGCGGTTCGGCTTCTTATATGGTTTCAGGCGGAATGTATGTAGGGGCAATGTATGGTGATTCTGTTCTTTCCGTTGAAGAATGGGCTTTATATGCAGGTGGAGTTGCAGAAGGAAATGCTTCTAAATATACTGCGACAAAAAATAGAAAAGTTGAAAATCATTGGCTTGTTGATAATCCCGCTTCAGGAGAGGAAGTTGTTGAGACAGTTTGGGAATACAATATTAATTATGATGACGAATTTCAAATAAGAAGAATGCTACCAATAAGAGTGAAAAGAACTTCACATCAATGGAGCGGATCGCAGCTTGACGAAAATTATATCATTCATGAATATGTTATAAAAAATATCTATGATGAATTAAAAACTAAAATCCCGGCTGGACAATTTCTTGCTGATTCATTAAAAGATTTTTATTCTTTGATTACTTATGGTCTGCATGCTAATTCCAGAGCATGGACAGTTCTTTTTCCCTCACTATCTCCAGGAGCCAGAAATACTGGATTTAACTACAACTTTGTAGATAGATTAGTTTTCGGAAGAGCTTTTGATTATGATGAAACACAGAATTCTAATGAGTCATTCGGACTTTCTCAAACAATGGGACCTGTAGTTGACGGCGAAGCAACAGGCGAGTATTTAGCTCCGGCTTATACCGGATTTAAACTTCTTTATGCGTCTCCAAACAAAGATGGACAAACTAATAAAGTTAGACAGCAAGGTTGGTCTGCCGCAAGTAACTCAATTGATTTAAGTGGACCTTTTACAAACATCGGCTCAAGAGAAGCTCAATATGAAGTTCTTCAAGATATTAGATTGGCAGCAAATTTTGTAGAAAGTTTCTCCGATCAAAATTTCATGAGAAAATCTAGAATGTGGTCTTTAATGTCTGTAGGTCCTTATGATTTAAATCCCGGAGATTCTATAGTAATTGCTGTAGCAGAAATGGTAGATGGTCCTAATTATAAAATGGTAATCGATCCTGCAAACAATCCTTCTAATGTTATTGATGCAGAAGCAAGAAAAGCTTTTAATGCCACAGCAAAGAGAGCACAATTTACTTATGATAATAATATGAATCACCCTGATCCGCCGGCAGCACCAGAGTTTACTGTTGATTATAACCGCGAAAGTCAGGATGTGGCAATTGTACTTAAATGGAACAATTTCGCAGAAACTATTCCTGATCCCGATGACGGACAATTTGATTTAGCGGGATATATTATTTACCGATCCGAATATTTACCAATAGGACCTTGGACGGCAATTGATACAATTCTTGTTAGTGATGCTGCTTACTTTAATGGAAGTGAATACATTTACAAAGATGAATCGGTTTCGATTGGAAACGGTTATTATTATGCCATAACTTCTTATGATAACGGACGTGCAAATTGGACCGGAGTTCAAACAGTTAATAATATTCCGCCAATGGAATCATCAATTTTTGCTAATAGATTGGATGAACCATTTATTGCTACTCTTCCTCCAAAACAAAATTTAGATGAAATTTTAGTAGTACCAAATCCATTTGTAATTGGAGAAGGTTTTTCTCGTCCCGGTGAACAGGATAGAATTCAATTTGTGAATATTCCAAATCCATGTACAATCAGAATCTATACAGTAAGAGGAGATTTAGTACGTACTTTGGAAGTTGGTTCCGGCGATGGTGCTATAGTCTCTTGGGATCAAGTTACTGATTACGGACAGTTTGTTGAAAGCGGCGTTTACATTTATCACGTTGAATTTAACGGTAATACTAAAATTGGCAAATTTGCTATAGTGAGATAAAAGTTTATGAAGAAATTTATAATTTTATTCTTGATTATACCTTTGTTATTAAGTGCTCAAGAATTCAAGAAAACGGCTACTGCAGGATTTACATTCCTTCACATTCCGGCAACTGCTAGAACTGCGGGACTAGGAGAAGCTTCGATTGCTCTTTCCGATCAGAATTCCTCTGCTGTCTTTAATAATCCAGCCGGATTAGGTTTTATGCAGAGTTCACATTCGTTGTCTATCTCTTACGCTCCTTGGTTTGCAGATATAAAAAATTATGCTACAAGTTATGCATACAATACCGGTTTTGGTGTTATAGGTGTTGGTTTATTTATGCTTGATTATGGAGAAATGCCTAGAACCGTTATTGCAAGCGGTCAAAAAGTTTATAACGTTGTCGGAAGTTTTAATGCTAATGCAATGTCGATTGGATTGTCATATTCAAGAATGCTTACAGACAGATTCTCATTCGGGGTTCAACTTAAATATGTGCAGGAAAAAATTGACATCTATAAAGCCGATAATATTCTTTTTGACGGCGGTGTACTTTACTATACCGGATTAAGTTCACTTAGAATTGCAGCAACAATTCAAAATTTTGGTGTTAACTCTAAGTTCATTAATGATGAATTCAAAATGCCCGCAGTATTGAGATTAGGAGCTGCTGCAGAAGTATTAGGTGATTTTGATTCCGAATACAGAGTTACTCTTTCCGCTGAAGCAGTAAATCCAAATGATGGTGATGAAAGAGTTAATGTTGGTACCGAAATTGGATGGAAGAATATCATTGTTTTAAGAGGTGGTTACAAATTCTTTTATGATGAAGAATCTTACAGTTTTGGTGTTGGTATAAATACTCCGGTACCGATTCCTCTTATGCTTGATTTTGCTTTTGCTGATTATGGAAGATTGGGAAATATAACTCGCTTTACATTACAATTAGGAATTTAGTTGAAATAAAATATGAAAAAGCAAATTGTAATCTTATCGATATTACTTTTAACCTTTGCTGTTAATGCTCAGGTTTTAAAATCAATTCAGATTAAAGCTGATTATTCAATGCCGCTGAGCAAAAGAATAAATGTTGAAAATATTGATGCAGTTGGTGGCATGATTAAAGTCAATTTTAATCTTTATGAAAATCTTTCCGTTAGTTTATCCGGCGGATATAAGCTTTACTCAATTAGTCAGACTAATCAATTATTTGGATGGGGATGGAATTTCTGGAATGACCGTTACTACAATAAAATAGTTTCTGATCTTCAAGCAGATCCGAATCTTTCTGTTGAAATTGGCTCGGTGCAGAAGATGGATGTTATTCCGGCTGTTCTAACATTCAATTATGACTTTAACATTTTAGAAAACTTTACTGCAACTCCCATTATAGGTGGAGGAGTTTATTTCTTTACTAAAAGATTATATGCAAAAGAAACTTGGACAAAACAGTATCCGGCTGAAAATTATTCTTTTACTTATTCTTTCAGAAATTTTGCTCCCGATAAACAAGGTAACCCTTTTATTCTTATGGGGGGACTTGATCTAAACTATTTTATTACAGACGGTTTCGGTATTGGAGGGGGAATTCTCTATTCTCAAATTCTTTCTTCAGACAAAATGGGTTTCTCTGAATTCCCATTTGAAAATGAAATTTCTTTCAAACTTGGACTCACAATCAATTATTAGAATATGAAAACAATAAAGATTTTATTTATAGCGGCTTTATTCCTTACTTCAATTAATGCACAGAAAAATTCAATTATAATTGAAGCCAATGGAAATTACATTCTTCCTACAGGTGCTTTAGCCGAAAGATTTAACGGTGCTTTTGGCGGTTCTTTTTTAGTTGGTAAACAGATTAGTGATAATTGGACTTGGCTTGGAAAATTTGAGTATTTCAAATTATCGGATCTGAATAAGGATAAACTTGTAAGAAAAGTTGGTTATACTTTTAATGATGTTGAACAGACGGCAGAAATTCCTCTTCCCAAATTAAATATGGAATTGACCATTGCCGGAGTTTCAGTAGAAGCTAGAATGAAAGTCTTATCTACAGAAATTTTTGAGTCTGATATAAATCTTGGATTTGGTTTTCTTTATTGGGAAAATAAAAGAGGAGGATACTTCGATTCTCTTTATGTAAATCCAAATGATACAACGCAAATTTTAGTTGATGTTCTTCAAGTTCCTTCACAGACTCAAATTGATTGGAGCGGTGCTGTTAATCTTGGAGTGAATTTTTCCGTAAAACTTTTTGAACCTGTTTGGTTTAACGCAAGTGCTAATTACAAATTGATTATCGGAGAATTATGGCCGGCACTTTCACTTGATATTGAAAATGTAAGCGGAATACAATTATTTGATTTTAGAACAGGCATTCAAATTCGGTTATAAATTATTGAGGTTAAATGGTGAAAAAATTTTTAACAATTCTTTTTTTATCCTTCACACTATTAAATTGTTCTAGTAAAAACATGGAAGCCGTTAGAGGTGTTTGGTTAACAAATGTTGACAGCGATGCATTGAATTCAAAGGAAAATATTATTGAAACAGTTGAATTATGCGATCAGCTTGGATTCAACACTATCTTTGTCGTTACATGGAATAAAGCAATGACATCGTATCCTTCAAAAATTATGAAGGAATTTACCGGAGTTGAAATTGATACTCTTTTTACCGGACGTGATCCTTTGAAAGAGCTAATTGATGAAGCTCATAAAAGAAATATTAAAGTAATAGCTTGGTTTGAATTTGGCTTCTCATCATCTTTTGAAGAAAACGGCGGAATATTAATCAATAAAAAACCTGAGTGGGCTTCTAAAGATGTCGATGGAAATCTAGTACAGAAAAACGGTTTTGAATGGATGAACGGTTTTAATCCCGAAGTACAAGATTTTATTCTTTCTATTATTATGGAAGTAGTTCAAAATTATAATGTTGATGGTATTCAAGGGGATGACAGACTTCCTGCTATGCCTTCTGAAGCCGGTTATGATGACTATACAGTTAATCTTTATAAAGAAATGCATAATGGAAATGAACCTCCTAAAGACTTTAGAGATGAGAACTGGGTTCAATGGCGTGCAGATATTTTAAATAAGTTTATGGGTAAAATTTATAAAACGGTAAAATCCCATAACAAAGATATAATTGTTTCTATGGCTCCTAGTCTTTATTCTTGGAGCAAAGAAGAATACCTGCAGGATTGGCCGACTTGGCTTTCTGAGGGATATGTCGATTTAATAATTCCTCAAGTTTATCGTTATGAAATTGAAAGATATGAATCAGCAATTAATGAAATAGTTAATGACCAAATTAGTAAAGAAGATTTAAATAAATTTTATCCCGGTGTACTTCTTAAAGTAGGCGATTACTATGCACCTGAAAATTATTTAAACGAAGCAATAGAAATCAATAGAAAATATGGTGTAAACGGAGAAGTTTATTTCTTTTACGAAGGAGTTAAGAAGTACAAAGATTTTTTCATAGATATTTATAAGGATAAAGTAGAATTTCCTAAGCTGATAAATTAATTGGAGTAAGTTTGAAAAGATTTTTCTTAGTATTGATTTTATTTGCAGTCACATCTATAAATAGTCAACAAATTAAAGAAGAATTTAGAGCAGTATGGTTAACAAATGTTGCCAGCACTGTTTTAACTACGGATCAAAATATTGTTGAAGCAATGGATTATCTTGCATCAATAAATATAAATGTAGTTTTTCCTGTTGTTTATAATAAAGGATATACATTATATCCATCTGCAATTATGGATTCATTATTTGGAGTTCCAGTACTTCCGGAAAATTCTTATATGAATCGCGATTACCTGCAAAGACTAATAATAGAAGCACATAGAAACGGAATTGAAGTTATTCCTTGGTTTGAATTCGGATTTTCTTCCTCTTATAGTCAAAATGGGGGACATATTGTAGCTGAATTTCCGGAATGGGCAGCAAAAAACAGCAGTGGAAATTTGGTTGTTAAAAACGGATTTGATTGGCTTGCCGGTACAAATCCCGAAGTTCAAGATTATATGCTTTCATTAATGCTGGAAGTTCTTGATAATTATGATGTTGACGGAGTTCAAGGTGATGACAGACTTCCTGCAATGCCTGTTGAAGGGGGCTATGATGAAGTTACGGTAAATATTTATAAGTCTGAACACAACGGAAATTCACCACCAACTAATAAGTTTGATACTTCTTGGATGAAATGGCGAGCTGATAAGTTAACCGAGTATCTTGCGAGATGGAGAGATTCTGTAAAATCACGAAATGAAAATTATATTATGTCGGTTTCCCCAACTCCTTACTATTGGGGTTATAGGGAATACTTACAAGATTCAAAAGCATGGGCTCAGCAAAATCTTTTAGATAACATTGTTCCTCAGCTTTATCAATATGATATGTCGAATTATAATTATGCATTAAATCAGACTTATACTGACGTAGGTCAATATGATCCGGAAGATTTTTTTGCCGGGGTTTTAATGCAGGTTGGCAGTTATGTTATTTCGGAATCACTTTTAGAAGATATGCTTTTTGCCAATAGAAATAAATTAGTCAGAGGTGAAAGTTTTTTCTTTTATGAAGGATTGAGAAATAACAATAACGCTTTGGGTGAATATCTGAAATCGAGTTTTTATCAAGATGAAGCTATTCTTCCATATAGAAACGGTTACAAATACAGACCGAAAGCAAATCTAATTAATGAAGATGATGATAAAGTTACCCGAGTTGGTGAATGGGAAATTTATCCGATTCAAGGATTTGAAGGAGCAATAATTAGAACCAACAGTACTGATCCTGCTGCTTTAGAATATATGCTCGATGTTCCTTTTGAAGCTTACTTTGATGTTTATACTTATCGTACGCCTAATACTCCATGGACTAAAAATGCTAAGTACATAATCCATTCTGATGAAGGAGATGAGGAAATTATAGTTGATCAAAGCAATCTTCAACTAAAAGGATGGCATAAGATAGGGACAGCTAAATTTTCAGAGGGATTAAAATCTGTTGTCACCTTGGATAATTCACTGCTTGAAAATGGAAAATACTTAGTAGCAGATGCAGTTATGATTATGATAAACAGAAAATTGTCACCTGATGTAATTGTTTCAGTTGAGGACTCAGAAAAAGAAATTACTCAAAATCTTCCTTCTAAATTTATGCTTGAACAGAATTATCCTAATCCTTTTAATCCTACTACCAGTATTGAGTATTCAGTACCGAGTAGTGAGTATGTTAGTTTGAAGGTTTATGATGTTCTTGGAAATGAAGTAGCATCATTAGTAAATGAAAATAAAAATGCTGGCAGCTATCGAATTGATTTTAATGCATCTACTTTATCAAGCGGAGTTTACTTTTACAAAATTACTGCCGGTAATTATACAGAAACTAAAAAGATGATGCTTATTAAATAGTAAACGCAATAAGATAATTTATTAAACAAGGCAGTTATTATTATTGATAACTGCCAATATATCCCCTCACAAAAAAATACTATTACTATGAAAAAAATCTTACTAACATTAATTCTTTTTATAACTATTTCTGCTCAATCATTGCAGGAATTTAGAGCAGTTAAAATAACCGACATTGATTCTCAAATCTTATTTACCGATGAAAATATTGCCAAAGGTATGGATTATCTTGAATCCATAAATACTAATGTCGTTTTGGTTGTTGTATTAAACGGGGGCTGGACTCAATACCCAAGTGCTGTTATGGATTCTTTATTCGGTAAATCAATAGAAACTACATTTTACGGACGTGATCCGCTTGAAAGAATTCTTATTGAAGCACATAGAAATGGTATTGAAGTGTATCCTTGGTTTGAATATGGATTTGCTTCTTGGTATTCTGGTGGTACTGCTCCTTTTGGCGGACATATTCTCGCAAAGTTTCCGGAGTGGGCTTGTAGAACCATTGACGGAAAAATTGCAACTAAAAATGGTTTTGATTGGATGTCTCCAATAAATCCCGATGTTCAGAATTTTATAAATTCACTCGTTGAAGAAACTTTGAATAATTACGATATAGATGGAGTTGAATTTTCTGATCGAATACCTGCAATGCCAGTTGAAGGAGGCTATGATTCGGTTACTGTTGAGCTTTATAAAGCCGATCATAGTGGAAATCTTCCTCCAACCGATTATAATAATTCAGCCTGGAAAAGATGGCGTGCCGATAAAATGAATCAATGGTACAGAGATGTTAGAGAATTAACTAAAAGTTACGGCGAGTATCACTTTGTTTCTTCTTCACCGAGTATTTATCCATGGGGATATGATAATTACTTACAGGATGCAAAAACTTGGATCGATGAAGACATTGTAGATCATTTTATTCCTCAGTTATATCGATATGATTTTAACAGCTATTTATATGAATTAAATCAAGCTGTTAACCAAGTTGGAAATGATAAACTAGATATTTTATTCCCAGGAATTTTAATGAATATTGGAACCGGCTCTAATGCTTATGTTATGTCGGATGCATACTTAACTCAAGCCATTCAAGCAAATAGATCAAAAGGATTGAAAGGGGAAGCTTATTTCTTTTATGAAGGATTAAGAAAAAATAATGATCAGTTAGGTACTTTATTAAAAGATAATTTTTATCAAGAAAAAGCTATAGTTCCGGGAAGAAACGGAATCTGGCGCCCGAAAGCCGAAATTGTTAACGAAACTGATCTTAATGCAAAATTAATTGGTGCTTGGGATAACTATCAAATGGCGGGATATGACGGAACTATTTTGAGGAATTCATCCAACAGTGAATATGCTGCAGTTGAATATTCAATTGATGTAAAATTTCCGGCTTATTTTGATATCTACACATATTCAATTCCAAATACAATTTGGACAAAGAACGCTGACTTCACAATTTACGGTGCTAATGATTCTGTTAACGTAACTTATGATCAATCAAATACAAAGAAAAAAGGATGGCAAAAACTTACTACTATTTACCTAGAAGAAGGTCTGCAGAAGGTTATTAAGCTAGATAATTCGCAATTAGAAGATGGAAAGCATTTAATAAGTGATGCAGTTATGATAATGATAAATAGAAAGCTTTCACCAGATGTAGTTGTAACTTCGGTTGAAGAAAGTGAATTTACTGAAGGAACTCCATCCAAATATTTATTGAAGCAAAACTATCCTAATCCTTTTAATCCTGCTACCAGTATTGAGTACTCAGTACCGAGTAGTCAGTTTGTTAGCCTAAAAGTTTATGATATTTTAGGAAATCAAGTTGCTGAATTAGTTAATGAGAGAAAAGATGCTGGAAGATATGAAGTAAACTTTGATGCAAGTAATCTTTCTAGCGGAGTTTATTTTTATAAAATTACTGCTGGAAATTATGTAGAAACCAAAAAGATGATGCTGATAAAATAAATTTTAAACTGATTTCATAATTTTTGTAACTTACTTAATGTTTTTGATATTCATCTTTGAATAGTTTATCAAGAGGAAAGATGTATAATTTTATGAAATCAGTTGTATTATTTTTCATTTTTATTGGAATAACTTTGGCTCAGCAGTCAATTCCTCAATATTATCAAGTAGATCAAGAGTTTTCAGAGAAGCTTCATCAAATAATTCAAGAATTAGATTTAGATAAAGACTTTGATGTTGGCGAGGATGGAATTGAACAGATTTCATTTGCTGTAATTGATTTGAATTCGGCACTTCCAAAATTTGGCGGCGTTAATTATGACAATTTTATTTATCCCGCCTCGGTTTATAAAATGTATGTTGCTGCAGAAATATTAAATCAAGTCTCTCAAGGTAAGTTATCTCTATATCAAGATTATGTTATTAAATCCCCAAACGATGTTGACAAAGTAAAAGAAATCCCTAACGATCCCAGACCTTTACTAGCAGATGGAGATACTGTTACAATTAATTATCTTCTTGATTTAATGATAACAAGAAGTGATAATTCTGCTGCAAACTGTTTAATTGATTTAGCCGATAGAAAGAATATTAATCGTTTAATAAAAGATAACGGCTGGATTGGAAGTGAGGTTACCAGAAAGTTCCTACCCAGAAAATTTGAAGATGAAGAATATAAAAAAGTAAGAGGTACCGAGACTTCTGCTCTTCATGCAGCTGATTTTATGTACAAAGTTTACAAGAATCAACTTTGTAATTATTGGGTCAGCAGTCAATTAAAAACTTTACTCGGAAGACAGCTCGATAAAACAAAACTTCCTCAAGGGTTTCCACAGAATTCAATGTTTTATCATAAAACCGGATGGTTTTCTTATTGGACTAATGATGTTGGTATTTATGATGATGGTGAAACGAAATTTATAATTGCATGCTTTTTGCCAATCCCCGAAAATGAAGCATTACCAAAATTCAAATTAATTGCTGAAGAAGTCTATAAACTGATTAAAGGTAGAAATTAATTGATTATTCAGGTCCATAACTGATATTCCAAATTCCAAATTCCAAATTCCAAATTCCAAATGATCTTTACCCCAAAAAGTAGACAAAAAAATAAGGTAATTAAGATAAATTTTCATAATCAACCGGAGATAAATACCCAATAGCTGAGTGT
>PAAX01000003.1 GCA_002698995.1 Ignavibacteriota bacterium | reverse complement strand
GTTACGCACAACAAAATTTTATCCGCAAATGAGAGTTGAGATATAATGAAACTTCTATATTTTTTTACTCATTTACGGATAAAATTCTAAATAGTTATATGCTTAGTTAAATGTATCCAATTGATAAAATAATCGAACTTTTACTTTATCGTAAAGAAGAAAAACTCGCAAATATGCTAGTTGGTTCTGACTATGATTTTAATGAATCCTCGACTTATGGAAGTCGATGGAATTCAACATTAACCACGGTAAATATTTATTCACCACTAAAGTATTACGATAAGCTATTGACCATCTCTGAAAAAGAAAAACAAGTAATCATAAAGGCATTTCACGTTATTTATCCAGTGAAAGACAATGAGATTGAAATAAATAATATAGAATTTTACCCACATCCAGAAAATGCTATCTTGGAAGACGAAAAACCTATTATACCAAAAAAAGCAGTAGAAGCAGATTATTGGGAGAAAGGTTTCTATAGGTTATTCATTAGTCATTCATCAAAAATCAAAGATAGAGCTAATCAACTTAAAAAAGCCTTATTCGAATACTCTATAAGTGGTTTTGTTGCTCACGACGATATTGAACCATCAAAGGAGTGGCAAACAGTAATTGAAGACGCTTTAATTACGTGTGATGGACTTGTTGCTCTGCTCAATGACGATTTTCCAAACAGTCGATGGACTGACCAAGAAGTAGGTATTTGTTACGCTCTAAAGAAAACCATAATTCCAATAAGATTAGGAATTGATCCATATGGTTTTATGGGTAAATATCAAGGATTACAAGGCTATAATAAAGAAATGGATTCTATTGCTTCTGGATTGTTCAAACTTCTTTTAAAAAATGAAAAAGCTAATGAACAAATTTCCAGATCAATCATTAATAAGTTTATCGATTCGTCCAGTTATCTTGAATCAAGAAGTAATTTGACTCTACTAGAATCTGTTACATATTTAAATGAGCAACTCTTAGAAGAATTAAAAAAATCTAAAAATCATAATAGTCAAATAAAGTATAGTTTTGGGGTTCCTGATAGACTAGATAATTTTATTAAAAGTTGGAAAACAAAGTTAAATATTAAGTAATCGCATATAACCCGCAAATCAAAGCGACTGCTTTAAAGGTTACGGCATTTGACAAATTATTGGCATTAGTTGTAAAAGTAAATTGCTCTTTGAATTTAGTTAAGTAAACAAGGTTATTAATAAATTATTGGCATTAGCTTTTCAGTGCTGTATTGTTGTGTTGGGCAGCGCTTTATTTGCAATGCCGTTAGCTGGCAGTCATAAACAAGGAGTATAAAATGACAAAATATGGAACAGTCACTTTTACTGGTAAATCGGGCAGTAAATATGAATTTACCATTTATTCATTCGATACTGATTTTAAGGACAATGTAAGTTGTGTCTACTTTGTTACAAAGAGATCTCAAAGCTCTAATGGTAATCATTCACACACAAGAATTTATGTTGGAGAAACAAGCGATTTATCTGAACGATTCAGTAATCATCATAAACAGAAATGTTTTAAAAAAAATAATGCTAATTGTATTTGTATTTATTTAGAGAAATCTGAGAAAACAAGATTAGAAATAGAGCAAGATTTAATTGATAATTACAATCCACCTTGTAATGATTAATGAGGTATTCATTTATGTTAACTTTCTATGACAAAAATGGCAAACCAATTGCATATTTGGATGATGACAATGAATCTATATTCTTATATAATGGATCGCCAGTCGCTTGGTTATCAGATGATACAGTTTATTCATATAGCGGCAAAGTTTTAGGCTGGTTTCAAGATGGATGGATTAGAGATCTTAATGGCAATTGTGTTTTCTTTTCTGATAATGCAAGTGGTGGACCTGCAAAACCAGCAAAACAAGCTAAACCTGCTAGGGGTGCTAAAAGCGCAAGACCAGCTAAAGGTGCAAGACACGCACGACCAGCTAAGTCAGCAAAAAGTGTTTCGTGGTCAATTTTATCAAATGATTCATTTTTCAAGTAGTGCCAGCTAACCAGCAGATAAATTGGCTGCTTCAAGAATCTTAACTCGTAGTATTATTCGGGATTCCATTACGTGGAATGGATCTCTAAGTACTGTTCAGATTTAATGAAGTTGGAAGTCATAGGGAGGTTTACCTGGTTAACGATATTCTTTTTGAAGATATCTAGCAAATCCACCTTCACCTATGACTTGCCAATTGTCTAAAAGTAAAGTTAATTTTTATTGATGATTTTAATATACGAGCAAATCAACCCGACCGCGAGAGGAGGCGATCAAAACCGATTTGCTGTAAGGTTTTCGGTTCTTGTAAAGGTTGCTGTTCGGTAGAACAGTTTTTAATAAACAAAGTACCGCCAAGTTTCCGACGAAAGTTAAACTTGGCTAAGGGTTTTTGGCATTGCATTTTAATTCGGGTTACTTGCTTTTGGGCGTCGGGTTATTTGCAACGCCGTTATATGCTTGTTATGGTTTTCGTAATAAAGTGAACATCTATTACCAAATAAATATAAAGTAATATCATGAAACTCAATAATGAAGTTGAAGTTTTTATAAAAGATTTTGTGAAAGACCTTAACGAAGGCGCGGCATCCGTTTTCGTAGGAGCTGGCTTTTCAATACCTGCTGGTTTTGTAAATTGGACTGAATTGATGACCGAAATTGCTCTGGACTTAGGGCTAAATATAAATAATGAAAAAGATTTGATTTCAATTGCACAATATCACGTTAACGAAAACAGAACACGTTCAAAACTAAATAGAAAAATATTAGAAGAATTTACAGATGAAACTATGGAAACAGAAAATCATAGGATTATTTCAAGATTACCTGTTTCTTCAATATGGACGACAAATTATGATCAGCTTCTAGAGAAGACTTTCTTAAAGGAAAACAAAGTAGTTGATGTTAAATACAACAATAGCCAATTACTTACAACAAAACCAAAACGAGATGTTGTAATTTATAAAATGCATGGGGATGTAAATCACCCAAATGATGCAATACTAACAAAAGAACAATACGAACAATATCATCAAACACATGAACCTTTTATAAATGCTTTGACGGGAGAATTAACAACAAAAACTTTTCTATTTATTGGTTTTAGTTTTTCTGATCCAAATTTAGATTATGTTTTAAGTAGGCTAAACTTTCGCTTCAAAGAGGAAAAGCGTCAGCATTATTGCTTCATTAAAAAACCAATTCTTGGGGATGCCCTAAACCCTGATGAACCAACATATAATTATAATGTAAGAAGGCAAGATTTAGCAGTGAATGACCTGAAACGCTATGGGATTAAATCTATACTTATAGAAGAATATTCCGAGATAACTACAATATTAAAAAATATAGAGTACCGATATAAGAAAAGAACAATATTTATCTCTGGTAGCGCAGAAACCTATGTCCCTTTTAATAAAAAAGAAGCAGCTGGGTTCGTTCACAAATTATCAAAAATGCTAATTGAAAAAGATTATAGAATTGTAAATGGTTTTGGTTGGGGAATAGGAAGCTCTGTTATTAATGGTTCATTAGATGCAATTTATCAAAATCCCATGAAATATTCAGAAAACCAACTAATTTTAAAACCATTTCCTCAATTTGAAACCGGTGAAAAATCGATACCAGATCTTTGGGAAGACTACAGACAGAATATGATTTCAAAATGTGGTATTTCATTATTTGTTTTTGGTAATAAAAAAGATGATGACAAAATAATTGTAGCAAATGGAGTTATCAGAGAATTCGAAATAGCGAAAGAAAAAGGGTGTATTTGTATACCAATTGGTCTCACTAACTACGCTGCTAAGGAAATATTTGAACTAATTTCAAAAAAACCTGAAGATTATTACGAAGATACTGACAAGGTTATGCCCCTATTGAAAGAACTATCGGATAAAAGTACTTCACTTAATGATGCACTCAAAATTATAATTAAATTACTAAATCAATTTAAAAGGTGAAACTATGGCAAAAAAAGTATTTACAAGTTTTCATTACAAACCTGATAATTGGAGAGCTTCTCAAATTAGGAACATTGGTAAAATTGAAGGTAATAGTGTTGCAACAACTAATAAGTGGGAAGAAGTTACAAATGGCGGCGATGATGCTATTAAAAAATGGATTAATGATAATATGTACGGCAAATCGTGCGTTATAGTTTTTGTTGGTGAAAAAACAGCTGGGCGAAAATGGATTAAATATGAGATAAAAAAAGCATGGGAAGATAAGCGAGGAATTTTTGGTATTTATGTTCATAACCTAAAGGATAAAGACGGAAATCAAAGCAATAAGGGTTCAAATCCTTTTGATGACTTTAAAATAGGTGATAAATCAATGTCATCAATAGTTAAATGCTATGATCCACCTTATACAACAAGCACAAATGTTTATGATCATATAAAGGAGAACATTGAAAGTTGGATTGAAAAAGCAATCGAGATTAGAAACAATAATTAAATTTCATAATTATGCTCAATGTGATTTGAGAGAAAGCTTCTCTTAATGTAAATGCTAAATGATTACGCTTATAACCAGCTGCTCAAGACCGACCGCCGGAACGGTTTGTGTTTAGTGCATTTTTAGGTTTACGTTATTCGTTCGGCATTTTGTTCTAAAAGTAGTTTGTAAATGTAAGTTAGGTCGCCGCCAGTGCGGTTGAATTTACTGGTGGCTACAAATTATAAACATTCGTTGCAAGTTAAGCATTGCTGTATTGGGCGGCGGCTTAGCGGCAACTCGTTATATGGCTATAAGACATCAAATAAATAGGAAAGCATATGATAACAATATCTTTTATTAATATGAAAGGCGGAGTTGGTAAAACTACATCCGCAGTAGAAATTGGCGCTATTTTAGCAAAAGAACATGATTATGATGTTTTAATTATTGATCTTGATCCTCAAACAAACGCAACTTTATCATTAATAAGCTTACAAGAATGGGAAATAGTGAAAGACACCGGCACAGTTGCAGATGTACTGGGGATGAATAAAGGAATTAGTAGCAGAGAGGTTGAGTTTGACATCAACGATGCCATAATAGAAGATGTCTGCGATATATCCGGATTGGACTTGATTCCCTCGCATCTGGAATTAACATTTTTAGATCTTGATTTGAGTGGACATCCTGGTAGGGAGTCTATTTTACAAAGTCAGCTAGAAAAAACTGAAAAAGATTATGATTTTGTGATTATTGATTGTCCGCCAAACTTGACATTAGCTCCTCAAAACGCGTTAGTTGTGAGTGACTATATCATCGTTCCGGTCGTTCCCGAAATTTTTCCAGCAATTGGTTTGCCTTTGTTAATAAATAGAATTAAATCGCTTAAAAAAAGATTACCTAATTGTGAAGTGGATATATTGGGTATTATGTTTACAAAAGTGAAAAGAAATACTAATCTACATAAACAGCAAATAGATAGCTTAAGGAAAGCGAATGATAAAGATGGCATCTACACTTTTCAGACTATTATTCCAGAAACAGTTCGAATTAGTGAGGCAATTTCAGAAAGTAAACCAGCCTTATTGGTTAACCCCAACTCAGATGGCGTTGAATCATATCGCACTTTCGTTAATGAATTATTATTACAATTTGAAGAGGAATAAATGGAACAGTACCTAGAAAAACTTGAATACATTTTAAGTGAAATATCTCATTTAGAGAAAAAAGGATTAGATACCTCTTCACTGAAACTATTTATTAAAAACTACAAAACGTTTATAAAATTATATAATGTTTCTCATAAAGATTATTTGACAATGTCGTTTGAGGAAAAATTATTGGTGATTAAATCCTTTTTCGAAGATAAAAAAGCATTTCCCAGAATTAAGGACATTATAATTTTTGCCAATGAAAAACTTTATTTAGATTTTAAGGATCAAAAGGAATCCAGAGCTACAACAATTGAAAGAATAATAGGAAGGATAAAATCAAAACCTGAGCTAAAAGATAGAATCAAAGATGCAGTTTATCAAATGCGCAATGAAAAAACCCATACAATTTCTGACAAGAAGAGTAAAAAGGAAATGGTGACAGCAGAGATATTTGAAAAATGGGCAGAAATTATTAGGAATATTTAATAATGAAAAATCGACTAATTCAACAATCAGAAAGAGATACGCCATTATATAAAGCTGACTTTAATTCGTATTGGGAGACAACATATTCTCAGTTAACAAAAAACTCTAAGTTTAACACATATTCCAATTCAATTTTATTTAAAAATTGGAAACTCGCTATCAATTCGTTAGGTACCAAAAAGTTTGATACACTTTTTGGAGAATTACATGAAGACACTAATGCTTCACTTTATTTAGCCATGTTTGGCTTGTATAGGACAGCATATATGCACCTACGTAGTTTGATTGAGTTATCTATTCAACTAATTTTCTTTTATCAACATGAAGTAGAATACGAACAATGGGAGGAAGGTAATTATATAATGAAATTCGAACAGCTTTCCTCCTATTTACAAAAACACCCTAAATTAAAAGGGAAAGTAATTGATAATATTTTAAGTGAACTATACAAAAATTGGAAGACATATTCGAAACACATCCATGCAGAAAAACCACTCTTTTTTCAATGTACGAAAGATTCTAAATTAACTAATACATTTTGTAAAGCTGATTTTAACAGATGGGAAAAGCAATATAATGGAACAATTAAATTGTTAAACAAAATATATATATTATTCTTTAGTGATTACTTAAACAGATTTCCAAACGTGAATAGAGAAATAATATTGACCAATTTAACAAAGAAAGATCAAACTGATCTTGGCTTATCTTAGAAAGCTATATAACCTCTTAAATAAGTAAAAAGTCCCACCACATAAAACGGTGGGCAGGCAAGGGGATAAAATAAACCCACTGCAAAATATTTGCAGACGTGTTCTTTGAACTTTGTTAATCGTCGCTCAATATTTTTTACTGCTAAAATTGCCTTTATATCATTTAGATTGCTTTTAAAGTGGCAACCAAACCTCTTACGGAGCTTGTTCTGAATAATTATCTCTTAAGAAAAGAGACTATCTCAGATATAAAATAGGCAAGCGTATCGCATCCCAATCCAGCGCGTGGATTCTGATAAATTATCGAATCAGTTATGCGTACGGGTTTGTGATTCGCGGCCATTGCAAGGATTTAGTATGTTCTAAATCCTTACCATTAAATTTGTTGTTATAATTTTCTTTGTAATTGAGAACGTAGTAAACAATTTTGGCAATTTCTTTAGCGATGATAGTTTTTGCTATTTGTTTGTTTTTCTTTCTTATAAGTGATGAGTTAAATTTTCTTATAACTGGATAATATTGAATCGCATGAACTGCAGCGTCTGAGAAAACAACCTTGAGATATTTGTTACCATCTTTGGATGAACGTTGTTTTTGTTTTCCACCGGAGTTCCGGGCTGATGGCGTTAATCTACAATATGAGAAAAAGTTCTTTACATCATTAAAACGATTTATATCATCAACTTCTAGAAGAATGTTAAAAGCATTTAGTTTACCAATACCGGGGATCCAGAGAAGTCTTTGAATATCTTCGTTGGGAATAAGGAATGGATAAAGTTGTTTTTCAAGATCGAGTATTTGACAGTTAAGTATTTCTTCTACTTCGGATAGTTGATCGAATTGATATTTAGCTATTCCGGTTAATTGAGTTGGAGAATCAAAATTGTATTTAGCTAAAAGCAGTTGCATAGAGTTGGTAATAGAAGTATGACGTTGAACGATTTTAAGTCGAGCACGTAGAGCATCCCGAAGCGTACGTTTATCGTTGGATATTTTATGGGCAGCCGGGATATAATCCATACGAAGAAGCTGAGCAAGAGTATGTGAATCAACTTTGTCTGTTTTTACTTTAGCATAAGCAATAGCTTTAACATATTTAGCATGAGCAAGAATTAAAGGAATATTCATAGAGGTAAGAAGATCATTGAGCCAATACCAAGTCATAGTAGATTCAACAGTTGTTATATGCTCAGTACCAATATTTGAGAAATATTGAACAAAATTATGATCCAAATTTTTAATGTTTTGTTGCTTGATAATATTTCCGGAAGAATCGACAGTAGTTAGATAAGAAGTAAACTTGTGAAGATCGATACCGGTGTAATACATTTGATACCTCCAATTCTTGTTGATCTTAAAAGTAACTTAACTCGTTTTTTACTTATTGGAAATATCAAGTGCCTCAAGCCGAAAGCTTTTTCGCACTCGGCTTTTGTGCAGTTTAAAAGTTAGTTGTTCCGTGTAATCTTTCTTGTTAAAGGTTATACTGCTAAAAAGTTTGTTCTAATTAAAAAGTGATTTAATAAAAATAAAATTGTTGTGCTGGGCTTCGGCTTAGGCACAACGTCGTTATAAAGCTCATTAAATGAGGATGTTATGAATAATCTTACTAGTGCATTTTCGATATATGAAGTATTGCGAATTATTGTTCCTGGATTTTATTTCTCATTAATGTTAGGTCAAGTAACTTATCACATTTCGAAAATTCTAAATTTCAACCCAATTCAAGGCACTTATCAAATTCTAATATTTGTAATTGTTTCAATAATAATTGGAGCTTTATTTTATGCAATGGATATCCCTCGATGGTTTAAAAAACATTATTCTACGCTCCCATCAAATCTTATTGAAAAGAATAGAGAGAGTTTAAAGATAGAGTTAGATAATTCTGAAAGACCTTATGAAGATTTATACTATCAATTTTACTATTCACAAGAAGCCCCTAAGATATTTAAGACAGAAATTCAAAGTGGTTTTTTCCATTTGCTAATGACTATGACATTTATTGGGTGCGTTACAATAATTATTCACGCTACCTCTTTAGCTTTTTCGCTTAATGTTAAAGAATATTACTTCTTAAATCTTTTTGTCACAATTATCTCAATCACTGGGGCAATTGTTATATATAAATCAAAACTTCGATATTCTTGGAAAAGAAATTATGATGAGTTTGTTGAGGATTATAAAAAGAAGAATAATTTTATTCAGTAACGCTTTATAACCAGCAAATGCCAATGACCACTATTGAAAAGAGCTGAATGTGAGTTAAAAGGAGTTCCCTAAAATTTGAAGAAATTTAATAATATAGAGATGGTCATTTACTTTTTGAATAAAGACAAAGTCTTTATGGTGGACT
>PAAX01000002.1 GCA_002698995.1 Ignavibacteriota bacterium | reverse complement strand
TTCTATGAAGATAAGCTTCGTTCGGCTACGCCTCACTTCGCTTATCTTCAATCTTTACTTTAACCATTTACACAAAACTTTTTACACTACCCTAATGAAGTAATAATTGCATCAATTTTTCAATTTATTTTATCTATTGCTTATATAGGATTTGCGGTTTTGCTTTACCCCTTTCTAAAAAATTTTGATAAAAGTCTTGCACTTGGATTTTTAAGTTTTAGAATAACTGCTTCTACACTTTTAATAGTTGGGACGATAATTTTGCTATCAATATTAGCTTTAAGCCATGAGTATGTTAATAATCATTCAACTATTAGCCTTGAATTAGAAGCGATTGGAAATTTGCTGAAGATAACAAGAGATTTGACAAATCACGTATTTATGGTATTGGTGTTAGGCACGGGCAATATATTATTTTACATTTTACTTTTAAAATCTAGTCTTATTCCAAAATGGATTTCTGTATGGGGCATATTAGCCACCTCATTATCTTCATTAGCTAGTATTTTAGTTTTGTTTCAGACTATAGAAATAATTACTAGTGAATATATAATTCTGAATGTACCAACAGCACTTCAAGAATTGGTATTGGCAAGCTGGTTTATTGTTAAAGGATTAGCAATAAACACTCAAAAAGAAAATTGAAAAAACTAATAGCAACAGTCTGAATAATATTCTATTCGGGAAATTTAGTTGTAAGATACTTGATAAAAATTTTGATAGCCGTTAAATCAAGTTAACGGCTTCTATTAAGTTTTCATTATTAAGATGGCTGTAAATTTGGGTAGTTGATAAATCTTCATGCCCTAAAAGTTCTTTAACTACATAAAGAGAAACACCTTTTTGAACAAGCATAGAGGCGAAAGAATGGCGCAAAGTGTGAAAGTGTATTGAGTCTTTTAGACCAGTTAATCTAACTGATTTTTTGAATTTTTTACTTACGAAATCATCATTAAGTTTTATTCCAATTGAATTTGTAAAAACATAACCTTCTGGTTTATAATGCTTGCTTTGTTTAAGCTTCATTAACGTTGCTCTTAATGCTGCATTGATTGGAATGATTCTTTCTTTTTTACTTTTAGTTGAGAAATCTGCAGAGCATTTAATGCTTATAAGAGATTTTTGAAAATCGATCCAACTCCATTTCATATTAGTTAATTCGCCTAACCGCATACCAGTATTGAATGCAGCAATAAATAGTTGTTTGAGTATTTCTTCATTTGTTTGAGATAGAATTATTTGAAATTCTGCTACCGATATAAAAACCGGATGGCTTTTTGGAATGCGTGGAAACTTAATATTTTTGAATGGATTCTCTTTAATATAATTCCAAGCAACAGCCTTTGTAAAAGCTGCTTTAAGTGTACGGAAATATAAGTGAGCACCTCTTTTGGTTCTTCCAAAAGTAAAGGTAACAAATTTGTCGATTTGTAATGATGTTATACTTTGAATTGGAATATTGCCAAGGTATTCTTCGAACATCTTAAATGAAAGATTTATGGACCTAAGATAGCTTTGTGATTTTGTTGTGTGAACAAATTCCAGATATTCATTTTTGAAATCGGATATAGAAATGAAATTTGACTTTACTTTGGTTTGCTGAACTAGCTCTGATTGCTTGATTGTTATTGATGGATTGAAATTCTTTAAGAATAATTCTGCTTTTTCTTGATTAGCTGTTTTTGTTGAAATAGTTGTACGTTTACCATTAACAAAATAGACCACTTGAAAGTATGGTGATTTTGAATTTTTTGTAAGGAACATTCTCATTACTCCCAGCCATGTATTGAGAGTGTATGGAGTGCCCAAAATACTTACAATGCTACACAAAAACGAAAGTTTCTTTATGTCTCTTAATTAACATGCTGCCGGTTCGAATCCGGCAGGGTGCACCAAAAAAAGCTCGATTTCGTGATGAAATTGAGCTTTTTTGTTTTGGGAATTTTCGATTATCTAAGCAATATCATCTTTTTTTCTTGATGAAAATTGCCCGCTTGAACTTTATAGATATACATTCCACTGGATAAATTACCAGCATTAAATTGTACTTTATATACCCCAGGAGCTTTTACTTCATTTACTAAAGTTGTTACTTCATTTCCAAGTATATCATAAATTTTTAAGGTAACAAACTCGCTACTAGGTATTGTGTACCCAATACTAGTAATTGGATTGAATGGATTTGGATAATTCTGTGCTAAGTTAAAATCGAATCTTATTTCGGGTTCATCGCCTTTTACTTCCGTTATCACATCAAGAGGAACTTTCCATAGACCGTCTCCCCAAGTTCCGCAGTAGACGAAATCATTATTTGCAAATATGGAGTTTATAAATATGTCATTTGAAGATTGAAAAATACTCTTCCATGTTGCACCATTATCTGCTGAAAGAAGTAATTGATTGGAGGCACCAACAAATAAAAAATCATCAAAAGAGTATATAAATTGAAAATATGAATGATCCGGGATCTCAATTTTATTCCAATTATTTTGTGGAGCCAACTTATATAATCCATCTTCAACACATGTGTACAAAACATCATCTTTTACACAAAAAGATTTAATCCACTCATACTCCATTCCGATGAAATTCCAATTCAATCCAAAGTCACTTGAAAGATAAACACCTGAATTAGTTCCGGCATAAAGATTATTATCAATAAAAGCTAAAGCGCTTATCCACAAACTATTTAAACCATTGTTTAATTGATTCCAAGTACTTCCATTATTAGTGGTTCTATAAACCCCGTCATATATTGAACCGGCAAACAGGTAATTATCTTTTACTGCTAACGATAAAATATCTTTATTTATGATTCCAATATTATTCCAAGTTGCTCCTAAATCTGATGAATGAAAAACTCCACCGCGATTTGGAAGATAGGGAGTGGTTCCGGCAAAAATTTCATTATCTTTTTTAACCAAAGTGTTTATGTAACTCTGATTTAAGCTGTGGTATTCTGTAAAAGTACTACCATTATCCCTTGATACCGATGCTCCAAGTTGTCCATCACATCCTACTATTATATTATTATTTACTGCTGAAACACTTTTTACGGCGCTCCAATCAGAGTATCCTGTATTGATCCATGTAACTCCATCATCCCTTGAAGTGTGAATGCCCATATCTCTTGTTCCAATTATTATATTTCCGTTTAGGGTTACTATTGAATTAACACCCGCATCTGCTAAACCGATTATTTCCCAAGTAATACCTTGGTTTGAACTTCTGTATATTCCGTTGTCTGTTCCAATGTATACTTTGTTTCCCTCCGAATGAATTGTCCATACGTATATGCCGGGATTTATATCAGAAAATGATGTGCCCATATCGTTGCTCCTATACGCTCCGCTTGCTCCATTCCAATCAGCACAAGTAACATAAAGAACATTATTAGCAAACGAAACAGAACTGATCCAATTGAAATAACCAGTGCTACCGCATGATTCCCATGTTTCACCACCATTAATTGATTTAAGTAGTCCATTTCCTAAAGTACCTAGGAATAAGGATTCATCTACTGCTATAAGAGAAGTTAAAGTAATATTTTGCAGATTAGCAGAAACCTTGTTCCAAGTAATTCCGCCGTCTGTAGATTTGAATACTCCGTCTCTATCTGCGGCTAAATACAAATCAGAATTTATTTGTGCAAAGCCGGATATTCCTTTAGTTGTATTCAATGAAATCTGCGTCCAGCTTTCACCATTATCTTCTGAATAAAATAGTAAACCATTACCGTTTTCAACTACGCCGGCAAACACTCCATAGTTTGAAACAAACAATGCAGAAACATCCCAATACCAAATTCCTTCGCTTTTGTTCTGCCAAGACATCCCATTATCAGTTGAACGGAAGATTATTCCGCCGTCACTAAATAAAGTTGAGTTTCCGGCTGCAAAGTGGTAAACCGTCCAGCCAAATGGACCAAACGTTTTTTCCCATTGTGCGTTAATACTTAATAAGTTAATTAGGAATGCGATTAGTAGTAAAAATAATTTTGTAGATTTCATCTCTCCCTCCTTGAAGGTGTTTGCCAACAGATTTCTTTTTCAGTTTACTTGATCTATAAAAGTCAGAACCGGACTCTTGCTCATAGTCTCAGAGTTTCACGAAGTAAGTTTGACATGGTTAACTTGAATAAAATCTCTATAGGAATTTTTGATTTGATACTTGGGTGAGATGAAAAAATTAATTTTTTTTGATGCAATTTAATGTTGCAGAATTTTTGCGGTAGAGGAAGAATTTGAGCTAAGATATTTAACTTCTTCACGACAATTTCTAATTGCCTTGATTAATTATACTCAACTTATAAAATATATTTTGAATAATACATAGAATTATTATTGATATTCACCCAAAACTCAATTTTCAATTTAAGAGTGATTATCAAATCTAATTTTAACAAGGATGATAGTACTGATCAAATTAAAATATTATTCAATACCTACTAAAAGGACTTGCGCTTTATTGTAACTTCAATTGGAATAAATTATATTTTCTCTTATCAGAATAAAAATGAAAATAATAATCTAAAATGAAAGATCTACGATTAAAATTAAAAAGGCAGACAGAGATAATTGGACTTGTACTTTCTAATCCGCGCCAATATAAAATGGCTGATTTTGAAATTATATTTAATGTTCAGCATTCTACTCTAAAAAGAGATATGCAGGAAATTAGAAGCTGGGGAATAGATATTCATTCGTTTGGTAAGAGTGGATTAGAGATCAGCAATAAGATTCCGAATGAGATAACAAAGGAAATACTGCCGCAGTACATTGGAATTGCTGTTAGTAAAAACTCACATGATTCCGCTAGCAATTTGATGGTGAGAAAGTTAAAAGAGAAAGCGATTGAATATGTAGTAATTCTTCAGCTGGCTATTGAAAATCATACCAAAATAAAAATAAGCTATAATAAAAAAGAAGAATCTGAAATTGAAGAACGAGTTATAGAACCATACTGCTTATTTCAAAGCGATAAAACATGGAGGCTGCTTGCTAATCATAACGGCGTAACCAAGCAGTTTATTGTTAACAGAATAAAAAAAGTTTCAGCGCTAAAAGAAAAATTCAAACCACTTAAACAGTCCGAAATAGATGATATTTTTAAGACTTCCTTTAAAAGCTGGCTTGGTGATGAGAGATATAATGTTAAATTGAAATTTCTTCCTCCTTGGCCGGATAGAATTGGAAACCGGCAGTTAATGGAAGTACAAGAATTAACTAAAGAAAAAGATGGTTCCGTTATTTATAAAACAACCGTGAACTCATTAAATGAAATTGCAAGCTGGATAGTAAGTAGAGGTAAAGGAGTAATCGTAATTGAACCGGAAAAATTAAAACAACAGGTTATAGAAACTGCAAGTGGAGTATTAGAGAATTACAAAAAATGATTAACTCTGTTAAGAATAATTCCGATTTATTCCGTTACAATTTTTTCCTCATCTTTTAAGAAAGAAGTTTTATTGTTATTCATATTAAAATTAGAAATCAATTCAAAAGTATAAGGAATTGTTTCTGATAATCTGGAAATAGTTTCTTCCGGAATATTCATTCTGCTGAATGGAACACGTTTTACGTATTGCTGAATTATATCTGCGTCTCTTCCATATTTATAATCGTATGTAAAATTACCGGACTTGTCAATATCAACATTCTTATTGCTAATATTGGGGACACTTATATAAAATTCACTTTTATCCAATGAACTATTTGTAAATAATTTATTAGCATTCAAGTAATTATAAAGCTCTTTTGCAGTATAAACAGCCGGATCGATAAACGTGATTTCATCTTCCATGAAATCTTTATAGATAAAGTTCTCGTTCTCTTTATAATTTCTTAACCAATCAATTTTTGATTTGAATATTTCTGTATAAAATGGATAATGAGTACAGCCAAGAATAATGCTTTTTAGTTTCGTTTTCTCTTCAGATATAATAAGCTGCTCCATTAGAGATGTAACATAGTAAGAAATGTAATTTTCAACGGAATTAATCTGTATGCCTTGTGGAGAATTTATATTGCCATTGTAAAGCATCTTATTTTCAGTCCAATCAAAATTATATCTTTCTAAAAGATTTACATCAATTTTTAGCTTATCATTTTTATCGGAAGGACCTTTATATTCTAATCTTGGTGAAGACGCATTATTATCTATGTAATCGATTACTCCGTCTATTGCTCCGGCAAGACCAATGCCAGCTTGCTGATAAATGGCAATATTGTTTTTCAAGTTTTTCATTTTTAACTGGCGTTTAATTTCATTTGGATAACCATTTGAAGCAACGGTTCCAGCTGTCGCCAAAATTGCAATTGCTGCATCATCATCTTCATTGATTGTCTCTAAAGCAGCTTTTACTCCGGCTCCAATTACTCCAATTACTTTAATGTCAATCCCGGCTTCTTTAATAAAATTTTCAATATCTCTTATACCGAATGCTGTTGCGGTGTTGCAAGCTATTACCAAAGCTTTAATGCGTGACTTATCTTTTTGATAATCTAAATCCTCTGCTGTTTTATAATATTTTTTATCGAGTAAGAATTGAACATCTTTTAATATATGCTCTTTTAGAAGTTTGGTTTTATTCACCGACTCATAATTACCATAAGGCATATTTGCTTGATCTGCCAAATAGATAAAATGCTCTTTGGAAAAATCTCTTGTTGAATCACCAAAAAATGAAAACTCATTTGTAGAGTTATTATGCTGATCATAATTTACAATTGCATCAAAAACTGTTAAGCCTCCTGTACCGGAATCAAATATTCCGATTGGCAAATCAGCATCAATATTTTTGTACTCGGCAAAATCAATATAAAAGTAATTTGATTTATCATTAAGAATGGTATCCACAATCTTTAGATCATAATCTTTTTTACTGCAAGAAGTAAAAAGAATAAATACAACGGATATAAAAATTAATTGATATTTGTATTTCATTTCATCCCTCTTATTAAGATTATGATCTTAATGATATTTAAAGATCGATACTTTCCTTAAAAATATTTCCCCATCTGTCTGTAACTTTAACCGTAATTGTTTTGGCAGTTTTACTTGGCTTCGCAAAAAACATATGATCATTTTTTACTGGACTAATCCATTTATGTCTTGTCAGTTTATCTTTATCATCATAAAGTGATTTCGAGAGTGGATCAAAGTCAATACGATTTTCCATTTCACCTTTTAGAACATCATCTTCAAACCATTCAATTTTCCAATTCTTATCATAACACCAAACATTTGCAATTATCTCATCAGTTTTGTTTAATTCACTCAGTGGTTTATAAACTCTTAATTGATGATTGATCGGTTTTCTGGTCGATTTATATTTCCAACTGATCGAAACACCATTTACAGTGTAAATTGAATATCCGTTTGGAGTACCGTCAATACAAATGTCGCTTGTCCACCAAGCCCCGCAAACAGCACCGCATACATGTACATCTATGCTATCGTCTTGTAAATATTGACTTTCATGTGTATGCCCGCATATTAAATAAGATTTATAATCTCTAAGTAGATCATAAAGAAGTTCTTTGTTTACAATTCTTAATCTATCATTTTCTTTCTTGTCTCCGTTTCTTAGAGCTTGGGTTGTGTATGGAGGAATATGAGAAAAGATAACAACGGTTTCTCCTTTTTCTACAAAAGCTAAATCATTCTTTAACCAATCAAGCATTTTTTGATTTAAGTAACCCATATAACCACCGAACCAGAAAATATCATCTAGAACTACATAATGAATATTTCCGCGATTGAAAGAATAATATGCTGGTCCAAAATAATCTTCAAAAACATTTACACTCGTTTCATCAGTTTTTGCTTTTTTATCAACATCATGATTCCCCAATACTTGGAAGAAAGGAATACCGCTTTCTTTTACTCTCTCTTGATAATCTGGATAAAGCTTAAGATTATCAAAAACAATATCACCGTTAGAAACACCAAATACATTTTTAAGATTTTCATCTTTGATTGTCAGTTTGAGATCCGGAATTGTTTCGGTTTTAAATCTCACCATATCTTGTGCATCCAAAGTTTGTGGATCAGCAAAAACTATAAATGAATGAGAAGTATCATCGCCAGATTTCTCAAGTTCAAAAGGATAAAATGAAATCCTTTTCTTTCTATCTATTTCTTTATAAAATAGAGCAGTTCCGGTTTCATTCTGTGGTATTTTATATCCTGAGGGAATTGAAATAAAAACAAATCTGTTTTTGGTTATTAACTCATAATTTCCATTTTCATCTGTGATAACAACTGTTTCACCATCACTAACTACAACATTCTTTAATGGATTACCATCGGCAGTTACAATACCATTAATTCTTAAAAAGGAATTGTTTAATAAATATTTTGAATCGGTTTGAGGTTGTGCAATGTTGATATTAGGTATTACAAGTGCTGCTGAAGATAATGCGGCTGTCTTTAAAAAATCTCTCCTTTTAATCATCAGTTCCTCTGTTTTTCTAAATTAAAAGATAGATACAACAAATAATAATCGGCAAGTTACATAAAATTTGCGATTCAATTTATGAGTTCTATATTGTTCAACAATTACTACACAAGTTTTTGCATAAACTAAATATGGTTTCTGCAATGCAAACTTTATATTTTATATCTGAAGAAAATTAAAAATATTCAGGCTAAAAATGACAGAGGAAATAAAAGGAGTTCAAGATTATTATCCAAATGATGTTGCGCATTGCTACGGATGCGGCAGCTTAAACGAACATGGTCATCATCTTAAAACATTTTGGGATGGGGATGAAACCATAAGCAGATTTACTCCAAAAGATTATCATACTGCTGTTCCGGGTTATGTTTACGGCGGATTAATAGCTTCATTAATTGACTGCCATGGCACCGGAACCGCAGCTTTAGCAGCATACAAAAATGAAAATCGTATACCAGGAACCAATCCTCCATTCAGATTTGTAACCGCATCTTTACAAGTCGATTTTTTAAAACCAACTCCACTTGGAATTGAGTTTGAGTTAAGAGGGAAAATATTAGAAGTAAAAGGGAAAAAGGTAATTTCAGAAATTTCTCTCTATGCAGATAATAAACTAACTGCAAAGGGAAAAGTTGTTGCAGTTCAAATGCCGGATAATTTTTAAGATAAATTGGAAAATCAATTGATAAACAAAGAAGAAAAATTAATCACTTATTCAGAAAGTATAATTGTAAACACATACGATATTGACGCTGCTGGACATGTTAATAATATTGTAAATATTAGGTGGATTGAAAATCTAAGAAACGGAATTTTTGATTCAATCTATCCAGTACAAAAAATGCTTGAAAATAAATTGTATCCGGTGGTTGTATCAACAGAGGCAAAATATAAAAAGCAAATTAAATTAAATGATAAGCCAGTTGGCATAATTGAATTGTCCGGTTTTCATCATGGCATTTATACTTTTAATATTACCGTAAAGGTTGAAAATCATATTGTATTTACTGCGGTTCAAAAGTGTGTTGTTATTAATCTGACTGAAAACAAAATGATAGCTAAGTATATTAAAGATTATATTTATTAGAATAACGGTGAAGTTAAAAAGCATTTATAAGTTTTTCACATCATAAATTTTAGGCTTTTATACATTATAATTCCATTCCGATTGGAGCATTCTAAAAACTATTAAAATAAGATTAGTTTGCAGCCTCTATTTTAAAAGAATAGTCAAAGAATTTTCATATTTTTCTGTATTACATAACCATTACATGAACTAACATCAAAAGCATTGGAGAACATAATGGAAATTAACGAAGTAAAAAAGGACACCTATAACCTACTAAATGTTAACGGCAGATTAGATTCTACAACCGCTCCAGAATTTGAAAAAGCTTTACTAAACTCAATTGATGCGGCGAAAGAGAATCTTGTTAACTTTAAAGATCTGAAATACATAAGCAGTTCCGGACTTCGTGTTTTATTAGTTGCTGCAAAAAAACTAAGTGCAACAGGTAAGAAACTTACAATAACAGCAATGCAGGATCATATTAAAGAAGTATTTGATATTTCGGGATTTACAGGACTTTTCAACATTCTGCCGGAAAATCCTTATGAACAATAAATTGAATTCTTTTTTCGGATTAAAAAACGAATTCGCAAGTACAGAAATTATTCTAAAAAATATTTCTGAAGTAATTGAAGAAGAAGTAAAAAGTAAAGACTTTGCTTTTATAGTCAGATCAAAAATATTTTCCAAATCATCTAAATTAAAAACCGAATTAAAAAAACAATTTGATCAAACGAATAACTACTTTCATTCAGATAAGTATAAACTAATCCCGATTAACTCAACTGATATTACTTTTGTTATTAATACAGAAGTCTATGACAATAATGAAAAACTAATTCAATATTTATTATTGATTTTAAGTTTACTATACGAAAACAGTATAACACTTAAACAAAATAAAGATGCTAATGAATTACTTGATTCTAAAGTTGAGCAATTAAGTCAGCTTTATGAATTAAGTAAAGAATTCAGTGGTATACTTGAACTCGATTATGTTAGCAAACTCCTTGTCTTTTCGATAGTTGGTCAGTTTTTAGTAAGTAATTTTGCAATCCTTTATTTGGATAAGGAATTGAAAGTTCTGGAATCAAGAACTGATGAAGAGAAAGTAAAAGAGCTGGTTTCAAAAATTGATTTGAATAAACTAACGGAAGCAAAATTTACAAAAGGTCATTTTCCAAAGTTACGTAAAGCCGGGTTCGAATTAATTATACCAATGCAGATTAAAAACGAAACCAAAGGATTAATTCTTCTTGGCGAAAAAAAGAATAAGGAAGTTTTTACTAAGCATGATATCGAATATATTAATTCGGTTGGAAGTCTAGCAATAATCTCAATCGAAAATGCTGTCTTATTCAAAGAAGCATTAGAAAAGCAGGCAATTGAAAGAGATTTGGAAACTGCCAGAGTTATTCAGAAGAATCTACTGCCGCATAATATAATTCAACCTGAAGGATTTGAAATTGCAGCCTACAGCGAATCTGCTAAGCAAGTCGGTGGTGATTATTTTGACTTATTAAAAGCAGAAAGCAATGAAACAATTTTTGCAATTGGTGATGTAAGCGGAAAGGGAATCACCGCATCATTATTGGTTGCAAACTCTCAGGCTTACTTAAAATCAATTAGCAAACAGAATTTGCCAATAGCAGAATCAACAAATCTTTTGAATGACTTGGTTTCCGAAAGTACAATATCGGGGACTTATATAACTTTCTTTTGGGGAAGACTTAGCAGCAATAAAGAATTGAGTTACGTTAATGCCGGTCATAATCCGCCTCTCTTAATCAGAAATGGAGCAATTTCAAAATTAGAAAAAGGGGGATTGATTTTGGGAATGATGAAAACTATGATTCCTTATGAATCAGAAACAATCCAATTACAAAGCGGCGATTATATAATTGCTTTTACAGACGGTGTTACAGAAGCAATGAATTCGGTAGAAGAAGAATATAGTGATGAAGCACTAGAAAAATTGTGCCTCTCATTAAAAGATGAATCTGTTGAAGAAGCAAAAGAAATAATTCTAAATGATGTTAAAAAGTTTACAGCAGGATTTGAACAATCAGATGATCTTACTTTGATGGTTATAAAAGCAAAATAACTTTAAGTAAACCAATAACTTTTTGTAAATCTGACTTTTTTGAAAATTAAGAGGAATTTAATAATGTTGAATAAAATTCGTAAAAGTATCTTATCAGTTTTAGTTATCATATTATTATTAACTATTAGTTCATGCAGTCAAAGAGAAAAAATAACAGACTTTTCTCAATTAGCCGGGAAGGAATTTGCTGTACCAACCGGAACAATTGCAGATGATTTAGTCCGCTCGAAATTTCCGAATGCAGAATTCAAATACTTTAATAGTGTACTTGATGCGTGTATTGCAGTAAAAGGGGGAAAAGCGGATGCGGCTGCGTATGATGAACCAATTCTTAAAAATATTGCTGCAAAAAATCCCGGTTTAAAAGTGTTACCGGAAATGATCACAACAGATAATTATGGTTTTGCAGTTAGACTAGAAGACACTCATTTAAAAAGTGCAGTTGATTCTTTAGTAGCAGAATTAAAATCAAATGGTGAATATGATAATATGATGAATCGCTGGCTTCCGGAACAAGGAAATCCAGCTCCAATGCCTAAAATTGAAGAAGGGACCGATGGAGTTTTCAGATTTGGAACAGCAGCAATTACAGAACCTTTCAGTTTTGTTGATGGATCACAAGAAATTGTTGGATTGGATATTGAGATAGCCGCTCTTGTTGCTAAAAAACTGAACAAAAAACTAGAAATTGTTAATATGGAATTTGGAGCTATGATTCCAGCTCTTATCGCTAATAAAGTTGATATGATTGGTGCATGTATAACCATTACAGAAGAAAGAGCAAAAAAAGTTCTCTTTTCAAATCCCTATTATGTTGGTGGTATTGCTGCACTTGTTAAAGAATAGAAAAAATTTGGAACACTTATCACACTAAAAAAAATAATTCTCGCTGATTAAATTTCTATTGATCTTTTTTGTTTTTAGGAACAGTGTTCTATTAAATTCAACATAATACTATATTTTATCAACAGGCAACGAATGAAAAAAACTACTATCCTTTTACTACTTCTTTCGATTATCGCAATTACATTTATCAGCTGCAGCGAAGAAGAAAAGACATTTTCAAAACTTGATGATTTAGATAATGCGATAATTGGTGCAATGACCGGCTCAACTGGAGAACATTTATCTTTAACTAGATTTCCGGATGCAACAACTAAGAGTTTTGATGATATAATGGATGGTATTGCTGCATTAATATCCGGACAGATTGACGCAGTAATAACAGCCTATCCAACAGCACTAAATGTAGTTAAGAGAAATAACAATCTTACAATTATTTCCGAGCCGGTTGATTATGAAAATACGGCTATTGCCGTTAAAAAAGGAAATGAAGAATTACTTAACTCGGTAAACAAAATCATTGATAAGTTCAAAGCTGATGGAACATTTGATGATTTAAAGAGGAGATGGCTAAAGAAAGATTTATCTCCTTATGAAACCGTTGAAATTATTCTTCCTAAAGAAGGAGAAGTATTAAGAATTGGAACAAGTGCTACAAGAGAACCTTTCTGTTTTGTTGATGAAAATAGAAATGTTACTGGTCATGATGGTGAATTTGCATTAAGAATTGCAAGAGAATTAAATCGACCTATTCAATTTGTGGATATGAAATTCTCAGCGTTAATACCGGCATTGCAGTCAGGTAAAATAGATATGATTGTAGCCGGAATGACGGCTACCGAAGAGAGAGCAAAGTCTGTTAATTTTACTACCTCCTACTTTCAAAATTCTCAAGTGATGATTGTAAGAATTTCAGAGATAAGACATCTTGAAAAACCAACTTCTTTACAAAGAACAATAAATGATTTTAAGAATAAAAGAATTGGTGTTTTACTTGGTTCAACTCATGACACTTATGCATTAAATAATCTTAAAGAAGCAACCGTATTTCAGTATAAGACTCCGCCTGAAATAGTGTTAGCAGTTAAAACCGGCAAAGTTGATGCAGCAATTTATACCACTGAAACCTTGAATGAAATCTTTAAAAAAGAACCTAATCTTGAATTAATAGGAGATACTTTATTTGCAGTTCCGGTTGCAATGGGCTTCAATAAGAAAAACAATAAGCTGAAAAATGAGTTCAATAAGTTTCTTGAGGAGATCAAGCAAAACGGTGTTTATGATAATATGATTAACCGTTGGATTATTGAAGGCAGACAAGAGATGCCTAATGTTCCAAACGAAAAGAGAAAAGGTGTTTTAACAGTTGGTATTGTAAGTGATAAAGGTCTCCCATATGCAATAGTTAAGGATAATAGAGTTATTGGACTAGATATTGAGTTTGTTGAAAGATTTGCTGCTTATCTGGGCAAAGAATTAAAGCTCTCTGATATGGAATTTGGAAGTTTGATAATTGCTGCTGTATCAAACAAAATTGATATGATTGCAAGCACTTTAATGATTACAGAAGAAAGAAAGAAACAAGTTGATTTTTCTGAACCATATACAAAATTGGGAGCAAGTCTTTTTGCATTAAAACAAATTCAAGAAGTTGAATCAAAATCATTCTTTGAAGATACATTTATAGAAGATATTGCAGAAAGTTTTCACAGCAACATTATTCAAGAGAATAGATATTTATTGATTCTTGACGGATTACAAACAACAATAATTATTTCAATTCTTGCAACAATTTTTGGAACAATATTAGGCGGATTAATTTGTTTCATGCGAATGTCTAAAAGAAGCTACCTGCTTATTGTTTCTAAAGTATATATCTCAATTCTAAGAGGCACGCCGGTTCTGGTTGTTTTGATGATAATATTTTATGTTGTTTTCGCCTCAGTAGATATTGATCCGGTTTTTGTTGCAGTAATTGCATTTGGATTAAATTTTGCGGCTTATGTTTCGGAAATGTTCAGAACCGGAATCGAAAGTATTGACAAAGGACAGACTGAAGCCGGGATTGCAATTGGGTTTACTAAAGTGAAAACATTTATTTATATAATTCTGCCCCAAGCTGTAAGAAGAATACTTCCCGTTTATAAAGGTGAAATGATTTCTCTTGTTAAAATGACTTCTATTGTTGGATATATTGCTGTACAGGATTTAACAAAAGCAAGTGACATTATAAGAAGTAGAACATTTGATGCATTCTTTCCACTTATAATGGTTGCAGTTTTATACTTCCTTATCTCCTGGCTGCTTATGCTTTCACTGGGATATATAGAAAGAAAATCTAATCCTAAATTGAGCAGGAGATAATGAGATGATAAAAGTAGAACATTTAGAAAAAAAGTTTGGCAATCTGGTAGTCTTAAAAGATATAAGCATTGAGATCCACAAAGGGGAAGTAATCTCTATTATAGGTCCTTCAGGCACGGGTAAAAGCACTTTTCTTAGATGCTTAAATTTACTCGAGCATCCAACCAATGGTAAAATTTTTATTGATGAGATAGATATTCTTGATAAGAATACAGATGTTCCGAAAGTAAGACAAAAAATGGGGATGGTTTTTCAATCATTTAATCTCTTTAATCATCTAACTGTTTTAGAAAATTTAACAATAGGACCAATAAAACTTTTAGGTAAAACTAAGGAATCTGCAGAAGAAAAGGGAATGGAATTACTCAAACTAGTTGGATTAGCAGAAAAGGCAGATAGTTTTGTAGATGAACTTTCCGGCGGTCAAAAACAGAGAGTTGCAATTGCAAGATGTCTTTCAATGGATCCTGAAATAATCTTGTTTGATGAACCAACTTCTGCTCTTGATCCAACTATGGTTAGTGAAGTACTAGCAGTTATTAGAAGACTTGCCAGAGAAGGAATGACATTAGCAATTGTTACGCATGAAATGGATTTTGCCAGAGATGTCTCCAATCGTGTTTTATATATGGATGAAGGAATTATATACGAAGACGGACCTCCGGAACAGATTTTTGAGAATCCACAAAGAGAAAAGACAAAAGCCTTCATTAATAGAATTAGGAGCTTTAATTACCATATTGATAGTCCAGATTTTGACCTTTATAAAATGCATGCAGAGATTGAGCAGTTCTGTGAGAAGCATGCTTTTTCTCATAAGATGATCAATGATATTCTGCTGTTAGTTGAAGAACCGTTAGTTTTATATAAAGCTCAATCAAAAGAGATGAATATTGATATAAGAATTTCATATTCTGAAAAACACAATAATGTTGAGATAACATTCGAATATCCTAAAAAAGTAGGAAATATATTGGATAACGCAGAAGAAGATGATATCGGTGTTATGATAATAAATAACAAAGCTGAATCCCATTTTGAAACCATTGATGACAAGAATAAATTGCGGCTGACATTAAAGAAAAATTAATTGCATTAAGTAAAATAAATTCTTAATAATAATTTGGATGCAAAAAGAATGAACAATCTATTTCCTTTTCTATTTCTTATAATATTTATCTCATGCTCAAAAAAGAGTAATGAAAAAATAACCGAACTATCTTCCTTAAAAGATAAACGAATAGCAATACTAACCGGTTCAGCCGGTGATGCGGCTGCTAGAAAAGCTTTTCCGAATGCAAAATTTTTAGATAACATAGTTGCGGCAGATGCAGCTTATAGCGTGAAAATAGGAAAGGCTGATGCATTTATTTTTAATAAAAGTATTTTGCTCAATATAGTTGAAAAGAATCCGGATTTAGTTGTATTGGACGAACCAATAGCCCAAGTTGAAATAGCTGCTGCATTTAACATTAATCGAAATGATCTGCTTGAAGAGATAAATTCCGCACTGCAAAAACTTGAAGCGGATGGTACGCTAGAATTGATGAGACAAAAATGGATTGAGAATAAATATATAACTGTTCCGGAGATGTATGATTTTTCAAATGAATCTTACTCAGAAACTTTAATTATGGGGACTTGTTCTACGGTTGAACCTTATTCTTTTATGTATAATAATAAAATAACCGGTTTCGATATTGAACTTGGTTTAAGAATAAGTGAAATATTAAAAAAGAAATTGGTAATAATGAATATGAGTTTTGAAAGCTTAATTCCTGCTCTTAAATCTAGTAAAATTGATTTTGCTCTTTCAAATTTTAATGTAACCGAAGAAAGAAAAAAATCTATAAGCTTCTCAACTCCTTATGTTGTGAATGATATCTCTGTTTTAGTCAGAAGATAATATTAAAAAATTACTAAGTATCTTAAAGTATTCTGCACTTTTCTCAATGTGATGTTCATGTGAAGCATCATTTATAACAATAACTTTTGCATTGGAATTTAATGATGCAAAATATTTTACAGTCTCAATTCACATAATAAAATTAACATTGGAAATTGTACTTCTGTTGAAAAATTACTTTAACAAATTCAATTTCCAAATGTCTTTCCCGCTTAATCTTATTATTGGAGATAAGGTTCTCATACCTGTTTTTCCAATACTCTTTGAAAGAAAATCTAATTCATTCAGCATACTCTTTATTTCTTCCTCTTTCTCAGGTTCGAAGCCGGCTTCCTTCATTAAAAGAATTCCTTTTGCTTTAATTGAGAGCTCAATATTTAATTGAATGTATGCAAGCATATCAAGTATTACTTCGGGAGTAAATCGACTTTTAATGGATAGAATATATTTACCAGCTCTAGTTGATTTGAAATCTCCTTTCTTAATCATTCTTAATAATTCAAACTCAGAACTAGACTGCTCTTCCATCCAATTGCGTAAAGATTTTTCACTCTTTGTAAATATTTGAATAACAATTAATGGTAGTATACTAATTTGTAAAACTGTTTGAAACAGCGGTGATAAGAAGAAGTTATTAAAAACTGCATGAATTAAGAATCCGATTGCTAAACCTAACACTAAATAACCAGATTTAACAATTTCTCTTTTGCTTATTAAATTTTGTGTTATAACTGCCGAAATTGCAGTCGCAGTTCCGTGCATAATTGCAGTTCCCAATCCTCTAATAGCCCACAACATTAAATTATGTGAATTAATTTGATTGAGATAAAATATGTTTTCGATAATACTAAAACCTGTACCTGAAGCAAATCCAATGATTAAAGCATCTGCTAAAAATCCAAGTTTATTTTTATAGAAAAGTAATGCTACAAAAGTGAACTTCAAAAACTCTTCAACAAAAGGAGCAGTAAAACCGATAACAATGTATTCATCAAAAACTGAAAAGAAATAAGTATTAATTGGATAAGCAAGCAAAGCACAAATTGATCCCCAAAGAATAGCAGAAAAAATGATTGCCGGTCTTAAAAGTTTAAAAGTATCTAATGAATTTAAGACTAATAAAAATATTATTACCGGAAGTAAACTTATTAATATCGACATACTCTATAACAATTTTAATGAAATCATAAACTCATCAGCCGGATAGATATACTTGTTAAACGCACGGGCATATCCAAACGAAAGAGTAGATTTTAATAATGAGAAAAATACAATTTCAAAATCCAATTGTGCTCCGATGTTATGATTAAATGATCTGAACATTTCATCCGATACATCAGTAATTAAGTTATCTTGGAATAATGATAATCTTGCAAAACGGATGTACGCTGCTAAAAATCCAAATTCTCTAAACATAACGGGGGGTAAATTCCATTCAAATCCAACTTTAGCAAAATCTTTTCCCCCGAGTTCGTTTATTTTTCTTCCCGGAAAACTCTCTATGTTTCTATATTGATGAACTTCCAGCCGATCAACATAATTATTTCCGAAGCCGCCGAAATAAATATTATCGAAGGATGTTTTGGTATCTGCAAATACTCTTCCCCCAGATGCCCTTAACCAAATTGAAGAATTTCTGATACCGGGAACAAGAAAAACTTTTTCAAACTGTGCAGTTGCAACCGGAGCAAAGTATTTACTAAAATATGCAGTTTCTAAATTAGCTGAAAACTTATAACCATCTTCATATTCAACTGCACCCAAGGATTTGTTAAATTTTGAGTAGTGATAATTTATTGCAAATAAACTTAACTCGGTAAAACCGGCATTTACATTTTGATATTGAGGAAGTTTTTCTAAATCACCATAGTGAGCAAAAGAAAATTTAATCTTTGAATCGATTGGTTTTTCAACTATTAAGTTATGTGTGTATCCTATGCCTGCATAGTAACCGGCACGACTAACTTTAGTGGGACCAAACAAATCGTAAAAGTTAGTTTTGTTTAATCCGGCATTAAATTCCCAATCCCAAAAGTTATAGCGTAATGATAAATGAATTCTCTCTTTCTGCGGTAATAATTGATTTTGAGTATATGATGCCTTTATCTTTGCCCTGCTTAATACTAAATCATCAGAAAGATTAAATTGAAGTCCATAAGCTAAAAAATCTTTATAACCTTCTAAGATTGGATAAGCATTTTCGAAATCTGTTTCTGTAAAAGTATTATAAGGACCTTCATAAATAATCAACTCACTATTGTTTAGTTCTGAAGAGGGCTGAGGTATATAATTATAAAGTTCGGGATTTTTTTCAAGTGCTTTCATTCCGAAATAGTTTATTGGTTGAACATCATTGAGATATTCTTTTTTAACTTTAACGGGCTTTAATCCTTTAACTTTATATTCCATTACAAGTAATGAATCTTTAGATATTTCAATTGGTCTAAAAAATCCAATATCTGTGTTTGTCATTAATTCAGCAGATTTATTTTCGATATTAATCTGCCAGACATTAGAAATTCCAGTATAATATGAAGTACCGATCAAATTTTTACCATCTTTACAGAAAATAAAATTAGAGGCACTATTTTCTTCGAATTCATAAATAGTTGTTGTATCAATTTTACCAAGATTGAGTGAATCAAGGTTAAAAATCATTAATTTCTGATTACCTGCAGTATTTGCAAAAGTGCCGGAAAGAAGTGAGCCATTCGGAGATACATCAATATCAAAAAAACTATAACCAAAAGGAATTGAATAAAGTCTTTCAACATTTTTAAAGTCCCCGCTTAATTTCACAACAGAGGTTCTTCCGTTAAAGACTTGAATTCCATAAATAGCTTTCTCACTTTTTGAATAGACTAATTCGGAAATTCTTATATAGTCAAATAAAACTTCTTCATCGCCGGAATTTAAATCAATAGTTTTAAGTCCACGCCAATTTTGATTATGCATTGTTGCAAATATTCTATTGTTAGCTTCATCAAATGCAAAGTTTGTTACATAATACAAACCGGGACTTTCAACATCCCCAATTTTTTTTATTTCACCAGTATTTATATTCATTTTTACTAAGCTGGCTAAATCTCCCGGGCGATTAATTGCAGCAATAATTTCTTTTGTTTCTTCATTAAAGTATGGGCGTGAAACTGAACCGAGAATCTCATCAGTAAATTCATTCTTTTCAGTAAGAGGAAAACTATTAACGGCATCTAAATTTTTCTTTTGAAATTTTTTTTCTGCTTGAACCCATTCATCCCAAGCATTAACAATACTTGTTCCAAAGACATCTTCAAATTGTGCAGCATAAAATTTTGAACTTTCCGGAGTTCTATTGTAGAACTTGTGAACTTTATCCATACCGTAAACAGAGCTTAAGTAAGAGATAAAACGAGTGCCATATAAATATGAATTAACTCCCACTTGAAAATCTACAGTTGTACCTTCGGTTTCCAAACCGATTGGCTGATAAAAGTATGAATTCTCTTTTGTCATTGCTCTAAAAACCATTTCATCGTATCCACCAAGAACTCTTCCTAAACCTCCCGACATCCAAGTTTCCATAAACACTGCAATTCCTTCGTGAAACCAACGCGGGGAGTACCATCTGGGAGTTGTTAAATAACTATAAAACATCGAAAGTGGATTTTCATTGTCTGTCCCAACTTTTCCGCCAAAGACATTACGAAAAAAAATATCCGAATCCGCAGGTTTATCAGCCATTACAATATGAGTCAACTCATGATTCATCAACCATTGAAATCTTTCATTTGCCGGCATAACATCAAAAGTAAAATCAAAGGGGGAAATACCAACCATAATCATATTGCGTGGAATGGTCATTGCTCCCCCATTCCCAATATCACTAAAATCATTTAGGAAAATTGATATCTTATTATCACTACTGTAATCCCAATAATTTTTATGAAATGCGAAAGCGCTTTCCATTGCTGCGCCGACATGTGGAATTAAGTAATCGTATGTTTTTCCCCAATAAATAATTTTTGAATTTTTGGTTTCAAGTTTGTAAAGCTGGGCATGATTTTTAGGAATTACTAAGAAAAAAATTAGCAGTGTTATATAAAGAAAGCTGCCGGTAAAAGTTTTCATCGGAAAGGTACCCGAATTTGTTAGATTTAAAAAATAGTACAGACTAATTATGGTTAATTATTCTAGATTCCCGCAAATAAATTCTCTACGGGAATCATCAATACACTAATTTATATTTGGAATTATTTTTACCAACCCATTCCAAGTAGTTCACGATTTGTTATATAAAAACCATTTAAAGTATTAGTGAAATTATTAAATGCCTGCAGACTTTCGTTAGAGAAATAAAGCGCACCTACATTCTCTTTAGAAAGCAAACCAAGAAAAAATCCACCAAAATAATCTTTAGAGCCTATTGTACTGCTCAGGTTATCTTTAGCCCCCAAGCCCAATTGATTTTGAGAGAAAACATATTGTTGGTTTTGTAATACTATTCCTAAATTTTCTTTATTAAAAAATACTCCTAAAGGTTTATTTGCAAATACTGTGTTATTAACATTCTCAGATGCTCCTATTTCAATACCTTTAAGCTCATTCATATTCCACAATGTATTTAATTGTTCTTTGTTTAAAGCAACAATTCCTAGGTTCTCTTTATTGAAAGTTCCGGCAGATGTTCCAATATTTTCTCTTGCCGGAAAAATTGCAGCAAAAGCATTTTCAAGCTTTGCGTTGCTGTGTGCTCCTAAATTATTTTCTTGAGAAGCAACAAATAGTCCAACAAAATTATTATTTAGCTGGTTGTTTAGTAAATCAAAGTTTAGTATGAAGCTGCTGAAAATAAAATTCAGACTTTCGTTATTATTTCTTACTAAGGCATGAAAAACTATAGCACCCAGCATTTTTTCTCTAACTTCTTTAAGTTTTTCTGCCTCTTGCTTTGATAATGAAAGTTTAGCAAGATTATCTTTACTTATCATTCCATTTAAATTCGTAAATAAATCATTAACGGCTTTAACCTTATTATCAAAATTTTCAACAAAATTACTGAACTCTATTAGGTTGTTATCAACATCTATTGACATATCCAAGGTATCTTTAACATAATATTTTAGAAGCAATACTTTAGTATCAGTTACTTTTTGAACATTATTTTCAACAAAGATTTTAAGTTCGTCAAGTGATTTCAACTGTTCGGTCATTTTATCATTTTTTAGATTAGTACTTTTAATTTCTTTACTCCACTCTTCATAATTATCAGCTAAAGTGTTTGCAAAATTTTCATACATCTGAAGTGATACAATAATATTTTTTAGAGCAAGTGAATCTTGAAGCAATTCATTTCTTAAAACAACCTTTTCTTGATTAGTCATTTTATTTCTGTACTTGTCAACTTTCTTTATTGTGCCGGTGGTATCTGTTTCATCCGCGGGAGGAAAAAACATTGCTATAACAACAATTACTGCAATAACTGCTGCAGTAAGAACGATTAAATATTTCTTTTTCATTATAACTCCAAGTTATTTTTTTATATCAATTGTTAAATTTGCTACGGTATAATTACCGCTATAAAATGATGCATGAACTTTACTTGGATAATCTTTAAGATTTTTAAGAAATACCAAATAGCGGTTTCCTTTTAGATTTGTTAAACGAACGGAAGAATTACTTGTACTGAATTTACTATCTGATTCTGATTTAATGCTCTTCACACCAAAAAAAGAGAATTCATTTTTGTTAAATTTTAATTCGCAGTCCAATTGTTCTAATGTATTCAAATCAACATCCAAAATTACTAGTCCCTCAGAATACTTAACTTTGACGCTTCCGTTAAAAGATGTTTCATCTAAAAAATATGCTTCATCAAAACTTCGATCCGCTGCAGTCCCTTGAATAAATTGCTCATCAAGACTTATATTTTCTTTCTGTAATAAGAATAATGATGTTGCAATTATTAAACCCATTGCAAAACTAAATGCATATCCGAGCTTGTTACCTTTAAAAAGCTCTGAAAAAATATCCTTCAACCCAAAAGATGAATTAGATTCATTGTTTATTTTCTTCATAATTTTTTCTTCCAAATTTATTTCATTAAATGGCGGCTTACTTTTGTTAAACTGTCCTACAGTTTCTGTAAGTGAAGTAAAATATTTTTTGTTCTCTTCTATTTTAAGTAATTCATCAAGCTGCAGTTTTTCACGTTCAGTTAGTTCATTATCGATAAACTTGTTTGTTAATTCTGTTAATTTGGAATTATTCATTATCATAACTTCCTAGTAAATTTCTAAGCTTTTCTCTGGCAATGTATAATCTAGATTTTACTTTAGCGGTGGGTAGTTCTAGTATTTCTCCTATTTCATCATAACTTAATTCATTGTAATGTCTCAATATCAGCAATGTTCTATACTTTTCATCAAGTTTATTTAAGGCTTTTGAAATCTGAATTGCTCTTTCATTTTTTTCGTAATCTACAGAAGGATTGGAATATTCAGCAGCGTGCAGCTCATCTATGGGTTCTAAATATGTAGATTTCTTTTTCCAATTGAGTGATTCGTTTAAAGTAATTCGGTATATCCAACTGAAGAATTTTTTATTGCTATTAAAATTTTTAAGATGATTAAAGATTTTTATAAAGACATCCTGCGTAATATCTTTTGCTGAATCTTTATCGTTTACTATTTGAAAAGCTAAATTATACATTTTCCTTTGATACTTTTCTATTATTAGTCGGAATGAGTTAATGTTGCCATTTAACACATCAATAATAATTTCATTATCCTCATTCATAACAAATACAATTGAGTATTAGAAAAGTTGGAAAATATTTTTTGTGAATTGAACAAATTGAAAATGCGCCCGATTTTATTATTCAATAAACTATTATCGGAAAAATATTCAGTCTTTTAAGTCCTAATTTACCTAAAATTCCTAATCAACTCTTATTATTTTGCATGAAGAAATGGGACGGGAGATCATATTAAAAATTTGGATTTTAATCGTTTTGTTAGTAATTCGAAAACCGAGTAACTTAAAAATCCCAGTAGAACTCCGGTAATAGGGGGAACAAACGGACTAAAATAAGCTGTTGATGAGGCAATAATGTATGAAATAATTCCATTCCAATTAATTAAAGGCAGCTTTGTCGTTCCTAATTTTGGATAATCCATTTTATGCTTGACAAAAAAATCAGCTAAAATTATTCCGCCGATGGGAGGAATAAATGTACCCAATAATATTATGAAAGGAACAAGCCATTCGTACATTCCGAATAAAGCGAGTAAAGTACCAATTGCGGCGCCGGAAAAAGTGATTAACTTCCTTTTTTCAGTGCGTAAAAAATTACAGCCGGCAGCAGAAAAATTATATACGGTATTATCTTGAGTTGTCCAAATATTTAAGAAGAGCATTAAAATTCCAAGTCCGAGAATACCTTGAATTTTCAGTACCTGCACTATATCAGGTTCTTGATAAACCAATGCGCCAATTGTACCGATAAAAATCATAAATCCATTACCGATAAAGAAAGCAATAAGACTAGAACCAACAGCAGTTTTTGCCGATGATGCAAATCGAATCCAGTTTGTTGATTGTGTTCCGCCGCTGGCAAAAGTTCCAAATACCAATGTTAAAGCGGCACTAAAGGTTAGTTCGGTTGATGGAATAACATTTAATAGTTTCGTAAATCCGCCAATATCATTAACTGAAATTATTATGCTGATAAATATTAAGATAATCATCATAGGAACAGCAATAAAAGAAAGTTTTTCTAATCCTTTGTATCCAATTACTGCAGTCCAGCAGAATGCAAATCCAAAAATGATCATTAACAGTTTTGTATAAATCGGATCAAGTGAGAGAAACTCGGTTAGAATAATTGCAATAGTTGCTGTTCCCCATGCATACCAACCGATTTGAGTTATTCCTAGAATAAGATCGGTTAATTTACTTCCATAATCACCAAAACAAAATCTTCCCATTAAAACTGTATTTAATCCGCTTTTAAAGGAAATAAATCCGAGTGAAGCAACATAAGCGCCGAGAAGTAAATTTCCCAAAGTTATAATCGCAATTAACTCACCAAAAGTAAAAGCAGTGCCAAGTGTTCCACCAGCCCACATTGTAGCTGTAAAAAAAGTAAAGCCAAGCAGAACTGAGGTTAACGACCAAAAATTTTTTCGATATTCTTTTGGAACTTCCTCAAGCGGAAAATCTTGAGAATAACTGTGGGATTTGGAAATAACGGAATCATCTTTCATAAATGTGAATAAGCCTTATAATAATTTGTAAAAATAAAGTTTATCTGCAATTCAATCCAAATTTTAATTTGAGATATTCATTATATTTGATGAAATCAAAATGCACTTAATTATGAACGAAGAAAATAAGTTTAATTACCATTCTGTTTTTAATGAAATAGTCGATTCGGTTTTTATAACAGATGGAAATTCTGCAAAGATTATCGATGTAAACAAATCCGGCTGCCATTTATTAGGATATAGTAAAGAAGAAATAATTGGAAACAACTTATACAGTTTTATTGAAGATAATTTATCTACCGATTTTCCTAAAAGTCCTTCAGAAATAAAAATGTTCGGGAGTGTATTGTTAAACAAAAAAATCAAAACAAAATCCGGTGATTTAATTCCGGTTGATATGACTCTGAATACTTTTACTGATGAAACCGGAAATTTTGTGATGACTTCATTGAGGGATGTAAGTGAAAGAGTAAGATACGAAAACAAAATTTTGGAAATTAATGATGAACTTATAAAAAGTAATACCAGCAAAGATAAATTCTTTTCGATAATTGCTCATGATCTCAAAAATCCTATTTCTGCTATAATTAGTATTTCTGAAATTGTAACAAATAAAAAAGAGGAAGTGCCGGAAGAAGAATTGAATGAGTTTACCGGGATGATTAAAAGTCTTTCGGAACATACTTATGAACTATTGGAAAATCTTCTTAACTGGTCACGGATACAAACAAATAAAATTGAAGTAAGCAAAAGTAATTATAACCTAAGCGAACAGATAAATAAAATTATCAAAATTCTATCACCTACGGCTTCGTTAAAAAATATATCTATAAAAAATAGTATTAATGTAGATGAAATAATTTTTGCTGATTCGGAAATGATTAATACGGTTATAAGAAATTTGGTGTCCAACAGTATTAAGTTTTCTATGTATAATTCAGTTATAACTGTTTCGTCTAAATCCGATGACGGGAATTGGTATATATCGGTTACCGATGAAGGTATTGGAATGGAAGAGAATTACATAAAGGATTTATTCAAGATAGATGTTCATACTTCCCGATACGGAACTAACAAAGAGAAAGGAACCGGATTAGGGCTTGTGTTATGCAATGAATTTATTATGCTGCATAAAGGGTCAATTAAAATAGTAAGTGAATTAAATAAAGGGACTGAGTTTACAATTCAACTTCCAAAAGAAAACCTATGAGAAAATTTTTAAAATATTTTATCATTATTGTTTTAGTATCTCTTAATAATTTATCATTTGCGCAAAGTAATTTGAAAGAAGTTACGTTAGCAGTCCATTGGCTTCCTCAAGCACAATTTGCTGGATATTATATCGGGCTTGAAAAAGGAATTTATAAGAAACATGGCTTTGATGTAAAACTTTTACATTCATCCCCAAATATTACCGCACAGGAATTACTGCTTGACGGCAAAGCTGATTTTGCAACAATGTTTCTTACAACAGCTATAATACTTAAATCCAATAATGCACCTATTGTTAATGTAGGACAGTTATCTCAAAAATGCGGACAAGTTTTAGTAGCAAAAAAAAATAATATTAATGATGTAAGTGATCTTAAAGGAAAGAAAGTCGGCGTATGGCGTTCCGGATTTGATGAAATATTAATGTCTTTCTCAGATAAATATGAATTGAATATTGAACTAGTTCTAATCAGTTCCACAATTAATCTTTTTCTGTTTGGCGGAATTGATGCAATGACCACAATGTGGTTTAATGAGTATCATTCAATTATAAATGCCGGTTTTGATAAGGATGAATTAACAACTTTCTTTTTGGCCGATTATGGATTTGATATTCCCGAAGATGGAATTTATATGTTGGAAAACAGATTCGACAAAGAAACTACTGCAAAATTTGTAGCTGCCACCCTTGAAGCTTGGGAATATACTTTTACCAATAAGGATGAAGCTATTGAATTGGTAAAAAAGGAAATGAAGGAAAAATTTATTCCTTTTAACAAGCCTCATCAATATTGGATGCTTAACAGAATTCATGATCTGTTTAATATAATGGAAAAGAAATATAAACCGGGTCAGCTTTTAGAATCGGATTTTGAAACTGCTTATGAAGTTCTTTCTCAGCATAACAGAATTAGAAATGGTTTTACTTTTGAAAATTTTTATTTCGGAATTAAATAAATACTTATATGCTCCCTAAAAAAAACACTTTTGCATTCAGACTAAATCTTTACGTCGTTTCATCAATATCATTGATAGCCGTTATAATTTTCACTTCATTTTATTTTATTTCAAGAGATATCCTCCTTTCAATGGCAGAGGAAAGTGCCAAAAACATAACCGAAAAATATGTAAATCAAATTGATGCGGTTATTGGTAAATCGGCTAAAATTCCTTATAACATTGCAACCGTAATTGAAAATGGAAATCCCAAAGAAGAAGAATTAATTGCACTACTTAAAAACATTGTAACAAATAATGAAGAAGTATACGGAAGTGCGATCGCTTTTGAACCTTTTGGTTTTGACGAAAACAAATATTTCTATTCTCATTATGTATATAAAAGTAAAGGAGAAATTGTCACCTCAAATCTTAATGATCCGAAGTATGAATATTTTTATCAGGATTGGTATCAAATTCCGGCTCACTTAGAAGAGCCGGTTTGGAGTGAACCTTATTATGATGAAGGGGGCGGAAATGTAGTAATGACAACATATAGTGTTCCATTTTATAAAACTGAAAACGGCATTAAGAAATTTTGGGGAATAATTACCGTTGATATTGCACTCGACTGGCTTGATAGTCTTGTTTCATCAATAAAAATTTATGAAACCGGATTTGCTTTTGTAATTAGTTATGCCGGTACTTTTGTAACACATCCGAATAATGATTTTATTCTTAATCATACCATCTTTTCACTTTCGGAAGAATATAATATTCCGGATCTAAGAGAAATTGGAAAGAAAATGATTAAGGATGAGAGCGGTTTTAGAGAGCTAAACGGAGTAACAATAAAAGAAGATTCCAGAATATATTATACTCCATTCAATTCTAATAATTGGTCGCTTGGTGTAATATTTCCCGATAAAGAATTATATGCTGATCTGAATAATCTGTCGCTAATAATTATTGTTATTGGATTATTCGGTTTGGTATTTATAATTGCTACTGTCACCGAAGTATCAAAGAGATTAACTAAGCCGTTAAATCAATTTGCAAAAGCAGCCGGGGAAGTTGGTTCCGGTAAATTTAATACTGAACTTCCACAGATTACAAGCAAAGATGAAATTGGTGAGCTTTATAATTCATTCAAAAGGATGCAGGTTGAGTTAAACAATTACATTGAAAATCTAAAAGCTACAACTGCAGAAAAAGAAAAGATGCAGAGTGAATTACGGATTGCTCATCAAATTCAAATGGATATGGTTCCAAAGATATTCCCTCCGTTTCCCGAAAGAGATGATGTTGATTTATTTGCAGTTCTTGATACCGCTAAAGAAGTCGGCGGTGATTTATACGATTTCTTTTTTATAGATGATGAAAGAATAGTTGTTCTTGTAGGGGATGTTGCGGGGAAAGGAGTTCCGGCGTCCTTATTTATGGCGGTTACCAGAACTTTAATTCGTTCAAAATTTACTAAAGGAATTTCAACCGCAAAAGTTGTTGATCAGATAAACCGCGATTTGATGCAGAATAATGACAGTCAGCTTTTTGTTACACTTCTATTATGTATTATTGATCTTAAAACAAAAGAGATGGAATATACAAGCGGCGGACATAATCCTGCTTATATTGTTTCTGAAGATGGTACGATTACTACACTGAAAGACAGACATGGAATGGCTCTGGGACTTTTTGATGTTATGCCGTATACATCCAGCACTTATCAAATGAAGCAAGGAGATAAATTTATTCTATATACCGATGGTGTAAATGAAGCGATGGATAAGAATGGCGATATTTATGATTATGAAAGATTTGAAAATATGCTCGGAAAAATTAAAGATCTTTCAGCCAAAGAAAGCATTGAAATAATTTTAAAGGATATAAAGAAGTTTGCCGAAGGTGCAGAACAATCTGATGATATTACATTGATGGTTGTAACAATGAAATAAAAAGTAATTTTAGTGACGTTTAATGATTAGTTAAACGTCACCGAAATAAATAATTATACTTCGGAATTAACTTTTTGTTTTGATTCGTATATATCGAAAATTGAACTGAAGCCTGCAATATCAAAAACTTCTTTTATGTAATTTTTCATCCCGCATAATTTTAAACGCATTCCTTTTGCATCCAGAGATTTAGCTGCAAGAAGAAACACTCGTAAACCCGAACTGCTTATATAATTTAGTTCGTCTAGGTTTACCAAAATATTTTCTGATGATGAATTAATTAAGTCAATCAATTCTGTTTCAAGTTTTTGAGAGGTATTACTGTCTAATCTTCCTGCTAATTTTATTTCTGTGAGGGTTTCTGTTTTATCAATAATAATTTCCAATAAATACTCCGGTTACTTTAATTTTTTTTTGAGCATCAAAATATTTTTATTGCTTTCTCTTTTGTATTTAATTTCATCAGTCTTTTCTTTAACGATATGAATTCCCAAACCGCCGATTTTTCTTTCATCTAAATCTTCATCCAATTTTACTTCTTCTTTTTCTAAAGGATTAAATTCTTTACCATCATCAATAAGCTGAATTTTCAACTCATCTTTTTCTTTGTTTATGTCTAACTCGATTATATGATCGGAATCATCCTCGTAAGCGTAACTGATAATGTTTGTTATTAATTCATCCAAAATTAGATTCAGCTCAAAAATGTTTTTGGGACTAAGCTCATGTTCTTCACCAAAGTTTTCTATAAACTCGGCAAGCTTATTTAGATTCTCGATTTTATTTTCAATAGATAATTTTGCCATCACAAAAAAATATTTAGTGAACAAATATATCCATTTTAGAGGTAACAAAAAATTTGTTGAACTAAATTAAAATGAGTGGGAAGTGTTAATCTATATTGAAATAAAAAAGGCTGTCCTTTCAGACAGCCTTAAAAATATTAGAGTGATTTATAGGTAAACCACCAGTCATAACCTTCTGCATTCTTCATTCTTTCTTCAGCGGTTGCAACATCTTTTGGAGGAGGAATAATAACTTTGTCTTTAAGTATTTCATTATTAGGCCAGTTCTCCGGCATTGCAACTTTCTTTTCATCAGAAATCTGTAATGCTTTCAATGCTCTTAATACTTCATCAATTTGTCTTCCTATTTCCTGTGGGTAATAAATCATTAATCTAATTATTCCTTTAGGATCGATTATAAATACGGCACGAACTGTATTTGTTCCTTTACCAGGATGAATCATTCCAAGTTTCATTGCAACTCTTCCCATATCATCGGCAATTACAGGAAAAGGAATTTTTGTGTCTAATTTTTCTTCAATCCATTGGACCCATTTAATGTGAGAAAAAACTTGATCAATAGAATGCCCAACAAGTTCTGCATTAAGTTTTTTGAATTCATCAGCTCTTTTAGCAAAAGCAACAAATTCAGTAGTACAGACAGGAGTAAAATCACCGGGATGACTGAATAATACAAGCCATTTACCTTCATAATCTTTAGGAATATTTTTCAAACCATGAGTGGTTTGTACTTCAACCTCCGGCATCCTTTCTCCAATCAATGGAATTCCGGTTTTAATTTCATTTGACATTTTTAGCTCCAAATCTATTTTGTAATAAGTGATTTAAGCATCCATACATGTTTTTGATACTTTTCACATAAAGCAGTTAATTGTCCGAATGTTACTTCATCTTTATATTCAGATTGAATTTTTTCTGCTGCTTGATTAATTCTAATCATCAAAAATTCATAATCATTAACAATGTTTTCAACCATCTGCATTTGAGTAGGAATATTTCCTTCTTTCTCTTCTTTAATGCCACTGATTTTTAAAAACTCATTTAACGAACCGGGTGAATAAACACCTAAAGTGCGAATTCTTTCAGCTACTTCATCAATGTCATTTGCTAGTTCATCGTATAGTTCTTCAAATTTTTCATGAAGTGCAAAAAACATATTTCCAGTTACATTCCAGTGATAATTTCTAGCTTTTGTGTAGAGAACAAATTGGTCTGCTAAAACTGGTTTTAATAATTCAGCAACTTCAACTTTTACTTCATTTTTAATTTCGCTAATCATTTTTGACTCCTTTTTATTTCAATTTATCTTTATTATTCAAGCAGCATGCCAAAGTTGAATGCCACGCTAACTTATTATAAATCAATAAGTTAAACAAACTGTGTTGTTATTCCTTGAAATAACAACGAAATTTCGTTAGATTTAACAACTAAATATCGTTACCAACTAAATGTCGGTGTAAAATGGCGTCTGAAATAATTGACTCAAAAAACTCAATTAGATTATTAACTCCACAAAATACAATGGATGTTGTTCTTGAAGCTATTCAAGAAGTTATTCCTTACGAGCTTGCTGTAATATTAAGCAAAGAAATAGATAATAAACTAAAAGTTAGATTCACAAAAGGAACGGTTGACCAAACCAGGTTATCTGATTATGAAATTAAGCTGGATGAAAGACCTGATTTGGCAAAGGTTTTAAATATTGGCAGTGTAAGACTGGTAGATGAAGAAGCGCATGAAAATCATTTGGATACTTATGATGGTATTATTGAATTACCGGCGGGACATTCATGTATGCTTGCACCTCTTATAATAAAGGGGGAAACAGTCGGTTTAATGACTTTAGATCACAGCCAGTGCGATATGTTCACTCCTCAAAGAGTTCATATTGCAGAAACGCTATCGAAAATTATTTCTCTTGCATTAGCTCAGTCGCTTGAAAACGATAAACTGTTAAGTGAAAAGGAAACTTTAATTTACGAAAGAAGCGCATTGATTAGTGATATGGATACTGTAATTACAGGATTAATTGGAAGATCACCAGCGTGGATGCAAATTATTGAGAAGATTAAATTAGTTGCACCAACCGATTCTCATGTAATGATTTTAGGTGAAACCGGTACAGGAAAAGAGCAGGTAGCAAAGGCAATTCATTCTTTATCAAACAAATCTGAAATGCCTTTTATTGCTTTGAACTGCTCAGCACTTAATTTAAATCTGGCAGAAAGTGAATTATTCGGTCATGAGAAAGGATCGTTTACCGGAGCTTCTGCAACCAGAAGAGGAAGATTTGAATTAGCAGACGGCGGAACATTATTCTTAGATGAAGTCGGTGATCTTCCTTTGGACATACAGCCAAAATTATTAAGAGCTATTCAAGAAGGAACCTTTGAAAGAGTTGGAGGAGAAACAACAATAAAAGCAAATGTTAGAATTATTTGTGCTACAAATGTTAATCTAGAAGAAAAAGTAAGAGAAGGGAAATTTAGAGAAGATTTATTTTACAGATTAAATGTATTCCCAATTACTCTTCCTCCGTTAAGAAAAAGAAAAGAAGATATAGTTTTACTTGTTAATTATTTTTTAGAAAAATTGGCTGTGAGATTTAATAAATCCTTTATTGAAATTGATCATTCAGCTCTTGAAAAACTTAGAAATTATAATTGGCTTGGAAATGTTAGAGAACTTCAAAACACTCTAGAGAGAGGAGTAATTTTAAGTAAAGGAGGAATTATTCAGCACAATCATATTGTTTTTGAAGAAATAAAAGAGACTGATATAATAATGAATTATGAAGAAAGCGGCAAAATAGATTCGTTTGAAGAAGAGATAAAAAAAATAATTTCCAAAGCACTAAAACTTTCTAATGGTAAGATTTATGGTGAAGATGGTGCAGCTGCAATTCTAAAAGTTAAACCGACTACCTTACAAAGCAAAATGAAAAAAGTCGGACTTACTTAAAAGAAAATAATAATGTTATTTTGTGCACAATTGAATTGTATAAAAGTCTCCTATTATTTATATTTAGTCTAAATAAAAATTGAAAGCTTTGAAAAAACTAAATATAATTCATTACGATAGCGAGTTTTTATCAAGAAACGGATTCAAGTATTTGGTAACCGATTCAGGTGAATTTCGTTTAATTGGGAGTTTTGAGGATAAAGCTGAATTTCTAAAAACGATTAATGCCGAATATCCCAATGTTGTTGTTTTTGATTTTACTTCAAAGGATTCACTTACTTCGGCAGATATTGAAAAAATTAGGGAGGCACGTAAGTCCCCCGGATTTTTAGTTATTTCAAACAATTTCAAAAAAGAGACTATTTGTGAATTTATGGATTGTGGTGTGGAATGTTTTGTAACAAAAGCATGCAGTAAAGATGAAATTTTACTTGCTATAAAAGCTGCCGCAAAAGGAGAGAGATTTTTCTGCAATAAGGTTTTGGAGTTTATAATTGATAAATCATTTCAGAAAAAAGAGGACTGCGAACCAACAAAATTAACAACAAGAGAAATTGAAATTTTGAAATTATCGGCTGAGGGTTTAGATGCAAAAGAAATTGCCGATAAGCTGTTTCTTAGTCTGCATACAGTTTACACTCACCGCAAAAACATAATGAAAAAACTTAATCTTAAGTCCAATTCAGAATTGATTAAGTATGCCTACAAAAACAATATTGTATCTACCTAATTTTAGGTAGTTATATCTAACAAAAAGGGTTACTAAAAATCACATTTTATGTGATTGAAGAAACTAAGCGCACACTTTACATTTCATAACGTAATTTATACTAAATCTAAATAAGAAAAACGAAACGTTAGGAGATGTAATGACAAAATATATACTCACAATTCTACTTTTAGTAAGTTTATCAATTGCTAAAACAGGGGGAGTTACAGGTAAAGTGGTAACTGCCGATGGATTTCCTGTTGAGTATGCAAATGTTGGATTAAAAGGAACTTCAATCGGAAGTGTAACAAATACGGATGGAATATTCAGAATTCCCTACGTTGAACCGGGCTCATACATTCTTGTTGTATCATATGTTGGAAAAGAAACTAAAGAAATTGCCGTTATTATAAATGCAGATAAAGAAGTAAAGCTGCCTGATATAGTGCTGAATGAAACAGCAAAACAGCTTGCAGAGATTGAAGTCAGAGGAGAAAAGAATAGATTTTCAAAAGAGAGCAGTGACTTTGTAGCAAAACTTCCACTTAAAAATTTAGAAAATCCTCAAGTCTATACAACAATAACATCAGATTTATTGCAAGATCAAGTGGTAACAAATTTTAACGATGCTTTAAAGAACGCACCTGGACTAGATAAACTGTGGGAATCAACCGGAAGAGGTGGAGATGGTGCAGGTTACTATTCATTAAGAGGTTTTGCCGTTCAGCCAAAAATGGTAAATGGATTACCCGGTTTAACTAACGGAGGATTAGATCCGGCCAATATTGAAAGTATAGAAGTCATTAAAGGTCCATCCGGCACATTGTTTGGCGGAAGTTTAATTTCATACGGCGGTTTAATAAATGTTGTAACAAAAAAGCCATATCATTTTGATGGAAGTGATATAACTTATGTTACAGGTAGTTTCGGGCTTAATAGAGCTGTGGCAGATATTAATAGGACTTTGAATAAAGATAATTCTGCAGCACTTAGATTAGTTGCATCATTTCATTCTGAAGATAGTTTTCAAGATGCCGGGTATAGAAAATCTTATTTTTTAGCTCCTTCTTTTAGTTATGAAGTTAATGATAGATTGTCATTCAGAGTGAGCACAGAATTCTACAATACTGAAGGTACTAATCAAACTATGATTTTCCTCAATAGAAGTAATCCTTTAGTGGCAGCAGATTTGGAAGCTTTGAATTATAATAACAAGCTATCATACACAAGTAATGATGTTGTTATTGAAAATCCGGCTTATAATCTTCAAGCAGAAATGAATTATAAATTATCCAAAGCATGGACTTCTCAGACTGTTATATCAAGAAGCTCCGCTAAATCAAAAGGTTACTATTCATATTTATGGGATTTTGCTGATGGTGCTGGTTCATATGGCAGATATGTAAGCAGACAAAACTCAACCACAACCGGTTTTGATTTTCAGCAGAATTTTATTGGTGATTTCAAAATTGGAAAGTTAAGAAATAGAGTTGTAGCTGGTATTGATTATTTCTCACAATCAACTATAAACAACAGTACTGGATATGTGCTTTATGATATGGTTACAATTGGAGGGAAGGGAGATGCATCAAATATTAGCAGACCTTCTCTTGATACTGCTCTTGCTAAATCCAAATCTGCAAAAACTGTAACTGATTTCGAAATAATAAGTGCTTATCTATCTGATGTAATAAATATCACAAGTCGATTATCTTTCATGGGAAGTATTCGCTTTGATTACTTCAACAATAAAGGTGCAGTTAATTATGCAACTGATGTAAAGTCGGGTAATTTTAATCAATCTACATTTTCTCCAAAACTTGGATTGGTTTATCAAATTGTTGAAAATCAATTGGCCATTTTTACAAATTATATGAATGGATTTAAGAATACCGCTCCCAGAACTCAAGATGATGGAACATCAAAAACATTCAAACCAGAACAGGCTAATCAATGGGAAGTTGGTTTAAAGACTGATTTATTTGGTAAAGGTTTATCAGCAGCTATCAGCTATTATGATATAAAAGTATCAAATGTTGTAAGAGAAAATCCAAGCAGAAAAAATTTCTACATACAAGACGGTGAAAATTACAGCAAAGGTTTTGAACTGAACTTAACTGCTTCGCCAATTGATGGTTTGAATATGATTGCAGGTTACAGCTATAATGACAGTAAAATAACTCAAACTGATAATGCTGATTATTTGGGAAGAAGACCAGAAAGTGCCGGTCCAAAAAATATGCTTAATGCATGGATAAGCTACAGAATTAATTCCGGTGCTCTTAAAGGATTTGGAATTGGTTTGGGAGGAAATTACTATAGTGAAAATGAAATCCTAAATAGAGCCTCAACGGGAGTATTTACTCTTCCTGCATACACAATTTTCAACGGTTCGATTTATTATGATAACGACAGTTTTAGAGTTACAGTAAAGATGAATAATATTACTAATAAAGAATATTATAAGGGATGGTCAACTATTAATCCTCAAATGCCAAGAAATTTATTAACGAGTATCTCGTTTAGATTTTAAAAATTGTTTCGTTCGCAGCCTAAGTAAATCTAAGCATGTCAATTTCGGCATGCTTTAGATTTTTAAAATAAATAGAAAGAACAGAATGAGATTAAGAAAAATCATAAACAAAATTCATTTAGTATTAGGACTAGCATCTGGAATTGTTGTTTTTATAGTCTCAATTACCGGATGCCTTTATGTCTTTCAAAAAGAGATTCAAGACCTAACTCAGTCTTACAGATTTGTCGAAATTTCGGACAATGAATTTCTATTACCTTCAGAACTAAAAGCTGCTGTTGAAGCAGAGACTAATGGTAAATTTGTTTCTACAATTTATTATCATGAAAAAAACAGATCGGCAATTGCAATTCTTTCCAATAAAGATCCATTTTATTATGAAGCAGTTTTTATTAATCCATACACTGCAGAAATTCTCAGTATCAATGATTTAACAAAAGACTTTTTTGTGGTTGTTCAGAATCTGCATACCAGACTTTTACTTCCTGCTGAAATTGGGGAAGCGATTGTTGGTTATTCAACATTAATATTTTTTTTGATGATGCTCTCAGGAATATATTTATGGTGGCCCAGAAAAAGAAATGCTTATAAACAAAGATTTTCTTTAAGATGGAATGCAAATCTAAAACGAAGAAATTATGACCTTCATAATGTGCTTGGATTTTATATGACATGGATTGCAATTTTTATTGTATTTACCGGATTAATGTGGTCATTCAAGTGGATTTCCGATCCGGTTTATTCTTTGGTTACAGGAGGAAAGGAAATTGTGGAATATTATGTTCCAAATTCTGATACAACAAATGTAATTGTAAAAAATGAGCTATCAAATGAAGATATTGTATGGAAAAAAGTAATGTCTGAGGAAAAAGATGTTATACATTCTGGAGTATTCTTTCCAAATCCTCAAAAACCGGAATCACCAATTATGATATATACAAATCCATCTAACGATACTTATTACCAAAGGGAATTCAAATATTTCAATCAATATACTTTAGAAGAGCTTCCGGCTAATCATTACTGGGCAGATTATGACAAAGTTAATATAGGAGATATGATTGAAAGGTTACTTTATGATATTCATGTTGGAGCAATTTTGGGACTGCCCGGAAAAATACTTGCTTTTGGAGGAAGTCTAATTGCTGCAAGTCTGCCAATCACCGGATTTTTAATTTGGCGTGGTAAACGAAAGAAATAGTGGATAAAAATCTGAAAGTGATAAAAAGAAAAATGAAAGAGATAAAGCCAATTTCAATGTTTAAGAAATTGGCTTTAATTTTTATTTAGAAGTTTTTAATACTTTTTCGTCGATGTAATTTATTTTACTTGAGTAGCAGCTATGTCCGTGACTGCTTTTTCCGTTTGTATCACAATGTCCACCGCCGCAGCAGCCTGAATCACCTTGTTTATATTTTGCAAAATGCAATGCTAATCCCATTAAAGTAAAAGCAACAATAAAAAACAAAGCAACAATTAATATCTGTAACATTTTATTACCTTTCTATTTTTCAAAAAGCTCAATGAACTTTGGACTTTTTACTACTTCAAAACCTGTATCTTTCTTAACAATTTGATAGATAGCAAGTTCCATATCAACTGCAAATTGATATCCTTTTTCAGTACCCATTACAAACAATGCTGTTGCTAATCCATCTGCTCTAACGCAAGTTGAATCAAAAACTGTAACAGATGCCAGTTTATGAGTAATAGGTTTTCCGGTAGTTGGATCAATTGTATGAGAATATCTGATTCCATCCTCTTCAAAATAATTCCAGTAATCTCCCGAAGTTGCCATTGAGAGATTACTTAACTCCACTACTTTATTAATTCCTCCTGAATGATCAGCTTCGGATATTCCTATTTTCCATTTTTCATTTTTATGATTTAATCCGGAAGTTCTAACTTCACCTCCAATTTCAACCATAATGTTTTTAAATCCCAAATCTTTCAGATATTCAAAAACTTTATCAACACCAAAACCTTTTGCAGTTGCTGATAAATCAATTTTTAATCCTTCAATCTTTTTTCTAATTGAGGATGATGCTAAAACCAACTCAATATTATCGATTCCAACTAATTTTTTCGTTTCAGAAATTTCTTCATCAGAAGGAATTGTTTTAGGTCTTTGATCAGGACCGAATCCCCATATATTAACAACAGTACCGATTGTGATATCCAAACAGTTATTAGTTAGTTTCCCTATTTCAATTGACTGATCAACCACATAAGCAAAATCTTTTGAAATGCTGAACCAATCTGTACTTAACGAACTATTGAATTCTGAAATTTCTGAAGTAGGAATATAAGTCGACATTTGTCTGTTTACTTCAACTAATACAGAATCTATTCTTTTTTTAAGATTATCTGAGTCAAAATGTGGAGAAGAATTATCCCCAACAAGTTTAACCGAATAAGTTGTTCCCATGGTTGTACCGTAGAGTTCAACTAAATTCTGTTTCTCGTTATTGCTGCATGAAAAAAAGAGAAAAGCAGTTATAATAAATATGTAGAGAGTTTTTTTTGTATTCATAATAAAAGAGAAGCCGCTGTAATGGCAGCTTCTTAATTAACTTATTTATTAACCGCCAAAATCATCAAGTGCAATGTTTTCGGGTTCAACTCCAAGACTATCAAGCATTTTTAATACTGCTGAGTTCATCATCGGAGGACCGCACAAGTAATATTCACAATCTTCAGGTGCGGGATGATTCTTCAGGTAATTATCATAGAGCACTTGATGAATAAATCCAACATAACCATTCCAGTTATCTTCCGGCAGAGGCTCAGATAAACCAACATGCCAAGTAAAATTATCATGTTCGGCAGCAAGCTTATCAAAATCTTCTTGATAGAAAATTTCTCTTACACTTCTAGCGCCGTACCAGAAGGTCATTTTACGTTTAGAATTTAATCTTATCAACTGATCAAAAATATGTGAACGCATAGGAGCCATACCGGCACCACCGCCAATAAATACCATTTCGTTATCGGTATCTTTTGCGAAGAATTCTCCGTACGGACCTGAAATAGTCACTTTATCACCAGGTTTCAAATTGAAAATGAAAGAAGACATTTGTCCCGGAGGCACATCCTGCAATCTTGGTGGAGGAGTAGCAATTCTAACGTTAAGCATAATAATTCCTTTTTCAAGAGGAAAGTTAGCCATAGAATATGCTCTAACAATTGGTTCCGTTACCTTTGATTTATATTGCCAAATGTTGTACTTGTCCCAATCTTCTTTGAATTTTTCTTCAACATCAAAATCTTTGAAATCTAATTCGTGAGGCGGAGCTTCAATTTGAATATAACCTCCAGCACGAAAATCGACGCTTTCACCTTCCGGTAATTGAAGAACTAATTCTTTAATAAATGTAGCAACATTATTATTCGATTTAACAGTACATTCCCATTTCTTAATGTCAAAAACTTCATGAGGAACTTCAATCTTCATATCGCTTTTAACAGCAACTTGACAGCTTAATCTGAAATTTTCGCGTACTTGCTTTCTGTTGAGTTTTGTTTTTTCAGTCGGTAAAACATCACCACCGCCATCGGAAACAACGCATTTACATTCACCGCAAGTACCACCACCTCCGCAAGCAGAAGGGAGATAAATTTTATTATCGGCTAATACGTTTAGTAATTTTCCGCCGATAGGAACAGTAATAGATTTTTCGGGATCGTCATTTATAGTAATGTTAACATTTCCTGAAGCGACCAATTTTGATTTTGCAACCAGAATTAAAGCAACAAGAGCCAGCACTATCAGTGTAAACATAACGACGCCGATAATTATTATGTTGATTCCATCCATAAATAAAAATCCTTATAATTGAATTCCGGAAAACAGCATAAAAGCAATAGCCATTAATCCAACAGTTATAAAAGTTATACCTAAACCTCTTAATCCTTCGGGTACATTGCTGTATTTCATTTTTTCTCTAATACCGGCAAGAGCAATAATAGCAATAGCAAAACCGGTTCCGGAGCCAACACCAAATACAACACTTTCTGCAAAGATGTAATCTCTTTCAACCATAAATAATGTGCCCCCTAAAATTGCACAGTTTACCGTAATAAGAGGTAGAAAGATTCCAAGCGAGTTATATAATTTCGGAACGAATTTATCTAAAACCATTTCCAAAATTTGAACCATTGCAGCAATAACACCAATGTAAGTAATTAAGCCGAGGAAAGTTAAATCCAAACTTCCCAAACCAATTGCAGCAAGAGCTCCTTCCCTTAAAACATAATTATAAATTAAGTTGTTAACAGGAAGAGTAATTGTTTGAACTACAACTACGGCTATACCTAATCCGACTGCAGTTTCAACTCTTTTTGATACAGCGAGAAATGTACACATTCCTAAAAAGAATGCGAGAGCCATGTTCTCGATAAAAATTGATTTTATAAAAAGACTTAAATAATGTTCTAACATAATTATGCCTCCTCAACTTGATCTGGTTTCCAAGTACGAATAGCCCAGATTAATAAACCGATTATAATAAATGCACTTGGAGCTAAGAGGAATAAACCATTAGGATTATACCATCCTCCCTCGGTATTTAAAGGGAAAATTGTAAACCCAAGTAATTTACCGGAACCGAATAATTCTCTGAAAAATCCGACAAATAAAAGAACGAATGAATAACCCAATCCGTTTCCTATACCATCAAGAAAGCTTCTTCCCGGAGTATTTTGAAGTGCAAAAGCTTCTGCTCTACCCATAATAATACAGTTAGTTATAATTAATCCAACATAAACAGAAAGCTGCTTGCTTATATCAAAAAGGAATGCTTTTATTATTTGATCTGCAATAATTACCAAAGAAGCAATAATAGTCATTTCAACTAAAATTCTAATGCTGCTTGGTATATGATTTCTAATTAAACTAACAGAGAAGTTTGAAAGAGCAACAACAAAAGTAACTGCTAAAGACATTACGATTGATGTTTCTAATTTAGAAGTAACTGCAAGAGCAGAACAAATACCGAGGATTTGCAGTGCAATAGGGTTATTATTAAAAATCGGGTCTAATAATATATCTTTATATTTCTTCATGTGACCCCTCCTCTCTAACTTTATCTATAAAAGGACCATAACCATTTTCGCCTAACCAGTACTTCATCAAATTATCAAGTCCGCGTGTGGTTAATGTAGAACCTGAAAGACCATCAATCTGATGATTAGCATTAGGATTTGAAGGATCAACTTTTCCTTTTAACACTTCAATAATAAATTCACCTTCTTCATTAAATGCTTTCTTTCCTTTCCAACTTGCTTTCCAGTTAGGATTATCAACTTCTCCTCCTAGACCCGGAGTTTCACCATGCTCGTAAAATGTAATTCCTTCTACGGTTTTTAGTTTATTATCTAACGATATAAAACCATACATTGTTGACCATAAGCCTTTACCGTGAACGGGGAAAATATATTTTTGAATATTTCCGCTTTGATCAACAACCTCGTAAACAGTCATGTAAGAAGGTTTACGTTTAATGCCCGCAATATCTTCCGAAGAAGGAATACTTTCACTTAATTCAGGAACATTACTCACTTTCTTGATATCAAAATTCTTTGGAACTAATAAATCTGATTTCTCTTTAGGATCGTCAATAATTTTACCAGATTCTAATTCAACAGTTACAGCTTTAATTTTGTCGTTATAAAGCTGCTGAGGATCTTGATTTGTATAATCAATTCCTCCGGCTGCCAGAATATTCTTTATTTTATCTACTTGTTTATTTTCTGCTTGTCTTGAACTTAAGGAGACTGCTGCAGATGAAACTAAAATAGAGCATACAAGACATATTCCTAACGCAACCTGTATAGTTTTTTTTGTGCTATCAGATGACATTTCTTGCAAGCCTCCTTTTAATATTTTGATTTATATAATATCTGTCAATAATTGGTGCAAATACGTTCATGAATAATATTGCCAGCATCATACCTTCCGGAAAAGCGGGATTTATAACGCGGACAAGTACAGTTAAAAATCCAATAAAGAATCCATAAACATACTTTCCTTTTTCTGTCATTGTTGCACTTACAGGATCGGTTGCCATAAAAACGGTACCGAATGCAAATCCACCTATAACAAAATGCCAGTAAACAGGCATATTGAACATTGGGTTTGTAGCACTTCCAACTAAATTTAATAATAAAGTTGTAACGGTAGTTCCAACAATAACAGATAACATTATTTTCCATGAGCCGACTTTAGTGGCAATTAAAATTATTGCGCCAATCAGGCATGCTAATGCAGAAGTTTCTCCCATTGAACCTGGAATAAAACCTAAGAAAGCATCCATCCAAGAATAGGTAACTTCCATTGTAGAATCAGCAAATTGAGCCAATGCAGTTGCTTGACTTAAACCGTCGACTGCAACCCAAACTTTGTCGCCTGAAATTTCTGCAGGATAAGCAAAGAATAAAAATGCTCTTGCTGTTAATGCGGGATTCAGAATATTCATTCCAACACCGCCAAATACTTCTTTCCCTATTACAACTCCAAAGCTTATTCCAAGAGCAACCTGCCAGTAAGGAATATTTGGAGGAAGAATTAACGGGAATAAAAGTGATGTAACAAGAAATCCTTCATTAATTTCATGTTTTCTAACAACAGCAAAAATTACTTCCCAAAATCCACCAACAGCAATTGTTACTAAGTAGACGGGGAGGAAGTATAGAGCACCGAATAACATATTTCCTAATATATTTGAAGGATCAAAACCAACACCAAGCCATTCAATTACCTGAGCCTGCCAGTGAGCAGAAGATGCTGCTCCCATTTTTTGCAAGCCCAAATTTGCTTGAAGACCAGTATTATAGAATGCCATTAGAACAGCAGGTAATAATGCAATTACAACTGTCATCATCATTCTTTTAAGATCCATAACATCTCTTACATGCGAAGCCGCCTTAGTTGGTGAAGCAGGTGTATAGAGGAAAGTATCAACAGCTTCGTACAAGGGAAAGAACTTTTCAAGTTTTCCCCCTTTAAGGAAATGTTTTTCCTGTTTGTCTAATAAATTTCTTAAAAGCTTCACGAATTAACCTTCCTTTTCAATAATTGTTAAATTTTCTCTTAACATTGGTCCATAATCTAATTTAGAAGGACATGAAAAAGTACAAAGTGCTAAATCCTCTTCGTCTAATTCAAGTATACCTAGTTGTTCTGCCTCTTCAACATCTTTAACTGCAATAGCTCTTAATAAATATGTCGGCAGAATATCCATCGGCATAACTTCTTCAAAATTTCCACTTGGAACAATTGCTCTATGTCCGCCATGAAGATCAGTATTAAATTCATATTCTTTTGAAGGGGATAGTTTTGAGAAGACAATATTCTTCATCGAGTAATTATTAACAAATGGGTTTAACCAACCTAAAAAGCTTCTTTTTACCGGATTAGGAATTACAGAGATTTGTTGATGAAATCTTCCAAGATAAGCTTCTGCACCATTTGCATTTCTTCCTGATAGCACAGAACCGGAAATAGTTCTATAGTTTTCATCTTTTAATTCATTAGTTACCAATTCGGTAATTGAAGCACCAAGTCTGGTTTTTAACAGACGAGGATTTTTTACAGAAGAACCGGCTAATGCAATAATTCTATCCGTCATTATTTTACCGGTTGTAAATAAATATCCGATTGCGATAACATCCTGTGCAGTAATATGCCAAACAAATTTTTTACGATTAACAGGAGATAAAAAATGTATATGAGTTCCAACATTTCCGGCTGGATGAGGTCCTTCAAATTCTTCAACAGAAATTTGCTGTGATTCTATAACCGGAATTTTTGAGGTTGGAGATTTACATACAAAAACTTTACCTTCGGTTAATTTAGAAATTACTGTTAATCCATTTTTGAAATGAGTTTCATTCATAGAAACAATCTTTTCTACCGAAGGAGCTAAAGGATTTGTATCTATTGCAGTAACAAAAACTGCATGTGGAGTTGTTTCGGGATCTGCAACTTTGCTGAAAGGACGAACTCTTAACGAAGTCCATTCACCGGATTCTAACAATCTTGCCACAACATCTTCGCGTTTCAAACTATTTAATTCATTTTGTGATGTTGAACTAAATTGGATTTCATCACTTCCGCTTAATTCAATTACCAAAGAAAGAAAAACTCTTTTCTCTCCTCGATTAATTTCAACAACTTTTCCGCTTCCCGGAGAAGTATATTGAACAAAAGGAATTTTTTTATCGGTAAAAAGAGGCTGCCCCAATTTTACGATATCTCCTTCTTGTACAAGCATTGTAGGCTTCATCCCTACATAGTCATTTCCAAGTATGGCAACCCGCTTTACTAAAGGAGCATTAGATACCTCTTGAGTAGGTTTACCTTTTATTGGAATGTCTAACCCTTTTTTGAGTTTTATTCTTCCCATATTATTCCTAAATGATTCGAAATAAAAAGACAAAATTAACGATTTATAACCTCTTTATAAAGAGAAACCGTCATTAAATTAGCTTAGTTCTCTTTATTTAATTTAATTTTAACACCAAAATTAGGATAAATAGACTTCATATGAAAAATATTATTCAGCAAAATTTTAGTACTTATTTATAAAGCTTCCAAATCCATTATTATCGAACAAAAAAGGATATTTTAAATATCCTCTTTTTATTTCAGTATGTTTTAATTTAATTTTTAAATCTTAGTTAATATCAATTAGCTAAGTAATTTTATTAATAAAATAAAAGGTGGCATAATGACTATCGAAAGAATGTTCCCAATCAATAATGAAAATTCAAAAGTGAAAGCTTTTTTTGATATTAAAACTCAAGAGGGAATTATAATTAAAGGTTTCAAAATTATTGAAGGAGCTAATGGCTTATTTGCTTCTGTTCCAAGCACTAAAGCTAAAGATGATAAGTATTATGACGATGTTGTTTTTCCTACAAAGGAAATGAAAGATAAATTAAACGAAATGGCTTTGGAAGCTTACAATAAAAATCATTCCGAGAAATAAAAATGAGTATAAAATTTATACACTTTTCTGATTCCCATTTAGGTTACAGTGATTTGGATATAACTGATGCGGCGGGAGTAAATATTAGAGAAGAGGATGTTTATAATTCATTTAGAACGGTTATTGATATAATTATTGAAAGAAAGCCAGATTTTGTGGTTCATGCCGGTGATATTTTTCACCGGTCTTCTCCCACCAATAAAGCTTTGATTGTTGCAGCACAAGAGTTAAGCAGACTAGCTCAGTCCGGAATTCCCTTTTATATGGCAGCCGGTAATCATGATTTTCCTAAATCTACTTTTACTACTCCAATTCATGATCTTTATTCATCTGTTATTAACGGAAAGGTTTTTTACTCTGAAGAATATGAAATTCATGAAGATGAGAATTTTATAATTCACGCTCTTCCTCATATAAACAATGAATCTCTTTTTAAAGAAGAAGCTCTTAAAATATCAGCATCAAATAAGGAGAAAATAAATATCTTAATTGCTCATCTTTCATTGCCGAGCTACAAAATGGATGAATTCGGTGAAAGAGTTTTACCCGAAGATGCTTTGGAAGGACTAAATCAATTTGATTATGTAGCACTAGGACATTGGCATAAATTCAATCATATAAAAAAATATGGTAATGTTTTTTATTCAGGTTCAACCGAAAGATTTTCTTTTTCTGAAATTGGCTATGATAAGGGAATAATTGAAGTAACTATTGATAAAAAAGAAACGAGGACGGATTTTATTAAAATTCCGACAAGAAATTTTTATCACTTTAAAGTTGATAATTGTTCTCAGAAATCTAAATCACAAATAATAAATGAAATTGTTGAAGCAGTTAAAAAAGAGAATATTGCTGAGAGTATTATTCATTTATCACTCAATAATCTTTCTTCTGTTCAGTTCTATGAAATAACAAAAGAAGATTTAAATGAAATTTTTGATACAGCACTTCATTTTACATATTCAAAAAACAGCGATGGAAATAGTGAAGAGATTTTATTTGAAAGTGAATCCTTTGATCTGAAAGAGCAGCTTAATAATGAACTTTCAAAAATGTTTACCGATAAAGATGAATTGAAACAAGTAAGAGAAATTACGAATGAAATTTTGATTCAGATTGAAGACGAGGAACTTGATGCAGATAATTAGTCTAAAGCTGAATAACTTTAAGCAGTACAAAGAAACCTCCATTAATTTTAATGAAGGATTAACGGGACTTATAGGGAAAAATGGCGCCGGTAAGTCATCAATTTTTGAAGCGATTACTCTTGCGTTTTATGGTCGATTTGAAACGAACAAAGAAACTATAAAAAATGATAAAGCCGGCACTAAAGATATTCTAAAAGTTGAATTGGTATTTGAAGATAGAGGAAAATCTTTTAAAGTAATTAGAGAACTGAAAGGAAAGAACTTAAAAGCGGAAGCAGAATTTTTTATTGATGATATTTCTAAAGCAGTTGGAGCAAAAGAAGTTAACAAGGAAATATTAAAAGTTCTTAAGATAGATTACAGCAATTTTAAGAACTCATTTTTTGCTTCTCAAAAAGAAGTTACCTCTCTTATAAACTTAAGCTCTAAGGATAAAGAAACGTCAATAAGAAAAATGCTTGGTTTAGAAAAACTTGATAAGCTTGATGATAATATTAAAGAGAAACTAAAAGAGCTTAATAAAGAGATAAAAATAAAAGAAGAAAATCTTTTAACGGAAATGGAGATTTCAGAACTGTTAAAAGAGAAAGATGAACTTCAAAAGAATTTGGAATTAAAGAATAATAAAGCCGAAAGTGAAATTGAAAAATTAAATTCATTCAAAGAAAAGTATGATAGACTGAAAGAAGAATTAAAAAAATCTGAGATTCTTAAAAAGGAATATGATTCTGTAAACAAAAATATTGAAGTAGTCATTGGAAAAATTGAAGAAACTAAATTGAATATTCTTTCTGCAGATAAGGAAATTAAAGATTTGACAAAGAAGTATGAAGAAATGAAAAATCTTGAAGCGCAGAAAGAGAATTACATAAAAGCAAATAAGCAGTATGAACAACAGCTAAAAATTAAATCTGATTTCCAAAAGAAAATAGAACTGGAAAAGCGATCTGAAAAACTAAATGAAGATATGTTTGAGTTAAATACTAAGAAAAATGAAATTAAAATTAGCATTGATAAGCTAAATGATTTTGATCAGAAATTAGAAAGTCATTCCGAACTTCTTAAATCGAAAAATGAAACAAGAAAAAGTATAGTGAAAAACAGTCAGTTGATTAATGATTTTATCTCAAAGATAAATGGAGAAATTGAAAAGAGTTCAAAGAGATTAAAGAGAATTGAAGAGATTGGAAGAGATTCGAGCTGCCCCGAATGTGAACGTCCGCTTGATGATCATTACGATAAGCTTACGCAAAAATATAAATCCGAAATTGATCAAAACAAAAAGGATATTGCATTAAGGAAGAATGAATTAATCGGTATTGAGAAGGAACTCGAGTCGGTTGAGGATTCAATTGAAAGAGTGAAAAAAGAGATTCATCACTTTGAAACTGAGATTAAGAGGCGTGAAGAATTAAAGGAAAATTCTGATGAACTTGATAATAAAATTAACAAGCTGCAAAAAGAAATTACCGAAACAGAAAGTGATTTAAGAAGTTTATCAGAAGTGAAATTTGAGGAAACCAAATTAGTTGAGTTTGAAAACCTAAGAGATGAATTACAGCCGTATTTTGAAAAGTATAATGATTATAAATCTAAAACAGAAAATCTCCCCAAAAAGAAAAGTGATTTAGCGGAATTAAAAAACAAATTAAAAGACTTTGATGAAAGTCTGCTGAAGCAGAAAACTAATCTATCAAAAATTAATTTTGAAGAAGAAAGCTATGAGCAATTAAAACTTAGAAGGGAAGAGAGTGAAAATACTTTTAATGAATTGAAAGAAAATCTGCATCAAATAAAATCGGAACTAATTATAATCAAAAACAAAATTGATGAGATTAGTAAAGAGATTGATAAAGACGAGAAAGAGAAGAATAAGATTAAGGACTTACATAAAAAATTTAATTTGCTTGAGAGATTAAAATCATTTGTAAGTGAATTTAAATCGAGAATTACATCTCAAGAGTTACCGGCAATATCAAATGAAGCTTCCAGGCTTTTTGCATCAATAACTAAAGAGCGCTATCAAAATTTAAGAATTGATTCATCATTTAATTTCCTAGTTAATAGAGAAGATAAAGAAGTTGAGCTTTTAACTCTTTCAGGCGGAGAAAAAGATTTGGCAAGTTTATGCTTAAGAGTTGCAATAAGCAAAAGAATATCGGCTTTAGCAGGAAGAACTAACATGGGCTTTTTAGCTCTGGATGAAGTTTTTGGAAGTCAAGATGAAGATAGAAGAGAAGAACTTCTTAATGCGCTTGGTAAAATATCAAATGAATTTAAGCAGATATTTGTAGTATCTCATAATCAAGATGTACAAGAAGCTTTTCCGCAAAGGTTATTAATTCAAAAAGTAAACGGCTTTAGTACGGCTAACTTTTTCAGCAGTTAAATCTTACTGCATTACTTTATTAATAATTCCCTTCAGCTGTTCAATTTTAAATGGTTTAGAAAGGAGTTCGGAAACGCCATGCTGCTTTCTTTTTTCATCGCTAATTTGGTCACCCCAGCCGGTTAAGGCAATAATCTTAATCTTATCATTAAATTCTTCTCTTATTTTGTCAGCTAAATCCCAACCATTCATGCCGGGCATACCAATATCGGTTACTACCAAATCAAAAGATTCTTTTTTAAGAAGCTCTAATGCCTTCTCTCCGTTTTGAACAACTTTTCCTTTATGCTCAAGTACTTCAAGCATTTCTTCGGCAATATCTCTTATTAGGGAATCGTCATCAACCCAAAGAATATTTAGTCCAACCATATTTATTTTCTCATTTGATTTAATTTCTAACTGGTCCGAATCATCTAAATAGATTGGAAGTTCAATTTTAATAATGGTACCAACACCAATATTACTTTCTTTAACATATATTATTCCGCCATGCTCATTTATAATGCTATAAGCACCACTCATACCTAAGCCTCTGCCGGATTCAAATCCTTTTGTTGTAAAGAAAGGTTGAAATATTCTGGATTTAGTCTCTTCATTCATGCCGATGCCGCTATCTTTGCAAGTTAATACGGCATTATTTTTTTCTTTAACAGCGGAAATGTTTATATCGCCCCCTTTAGGCATCGCTTCAACACTATTTTTTATTATGTTATAAAGAACTGATCTCAGTTCGGCTTCATCACCTTTAATATTAATTTCAACATCAATATTTTTTGAAATAGTAATTTCATAACCATCTTTCTCGGGATTATCCTTCCAAATTGGGCGTGATTGAAGAATTACATCTTCAATAATATTTTTTATATTTACTTTTTTATAATCTTCCTTTCCTTTTGATTTACCGGCAAACCTTTGAAGCAGTTTCACTCTTGCTGATGCATCAGCTGTAGCGGTTTTAATTGTCTCCAAAAATTTTCTACTTAAATGATCTTCTTCAATTTTAAGCAAAGCCAGTTCCAGGTTGCCATAAATTGATTGAAGTGAATTGTTGAAATCATGAGCAATTGCCGATGACATTTCCCCAATAGCACCTAAACGCTGAGTTTGAATAAAAGCCTGTTCGGCTTTTTTTCTTTCAGAAATATCTTTATAGTTTGCTACTATGCCGTTTATTGTAGGATCATTAAATAAACTGAAAGCTGTTAACTCAACAGGTTTGTAACTTCCGTCTTTGCACAGATAATCAAATTCAAATGTTGTTTTATGATTATCAATACTTAATAATTTTTCAAGTTCATGATTTACAAATACTCTATCCTTAGGATGAACAGTAATAAGAGCATCCTTTCCAATTAAATCTTCAGGTTTCCAGCCGAAATAATTTTCGATGTTTGAGCTTTTATAGTTAATTGTACTATTCTTGTCAATTACTACAATAACATCAGAAATGTTTGAAATGAGCTTTCTGTATTTTAATTCACTTTCAGCAATTGCTTTTTCAGCCTTTTTATTTTCAGTCATATCTCTAACAATCACAAATACTTCTTCATCACTGCTGGGTACCATTCTTGCATCAAACCATCTTTGTTCACCATTTATTTCAAGCATATAATCGTAAGTACTAATTTTTCCTGAATTAAAAGTAGCATTGATATTTTCCTCAGTAATTTTAAATAAATAATCCGGCATAATGTCTTTAACTTTAGTCCCAATAATTTTATCCGGATGAACAAATAAAACCGATGGATCATTTGTATAAAAATCTGTATATACTAAATCTTTATTTATTCTAAAGAAAATATCTGGCTGAGCTTTTAAGATAGTTTTATATCTTTGTTCACTTCTTAAAAGATCTTTTTCCATATTAATTCTATCTGTTATATCTCTTGTTATAGATAGAATTACATCTTCGTTTCTAAGCTTAATAAGTCTGGCAGACATTAATCCATAAATTACATCACCCGATTTTGTTAGATATTCGGCATCTAAATTTTCGACAAAACCTTTTTCTCTTAATCCTTTTACTAAACGATCTCTGTCCTTTTCGTACTTCCAAACGTTCAATTCTATGGAGCTTTTTCCAACCATTTCTTCGCGTTCGTATCCTAAAATTCTTTTAAAACTGTCATTCACATCGATGTACATACCATCTGTAACCCTTGTTATTGCTAGCGCATCTGGACTAGTTTTAAACGCTTTTTCAAACTTTTCTTCATTTTCTTTTAATTTTTCTAAAGCTGTTTGATAATCTGTTACATCTTTTAAGACTCCCGAAACACCAGCAATTTTTCCTTCTGCAGAATAATAGCTTTTACCTACACACTGAATGTATTTTATTTGTGAATCAACATTTACCTTGTATTGGAAATTGAATGAATAATCTTCATGAACTGCTTTCTCAAGTTCTGATTGTAACAGCTGTGCATCTTCCTCAACAACGTAATGGTAGAGTTCTTCAATTGAAAGAAGTCCCAAATCTTTTTTTCTTCCTAGAATGTTGTAAGTTTCGTCGGACCAAATAACATTGCTATCGTCAGTATTTATTAAGAAATAGCCGATATTTCCAATTTCTTCTGCTTCCTTTAAGCGCTGGTTGCTTGTAATTAATTCATTCTCTGCTTTTCTGTTGGTTAATATTTTTTGAAGTTCATCTGATACAAGCTGAATTTGAAGAATATCATTGTCTGTGTAATCGCTTGATTTATTCCCTACTCCAAAAATATATTTCACTTTATTATCATGAATAACAGGAACGCTCATCATTCTTTTTACTTTTGCATGTCCTTCAGGCATTCCCTTTTGATTTGGTGAAAGAGCAAAATTATTATAGACGATTGGTTTTCGTTGTCTTACGGCTTCAATCCAATTGCCCGCTTTATCTATCGGATAATGATCATCATAAACCGCATTGCAATACTCATATGTTTTTTGACTCCAAGCAGTAAGCATTATAGTTGATTGATCTTCACCAATTCTATGGAAAAAGCCTATTTCACTTTCGGTCAGTTCTGCCGCTCTGTCAATAACAAACTGGTAAAGTTCGTTATCTGTCATTTCGTGTGTTTTTGAGTATAAGTCATGAAGTGTTGCTAAGCTTTGTTTTTCTTTATTGATTCTTTCTTCAAGTTCTTTTTTAGCTGAAATATCAGCTTGAGCAGTTACCCAAACGTTTCCATAAGTATGATGATTGAATGTACTGATTTTTGCAGCAGTCCAAAATATAGATCCATCTTTTCTAATATTTTCAACCTCCCCTTCCCAAAAATTATTCTTTTGAAGTGTATTTATAATTTTTGAAGCTATATTCTTGGGGTCATCTTTAGTTGCGGCATTAATAATGCTTACGTGCTTGCCTATTAATTCCCCTTTGTTGTAACCGAACATTTTATCAAAACTTGGATTTGTATAAATAAACTTTCCAGTATCAACACTAATCAGACTAGAACCTTCAGCCATGTTATGTAGAATTTCACCTTGAAGCTTTAATAAATCCTGTGACTCAACAGTTTCGTTTATATCAATACAAGAACCAATATAACCTTGATATTTTCCGTCGTCAGAAAATCTTGGAACACCTTGATCAAATATCCATCGATAGCTTCCGTCATTATACCTTAACCGATACTCCATTTTGAATGGAATCTTTTTACTACAGCTTTGCTTAAATGTATTTACACAGAAATCTCTATCATCAGGATGAACTAATTCAACCCATCCGTTGCCAAGCTGTTTTTCGAAAGAGACCCCGGTAAAATCGATCCATGATTTATTGAAATAAGTGCAAAGCATTTCTTCATTTGACATCCAGATGAGCACCGGCGCAGTATCCGCCATATTTCTAAAACGCTTCTCGCTTTCAGCTAACTTTCTTTCATTTACTTTTCTTTGTGTAATATTAAGATGAGTTCCAACTACACGAATAGGTTTATCATTTTGATCTCTTGTTGCCTCTCCTCTAGCAAGAACATCAATCCATTCACCATTCTTGTGTTTCATTTTTATTTCTACTTCATATCTCTCTCTTTTCTTTTCAAGATGTTCATTCATTATTACCCAAGCTTTTTCAACATCTTGGGGGTCAGTTAAACGTTCCCATTCAGAAAATTCATTTTTTATCTCGTGATCTTCATAACCGAGCATTCTTTTCCAGTTGGGGGAATAATAAATTGAATTATCAGTTAGGTCCCAGTCAAAAATTCCATCATCGGTAGCGTTTATTGCCAGATTAAATCTTTGCTCGCTTTGCTTAAGAGCATTTTCTACATTCTTAATATTTGTTATATCAGTGTGAGTGCCCAGCATTCTTAAAGGAGAACCGTCTTTATCATATTCAACAACTTCTCCTAAAGAAAGAATCCATTTCCAATCACCATTCTTAGTTTTCTGTCTAAATTCAATTTTATAAATTTTTGTTTTACCTGATATATAGTCTAAATAAGCTTGTTTGGTATTTTCTCTATCATCAGGATGAATTCTTTCAATCCACTTTTGGTTTGTTTCCTTAAATGTCTTAGGGGTGTATCCCAGCATGGTTGCATATTCATTGTTTACTTTTGCCTCGCCGGTTTTTATGTTCAAGTCATATAAACCTTGTTCTGCTGCTGTTAAAGCCAATCTTAAACGCTCTTCATTTTCTTTTAATTTTTCTTCAGTTATTTTTTGTTTTGTGGTATCAATTCCAATTCCAGTCCAAAGTATTGAACCGTCTTCTAATTTTACGGGAGTAGATTTCGCATTAATCCAGCTTACCTTACCGCTTTTTGAAATCAATCTAATATCTATATGGTAAGTTGTTAAATTGTTTTGTGAATATGCTAATGCATTTAAAAATAGCTCACGGTCATCGGGATGAACTGCATTAATCAATAAAGAAGCATCATTCATTATTTCTTCGGAAGAATACCCGTAATATTTTTTTGCACTTTTACTCATAAATGGAAATGAAGTGTTTCCATCTTTATCTATTTTGAACTGATAAACTATTCCGGGAACATTGTCCGCAATTTGTCTTAGTCTGCTTTCGTTTTCTTCAAGTGCTATTTTAGATAATTCTCTTTCTGTAATATCTCTTGAATTAGCAATTATACCTACAATTTTTTGAGATGAATCTTTGTAAGGATAATAAGTAACATCAATAAATCTTTTACCGGCAACTGGATAGTTAAACCAGTCTTGATAATTAATTATTTCTCCCTTTAAGCATTTATCAAACTTGGGTTTAACTTGTTTAATAAATGTTTCTCTGCCAAGGTATTCTGCTACTGTCTTACCGATTATCTCTTCTTTGCGTTTACCGGAGACTTTTTCATAAGCTTCATTAACAATGAGGTACTCGTAATTACTGCTAAGAAGAGAAATTGAATCGATTGTAGAAGAGACTATATTTTTATACTTAGTTAAATTTTCTTCAGTTTCTTTTTGTTCTGAAACATCCTGAAGAGTTAAGATTATATTTTTTTTGTTATTTAAATTAATTACAGAAGTAGAGCCAAGAAGGTGAACAATTTTTCTAAAACCGCTTTTAATTATTATCGGCGAATAGTTGATGTTTTTTATGGTACTTCCGGTTTGGTAGGTTGTTTCTATTGCATTTTTCAACTTACAATTAGCACAATCAGTACCAAATCCGCATCCTCTGGGATCTTCAAGAGCATTTATACAGCCAATAACTCCGCATGCTTTTCCTTTTCTTAGTTCTTCTTCAGAAGTTCCCGTAAAATCTGTAAATGCATTGTTCGCATAAAGTATATTTCGATGTTTATCTATAATGCACGTCATTACCGGGGATAGTTTGTAAATTGCATTTAGTTCAGCGTTTGCTTTTTGTAAATCAACTTCTGTAGTTTTTTGATCAGTGACATCTTCAATAATCGAAAGTAATTTTTCCTTTCCATTTATATTAACTATTTCCCCAAAGTATTTGCAGTAGATATTTTTTCTATCTTTTGATTTTAACTCTGTTTCAATCCCATCAAGTCTGCCCAATTTATTTAATGTGTTAATAAGAGCGGTTCTTTCATTAATATCAAATATTCCAAGATTGATAGTAGTATTTCCAATTAGTTCATCTCTTGAAAATCTTGTAAGCTCTAAAAATTTATTATTTACTTCGATCAACTTTCCTGATTTAATATCGGAAATTGACATTGCAAGAGCACTGCTCTTAAAGGCTTTTGAAAATTTTGCTTCGGAATTCTTAATTGCTTCAGTTGCAAGCTTTGATGAAGTTATGTCGGTATAATGCTCAATTCTTCCCCCTTTATATAAACCTTTTTTTATTGGCTGACTCCAATGTAATAACCATCTTTCTTTTCTTTTTCCTTTAGGAAGAATGCGGCATTCTAAATCTTCAGTATAATTTTTTGTTTTATATGAATGAACAACTTTCTTTGCAAACTCTGAAGGATTCTCAATAACTCTGCAGATATTTTCTTTTATCAGTTTAATCTTATCTTTACCAATTGCGGCAGATTTTTTGATTCCAAAAAAATCTTCAACAGATTGATTAACCCATACAACTTTTAAATCTGCATCAAGTATAAAAATTCCAACAGAAGAAGATTCAATAACCTCGTCAATTAATGATCTATATTTTACTTCACTCTCTTCAATTTTCTTTTTATTAGTTTCAGCCTCTGAAACATCTCTAACAAAACTAATCAGTCTTCCGTCGCTTAAAAGTTTTGAAGTCATTTGAACAATAAGTTGAGTCTTATTTTTTCTCTCTAAAGTTCTTTTTGAGGTTACCTCTTTTCCGGCTAAAACAAGATCATATCGTAAGGGTTTATTATTCAATTCATCATTCGGAAATAGGAAAGAATAATTTTTACCGACTAATTCTTTCTTCGCATATCCGGTTAACTTTGAAGCCGCTTTATTTACCTTAACTAATGTCCCTCTGCTTTTTTCATCATTTGAGCCGATAAAAATTGCATCTGAAGCTTGATCAAAAATAGTTTCATAGTAATAATTACTTATTTGGGAATCATTTTCTGCTGTTTTTAATTTTGTTACATCAACTACATGACCTTCAATAATAATTTCTTTTTTAGTTTTACTAATGCATTTGAGTCTATCTCTTAGCCAAATTACTTTGTTGTTTTTTTTGATAAATCTGTATTCAATCTCAATTATGCTGTTCGGTTTTAGTTTTTCCAAACAATGGTTTACGTTTTCTTTATCCTCAGGGTGAATTGAATTATTCCACAAATTCGGATTCTCTTTCAAAAATTTATTTGAGTATCCTAAAACTTTGCCCGTATTAGAAGAATAAAACAAACCACCATAAAGAGTTGAAAATTTATAGACGACATTATTGGTTCCAATAACAGCTTTATTTAATAAATTCAGTTCATCTTTTAGCTGATTGATTTTACTTTCAAGGGTGTTGATTTTTTTATTAGGGTTTGTTTTTGTGGATGGATTCGATTTTCTTACAGACGGTTTTTTCATTATCTGCACCATGATTGAGTTCTGAATCTGCTTTAGCAGCCAAATCTAAATTGAAATAAAACTATTAATACAGCACTCTTTGTAAACTTTCGTTAAAATAGTATTAGTTTATTATGAACGCAATGATCCGCTAAATTAGCGTGATTTAATCTCTATATAATACAACTATAATATTTGTTTTAACTTATCTTAACAATTAAATGATATTTTTCTCAATCTCTATTTTGTTTCAAGATATTCAAGTAAAAGCTTTTCCATTACTTTGTATCCATTGTAATTTGGATGAACACCATCATAGCTTAAGTTTTCAATTAGTCCAAGCCCTTCGTCACTCATATATAAATGATAATCGACGAAATCGTAATTTTCTTTAGCTGCATATTTCATAATCATCTTATTAAGAGATACAATTTTATTTGCGGGATCTAAATCCTTTCTCCAAGGGAAATGTTTGGCAGGCAAAACAGATGTTAAAATAACCTCTATGTTATTTGCATTAGCAAGTTCACACATAGAAATTATATTTCCTAAAATATCTTCTATGGAAGTTGGACCGGTATTCTCAGCAATATCATTTGTTCCTGAGTTTATAACAACAGTTTTTGGTTTGAGATTAATTACATCTTGTCTAAATCTGGATAACATTTGTGAAGAAGTCTGTCCGCTAATTCCTCTATTTATCAGTTTGGGATTGTCTCTGAAGAAAGAGGAATCATGAATTGACCAACCTTCGGTTATTGAATCTCCCATCAAAACAATTAAGTTTTCTTTATCAACCAGTTTTTGATTATCGACTTTATACTTACTTAAATTAGCCCATTTCTCTAGGGACTGAGAATAATAAAGATTTGCAGAAAATAGAATCAATAAAATAAATTGGAAAATTGGTTTCATAAAAATGCCCTTTTCTTATTTATATTTTTTATAAGTCTGACTAAAGTAAGTCAGCAATTGGGTTTAAGTAAAGAAAAATTTTCTGTAGCCAATGAGAAAATTAAGATTTAGATTGTATCCTCATTTATCAAAAGGACAGTTAATGGAGAATATTTTAATGAAAAGAATAATTGCAGCATTACTTTTTATTATTTCTGTTAATATAAATGCGCAAATGGTTCCTCATCCATCGTTGTTAGAAAAAATTAGAAGTGGTGAAATTGCAAAACCATTTGCACTTGAAAACATTAAAGAGTTAAAGCAAAGGGGAGTTTCTACAAGCTGGGTTTCCGATGAATTAAAGGAAAGAAATTCAAAACTTTCTCAAGAAGAAATAACCAGAATAGTTGGTCCCGATCAAGTTGTTTCAGGATCTTTCAATGCAATATTTTTATTTGTTTCTTTTCCGGATCAACCGGCAGAGGTTCCGATTGAATTTTTTGATGATCTTTTATTTACTAAAGAAGCGGGAAGTATGTGGCATTATTTTAATGAGGTTAGTTATGGCAATTTAGATTTAACAACTCTTGATTTACCATCCAGCATTGGCTGGATAACTATGCCTAACAACTATTCATATTATGTAGCGGGAGATAATGGCTTTGGAAATTTCCCTGGTAATGCTCAAGGTTTAACAAGAGATGCAGTTAAAGCTGTGGATGATCAAATTGATTTCTCTCAATATGATAATAACAATGACGGTGAAATTGATGCATTATTCATAGTGCATACAGGTCCGGGTGCAGAGTTTACTGGAAACAACAATGATATTTGGTCACATGCTTGGTCAATTCCGGGTGGAGGTTATACAACTAATGATGGTGTAAAAGCATACACATACTCTATGGAACCTGAGTATTGGTCAACTCCCGGTGATATGACAATAGGTGTTTATGTTCATGAAATGGGACATTCGGTATTTGGTCTTCCTGATGTTTATGATGTTGATTATTCTTCTGAAGGAGTTGGCGATTGGAGCTTAATGGCCGGTGGAAGCTGGAACGGAAATTTAGGAAATAAACCAGCATGGCCCGATGCTTGGAATCATATTCAAATGGGTTATGTTAATCCTACTGTTGTTACTTCCGATTTGATAGGTGAGAACATTTCATCAATGGCAAAAGAACCGGATGTTTATAAAATTTGGAAAGATGGTGCTCCGGGTAAAGAATATTTCTTGATACAAAATAGACAAAGAGTTGGCTATGATGGAGGATTACCTGGCACCGGACTTTTAATCTGGCATATTGATGAAACAAAGTTTTCTAATTCAAATGAATGGTATCCGGGTTATACAAACAACGGAAATTTTCTTGTTGCTTTAGAGCAGGCTGACGGAAGATACGATTTAGAACGTGGCGTTAATTCAGGTGATATAAGAGATCCTTTCCCGGGATTTACGAATAATACACAATTTAATTTTCTTTCTTCTCCAGGGTCTAATTCTTATGGAAATATGATAACATACGCTGCAGTTGAAAATATAAGTCCTTCCGATTCGATAATGACGGCAGATATAAAAATTTCGGAACCGGCAGTTTATCTGCAGGTAATTTCACCTAATGGTGGTGAAACTTGGCAGGGAGATTCTGAAAAAATTATTGAATGGGCAAGCAATGGAGTTGAAAATATTTCAATAGAATTATCAGTTGACGGCGGTGCAAACTGGCAGTTGCTTCAAACAAATTATAATGCAGAAACAGATGAATATTCATTTGTCGTTCCAAATACTCCATCTGAAAATTGTTTGGTGAGATTAATAGATGAAAGTAATAATGAATTAGTAGATCAAAGTAATTCGCCTTTTAAAATTACGGCTGCTCCTGTTATAAATCTTTTATCTCCAAACGGAGGTGAGGTGTTTAACGTCGGTGATCAAATTCAAATTTTGTGGAATAGTGAAAGCGTAAGCAGTGTAAGAATTCAATACTCGATTGATAACGGTTCAAATTGGCTTTCTGTAATTCCAATTACTTCATCGGACGGAGTTCATAATTGGACTGTTCCGAATAAACCTTCCGATCAATGCTTGATCAAAATAACAGAAATTCCATCGGGAATAGTAATTGATCAAAGTGACGCAGTATTTACAATTAATTCTGTTGTCTCTGTTGAAAAAGATAATTTACCGGAAAAATTTGATTTGATGCAGAACTATCCAAATCCTTTTAATCCAGTTACAAATATTGAATACTCAATCCCAAGCAGCGATTATGTTACTTTGAAAGTGTATGATATTCTGGGTAATGAAATAATTACATTAGTTAATCAACAAAAAGAGGCTGGAAAATATAAAGTAGAATTTGATGCTTCTTCCATTTCAAGCGGAATATATTATTACAAAATTCAAGCTGGTAATTTTATTCAAGTAAGAAAAATGATTTTACTCAAATAATATACAAGTCACAATTGAGAGTCTATTTATTTAAAATAGACTCTCAGCAATTCAATTAATTATTTCTCTAAAATAGTATTAGCAAAATAAAAGCGGCAAGAGTGGATGACGGGAGTCGAACCCGCGACATTCAGCTTGGGAAGCTGACGCTCTACCAACTGAGCTACATCCACATACTTTAAAATTAATTTCCGAAATTCAAATTAGCAATTATATTTCTCCTCAATTTTTATAATTATAGGAAAATATAATGAACAGCATCTATACAATTTTACTTCTTGTTGCTTCAAATACATTTATGACTTTTGCTTGGTATGGTCATCTAAAATTCAAAGAACTGAAGGGTTTTGATAATCTTAGTCTATTGGCAATTATTTTAATCAGTTGGGGAGTAGCATTTTTTGAATACTGTTTTCAAGTTCCCGCCAACCGAATTGGTTATAACGGAAACGGCGGAAGTTTTAGTCTTGTTGAATTAAAAGTTATTCAAGAAGTAATTACTCTCACTGTATTTACTATCTTTTCAGTGATATTATTCAAGAACGAAACTTTGAAGCTGAATCACTTTATCGGTTTTGGATTTTTAGTTTTGGCAGTTTATTTTATTTTCAAAAAATAGACTTAATTCAGATTTTATTTAACCAATCAGTTAATACTTTATTAAAGAGATCCTGTTCTTCGTAATGCGGAGTGTGTCCACTTCTATTAAATATTTTTACTGTGAGGTTATTGAATTTATCTCTTACAGATTCCCACAAATAAAATGGAGGAACAAGGTAATCGAAATGTCCAAGTATCAATAAAACCGGCTGCTTAACCTTATCAAGATTTTTTGTTATATCAATATCTCTAAAAACTTCTCCCCACATGTAATCAAACAATGTCATATTTACTTCAACATCCTTCCATAATTCAGAAGCATCAAAATTATACTTATACCAGCTTTTGGGACCGGTTAAAAGACAGTATGTTATTAATGCTTTTTCCGGTGCTTTATCAATTTCGTTTTTAAGAATGGCTAGATTATCATTCAATAATTTTTCTCTTTCAAAATCAACTGATTCTCGGAAGTATCTTTCCGATGCTGCATGAGATTCATAAGAATAATTCGGTGATACATTCATCATTATAATTCTCGAAACATTTTCGTTATACTTTTTTGCGTACTCCAAAGCCATAAAAGCATGCCCGGAGTGACCGGCAATAACAATTTTCCCTAAGTTTAATTTTTTCCGTATCAGTTCTATATCATCAAGAATGAATTCTAATTTATATTTTGATTTATCCTTGCATTCATTCCCAACAGCAAAGCCTCTATGATCAATAAAAACCAGCTTATAATTTTTAGTGAGATCTTCTGAAAAAGTTCTCTCATAATAAACAGCACTACCAATAACTAGAATCGGTTTACCATTTCCTTTAATTATATATTGAAGCTTAAATCCATCCGATTCAATAATTCCTCTTTGGATATCTTTCATTTTATTTCTTCTTAAATTATTATTGATTTATATAATTAGTAAATTGCTTTATTGTTTTTGCTGCATTAAAGATACAGTTATATTTAAAAAGTTTTCTTGAATTAATAGAAATGAAGATTCTTAAAAAAATACTTTTCTTTGTCTCATTTTTCTTTCTCTATTTTTTAGTGAAAGAATTTTTACAATTATACACTTATTTATTGGGGATAAATGAAGTTCTTGCAATTATTGTTATTGCAATTCTCTTCTTGGTTGTGATTTATTTTGGAATTATTCCAATCATACAAATATTTATTTTACCAGCTGATTTAGGTCCAACAAGCATCATTTCAGAAGCAGAATCATTAAGAGTAAAAAGGATTAAAAAATTAAGAGGAAATAAATTTCTTAAAGAGAACAATTTTGATTTTACTTCAATTGATAACTCTGAAGATAGTTACAACAAGATTGTTGCCAAGTTAAGACCTGAATGCGAAAGAATTAGAAAGAAATACATTAACCAAGTTTTTTACAGTACTGCAGTTTCACAGAATGGTTTTTTGGATGCAATTTTAATTTTCTCTTCGGCAGTAAATTTGGTTAAAGAAATATTTCTTTTATATCACGGAAGAGTTAACACAAGAGAACTCTTTGTTATCGCAAAGAAAGTCTATTATTCAGTATTAATAGGGGGAAGCGAGGGAATTGAATATGCGACCGAAGAACTCTTTTCCAAACTTGCTACCGATACAGCCAAAAGTATTCCTTTCTTAGATAAAATTTTCAGCTCTTTAGCGGATGGATATATAAATGCTGTGCTTCTTACTAGAATTTCGTTAATAACAGAAAATTACTGCACAATGATTTATATAAAGAAGGATAGGGACTTATATCCTTCACCATCATTTGTTTTTAAAACCGCGAAGGATTTAACAACAGACATTTTTAATAGTATAAAAGTAAATTTAGTAAGAATCACAAAGGAAAAAACTGAAAACCTTGCAGCAAAAGCTTTCAATCCGGTTATGCTGGTTTTAGACAAAGGAATTAAATCCATTAAGGATAACAAACAAATAAACAGCGGCAAAAATGCTATCCTTAATGGAATTAAGAATCTAGGTTCTATTTTCAATATTTGATATTACTCAAGAATCATCATCTTCTTAGAAATAACTTTATTCTTCATCTTAAGCTGGTAGAAATATACTCCGGAAGCTAGATTAATGTTATTTGCAAATTTAATTTTGTACTCACCCGGTTTTTGAAAATCATTTACAAGAGTTGATATTTCTCTTCCGAGTATATCGAATATTTTGAGCGTCACATTCCCTTCTTCTGCAATTTGATAAGTAATTGTTGTACTTGGATTAAATGGATTTGGATAATTCTGATTAAGAATGAAATCATAAATTACATATTCATTATCAGCTACTTTTACTGTGCCGTCAACAGCCTTTACTCTTCCTTCAATTTTGGGAATTATTGTTCCGTTACTTTCTAAATAATTTATTACAACAGAATATTCACAATCGTTTTCATAAATAAAAACATTAGAAACAGTTACACCCAAAACATCTGTCAATGCTAATAGCAAAGCTTCGTTTGTTGTTAGTTTAACAACTTGTTCCGGTAAAATAGGAAGTCCGTTCAATTCCAATTTTGTTAATCTGTTTTCAGGTGATTTGCTGATATCGTACTCAATTGTTAGTCCGGAAACCTGCGGAAGAAATTCATCATTAAGATCAATCATTGATAGAACTATGTTAAAGGCTTTTGCTAATTCGAAGCTGGTAATATCAAATGTAGCTAATCTGAAATCTAAAAGATCATCTTCGTTAAATCCGTAACTAATCATTCTATAAACATCTGCCGGCACAATTGGACCATTGTAAAGTGGCTGAGCGGTTGCGCCACTGACTGAAACGGCGCCGCATGTATGTGTGAAAATTCTATATGCATCGGTAATTAAATTTCCAACAGGAGTATCTTTATTTCCCACTGATAATGGTAATTCAACAAATTCTTCAAAAAACGATTCTGTAGTGCTAATTTGTTGAGAATACATTCCCGGAAATGTTTGTTCAACGGTTAATACTAAATCATCTACATTCATTTTAACAGAAAAATCTTCTGGAATATCGGAATTTAAGGGAATGAGTCTGCCATTTAATAATGATATATCTTCACCGGTTTTTATAAAATTTACTTCACCAACAAATCTGTAAAATGCTCCGGCTTGAACAATATATGTGCTTGATCCAAGTGGATTTTGAATTTCTACAGGTTCAGGTAATTCGTAGTGATCGTGTCCACCGACAATTAAATTGATATAGGGAATATTTTCTGCTAATATCTGATCTAATGCAAAACCTAAATGGGAGAGACAAATAATAAAATCACAACCTTCACTTTTTAATGAATCTACTATTTGAAGAGTAAGATCAACTATATTTGTATCAACAACAACCGGAGCAGGTAAAGAAAAATAATTTGTTTCCGGAGGGGTTAATCCGAAAATTCCTACTTTAAAATCCTCTAACTCTTTAATGGTACATCCTCTTATTATTTGTCTTAAATCCTGAAGTTCCGGAGCTTCAATAATAAGATTACAACTCAATATGGATAAACTGCAATCCGGTTCTAAGCAGCTTAAAGAACTTAGAAGTGCGTTAGGAGTTAAATCAAATTCGTGGTTGCCAATAGTAACAGCATCTAATCCAATCAATTGTAAAATTTGAAGTTCTGGAATGATTAAGAAATTATTAAAGAAAGGATCACCGATTGAAAGATCCCCGGCATGAAGTGCAAGCACATTTTTTTGTGTAGCTTTAGAATAACCTATAACGGAAGCTGCTCTTGCAATACCCCCCTGTGTCCCTTGTAAAAATTCATTGCGGGGACCAAGAGGAGCTAAGCAAGAATGTGTGTCATTTAAGTGAAATATTCTTAAAGTGTCTATTTGTGCTTTAGTATTTTCACTTAAAGAAATGATTAACAACATCTGTAATAAAACAATAACCTTTTTCATTTTGGCCGCCTGTTTTATTTTAATTGAATCTATTGACATTGAGCGAAAGAGTTGTCATAAAATTGTCATATTTTCTTTTGATATAATAAAGATTAAATTTGGCTGTAAGACGTTAGGTTTCTATAATGAAAAGAATTCTTTTTATAGAAAATGATTTGCAGATAAAAAATGAAATCAAAAGTATACTTCAAAGTTCAGGTTTCTATACAATTACTACAACAAGCGGTAAAGTGGGAGCAGAACTTGCAAAAGGAGATGGTTTTGATGCCATTATTGTTGATCTATTTCTTAATGATGAAACAGGAATGGAGTGCTGCAAAGATTTAAGGAAACATAATCTTCTTATACCAATCATTTTTTTAACTAATAATAAAGAGGAAGATTATCAAATTGAAGCATTTAACAGCGGCGCGGATGATTTTATAAATTATCCTGTTCACAAAAATGAGTTTATTGCAAGATTAAATGCAATTATTAGAAGATCGAAAATTTATTTGAAAAGTTATGATGAAGCCTCGTTCTCTAATATTAGAATTAATTTTACAAAGCAAATTACCAAAGTAAAAAACAAACAAATTTTATTAACCTCTACTGAATATAAAATTCTAAAATTCTTTGTTGAAAGGGAAGAGGAAGTGATTTCTAGAGCCGAAATTATTGATGCATTGTGGGGAGTAAACAGTAATGCTTCTTCAAGAACTATCGATAATTATATGCTTTCAATAAGAAAAAAAATAGAGAAAAATCCTTCTTGCCCAAAACATATTATAACGGTATTTAATGAAGGTTATAAGTTTGTTAAATAAGGTAATTCTCTTTTGTTAATCTATAAATTACCGTAGGACCCGAAGAGTTCTCGTCGAATAATTCAAATCCGTGTTTCTTCATCAAGTTTATTGATTTACCATTTTGGGGATCAACTTCACCAAAAAGTTCATCAAAATTTAGTTCTTGAAAAGCATAATCAATTATCAGTCTTAATGATTTAGTCATTATTCCTTTACCGCGAAATGCTGGAAGAAGCTCAAATCCAATATCCCCTTTGGTTTTATCTTCGGAAATATTCCAAATACAAATTGTTCCAATTACCTCATTTTCATCTGCCAGAGTAATTCCCCAATAAAAATATTCTCCTCTTGAAATTCCATTATTAACCTTTGTGATAAAATTATCGGCTTCCTCTAATGATTGACAAATCGGGCGATCCAGATATTTTGCAATATCCTGGTTGGAGCGGATTTCATAAATTTTAAGATTATCGTCTTTACATAATTTACGAAGTACTAAGTTCTCATACTTAATTTCATTGGGCATTATTGATTTCATTTCGCTGTAATCCAGTTATTTTATCTTTTTGTTTATCTATAAAATATTCTTTAATTATTTTTAAGATATGCCAAATAGTTATCTAAACAAAATTCTTTTAGAAGAATCACAAAAATTTATAGAAGCAAATAAATCATTATCTGCTGAAAGAATAATTTTAAAGTATCACGGTAAAACTGATTTACCAATTAAAGAGATTTCCGAGCAGATTGAAGCACAAAAGAAAGCAGTAAAAAAACTTCCGGAATTATCAGCGTATAATTTAGTATATAAAAAAATTCCATTGGAGCAATGTTCATCAGAATATTCAGCTCAATACAAATCGAGAGTCATTTCAGGTAAAAGAATTATTGATTTGACTGGAGGATTAGGAATCGATTCAATTTATTTTGCAAGAAAATTTAAGGAAGTAACATACTGCGAAATGAATGAAGAACTTGCAGAAATTGCTGAGCACAATTTTAGTCGGATTGGAATTAAGAATATAAAAATAACAAAAGGGGATTCGATAGAATTACTTAAAAATTATGAAGACAATTACTTTGATTGGGTTTTTGCTGATCCGGCAAGAAGAAATAATGAAAAGCGATCGGTAGATATAAAATATTATTCTCCAAATATTCCGGAAAATCTTGATTTAATTTTTTCAAAAGCAGAGAACATTTTATTAAAATTAGCACCGGCATTCGATATTAATGAAGCATTAAATCTATTTAAAAATATGTATGAGTTCTCGGTTCTTTCATACAATAATGAATGCAAAGAAGTATTGGTTTTTCTTTCGAAGAAGAATAATGAGAAAATAAAATCGGCAGTAATTTTAGATGAAGAAAAATATATAAGTGGAAATATAAATTCTGATTATAAATGCGAAGAATCAGAAATTAAAATTAATGAATACTTATATGAACCTAATGCAGCAATAAGGAAAGCCGGCTTGACTGATAAAATTGCATTCGAACTTAACTTGAAAAAGTTAAATCGGAAATCGGAATTACTTTTTTCTGCAAACCTAATTACTGATTTTATCGGAAGAAAGTTTGTTGTAAAACATGTTGAATTATTCAATGAAAAGAAAATTAGAAAATTTCTGACTTCTAAAAAGATTACAAAAGCCAACATCAGCAGAAGTAATTTCCCTTTGAAACCTGAGGAAATTAAGGAAAGACTGAAACTAAAAGACGGCGGAGATTTTTATTTATTTTTCACAAAAGATATTAATGAAAAATCAATTTTTATTTTAACAGAAAAAATCCCGTAAAGAATTATGGAATTCTTAAAGTCACTTTTGTAAAAGAATCTTTTTCACTTTCAAGTTTCATCGGTTCTCCAAGATAATTAGTTACCTTAGACACAATTGCAAGTCCGAATCCATGTTCAAATCTATTGTATTTCTGTATTCCATGTTTAGTAAGTTCTTCAAGCTTTTTAAGATTTTTATCTGAAATACCTTTGCCATTGTTGAAAATCTCAATTTTATATTTATTATCTTCAGGTTTCCCTTCAATAATAACCTTATCACCTTGTTTGGAAAACTTAAAAGCATTATCAATAAGCTCAAAAAGAATTGTAGAAAGAGAGAGTTCACTTAATTTGGAACTAAATGTTTCCAATCGAATCTTTAAGTCATCTTCTCTTTTGTAAAGATGATTAATTTTTTCAATACAGCTTTTGATTACTTCCGAAATTTCTACTGTCGAGTTTCCAAATAAGAATTTATTTCTGTCATCTTTATCAAGTTCAAGCAGAACTAAGTTTGAATATTGAATAAACTTTTCAATTGTTCTGTGAAGTCTTTTAGCGGAAAAATTAATTCTTTCGGTAAACGAAATTACATCTTCATCGGAAAGAGATTTATAATCATCAAGAATCAAACTAGAGTAACCAAGAAGAGATACAAGCGGAGTGCGCATTTCATGCGGTACGTGAATTGCAATGTTATTTGAGAATTCATCAATCTTTTGCTTGATGTGGTTCGCTTTTTCTAATCTTAATTTTATTGAATGAATAAGATCATCAGAACTGAAGGGTTTATAAATATAATCGTCTGCACCAAAATTCATCCCTTTTCTTAAATCATCATAAGTAGTTTTTGCGGTCAGAAAAATAAATGGAATGTCGAAAAATTCTTTATAGCTTCTAAGTTCTTCAAGAATTTCAAATCCGCTTTTTTTAGGCATCATAATATCGGAAATAATGAGGTCGGGATTAATCAAAGAAATTTCTTCTTTAAGATTTACATCCGCTTCAAGAAGAAAAACTTTGAAATCATTCATCTCAAGAATTTCTTGTATGTTAGAACTTACTTCGGGATTATCTTCAAACAAAACTATTTTAAGCTGCTCTTCCATTTTTGCCCCTTAAGTAATTGAGTCAGTTCTTATTTTAACGGTAAACTCTGTACCTGAATTTAATGTACTTTTTACAAAAATATTTCCTTTATGTAAATCGACTGCGGTTTTAACAATACTTAATCCTAAACCGCTGCCTTGAATGTTTTCAACGGTTGAGGCTCTGAAGAACGGTTCAAATATTAACGGAATATCTTTTTGAGAAATCCCCATTCCCGAATCAATAATCCTGAAAAGTAATGTTTCGTCTTCATAATAAACATCAAAATGAATTAAACCGCCGTTTGGTGAATACTTAATTGCATTTGTTAGAAGGTTGTTGAAAATTAATGTAAGAAGTCTTGCATCCAGCAGATAATTTGTTCTTTCAGGAAAATAATTAAAAACAATTTTATGATCTTTAGATGCAGAGACTTTGCATTGTTCAATAAGATCGGTTAGCAAAGCTCTTAGATTATTGTTTGTCGGGTTAAAAGAAATAATTCCTCTGTCTGTTCTGCTTAATATCAAGACTTCTTCCAATAAAGAATTCATAAAACCGACTGCTTCCTGCACTCTTTTAATATGAGTATTTAATTTTTCGTAGTTCCCTTTTTTAATGTGAAGTCCTATTAATTCGGTAGAAGCAAGAATAGTAGTAAGCGGCGTTCTAAACTCATGTGAAGCCATCGAAATGAAATTTGTTTTTATTTCATTCAGTTCTTTTTCTTTTTCGTATGCTTGAATTATTTGATCAGTTAATCTCTTCTGATTGGTAATATCAACTACCAAACCGGTAATTCCAATCGGCGTATTATTCTTTTCTGCAAATGAAGCTTTATACGTTAAAAGTTCTCTTCTTTTACCGTCTTTTGTTATATGATAAGTTTCGTATGAGATTGATTTAACTTCATTCAGCATAGTACTTTCTTTTGCAATAGATTTTTTAACAACATCTTCAGGTGCAATTTCTGAAATAGTTTTTCCGATTATTTCTTCCCTTGTAACTTCAAAATATTTTAGAAAGGCTTCATTAACTTCCGTGTAATAGCCATTCAAATCTTTTACATAAGCCGGATTGGGAATTGTATTTATGAATATCTTGAAAAATTCAGATTGCTGTTCAATCTCTTTAGTTCTCTCTGCAACTAAATCTTCCAAGTGTTCTCTATACTCGCTTAATTCAATTTCCTTTTGGAGTTTCTCTGTAATATCTCTAAAGGTTATTAAAATTAGTTTTTCTCCGTCAATTCTGTATGATACTGCTTTTACTTCGCATGTAACAGTTGTATTGTTTGGTTTAGTAAACTTAACAATTACAGCTTCATGTTCTTGGTTATTCCTTAATGCTATTAATAATTTTTCAGCAGTAATTTTTGAATCTTCATTCACAAACATGAAAGGATCTTTATTCAATAAATCGCTGCTTGAGTTATACCCCAGAATATTGGCAGCGCTTTTATTGGCTATTATAATTTTTAATCCTTTAATTACACCAATTCCATCCGGAGAATTATCAATTAGTTTTCTGAAATTATATTCACTTTGAGCAATTGCATATTGACTTTCTCTTCTGTCTGCAAGGTTACTAAATAATTCCGCTAAAATTCTTAAAAGATTTACTTCATCCTCATTCCAATTTCTACTGGATTTTACGGAATCAAATCCAACAAAACCAATCAGTTTATCTTTAATGAACATTGGAGCTGTGATTAAGCTTTTAATATTTTGGGCAATCAATATATCCTTAAGCTCATTACTATAATCAATTTTATCAACATCATAGATCAAAACCGGTTTGTTGTTTTGATGATCATCCATCCAGTCTGATAATGAAGAAATTGGAACGTTCTGCGAATTTTCTATTTCTTTAGATACACCTTCATTACACCATTCAAAAGTATTTCTTACTACTCCTTTATCAAATAAGTAATCAAATAAATAAACCCGGTCAACTTTAAAGAGATTACCTACTTTTTCTATGGCATTTATAATAGTTTCATCAATCTTATCTAAAGGAACGTTAATAAACTCTGTTGCAAAAAGTGTAATTGTATTTTGAATTTCTGTAAGTTGAACAAATCTTTCTTCGGTTTCTTTGAATTTGGAAATATCGGTATGAGTTCCAATAATTCTTAGTGGTTTGTTTTCGTTGTCATACTGAATAATTTTTCCTAAAGATAAAATCCATTTGTAGTTTCCTTCAAACGTACGCTGTCTAAATTCAATTTTGTATTCATCTGTTAATCCATCCATATAATCTTTATAAATTTTTACAACTCTGTCTTTATCATCCGGATGCATTCTGTCAATCCACTTATCATAAGTTTCAATATAGTTATTGGGATTGTACCCAAGCATGGTAAGGTATTCGTCAGATACTTTCGAAACACCTGTTTTAAGATTTAAATCCCACAATCCTTGATCTGCAGCTTTTAACGCTAATCTTAAACGTTCTTCCTTTTCTTTTAGATTTTCTATAGTGATTTTTCGCTCTGCAATATCCCAGGCTAAGTCTGCAAAGTTTGCAGTTATTTCTATATCAATATCATTGTAATCGGAATCTTTATTTCCTACTCCCAAAATTGCGACAACCTTTTCGTTCCTAATAACGGGAACAACCAGTTCTCTTACAACTTCCGTTTGTATTTCTGAAAAAGAGCTCTTTTGATTATACATGATTGGGTTATTGTGAATTACAGCTTTTCTTTGGTTCAGGGTGTCAATTAAATCGCCTGCTATAATAAGATTGTTTCTAAGATGTTCTGAATCATTGTTATATACAAATTTTAAAGTATTTGTTGACCAAGCTTTCAGAGTAAAATCCTTTTCATCGTTATCAACATAATGATAAAAACCAATCTTGCTTTGTGTTAAAGATTCAACTTCATTAACAGCTGTCTGCAGAAGCTCATCAATTGTAGAATGATAAGAAAGATCGAGTAGTTTTAATCTTGATTCATGAAGACTTTCAGTTCTTTTCTGGTAAGTAATATCACTAAACTCGGTAAATCGTAATACTCTGTTCATGTAAAAAATTTCTTTTCCCTGAACTCTAACATTAAGAAGTGAACCATCTTTTTTTATCATTATGGATTCGTATGGCTGAATGGATTTTTCGGCTACAATTTTTTTAATTCTCTCTCTTTCCGATTCGTGAAAATAATTTAATCCATTTGTATTGATTAATTCTTCTCTTGTGTAACCAAGCATTTCACAAATACCTTTATTGCAGTCGACAGTAATTCCATTATCATGAATAATTACGCCACTAAATGAAGCTTCATAAAATGTATTCAGTCTATCTTCACTTTTTCTTAGATTTTTTTCTGCAATTATTCTTTCGGTTACATCAATAATAATTCCTTCTAAAAACTCTTTCCCTGTAACAAAATCTTTAACCAAGCATCCTTTTTCAAATACCCATTTAATATTTTTGTGCTTATCAATAATTCTATATTCCAGTTGAAATGATTTACTTTCCTTAATACTTTTTTGTATTTCAGAAGAAACATATTCTTTATCGTTAGGATGTATCAAATCATTGTAACTCAAATTTTTGTTTTCTGTCAGATCGTCGGGTGAGTAGCCGGTAAGGTTTAATGTACCGCTGCTTATAAACTTCATTGTCCAATCAGCATCATTCAAACATCTGTATACAATGCCGGGTATATTTCCTATTAAAGTATCAAGCTTACGTTTGTTCTCAATAATCAGTTCTTCTGATTTTTTTCTTTCGGTAATATCACGTCCAACAACAAGAAGCCCTTTTCTACTTCCGTCTTCATTAAAGTTAGGTTTCTTTATAATATCGAAAATTATATTTCTACCGTCAGGCTTAGGAATAATTTCTTCACATCTAAATTCTGTTCCTTTTTCCCAGGCTTTATTATCTGATGTTTCGCAGTTCATAAAGGCATCATAATAAAATGGACTAAAGGGAGCTAAATCTTTATCGGTTTTACCTCTATAATCAACTTTTGTGAGATCAAAAAGTTTAAGATCATATTCATTTGCTTCAATCCATCTACCATTTCCGTCCTTAAAGCAAACAATATCGGGCATAAGATTTATTAATTCTCTTAATCTATTTTCACTTTCCTGAAGTTCAAATTCCAATTTCTTTTCTATGGTAATATCATTGTAAAGCCATAAAAATCCATAAGCCAAATTATTTTCTTTGATAGGTATAAAACCAAGTTCCAGCAGTCCGCCTGTTTTAAGTTCAAGCTGTATATTGTTCTTTTCGATTTTGTTTTCTGCAAGTTCTTCAACAATGCTGATAAATTTATTTTCATCTTTAAACAGAGTTTTTGAGTCTTCAGCCGCTTTTCTACAATCAAGTCCAACTAAATCTTTTGGTTTTATAGGGATTTTAAAAATTCTACAGAATGTTTCGTTTGCAAATTCGATAACTCTGTTTTCATTTTCTACTAAAACACCTCCCGGAAAATTATCAAGAATGGTATAAAGTTTTGTTAGTGAATTTCTCAGCTTAAGTTCGTTTGATTTCTTCTCAGTTATATCTCTGTATTGACTTAACAGAAATTCTTCATCATCAAATTTTACAATTGAATTGGTTACTTCAAACCAGACTTCCTTATTATTCCAAAGCCTTACTTCTTTTTCAAATCTATCTTTTATTTGATTGTTTCTAAAACGATCAATCAATACCAATTCAACTCTTTTAGCATCATCCTTAAAGAAAACAGAACCGGCTTCTTTATTCAACAGCTCATCTTTTGATTTATCAATCATTTTACAATAAGCATTGTTAACCTGAACAATAATTCCATCCTTATTAATTAGTCGGATTCCATCTTTTGAGTTTTCCCAAATTAACTTAAACTGCTTTTCGGAAAACGTGACCTTGGATTCCTGAACTTCAGTACTCTCTTCAATCGGTTTTACTTCAGTTAAGTTTTCACTTTTGGATAATTTGTTTTCTAATCGGATTAATTTTTTCTTGAATGTATTTATTTGAGCGGAAGAATCTTTTTTATCGGTCTTTGCTAGTTCATCTATAAGATTTTCAAATTGCTCAGATAGTTTTTCTTTAGAATTGCGAATTGAATCCTTTTTAGGAATTGATTTTTTTTCTGTTTGTTTACTTTTCATAAAAACTACCAAACAATTAATGAAATGCTGTTGACTAGGTTTGATTCTGATTAATATTCTGTGCTGTACGGTTTTTTTCCAATATTAAATTGAACCTAAGCAAATAAAAATCAATAGTCAATTTTATAAAAAGTTAGTTATGAAATCACAAATACTTTCATTTATTATCGAGTTTAAGGAGATTTTTTTTAGGTTTCTTAAATTAATTCTTTCTAAAAAAACACCTTTTGTGTTATATATTCAGAAAAAATTCATTTAAATTTTATAAATTTGTCGGTCGTTAATTTTACTTTATTTGGGGTTCGATGTTAGATAAAGCTTCATCAATTTTACAAAAGATTTTTGGTTATGATAATTTCAGACCACTTCAAAAAGATATAATTGAATCAATAATTTCGAAAAAAGACAGTTTGGTAATAATGCCTACGGGGGGTGGAAAATCTCTTTGCTACCAAATTCCCGCTTTGGTTTTTGATGGATTAACAGTTGTAATCTCACCATTAATTTCATTGATGAAAGATCAAGTTGAACAGTTAAAGGAATTAGGAATTGATGCGGTTTTTCTTAACAGTTCACTAAGTCCGGATGAGTATCAGACAAATGTAAATTTACTTTTGCAGAAAAAAATAAAGCTTCTATATTTAGCTCCCGAAACATTGGCTGTTGAAAGAACAGTTTCAATTCTTAATGAACTACAAATTGATTTTATTACTGTTGATGAAGCTCATTGTATTTCGGAATGGGGACATGATTTTAGACCGACATACAGAGAAATTTCTAAATTGAAATCTTCTTTTCCCAATGCGGTTTGTGCTGCTTTTACTGCAACTGCAACTCCGCGTGTTGAGGAAGATATTTTAAGATCACTTTCCCTAAAAAAAGCAAAAGTATTTAAGGCAAGTTTTAACAGAGATAATCTTTATTTGGAAGTTACTGCTAAAACAGACGGATTATCTCAAGTAAAATCTTTTTTGAGAAAATATCCTAATCAAGCAGGAATAATTTATTGTTTCTCCAGAAAGCAGGTTGATTCTCTTGCACATCAATTAAACGGATTAGGTTTTTCTGCGCTTCCTTATCATGCAGGACTTCCCGACGATGTTCGAGTTAAAAATCAAGAAAAATTTATTAATGACGATGTTCAAATTATGGTTGCTACTGTTGCATTTGGAATGGGTATCAATAAATCGAATGTTAGATTTGTAATTCATTATAATCTTCCTAAAAATGTAGAATCATACTATCAAGAAATTGGCAGAGCAGGGAGAGATGGTCTCCGTTCACATTGTCTTCTCCTTTTTGATTACTCAGATACATACAAAATTCAATTTTTTATTGACCAAAAAATCGGCAATGAAAAACGAATAGCAGAAGAGCATTTAGATGTAATGCTTAATTATGCTGATTTTTCAATGTGCAGACGAATTCCGCTTTTAAATTACTTCGGAGAAAAATATAATAAGCACAATTGCGGAATGTGCGATAATTGTAAATCATTTGATAAAGATTTGGTTGACATTACAATTCCGGCACAAAAATTTCTTTCATGTGTAAAGCGTACTAATGAAACATTTGGGGCGCATCACATAATTGATATTCTGCGTGGTTCAAAAAATCAGAAAGTACTTGAATTTAATCATGATAAACTTTCCACTTATAATATTGGAACTGAGTTCACAAAAAAACAATGGATTAATCTTGCTTTTCAATTTCAGCAGAAGAAGTTGCTGGAAATTGATCAAGAATATAAAAGTCTAAAACTTACCGAAAAAGCTTATTCTGTTTTGAGAAAGAAAGAACAAGTTTTAGGAAGAATTATTGATGATGCTGAGCCTTCTAAAACTGTTGAGTTTACAGAAAATTATGATCATGTTTTATTTGCTGCATTAAGAATGAAACGAAAAGAAATTGCAGATCAATTGAAACTGCCACCGTATGTTATTTTTTCCGATAAAACTATTACCGAAATGGCAACTTATTTTCCAGTAAATAAAAGAGAAATGTTAGCAATTCATGGGTTAGGAGAAATTAAATTTGAGAAGTACGGTCAGATTTTCATAAATGAAATAATTGAATACTGCCTGAAACATAACATAAAACCTAACGGAAGAGAAATAGATAAATCTGCACTTAAAGAAACCCAATCATATCAAAAAAATTATAATGATTCTGCCGATAAATTTAATTCGGGCTTATCAATTAAAGAAATTGCCGTAGAAACAAAATACAAGAAAAGCACAATCCTAAAACAGTTGTTCGATTATGTTCAATCAAATAAATTGGAAAATCCTAATAGACTTTTAGACGATAGTTCTCTTTCAAATTCTCAGATAAATAGCATTATTGAGCATTTCAATAGTAACGGAATTAGCGAGACTAAAAGTCTTGAAAAAATTATAAAGAAAAAAATATCGGAAGATGAATTGTTACTGCTGAAGATTTATTATAAATCGGTAAAGTAAATACAGCTTTGTAATTTGTGCAAGTAATAATTACCGCCCCTCTCAAAAAACCTTTATTTACAGATTGAAATCGAATAAAATTTAACGGCACACCAATTGTGAAGTTCATTATTAGATGAATAACCCTAAAAAGGAGGAAATCGAAAATGAAAAACAAATGGTTACTATTACTGCTAATAATAAGCGCAATGTTTGCGTTTACATTTCAAGGATGTTACTCGGTAAGCTATCAAGATGTAATTGTTAAAGATACTGTAACAGTTCCCAAGACTTATGTTTGGAAAGATAGTCTAGCCGGATACAAGCAAGCATCTTCATCAGTTTTAAGCAGCTTAAAAAAAGTCGGCATTATTAATTCATATTATCAGAATACTGATTTACTACTAAATGCAGAAAACGAATTAATGAATAAATTTTGTGAATGCTATGACAGCGGAAACAAAGATTTTCCTTTTGTGCTGGTAAAACCTAATTCACTAAAAGAAAAATTAAACGGAGGAAGTCCAATCTACCCGGGATATAATGCGGCATTTGCTTCAATAAAGAATGATCAGATTGATCATGTACTTTCATTCGATTTTGTAGGAAGGTCAACAGAAAACGTCAGATTAAATATTCATAATACTACAACTGGTGAAGTAGTTTTTTCTCATGTGTATAAAGAAACATCAAACTCAGAAATAATTAAGGATTTGGAAAAGACACTAAGTGAAAAACAAATTCCCGAATATGTAAAAGCTGATGAGCCGGTACCGGTTGAATGGGAATCAAAAATAAAAACTAAAACAGAAAAACAAAAAATTGAAAATGAATATTTTCCTTGGTGGGCAGCAACAGTAACTTCTTCAATTATAGTAGTATTAGGAGCACTTGTATTTACTAATTAAATAAGATTTTGTATTTATTAATTTCTTAAGAAGGCTGGTATTTTAACCAGCCTTTTTTATTTTACGATGAAATAATATTTCCTATTTTTGCTGTGTATTCAATTATAAAGGAAAGAGATGATACAATTAAATAAATTAAATCTTCTTGAAGCTCTGAATAAATCATGCGAAGCATATGCAGACAATCAGTTTATCTCCTTTATTGATCAAAAGGGATATACATACGCCGAATTTAAAAAGCAAGTAAATGAAGTTGCAGCCTATCTTAAAGATCAAGGTGTAATTCATGGAGATAAGATTGCAATACTTAGTGAAAATCAACCAAATTGGGGAGTGGTTTATTTTGCAATTACTACTTTGGGTGCAATCGCAGTTCCAATTATGACCGAATTTCATGAATCTGAAGTTCATCATATATTAAGACATTCCGAAAGCAAAGCCATATTTGTATCGGCAAAATACTTCAGCAAAATTGAAGATTTTAATTCCGATGGATTACAATTCAGAATTTTACTAGATGATTTTTCTGCAATTCCTCCCGATACAAGCAATGATAAACTCAAAGAATTTATCAAAGAAGGAAAGAAAGAACTAAACAAAATTAAAACTGCTGCATTTAAGTTTGCGGGATTAATTTCAGAAGATATTAAAGAAGATGATACGGCATTAATTTTATATACATCGGGAACTACCGGTCACTCAAAAGGAGTGATGCTTTCGCATAAAAATGTTATTTCCGATGTAATTGCTACACTCGATTTTGTTGACCTTCAACAGAATGACAGAATGCTTTCAATTCTTCCTTTGTTTCATACAATTGAATCAACATTAGGATTTTTAACACCTTTTTTTGGAGGAGCATCGGTATATTATATAGATAAACCGCCAACAGCAGCAGCACTTTTACCGGCACTTAAAAAAGTTCAGCCTACAGTTATGCTTTCAGTTCCATTAGTTATAGAAAAAATTTATAGGATGAGAATTCTACCTGAAATAAATAAAAAAGCAATTACGAGGGGATTATATAAAATTCCAATGTTCAGAAAAAAACTAAATAGAATAGCATGTAAAAAACTTTATAAAACTTTCGGTGGCAAATTGAGAATGCTTTGTATTGGAGGAGCTGCAATTGCCGAAGATGTAGAGTTATTTATGCGAGAAGGAGGTTTTCCTTATGCAATTGGTTACGGTTTAACAGAAACTTCTCCGTTAGTAACCGGAACTGTTCCGGCTTATACTCGATTTAGATCGGCTGGAAAATGTCTGGTTGGAATGGAAATTAAAATAGATAACAGTATTACGGGAACTGATGAAGGAGAAGTTCTGATTAAAGGACCGAATGTTATGAAGGGCTACTACAAAGATCCTGAAAAGACAAAAGAAGTTCTTTCTGATGACGGATGGTTTAGAAGCGGAGATTTAGGAACAATAGATTCGGATGGATATTTGTTTATTAAAGGAAGATCCAAAAACGTTATTATTGGAGCAAATGGAAAGAATATTTATCCGGAAGAGGTAGAATCGGTAATAAACAGCTGTGATTTTGTGCTGGAATCTTTAGTTCTTGAAAGAGAGAGTAAATTAGTTGCAAAAGTTCATTTAAATTATGAAGAAATAGATAATACATTCCAAATTCAAAAGATGAATGAATCGGATGCAAGAAAGAAAATAAATGAACTTCTTCAAAATATTCATACTACAGTAAATTCTAAGATTTCATCATTTTCTAGAATTCATAAAGTATTAGAGCAATCGGAACAGTTTGAAAAAACTCCGACACAAAAAATAAAGAGATATCTGTATAAGTAGAATAAAGCATAAGATTAATTTGGAATTAGTTTAGTTCAACAATAGATTAACAAAGAATTTAAAGCAATTATTTTTCTGATATTTTTCTAACTTATTCAAATAAAACAACTTAGAAATAAATTGTATCTTATTTGCTTTTTAATTAAATTTCGATTCTTTGTTAAAAATTAGGTGTTAAGAAAATGAAAAGAACGTTTCAACCAAGCAATAGAAAACGTAAGAACAAACACGGCTTTAGAGCACGTATGGCTTCAAAAAACGGCAGAAAAGTTTTAGCTAGAAGAAGAGCAAGAGGAAGAAAAAAACTAACTGTGAGTGACGAAGGGTAATTGAAAAAGTTTGGGCTTAGTAAGTCTGAAATAATAAAAAGCAAGAAACAGTTCGAGTTAATTTTTGAAGCAGGAAAGACGGTAATTTCTGCTAATGGTATATTAAAGGCTACTTACATAATTTTGGATGAAGAGTTTAGTTCAAATGTAAAGGTAGCCTTTGGTGTTTATAAAAAGGCTGGCAACGCAGTTTGGAGAAACAGAGTTAAAAGACTACTCAGAGAATCCTACCGGTTAAACAAACATGAAATTAATCAGGTGGCAGCTTCTCTAAATAAAACTTTGCTGCTTGTATTTCAGCTTAATAGATTGAACAAAAAGTACAATAGAACTGTAAGATTGAAAGAAATTATGCCCGAGGTTATTGACTTACTTAAGAAAATTGAGTCCGATTTTTAATGAAACACATTTTTATTTTTCTGATAAGAGGGTATCAAAAATTTATTTCACCATTATTTCCTCCATCTTGCCGTTTCTATCCTACATGTTCAGAATATTCTGCTCAAGCTTTTCTAAAATATGGTGTTTTGAAGGGAGGAGCTAAAGCAATTTGGAGAATTTTAAGATGCAATCCGTTTAACAAAGGCGGATATGATCCACTAGATTAAAAGGTTTTTATTATGGATAAACAAGCAACACTTGGTTTTGTATTAATTGGAATTGTATTAGTAGTTTGGCTTTATTTCAACTCACCCGAACCGGTTCCTCAAGATTTACCCAAAACAAACGATACTACTTTTGTTAAAGATGATTCTGTTCAGGAGCAAAATACTCCTTCAAATATCCAAGAACTCGCAAAACAAGTACAAAGTGATAATCAGATAAGTTCGGATTCTATTCCAAATGCCGAATCAAGAATTATTACAATTGAAACTGATAGAGCAAAGATTGAAGTAAATACTCTCGGTGCCAGAATTAGAAAAGTTTATTTGAAAAATTATAAAACTTGGTACTACAGAGAAATTGAAGATTCAACAGATTTTTATGATAAACATGTGCAGTTGGTTAATCCTGAAAACGGCGGCGACCTTAATATAATTTTTGTTACTAAGGATGGAAGATTAGTAAATACCGAATCTTTGGGATTTGATGTTAATCTAGATCAAGCTTATTACAAGGTAAATTCTGATGATTCATTAAAAGTAGTTTTTACAAATCAATTTGCAGAAGGAAAATCAATTGTAAAAAGTTTTATCTTTTACGGAGAAGATTACCAATCGAAAATTGACATTGAACTGAATAATTTAGATGATATTATAAGCAGTTTCAGATATGATGTTGTTTGGTCAAATGGAATTAACTTTGTAGAACATAATTCTGTTGATGAAGCAAACTATTCAAACGCAAGCGCCTTTTCAGGAGATGAGCAGGTTATAGTTGATGCTTCTTCAGTCGGTGAAAATATCACCAAAGATATTAATGGTAAAGTTGATTGGGTTGGAGTAAGAAATAAATATTTTGCATTTATTCTGGCTCCTGAAAATCCGCATGATGAAGGAGGAGCTTATTTTGAAGGATACAGAAAAGAGATTCCTAACATTGGAACCAGAGAATATTACAGCGCAAGTTTAAAGGTTCCTTTTAACAATCAAAAATATCAAAAGAATACTTTTTATTTATATGCCGGTCCGGTTCAGTACGATACTCTTAAAGCATATAATAATAATTACGAAGCTCTGTATGATTTTGGAAGCTTATTCGGATTGAAGTTTTTAATTAGACCAATTTCAGAATACATACTTCTTCCGTTATTTACATTTTTACATGAATTTATACCAAACTATGGTTTTGTAATAGTAGTATTTACATTGATTCTCAAGTTTGTTCTTTATCCTTTAACAAAAACAAGTTATAAATCGATGAAGAAGATGCAGCTTCTTCAACCAAAGATTAAAGAGATAAAAGAAAAGTATAAAGAAGATCCGCAGAAAGTACAAAAGGAAACAATGAAGCTGTATTCAACATACGGCATTAATCCAATGGGCGGATGCCTTCCTATGCTGCTTCAGATGCCGATCCTATTTGCATTATTCAGTTTGTTTAATGTTGCAATAGAAATTAGACATGAACCTTTTATATTGTGGATTACAAATTTATCTGCACCGGATGTAATTTATACACTTCCATTTAAGATTCCGTTTTTCAATGTAAATCAAGTAAGCGGATTAGCATTACTACTTGGAATTACAATGTTTTTCCAGCAGAAAATGAGTATTAAAGATCCATCACAAAAAGCATTGGTTTATGTAATGCCTATCATGCTTACTTTGTTGTTTATGACTTTCCCTTCCGGTCTTAATCTTTATTACTTCATGTTCAATTTATTCTCAATCATTCAGCAGTATTATATAAATCATTCAAAAGCAGATGGAGAATTAGTTCCGGTTGCAAATCCTGATAAGAAAAAAGGGTTTATGGCAAAAATGATGGAAGCCGCGGAAAAGCAAGCACAAGCTCAAAAGCAGCAGCCTAAAAAGAAGCGTAAATTTTAATTGTATTCTAATTAAACAAGAATGCAATGTTTGATAAAAAAAATATATTCATACTTTTATTTGTTTTTCTGAATATAGTATTACCTCAGGAAACAAAAATTCTTGATCTTAACCTTAAGGAAGTTAATCTTCCTTTTGGTTTAAGAGGAATTCAATCCGATTATTATCCCAAAATTTCACTTGTATTAAGCGGAGGCGGTGCAAGAGGTATTTCGCATATCGGCGTTTTAAAAGCCATCGATGAATCCGACATTAAATTAGATATGATTGTTGGAACCAGTATGGGAAGTATCATCGGCGGTTTATACTCAGCCGGATATACTGTTGATGAACTTGATTCACTTTTAACAACTGCTAATTGGGATGATTTCTTTTCAATTTCCGAAACCACAAGAAAAGAACTCTTTGTCGATCAAAAAATTACGGAAGATAAAGCTATTTTGGCTCTGCGATTGGATGGATTAACTCCCGTTATACCAACTGCAATAAATACGGGACAAAAAGTTTCTAACTTTTTGAATATGCTTACTCTTAATGCTCCGGTTCATGCTGCTTCATCATTTGATTCGCTGTTGTATAAATTTAGAGCTGTTAGTGCCGATTTAGTTTCCGGAAAAAAAGTTGTTTTGGATTCGGGATCACTTAGTCTTGCAATGCGTGCAAGTTCAAGTGTTTCATTTTTTTTGGAACCTGTGCGAATAGATTCAATGATTCTGGTTGACGGAGGTGTTGTTGCTAATATTCCAGCCAGAGTTGCAAAAGAACAAAATTCGGATTTAATTCTTACCGTAAATACTGCAAGTCCTTTAAGAGATTATACCGAACTGCAGTATCCTTGGACAATTGCAGATCAATTAGTGAGCATACCAATCAATATAATTTCAAAAGAAGATTTAGATGCTTCCGATTTGGTAATTACTCCAAATATTAATTCACATAAGAATACAGATTTTACAAATTTTGATTCACTTATTACCGCTGGTTATATAAGCGGAAAGGAAAGTGTTGAAGAAATAAACAGATTGATCAGGCAAAAATATTTTGATGAAATAGAAGAAGAATTTATAATCCATAAATTAATACTTGATTCGGAACCGAATGAGATAGAGCAGAAAGTTTTTAATCAATTAGGCTCTTATCAAAATTTCAGCAGCAAAGAAATAGTATTTTATTTAAATAAAATTATTGATGAAGGGGATATTAAAAATCCGGTATTAAAACTTATTGAAAGAGAAGAATCTACCGAACTAAAAATTGAGTACGAATTAAATCCAATTGTTAATAATATAATTCTATCCGGAACAAACGGAATTGTAATTGAGAATATTGATGGTGAATTTTCGAAACAAAAAGGGAAACCATTTAATAATAAAAAAGTAAAGGAGTTAATACTTTTTATACTTAGAGAATTCCGCAGTCAAGGTTTATCCTTATTTGATTTCGAAGGATATCATTTTGATGAATTAACCGGAAATTTAACTCTAAATTTTATTAACGGTAAAATTGACAGCATTAAGCTTGAAGGAAATGAAAAAACTAATGATCCTGTTATTTTAAGAGAACTTCCGCTGGATGTTAATGATTACTTTGTTGCTGAAAATTTAAGAATAGGATTAGCAAATCTTAGAGGTACAAACCTTTTTGAAGATATAGATGTTGTTATAAATAGAACAGAAGATAGAAATAATGTATTGGTTAGAGTACAGGAAAAACCATCGGCAGTTGTTAGAGTAGGCTTAAGAGTTGATAATGAAAATTTTGCGCAGGCTTCTCTTGATATTAGAGACGAAAATGTGTTCGGTACAGGAACTGAAGTTGGAGCAATATTTTCAGGAGGAACCAGAAATCGTTCCTTTATTTTAGAGCACAAAGCCAACAGAGTATTTGATACATACATGACGTACAAAATTAGAGCCTACACTAATTTTAATGATGTAAAAGTTTATACCGATGATTCAACCGGTGCAATTAATGAGTTCAGCAGAAGTCAGATTTCTGAGTACAGACAAATATTTAATGGTGTTTCTTTAGCTTTAGGCTCTCAAGTTGAAAAAGTTGGGAACATTATTCTTCAAGGAAGATATGAAAACAACATCATTAAAAATAAATCGAATTATAACGGAGATACCTACTCATTAAGTATTATAGCACTTAAACTTAGTCTATCAATTGATTCTCAAGATAAATTCCCTTATCCAAATTCAGGATTTTTAATCAACTCTTTTTATGAAACTGCTCAAACTATTGAAAGCTCAGATAAGGGTTATACAAAATTTTTATTTGATTACAGTTCCTTCTTTCCTTTAAATAAGAATCATAATCTTAATACAAAAATTGTACTTGGTTTTGGTGATGAGACTTTACCTCTTTCTCAGCAGTTTGCTTTAGGGGGACAGTATTCATTTTTTGGATATAGAGATTACGAATTTAGAGGAAGACAAATTTTTATTTCTTCATTAGAATATAGAGTTAGTCTTCCGTTTCAAGTCTTTTTTGATTCTTACTTCAAAGTAAGATATGATTTAGGATCTATTTGGGCTAACAAAGAGCAGATAAGATTTAAAGATTTGAGACATGGCATTGGAGCAACTTTATCATTTGATACTCCAATAGGTCCGGCAGATTTTTCAGTAGGAAGAAGTTTTCTTATTACTGAATCATTTCCCAAAAATGTTATTACTTGGGGAAATACATTTCTCTATTTTACAATTGGTTATTACTATTAAACCTCTCTGCTAACTTCAAACATTTCTTAAATGATTCATTATCATTAAGATTTTTAAAATGCGCTGCTAATTTGTAATAATATTCACTTCTGCTTTTTATTTTCTTCTCCGATCTTTTAACAGTTTCCATAATTTTGTTATTTAATTGGGAATCCATATCATAGGTGTATAAGTCAATTATTTGAATAATCGGTTTAACTTCAGTTGGATTTGTACTGCTGGCTTTTACGAAGTATTCAAAAGCAATTTCAAGTCTGTTTAAATCCAATAAACTATTTTGAAATATTGAAGCGACCCACATATAAATTTCATATTTATGATGAGGGAATTCTTTACATAATTTTTCAGCATACATTATAATTTCATCTTTAGAAAGGGAGTGATTTCCTAGGAGAATTTTGTAGAGATTAACATCATCAATTTTTTCTTTTACTGCTTCAGTAAATGCATCAAATATCTCATCACTGTTATTCGAATTTCTAAAGATGCGTTCTATTTTCTTCATTAAAATACTTCTATTAAATTTCCTTTTGTAAATTTAGGAAGATTCTTTTCAAACTCAACAACCTTGTTTCTGTCCCACTCAAGATTATTTATCGATAGATACTTATTAATTCCTATAACTGCTAATCTGCGGTCTGTTAATTGATTAGATTCATTGAAAACAAAGAAGGCAATAATAACTGGGATCTTATATTTTTTACTCCATCTTTCATAAGCAATAATTGCACGTTCGTTCAATTTCCAAATCGGTTGATGTTTAGATTTCCAATCTAAGAAAGCATTTTTATCTCTATATTTAAGAATTACATCCGGCTTGTCTTCTCCCTTTTCCCAAACTCTGCTGTATCGCTTATCTTTTCCGAATTCTATAAAATCAATTCCCCATTGAGTTAAAAGACTTTCACCAAGAAATGCGGCAGAATCATGAAGCTTATAATTTTTATGAAATTCCTTTCCGGATTTTGCCGGATTGAAATTAAGATTTTTCATGTAACAGAAATTTTTGTTAGAAATAAAAATAAGAGAACTGCAGATGTACAGTTCTCTCAATATTATTATACTAATTTAAGAATAAAGGTGCATCCGGTCCCATAGGAATACCAAAGCTCATCCAAACAATCAGTAATAAAGTCCAAATAATTAAAAACACAAAAGTATACGGAAGCATGGTTGCTATTATAGTTCCAATTCCAGCATTCTTATCATAACGTTGAATAAAAGCGACAATCAATGCAAAGTATGACATCATTGGAGAAATAATGTTTGTTACACTATCACCTACTCTATAAGCCCCTTGAATCAATTCAGGACTGTAGCCGATAAGCATAAACATCGGAATAAAAACGGGAGCCATAATTGCCCATTTAGCAGAAGCGCTTCCCATAAACATATTAATAATTGCCGAAAGAATAATAAATGCAATCATTAAAGGAATAGACCCTAACCCTGAAGCTTTTAATAATTCCGCACCTTCAATTGCAAAAATTAATCCTAAGTTTGTCCATTTAAAGTAAGCAACAAACTGTGCAGCAAAAAATGTAAGAACAATGTAAATTCCTAAAGTTTCCATTGCCTTTCCCATTCCCTTCATTACATCGGAATCACTTTTGTATGTCTTTGCACCAATACCGTATGCAATTCCGGCAATTGCAGCTCCTATAAAAATAAATGCAACAATACCAGACATAAACGGGGATCTCAATAAATCGCCGGTTTCAGGATTTCTTAGATAGCCAGCTTCCGGAATGGTTCCACCAAGAATAAAAGCTGTAAATCCTAGTGAAGCGATAAGAGCAAACTTAAGCCCCTTCTTTTCTTCTTTAGAAAGCTTTCTAAGTTCTTCCGGTTTTTCGTCTCCTTGATATTCACCTAATCGGGGCATAACTAATTTTTCTGTAACCCAAGTTCCTGCTGCAGCAATAAAAAATGTGGAAACTACCATGAAGTAAAAATTTGCTGCCGGATTAACTATATAGTTCGGATCAATAATTCGCGCTGCTTCTTCAGATAATCCTGCTAATAAAGGATCGATTGTTCCCAAGAGTAAATTTGCACTATAGCCTCCGGAAACACCCGCAAAAGCTGCAGCTAATCCCCCTATAGGATGTCTTCCAATCGCTAGAAAAATTATTGCACCAAGAGGAACTAATAAAACATAACCAACTTCACTTGCTGTGTTTGATAAAATTCCGGCAAAAACAATTACAAATGTTAAAAGTTTTCTTGGAGCAGATATTACCATTAAACGAAGTGATGTTCCAATTAAACCGCTGCTTTCAGCAATTCCAATTCCAAGCATAGAAACCAAAACTGTTCCTAAAGGAGCAAAGCTGGTAAAGTTATGCACCATTTGTGTTATGATTAAATGAAGCCCTTCGACCGAAATTAAATTAAGAGGTTTTACAACTTCTTTTGTACCTGGATGAATAACAGATAAATCAAAAAGACTTATAATCCATGAAAGAATTAAAACTAAAAATGCAAAGAGAGCAAATAATGTAGCAGGATGAGGTAATGTATTTCCAACTTTTTCAACTATTTCAAGAAATCTATTAATACCACTTTTTTTTACTTTTGGAGTATCGGTCATTTATTCTCCTATCTTGTTCGCATTTATAAAACACATAATATCTGTTTTAAATAAAGATATCATAATAAAATTTTTATGGGAAAAGTTCATTAGAAATCGAATAATTATTTACGATTTAGGTAAATTTTGATTTTACAATTTGGAGTGTTTTGCTTAATAAAATAATAATATTACTTCTGTTCTGTTTATCACTAAAGGGGCAGATTTGGATTACGGTTTCAGATTCAATAACAAATAAACCTATTCATGATGTTGTGATTTCCTCTGAGAAGTTTTCTGCTTTAACAGATGAAAATGGCAAATTTAATTTGAATTTATTTGAGGAAAGCGATTCTTTATCATTCTCTCATCTGAATTATCTCTCTAAAGAAAAATCATTTATTGAATTATCTAATACAAAGATTATAAAATTAGTCCCCAAAACTTTTATTGAAGATGAAATTATTATAAGCGGCAAAAACAATTCTCTCTTAAAAAAAGAAATTATAAATCTGGATGAAGAAACAAAGCTCATAAATAATAATCCTGTTGATGTGCTGGAAAGTTCTTCTTCAATATTCGTTAAAGACTATGGCGGACGAGGTGCATTAAAAACGGTATCTGCTAGAGGATTATCAAGTGAAAATACAATTATACTTTTCAACGAAGCTAAAGTTAATGATATTTCAACTGGAGGATTTGATTTTTCAAAATTAAGTTCTGTTTCTATTGATAAAATTGAATACTTAAAATCGTCATCAGAAGATTTAACTTCTGCCGGTGGAATTGTAAGTCTCTTTTCCGGAAATTATGACAGGAATAACACAAAATCACTTGGAATAAAATACGGCTCTGAAAATTATCAGTCTTTGTTTGCTTCAATAAATCATACCTTAAGCCAATTTTCATTTCAGCTAAAAGGGGAAAGGAGTTACTCATCTAACAATTTCCTCTATAATTTTGACGGTAAAGAATTAACACGACAAAATGCACAATTCAATAAATCTTTTGTGTCGTTAAATGCAAATTATCTTGGTAAAGAGAATGTAATAAGATTTTACTTTCATTATTCCTATGTAAATAATGGTATTCCGGGATATGTAGTTACAAACAATTATAATTCAAGTAATGCGGTAAACAGAAGCGAATCATTTCTCCCAATTATAAATTATACTAAAACCCTTAGCGATAATTTTTATTTCGAATCATCACTACATACTCAAATCCAAAGTTTAGTTCTTTTTGATGATCAGAGAGCAATTAATTTTGGCAATGACACAAAGGATTCTAAACTAATTGATGCTGGCTTTTCTTCTAAACTTTCTTATGTGAAAAATGATTTTACTACTTCAGTACAATACAGATTTGAATACGGCGAGATTACAAATAAATATTTTTTAAGCAATTCATTAAATTCATCCGATTTCTTAAAACGCAGAACCATTTCAGTAATTTTAAATTCCGAGAAGAGATTTAATATTGGAAATACTATTAAGGAAATTTCTATCGGCGGACAAATTTCCAGCAATTATGCCGAAGAAAATCTTTTAACAAAAGAAAAAATTTACTATCAAAATTTTGGATTGAATACTTCATTAGTTCCAACTTTTAATGAAAATTTTGCGCTCAATATTTCTTATATAGATACAAGAAGAATTCCTACATTTAACGAAAGATATTATTCTTCTCTCTTTGATAACACAAAACTTAGAAATGAAAAGTATAAATCCCTTGATATTGGATTAGGTTATTTTACAAAGAATTTGGAAGCGAAGGTTAACCTTTATAAAATATGGGGAAACGATAGAATAATCTGGGTGCCGACAAGATTAGCATTGCAAACTCCCAAAAATATTGGAAAAGTAGAAACATCCGGAATTGAATTTTCATACAAACAAAACTTTTTTGATAATCTAATAAGCTTAAATACGATTTACACATATACGGAAGCATTGAATAAATCAGATTCTCCAAACAGTAATACATTTAACAAACAGATAATTTATATACCTAAACATAAATTCAGAAGCGGATTGGAATTATCTTTTTACCGTTTTAATCTTAGAACCGATTTTACTTTTACCGGAGAATCTTTTTTTACCTCGGATAACAGCCCTTTCAATAAGCTTGAACCTTACTTTTTAATAGATCAATCGGTAACATATAATTTATCGTTATTCGGATATAAATCGATTCTTTCATTTACAGTTTATAATCTTTTTAATGAAGAATACTTGATTGTGCAGTCTTATCCTATGCCATTAAGAAGCTTTAATTTTGGATTCCAAATAAATTTTAATTAACAACTAATGACTTTTTAATTCGTCTAAAATTCATCATAAAACAAAATGCTAATTGATATGAAAAAAATTCTACTACTTTTAATACTGACTTCAATATTAACTGCACAAGAAAAAGTTTTAACTCTTAAAAAGATTGATCAAGAAATTAAAATCGACGGAATAATTGATGATGTTTGGTCGGAAGCAGATTCAGTTTCCGATTTTGTTCAATATCAGCCTTATCACAATAATCTTCCTTCCAGAAAAACAACAGCAAAAGTGTTAACAACAGAAGGTTCTATTTATGCTTTGATGATTTGTTACAGCCAAAGAGATGAGATGGATATTAAAACCGGGAAACTTGATGATTTTGCCGGTGATATTGTCTCTTTTATGATTGATACTTTTAATGATAAAAAAACCGGGTACAAATTTGCTGTTTCTGCTTCGGGAGTTCGTGCCGATTCAAGAATGCTTGATGATGGAAGAAACAGAGATTATAACTGGGATGGCATTTGGTTTGCCGATACCAAAATTCATGATTGGGGTTTTGTTGTTGAAATGGAAATTCCGTATAAATCTATTCAATATGATGAAGATTTATCTTCATGGGGATTAGATTTTGATAGATGGATTCCTCATTTAAGTGAAGATATTTACTGGATGCCCTATGAAGAAAGTGAAGGACAGAGGATTTCAAAATTTGGCAAGTTAGTTTTTTCAGAATTTAAACCTTCTGTAAAAGGGCTTAATTTGGAAATTTATCCTGTTGGACTTTCAAAATTTAATTACGAAGGAAACGGTGATTATAAAATTACTGCAAATGCCGGATTGGACTTGTTTTATAATCCTTCTCCTAAATTGACATTGCAGTTTACTGCAAATCCGGATTTTGCTCAGATTGAAGCCGATCCTTTTTCATTCAATATTTCGCGTTATGAAAGTTACTTCTCTGAAAGAAGACCCTTTTTTACTGAAGGAAATGAAATATTTACTCCTGCCGGAAGAGATAGAAATTCCGGTTTTTATAGACCAATAGAACTTTTCTATTCAAGAAGAATTGGAAAACTTTTACCGGACGGAAATGAAGTCCCTTTAATTTTAGGAGCTAAGGTTTTTGGAAGATTGGATTCTTGGGAGTATGGCAGTTTCATTTCTCAAACCGGTGAAAAAGAATATGACCTTAACGGAAATAAGAATATAGAACATTCAGCAACATTCGGTTCTGTTCGATTAAAGAAACAGATTTGGGGAAACTCTACATTAGGAATGCTTTATGTAGGAAAGTTCAGTAATGGAAATCATAGCGGTGTTTTAGATGTTGACGGTGCAATAAGAGAATCAAATTGGCAGTTTGCTTATCAGTTAGCAGGTTCATTTAATAATGATCAAAAGGGTTTTGCTACATCTATGGGTTTTAACAGATTTGATGATAACTATGTTATTATGACAAGACTTAGACATATTGGTAAAGGTTTTAATGCAGATGAAGTTGGATTTGTCCCTTGGAAAGGAACAACAGAATCTACTCTTTTAACAGGACCAAGATGGTATTTTGATGACGGATACATAAAGCAGATACTTATTTATTTTGGACCAAGTTTTTATAATGAATTAGAAGATAATTATACAGATGTGAGCGGAGTTTTTGGTTACAATATGCACTTTAGAGATAATTGGGGATATGAAGTAAATTTCTTTTACGGAAAATCTAAGGACAACGGAATTTATTATGATGGTTTTGGAGTTAATTTTAGTAGTTGGTTCAATATCAGTAAAACTTGGGATGGTAATCTTTACGGCGGGTATGAAAAATCATATAATTTTTCCAGAAATTATTTAGGATTTTATTCATGGCTGGGTGCTTCATTCGATTATCAATTATTTGAAACTGTGAAAACCGGAACTAGTTATGATATGTACTTTGAAATTGATCCCGCAAAAAATATTGAAGATATAACTTATAATGCCAGACCGTTTCTTTCGGTAACTCCAATTAATGATTTGAATATGAGAGTTTATGTTGATAATGTATTTGTAAGATCAACAGATAGAATGGAGAGAATTATTTTAGGATTCTTGTTCTCATATAATTTTCTTCCCAAAAGCTGGATTTACTTTGCTTACAACGAATTGCAAGATAGAAGCAATGAATATGATGCAAACGGAAATCTGTTAAAAAATAGAATGCATCTAGTTAACCGAGCCGGAGTTTTTAAGATAAAATACTTGTACTATTTCTAGAATAATTTTCTAAAGCATTTCCAGCTTTACTTTATTTATTCTTTCTTGTACAAGATTAATATCTTTTTCATCTATTGAGTTTTCTTTGATATTATTTAGTTCAGTTAAGGCTTCTTCAAAAAGCTTTAACTGAATTAATATATCTGCAAAATATAATCTTTCATCAATTAGTTTTTTAGTAGAAGGATAATTTCTGTAAGTCTCTTTTGCTGCAATTACAGCCGATTTACTATAACCAAATTCGTTTAACTGCTTTGCTCCATTTAATCTCTTTAAACCATGTTCAAAATCATTGGTATATACATCTTCTTTGTTTTTTATTTTTGAACCATAAACTGCAGTATTGCTGATATTCGTTTCATTTTTCTTTTGCGGAACATTTCTTATTTCTTCCATTGCTAAAGCAAGTAAAAGATCATTTAAGGAAATTTCTTTTATATAATTCAATCCAAGTGCCGATGAAGAACTTAACATAAATTTCTTGCCATCTTTGTTCAGTTGTATAAATGATTTTTCATCTGTTTCAATAAAATCATCTGCTAAAAGCTTAGAACCGGGAATAACTTTTTCCCAGCTGCTTTTGCTTCCTCTTAAATATTTAACATCACCGCTTACCTTTTCAACAATAAATTCTTGGGAAATCAGATTAATTCCCAATAAAATAAAAATTGTTATAAAACCTTTCATTTTATGCTCCTAAAGAATATCAATTATTTTTACTGATCCTTTTGCTAAACCAAAATCAGTAACAGCAGATTTATAAAATTTTTCCGAACCGGATTCCCAAGCTTCTTCAAAATTTGTTAAGACAGTAGTTTCAACCGGAATCCAAATTTCTTCGTTACCTAAATTATTTTTTCTTATAAAAACTCTTTTATCGTTATTCGTAATTCTTTTCCTTTCAGAAGGATGAATTTTAGTATTTACCAAAAGATTAACATGGTTTACAGGTTCTTCTTTGTAGTCAATAAATGCTGTTTGAATTCCAATACTTTCTAAAATTGAAGCAAAGCTTACTGAAAGATCATCACAGTCTCCCCCTTTAATATTAAGGGTTTCCATTGGAAGCTGCACTCTTTCAATATTTGATCTTGGATCGGAGACATATTGAAGCTGCTTAACAAAATTGTTAAATAATAGTTTTACGGTTGAAAATATTTTCTCATTTTCATCTGTTTCATCTAGTATTGTTTTGTTGTCGTAAAGAACTTCCTTTGCATACTTTTCTGATTTATTAAGATCGGCATAAACAAAATATTTTAATGATGAAACATCACCGTTCCAACTGTTTTTATCGTATAGTAAAATGGGCTTTTCGATTTCATCATCATAATTACTGCCGGATGTAGTTAGATAAAAGTTAACACTGCTTAATATACTTTTATTTATTAATTCGTCTGTATCTTCAATTACCGTATAGAAATAAACTTCCGCAGTATCATTTCCTAAAATATTAATTGAAGGAGAATGAATAATATCGGAATTGAGATTTTCGATAAAGCTGGAAGGTTTTACATTTACCGCCTTGTTTGTAAGATTAATTACCTTTGCTTTTGCAAATGGCTTGTCAATATATTCATCAATTAAAGTCGGATAAATATTTTCAACATATTCTATTTCTACGAAACGAACATTTTTATCGGGTACAAATGATAATGCAATATTTAGATTGAGTATAAGTTTATCCGGACTATATTTATTATTGATAATATTATTAATCCCTTCATTGTTAAAATCACTTAAAGAAAATGCTTTGTTCCTATCGCTTGTATACTTAACGTATTTTAATGTAAGACTTAGTATTTCATTAGTATAATTAATAGATGGAAGAACAGCCGAAATAAATGGAGCTTGGTATTTATCGTGCATTAAAGCAATTTCATAACCAATCTTACCGTTAAGAAAATTAAAATTATGAGAACCTGATAAATTGAATGCACCGTTCATTTCATAATTAATATTTGCAGAAAAGTTGCTTGATAATCTGTATGCGGCTCCGGCGATAAATCCTTTATTAAAATTCATTCCGTAACTTGAAGATGTATCTTGTTCCTTAAAAGAGAATAAATTATGTGAGCTTAGACTGAATGATAAATCATCATTAAGATTGTAATTCAATCCCAAATCACCTTGCCAAACATTTATTTCCGTAACTACAGATTTAGTGCTGATGTAATTAACAGAATCACTGGTTAATATTATAAGTGGAATTTGTTCATCAAATTTTTGAGTAAAATATCTAAGTGATCCGCCGATAGAAAAATTATCTGTGAATTTATAAGAATATCCAAAACCAAAATTTTCAGAATAAGTAAGATCAGTAAGAAGTTCACTTTCAACTTCAACATCATTTTCTGTTGTTATTGTGGATGCATTTAAAAACCTAAATTGCGCTGTTAATCCGGGTGAATATCTTACATAGAAATAATGATTTTCAATTGCTTTTCCCAAAGATAAAGAGAGTAAGCTATTTGAAGGATTATCGCCTAAAATTGAATTGAACGAAGCGCTAAGCTGCCAATCACCTTTATAAATATGGTTGGCGGAGTTGGATTCAAAACTATTTAAACGGTGTTTGTAATCAGTCAAATTTCCGTTAAAAGAAAATAAATCCATTGATGCTTGTCCGTATGTATTGCTGAACAATATCATAAATAAAATGAATATAATTTTCGATTTAGTTATTAATAGAAAATTTAATATTGTGAATACTTTGCGCTGCAATATAATTATCACTCAAACTGTTTGATTGTTCTGATTTTTCAATTCTTCTTATAAAAGAAAAGACTAGGCTTTCAAAATTCTGATACGGAACTTGATCAATAATATTTTTGGGAAGTATAAACTTTCCGTCATCATTAACTTTTATTCTTAATAAAGGAAGAGGACTTATATTCTGTGGAATAAATCCACCGATAATGATTTCAATCTTACCGGAATTATTTCCGTTCCAAGTTAAATTTATTCCTCTAAGATTATTGGATTGGTCAACAATTTTTTCAACTTGTCCGGTTATTTCTTCGGGAATATTTATAGTTGATTGGAATAAAATATTATTATTTGATGTAAGGGAAATATTAATGTTTTCTCCCAGATTCATCATTGGTCTAAGTGGAAGATGGTATCTGATTCCTGCTAAGGAATCAACAAATGAATTGCCTTGTCTTAATCTAACATGAAATTGACGCTTGAAAGCTGGAAAATTGTTAAACTTTACTTCTCCCAAATCCTTGGTTAAGTATCCAACTAATCTATTATTTTGATTATAAATTGGTTTAGATTTATCATAAAATACTGCTGTAGCAATTCCAAATCTATTTCCGTGCGATTGATTCATTCCTCCGGAATTTTTATTCAAAGTAATTATAAACTCGGATGAAGCTCTTGGAAGCGGACTTGCAACACCAGTACTGTCATAACCATTTTGATAATCAAACTGACTAGGATCAGTAGCAATAATTTCTAATGAATAAGCATCATCTGTATTGTCCCTTTCCAATTCAATTGGATTTGGTTTATTGCAAGCGGATAAAACTGCAATCAAAATTATTACAGATATTTTAGTTGTTATTCTTTTCATGTTATCAACATAATAAAAAATCAATTTAAAATATAAGTAAGGAATTCATAAGAATTCCTTACCGTTTGAGTGAGGTTTCTGCAAATGCTGCTAGCGAACAGCATAAGGCATTCCCCATGAATTTAATTCAACTTCCGAAGCATCATCAAAAACAACTTGCTTTGGCATTGCATTTATTACAGCATGTCTAAATCCTGGAATAAAATGAGTCTTTAAAGTTTGCTGATAAATTTTTTGATAATAAGTTCCGTCAAATTCGGATGAGACCAAATCAAATTTTCTTTTTACTCTATGATGAGGCATTCCTCTTAAAGCTCCCCAAGTTAAAGAGACAAAATCGGTATCGGCATAAGCGCTCTGAAGTTCAATATTTACAATAACATCTTCATTTCTTCCAAACACAGGAATTTGATTATTGAAGCCCGGAATTCTAGAGAAGTAATATTCTGTTGGCTCTATAATTTCAATAACCTCACCATCATTAAAAGTAAGAGTCATTTTTTTGATTTCTATATTTTCAGATAAAGTTCCTCCTTCAGGCAATGATACCGATTTCACTTTCCAATTCAATATTGGTCTTTCATGGTTTCCAATTTTAACCATAATTATATTTCTTTTAACCTGGGTAATAAAATCTTTTTGAAGTAAAGTATCTACAACATTAGAATCCCCCGGAGTAAATTCATCATAAGAAGCTGCTATAAATAATTTCCCGTCGAATGTGTGTGTTACAGAAACAAACGCTGAATCGCCGATTATATTTACATCATAATTTCTATCGGTTAAAATCATTTTTTGTCCGACTCTAACGGGGAAGATTTCAGCAGCAACCTTACCGTAAAAACTCATTACATCTTCTTCATTAAAGTTTGGCTCAAAAGATTGAACTGCTTCGTCATCCTCAATCAGTTTTGCAATTGCTTCTTGATCATTTGAAAATTCATCATCCGAAGTGACTAATGCATCTTCTTGACTGCATGCGGTGAAGAATAGAAAACTTAATAACATTAATAATGCTGTAATTCTCATTTTTATCTCCTTTACTTATTTTGAAATCAAATTAACACTGCTATTAAAACATGATTTGTGCCAAAGAGAAAAGAATAGGTAAATTATTATAAATAAAGGAGTTATGAATAGAATTAATGTTTTAAAATGCCTGATTTTCAAGCAAAAATGCCTGAATGAAATTTGTCAGCTATTCAAAAGATATTTTATTATTTCATCTAAATGAGAATGATATTTCTGAGGTAGATTTTTATACTTTGATGTGAATTGAGCTTTGATAAAATCGAAATCCTTAGATTCTAATTTTTCTAAATCCTTTTTAATGTTTGTAAGGTAGGTCTGTAATTTTGATTTTAATTTATCAGCGGAATCTTTATCCTTAGTAATTGTTACAACTGCTAAATCAATATCAAAGTTTGTTTTAACTAAGTTTTTAAATAAATAACCGCGTAGATTTTCAGAAACAAGAGTTCTGCTTAAATTTAAATCCGATGCAGTTTCATTGATTGAAGAATGACTGAAATTTTTTGCTGCTAAAGCTTCAATTATAACGTCATCCAAATTAGATTTACTAAGTTTAGATAATTCGTCCGGTAAATCTTTAAGCTGAATTACTTCTCTTTCTTCAGACTTTGCATAAATAACAGCTCGTTTTATAATTGATTCCAGTTCTCTAACATTTCCTTTCCATTCATTAGAAAGTAATATGTCCATAACCGCTTTCGATACTCTGAAATTACCATCCTCTTTTTCTAAGAAGAACTCAATAATTGCCGGAATATCTTCCTTTCTTTCTCTTAAAGGGGGAATCTTTATTTGAATTACATTTAACCTGTAATATAAATCTTCACGGAATATTTTTGCATCAACCAACGCCTTCAGATTTTTATTTGTCGCGGCAATAATTCTTACATCAACCTTTACTGCAGCAGCTGAACCGACTTTTTGTATTTCACCGTTTTGTAATACTCTAAGTAATTTTGTTTGAAAAGTTTCTGATGTTTCACCGATTTCATCAAGTAAAATTGTACCATTATTTGCTTCTTCAAAAAGTCCCTTCTTATCAGAAATTGCATTTGTAAATGAGCCTTTAACATGTCCGAATAATTCACTTTCCAAAAGAGTATCTGATAATGCTGCACAATTTACAGCAACAAAATTTTTATTTTTTCTGGAACTTAAATTATGAATAGCACGCGCAACTAATTCCTTTCCGCTTCCGCTTTCACCCATAATTAATATGGTAGCTTTTTCATCAGCAACTTTTTTAATTGTAGAAACAATTTGACGCATCTCTTTACTTTTGAAAATTATTCCATGGAAATTTTCTGCTTTGTTTTGCTCTTCAAACTTTACTTCTTCACTATCTCTATGACGGTTACGCAGTTCTAAAACTTCTTGCTTAAGCTGTGTTACTTTGTCCAACAATTCATGTGAAGAATTTTTGGACTCAAGCTCCAACTCATTCTGAAGCGTATCCAATTGATTTGTTTTGTCGGTAAGTTCCTTGAGAATTAAATCTTTCTCTTTTATTACCGATTCAGTTTCTTCTTTTCTACTGTTTACAAATACTAACAGCGCGGTTAAAAGATTAAATAAAAAAGGAAGAACAAATGAAGCATAATTTAGAAGTACATTGAAAAGAGTGATTGCGGTAAATGCAATAATTACTGTAAACGCCAGTATTGATAAGTATATTATAAAGCTTGTTCTTTTGAAGAATACCGGTATAAAAGCAAGTAAAAATAAAAACAAAGCTGATATTGAATAGTAGGAATCATCATAAAAATTATTATTTAGAATATTATCCAATGCAATTGCATGAAATCCAATTCCGGGAAGTTCATCATCGTAAATTGTATTAAGATTTTTTGCTAATGATTGAGCAGTTATACCAATTAGAACAATTTTGTTTTTTAAATAAGCAAGCTGTTCTTCATCATTCTCGTAAATTTGAAAAAACTCAAGGAGAGATAATGATTTGTATTCTTTCCATGATTTATCAAAGTTAATGTTTATATGCGGTCTATCAATTTTAATTTGGTCCGAAATCTCAGCAAGACTCAATGCAAAAGCTTTTTCGATAAGATTATTTTCGATTTTGAGAGGTAGAATAATTCCCGAACTTTTACTGATATAGCTTAAATGTCCGCTTTTAATGCTGCTTAATTTAGCTACAAATGGGAGTTGAATTGAATCAGATATATATTTATCACCATCTTTTTTTATGCTGGAAATTATTGAGCCGAACACAATATTGTTGTAATTTTTTGCTTGATCTAACAGAAGCTCACTATATATTGATTGAGAAGATACTAAATTGGAAAGGAATACTTCTAATCCAACAGCACGAACATCAAGATTATTCAGCTTATTGAAAAGTAAAGCATAGTAGCTTCGTTTTAGCGGCCAGCCTCCGAGTTGTTGAATATCTGTTTCATCAATAGTAATTAATACAATGTTTGTATCAGCTTTATCATTAGCATAAAATGATTTTATCGAAGCTTCTGCATTGTTATTAATTGATTTATCAATATCAGTGAACGTCAATAAAATTATTGAGACAATTGCACTTAAAAGAAAATAAATTATATTGTTACTTTTCTTATTCACAAAAATTTGTTTTAGTTATTTATAAAGATAAGCATCATTAAAGATTAATTGAAGAGGGAATTATGAAATATGAAATTAACAGTTTAGCAGTTTATGAGTTTGGTGATAGAAAAAATCCGTCAATAATTTTTGTGCATGGATTTCCGTTTGATCATACAATGTGGAAAGAACAGATAAATGAACTTCAGAAAGATCATCACCTTGTTGTTTATGATATAAGAGGATTAGGTGAAAGTTATGTTGGCGACGGACAATATACAATGGAAGCTTACGTTAGTGATTTATTTTCCGTTATGGAAGGGATGAAATTAAACAAACCTGTTTTATGCGGACTTTCGATGGGTGGTTATATATCTCTTAGAGCAGTTGAAGTTGGTGAAGATAAATTCAGCGGATTAATTCTTCTCGATACAAAATCACAGTCCGATGATGATAATGGAAAGCTTGTAAGATCCAACAGTATTAACAAAATAAATATTGAGGGATTAGCTTCATTTGCAGAAAGTTTCGTTTCAAATCTTTTTGCTGAAGAAAATAAAGAAGAACTTATTGACGTATATAACGATACTATAAAAATGGCTCAAAGCCATAATCCGCTTGGTGTTAAAGGGGCTTTAATTGCTATGTTAAGTAGAACAGATACAACTAAGAATTTGGAAAAGATTATGATTCCAACTTTAGTAATGGGGGGTGCATTTGATAAATTAACTCCTCCAACGGTAATGAGAGAAATGGCAGAAAAAATTAAAGATTCTGAATATGCCAGTGTTCCGCGAGCAGGACATATGGCTCCTCTTGAAAATCCAAGTTTTGTTAATGATATGATAAGAGGATTTATAAAAAGAAGAATTGTTAAATAAATAATAATTTTGGAGCCTTGCAAAAACAAGGCTCCGCTGTCTATGGATTAAACTTAAAACCGGCAAATAAGTTTTTTACAAAGTTAAACTCATCATTCGTCAAAGGTTTTTCAGCAGCTTTTAAATTTATTTTTACTTGATTCAAATTTCTAAATCCAGGTATAACGGCACCTGTAACATTGTAGTGGAGTAAGTACTGTAAAGCTACTCTTGCTAAATCTTCAGTTTCACTTCCAAATTCTTTTTTAAGAGCTTCAATTTTAGGATCAAGTAAAGTTAAAAATTCTTTTGTGAATCTTTGCTGTCCTTTTCTGTGGTCGCCATCTTCAAACACTGGAGGATTTTCTTTATTATATTTTCCTAGAAGTAATCCTTGTGCAACCGGACCAAAAGCAATAAAAGACATTTCTCTTTCTTCTAATAATTTTCTAATTGGAGTTCCTTCGGCTAAATAATGATCATCCATTGCGCTTGCAGAACTTTGCAGTACATCAGGATTTACTTTTGGAACAACTCTTAAAAAATCTTCATTTGTGTATGCCGACTGTCCGATGGCTCTTATTTTTCCTTCTTCCTTAAGCTTGTTCATTTCAGCAACAGCATCATCAATATAAAAATCATTTTCTCCGAAATAAGGATGATGAAAATAATAAAGATCAATAACATCACGTTTGAGGTTTTTTAATGACTGTTCGCATTGATGTCTAATGTGAAGCGGATCATAAGCATGTTTTGCTGTTCCTTGGAACCAACCGACTTTAGTAGCAATCGTAACGTCGTTAGTTTTATTTCCTAAAATATCTGCAAGCATTCTTTCAGCTTTACCGTTTCCGTATGCATCGGCATTATCAAAATGATTAACACCATTATCCAAAGCATAATAAATTGCTTCTTTTACTTCTTCTTCGTTTACATCAGCCCAGCCGATTGAGTTGCCTTGACTCCAGTTTCTTCCTCCCATTGTCCAGCATCCCAAACTAATTTCGGAAACTTCAATATCGGTCTTTCCTAATTTTCTGTACTTCATAAATAATTCTCCTTAGTTTATTTTCCATTCACGCTGAAGTAAAATCTCACCGTTAAATGGGTTTATAATTATTTCATCTCCTTCTGCTTTATACATTTCGGAATTCAAATCACCAATTTCCTTTTCTGTTGAAATTATATGCCATACATATCTTTGGTAGGATGAATGCCATCTAAAACTAATCTCCCAATCTCTAATTCCTTTTCTTAAATTATTCTCCTCGGCAATTTCAATTGCTTTATTTTCATCGACTTTAAATACGCCTAAATCGGGATTATCTTTAATGTTTGGTATTCCTTTAATTTCATAGTTTGTTTGGATATTACCCAGCGAATCGGAGTATAATAAAATCGGTTCATTAACAAAATCATAGTCAATCATTCTAAGTACATAATGAAGTTCATACATATCATTAATTTTTTTTGTGTTTAATAAATCGGGAAAAATATAATTATCAAAAAAATCTTTACCGGTCTTGCTAATTATAAATTCAGCCGCACCGGATTTAACCTTTTCCGGAATCTCGATTAGTTCCGATTGTTTTCCACAAGTACTGCATGTACATGAAAAAATTAAAATTGTTGATATAAAAAGGAATAAATAAATTGTATGTTTCATCAAGTTATGCTCCTAAAGTTATTATACTAAATTTAACATAATCCAAATCAAATAGTTAATTAGATAATTTAATTTTACGAGCTATTTCATTATTTTAGTAAAGATTTTTAATTACTTTACGATAATAAATTTGTAATTATTGCAATTAGGAAAAAGGGAAAAGAGTATATGTCTGATAACACCAAAATGAAACCTAGACTGTTGGTTGTAGAAGATGATTATGAAAATCAGAAATTTTTACAAATCTTTTTGAAAAGAAAATTTGACCTTGAAATATGTGACTCATCAGACACATTTTACGAAAAACTGAAACAGAACGAATTCAATATTATTTTAATGGACATTTCTCTAAGAGGAAAGAAAGACGGTCTTCAATTAACCCGAGAAATTAGAGAAATGGACGAATATAAAAATCTTCCTGTAGTTGGTCTTTCTGCACACGCATTCCAAAGAGATAAAGATAATGCTTATAATGCCGGTGTTGATGTTTTCTTAACAAAACCTGTTCAAAATGATGTTTTGATGGATACTTTAATAAAAACATTAGAACAGAAATCAGGTATAAAAGTAGATTAAGAAAATGTAACATTTTCCATACTTTGCTCGTCTTAATTATTGGTTTATATAATAATTAGGGGAAAGTATGTTAAAGCGTGTAAGTTTACTGCTGTTGGTATTATTCATTTCAAATTTAACCGCACAAAATCCAAAACCGGATTGGGATGATTGGGATGATGACTGGGTAAATTTCCAGTTTGATTATAGTTTTGGAAAAAGTCCTTATCTGGAATTGAACTACGGCTTAGGTGAATTAAAGCTTAAAGACTATAACGAAAAGTTTGCAAAAACCTCTTTGCTTAAATTACGTTTGGGTTACAGATCGGTTGATGATTATTATGAAGATTACATTATTAAAGTGAGAGATAATTATTCATTTGTTCAATTTTCTTCGCCCGAATTGAGAACTAAGGATCTTAAGAATTCCGAATTAAATGTAGAGCATTGGCAGTTTGGTTTTGGATTTCTTAAAGGATATGGTTATAAGATCGGCAATTTTTCTATAACTCCCTTTGCCGATTTTAATGTAAACTGGACTAAACTCGATTACAAGAACATTAGCGACTACTCACTTTTTTATTTGGGAAATTTCAATCGTACAATTGATACTAAACCAATCGACCTTTATAAAGATAGTTTCAGATTTGGAACAGCAAACTCAGTCGGTGTAAAACTTGAAATTGCCGAAAGAATTTCACTTAACGGTTCTTATGATATGAGTGTTATTTATCCAAGACATTTATTTTGGAAAAACACAGGAAGTTTAATTACCGAAGCAATTGGAATCGGATTTATTGATTATTTTGTTGATGAAGTTATGGATTCAACTCCTGAAGCAGTCCCAATTTTAAATGCTCTACTTAAAGGTGGAGTTTCTTACGCATTTTTTTCATTACGTAAAGATAACATGAATTGGCCATTCGGTGGTGTAAATCCTATTACATATGAAAACTTTAGAATTGGATTAACATTTACATTTTAGGAATTTTTGTATTCTATTTTAGCCGGATTACTTCATAAGTATCCGGCTTTTTTTTAATCTATTTTTTCCATTTGATATTGCAGCCAATACTTGGAATTTGATTCTGATCAACTTCTCTTCCTCCCAATACTGCGTCTAGTGCATTTCGCAAATCTTTGCCGGTTACAGGCTCATTATTTTTGGGTCTTGAACTATCAAATTGTCCTCTATACGCAAGTTTCATTTCGGAATTGTAAACGAAAATATCCGGTGTGCATTCAGCATTATAATCTTTGGCAGTTTCTTGTGTCTCATCATACAGATAAGGAAAAGGATAATCATTTTCCAAAGCGGTATCTTTCATTTTTTCGGGTGAATCTTGAGGATAATTTTCAACATCATTTGAGCTTACTGCAATAAATGAAACTCCCTTTTGAATATACTCTTTTGCCGTTTTGACTAATTCTTTATTTATATGAATAACATAAGGACAGTGATTACAAATAAACATTATAACTGTTGCTTTCTCGGACTTTAATTGATTTAGAGATTTCATTTCTCCACTTACAGTATCATATAAATTAAAATCCGGAGCTATTGTACCTAACTCTTTCATTGCACTTGGTGTAGCAGCCATAAAAACCTTTCTAAATTATTTATCGAATCAGAGATAAAGTAAAAAATAATTGCTGTAATAAAAAGTTTCTTAAATAAAAAACCCCTCCAAAATGGAGGGGAATAAGGAGAAAGATAACGAGAGCACTTTATTTAATTTCTTTAGAAATTGAAATTATGCCTCGTAAATCACCAATTGAATAGCCGACGGCTTTATCTTCGGGGTATTTATTTGATAAAATTTGCTTTACATCATCTGAAATTGTGCTTTCACTTCCATGACAACTTAAACAAATTCCTTCGGTAACAATTGGTTTAATGTAATTAACAGTCTTAATTCCATTTGAGTTCACTATTTCAAAAAATTCTGTTTCTTTCTTTAAATTACCTTCTGATTTAAGTTTCTCTAATTTTTGAATTGCCGATGATTCATAATCATTAGGAATATTAATTGGATTTCTGTTTTTTGCTGATACACGCTTGATATAAATATTGTGTTCCTTAGCGAATTGTTGAGTTAAGGTTTGAGCGGTATCAGAGCATACTGAAACCGCATTTACAATTCCATTCTGCTTAATTTCTTTTTGAAGAATTGATTTTAATTCCCCCATAAACTTCATAGAGAGATTTCTGTAATCTTCAACTTTTGGCTCATTCTGATTATAACTTTGTGCCGATAATGAAACAAACAGAATTATTAAAACTGATTGAAATAGAATTTTCATTTTATTTTTTTAATAGTTCTTCAATTTCTTTTATGTACTGTTCTTTTTCAACATAACCAACATGTTTAGAAACGATATATCCTTCTTGATCGATTACAAAAGAAGTTGGTATATATTGTATTCCACCGAATTTACCCGGAGTTTGTTCATCAGTATAAACTACCGGATAATTAATATTAAATTCTTTTGCAAATGGTTTTACTTGACTAATAGTATTGCTTCTATCTACAGAAATTCCAATAACTTCAAATCCTTTATCACTATATTTATTTTTTAGATCAACCAAATCGGGAACACCTTTACGGCAAGGACCACACCATGTAGCCCAGAAATCTACAAGTACAATTTTCCCTTTATAATCCGCTAATGAGATCTTTTCTCCTTCAATAGAATTCAGAGAAAAATTTGGAGCAATTTCTTTTACTGCAGCGTTATTTTGACCGGGGACATAATTAGGCGGATAAGGACCTTTTTCAGGTTCATTTCCTGAATTATTTACAATAAAAAAGACTCCGAATATTACAAAGAATAAGACTGTATATAATCTGCTTCTATTTTTTTTGCTTTCTAAAAATTTGAGAATTTTATTTTCGTTTTTTTGAGCCATTGCCTCTCCTTTTAAAAAATATAAGATGTGTTAATTTACATCTGCTAAATTATTAAGTTCCACAACAAATTTTTCAATTTGTTCTTCATTAAATCCTTTTTCTTTTGCTGCTTCTTCTAAAGTTCCCCAGATCGGTTCGCCGCATCTTAAGCATCTAATCCCTTGTTCCATTAAATATGAAACTGATTTAGGAATAGAATTTACTAAATCTTCAATCTCAATTTCTTTAGTTATTTTCATTTGAAACCTCTTTTTTGCTTTTGCCGGGCCAAGCAAAAATTCCGCCTAAAAGTCCCCCATAAAAAGTTGAAATAAAAGGATTACTCGTAATTGGGCAGGTTCCTGTATTACATCCTATAAAATAATAATAAGCATATCCTAATAGAGAGCCAACAGCAACAGGCAGAACCCTTTTTAATAAAACCGATTTGATAGTTGTGTTTTTCATATAATCTTTCATTTAATAGAATAATATAAAATGTAAGATGCAAAAAAGAGGTAAAAGATTCTCCTAATGCTTCTTGCTCTTATTAGACACTTTTTATAGTTTTGTTGATTCGATTGACTTTTTTAACGGAGATAAAATGGCTAAATATGAAAAACATCTTTATATGATTGTGTTTCCAAATAATGCATTGGTTGCTTCGCAGTTAGAACCTGAGCAGTTTGGCGAACATTATACAATTGGCAGTGCTAAACATTTCAGCGGCAAAGTAATTTTTGCAGAATTGGATATTAATTTTAGAAATGATTATTTCCAAATAGATGAAAAACTTGCTGAAACAGTTGAACATGAAGATGGTTCACCTAAAAAGACTAAGTTCATAAGTTCTTACAATGTTTTAGAACATATAGATTTAGATGCAATTAAAAAATTGTATTTATGTACAACTAACGGTAAAGTATTAGGTATTGATGCTAAAGAATATACCGCTTACAATGCACCTGATATGATTAGAATTTACCAAGAAGTTTCACCTCTTGAAAATTTAGTTGCATCAACTAAAGACCAAAGAGAATTTGGAAAGTTTATTACTACCGAAACAAGAAGTAAAGGTGCGCCAAAAATCTGTTTTACTCAGATTGATTTCAACATTGATCATTTCTTTGAAAGCAACAAGAATAAAGAAATTTTTAATATTGATCTTCCCGGAGTTAATCCTTACAGATTTTATGATTGTATTATGGAGCTTAAAGAAAATCCTTCTAAACTTACCAAGACAATTAGCCTTGGAAGTTTATTAAGAGATATTTCATATAAATTCTTGAGACATGGTTTCTGGTTTGCTGAAGGAGAAAAATTGAAATTCTTCCCAATGCCTTCAGAAAATGAATTAGAGAACAAATATTTCTACTGGTGGAAGTTTGTTAGATAAGTGATTTTTTAAAAAGCCTGCTGATTAACAAGCAGGCTTTTTTTATCTGTTTATTTGATAAATATATAAAGATTCAGTTCTATCGGATACAACATAAAGTCTGTTTTTTTCTATATCGATTGCAATTCCTTCAATTTGCGGAATATTCACTTTGAATTCTTTAATCACTTCAAAACTATGACTGCATAATATTATTGAGTTCGATTCATCGCTGGTTACCCAATATGCATCTCTATTCTCATCAAAGGTAATTCCGGAAATATCCTTGGCAAAATGAATCTCTTTTCTTGAAAGCTCTTCAAAGTTTTCATCCAGTTCAATTATTAATAAAGGATTTTTCTCATTGAGGATATAAAAATTCCTTTTGATTTGGTTAAATCCTATCCCTTCAAGTCCGTAGTTTAATTCCCCTGTAATGTCTATTGTTTTGCTCTTTATTTCTTTTCCCGATAAATTTATTGAAACTACTTTTCGATCTCTTTCTAAAACTATAACAATAACTGAATCAGAGATATTTGTAATTCCTTCTAAATCTTTTCCATCAACCGAAATTGTATTTAAAATATTGCCGAGAGTATCGACATTAAATACAGAACTTTCATCATCGCTGACAATCCAAAGTGAATTATTAAAAAAGGTAATTCCTGATGGCTCGGGGATTTGAAGTTTAATACTTTTCAGAAATGTCAGATCGCTCGAATTTTCATTCTTCTCTTTTTCATTTGTGCAGCTAAATAAGAGAACAAAAACTAAGGAAATTTTTAGAAGATTTTTCATAACAGTTACTCAAAAATTTATAATCAAACATAAATAAATCTATACAAACAAAAGACCATATTTTCTTATTTCATCCCAAATTTCGGTCTGAGTAAAAAGTGAAAATTCTTTAGAGCCGTATGGAAATGAACTGATCCATTCATTATAAGAATGATTTTCAACAAGACTTTTTTGAATATTACTTTTTAGCCATTCGGCAGTCGAAGGATCAAGTTCCCAAACAGCATCTAAGTCATTAAATGAAACATAAACTTCCAAGAGATCATCATTCATTATTTTAATCAAGGGGGAACTTCCCAGCCAAATAGATTTTGAATTTTCTTTTATAGATTCTTTGTGATTATCTATAAAATTAGAAATCAAATTTGAAGCAATTGTGGTTTTTCTTGTTTGAAAATCAAACCAAGTTTCTACTGATTTATCAAAGCCGACTCCATGCATAAAATTGTAAAGAGCTTTCTTTAATCCAAATGAAAATTTTTTGTAATCAACTTTTAACTTAGTCTTGAAAAGAAGATCATTATTACCAAATGGATTGTCAGTATTTGATTCTATCACAAGTTCATATCTTTCCGGTTTTTCTGCAATTGGACTGTGAACAGTTAGGGAAAACAAATGCCAATAAGCCGATTGAAATAAATTGAGCTGCATGAATTGTCTTACTAATTCAAGACTGTTAATAACTTCCTGCTCGGTTTGAGTAGGGAATCCGTACATCAAATAAGCATGAATCATTATTCCGGCTTCTTTGAAGTTATTACATACAACTGCAACTTGTTCTAAAGTAACTCCCTTTTGAATTAATTTAAGAAGTCTTTCATCAGCTACTTCTAATCCACCGCTTACTGCAACACATCCGGATGCTGCTAAAAGTCTGCAAAGATCAAGAGTAAATGATTTTTCAAAACGAATATTTCCCCACCAAGTTATTGATAAATTTCTTCTTAATATTTCAATTGCTACTTCTTTAAGAACTGATGGTGGAGCAGCTTCATCCGTAAAATGAAAACTGGTTTTCCCGGTTTGCTCAATCATAGCTTCGATCCAATCAACAATAACAGAGGCCTTTGCCGGCGAGTATCTTCCTATGTAATCTAAATTAACATCACAAAAAGTACATTTACGCCAATAGCAGCCATGAGCAATTGTAAGCTTATTCCAATATCCATCAGACCATAATCTATGCATCGGATTTAACAATTCAGTAATGGCAGTGTATTTTTCAGTATCAATTCCATTTAGGCTTGGCGGTGTAAGTTCATTATGAATTATACTCTGAGGAAATCCATCATTTCTAAATTCAACTTTATCTTCATTAAGGATAAATGTTCTTACAAAGATATTTCTATTAGGATTCTCAATATTCTGAATGATATTCAGAATTGGGATTTCACCATCATCAAGAGTAACATAATCTGTGTATTCAAAAAATTGAGAATCCTGCAGTTTTCTTAGTTCAGTATTAACATAACCTCCGCCAAAAATTATTTTAATCTGAGGAAAATTTTCTTTTATAAATATGGCTGAGATTAATGCTCCCAAAAGATTACCGGGAAATGGAATTGAGAATCCAACTAACCCGGGCTTCTCTTGAATTATTATTTTATCGGTTTCTTCAATAATAAAATTTTCGATTACATTTCTTTCTCTTTGAACTTCTCTGTTTATTGTTTCAAAAACCGGAGTGCTTATTGAAATTTTTTCTGCATATCGGGATAATCCAAAATGCTCAGTAACATTTTTCTGAATGAATTTAGTAAAATCACTAAGGAATAAAGAAGCATAATATTTTGCTTTATCCTGAATTCCAAAATATCCGAATGCTTCCAGCTCATCAGAAATATTTTCGAATGATTCCCCTTGTGGAATAAATTTTTCATTAACTATTTTGTAAGCAAGATTTGGATCCTTTCCTTGTAAAAATTTAATTATCGGTTCAACTGAATTTATATAGCTGTTTCTCAGAAGCAAAATTCTTTCACTGTAAAAATCATTAACATCTTTTAGTTCAATGGATTCAAAAATTTTCTTAAATCCTTCCTTAGAAAATATTCTTAAGAAAACATTTAGTGATAAATCGGATGAAACAGCATTATAACCTTTGCTAATTAAAAAACCGGTTAGCTGAGTAACTGAAGGATAGCAAGTATTAACTTGGCTGAAAGGGGGTATAATTAATAGAACTTTCATTTGTATTTTCTGATTTTCAAAAAGAAATATTATAAAAAGTTAGAATGATACTAATACAATATATTAGTATTTTTGATTATTAATAATTCCAAAGATCAAAAATGTTTATCAACAAATTATTATTCGCTTTATTGTTATCAATTATAACAGCCTATTCTCAAGATGAAGTGAACTTGAAGATTTCGGTTATTAGTCATATTGCAAAAGATGATTCAATTTTTATTTCGGGAAACGGAATTAAACTTGGTAATTGGAATCCTTCTAAAATCAATCTTAATCGAACTAATGATTCCACTTTTTCGAGAGAATTCAAGTTCGAAAAAGGAAGTTCAATCGAATTCAAATTTACAAGAGGAAGTTGGAATAGCGAAGCCGTTAACGAAAACGGGATTGTTCCTTCAAACAATATTGTGATGGCATTTAATGACACTTCAATTGTATATGAAATCAATTATTGGAAAGATCAGTTTGCACAAAGCAGCGGAAATTTTGACGGACAAATAACCGGAACCGTTGAGTATCATAAAAACCTTTCATACAAGTTTTTACAACCAAGAGATTTAATTGTTTGGCTGCCTGAAAATTATTACGAAAGTGATCACTCCTACCCCGTTTTGTATATGCATGACGGGCAGAATATTTTTGATCCTAAAACTGCTTCATTCGGTATTGATTGGCAGATTGATGAAGCTGCAGATTCTCTAATAAGAAAAGATATTATTGATCCGATGATAATAGTGGGAATTTACAATACATTTAATAGGATGTATGAATATACTCCAAATGATACGGGATTTGTGTACTCTGAATTTGTTGTAAATAAAGTAAAGAGAATGATTGATTCTTTGTACAGAACAAAACCGGAAAGAGAATATACTTTTACCGGAGGTTCTTCTGCCGGGGGATTGATTTCTTTCATGCTTCTTTGGAATTATTCTGAAGTTTTTTCAAAAGCAATTTGCATGTCCCCTGCATTTAAAATTGCGCAGCTTGATTTTGTAAGTCCGGTTAAAAATTATAATGGTTTGCACAAAGATTTTAAAGTTTATATAGATAACGGCGGAATAGCTTTGGAAGAGGATTTACAACCCGGTATTGACGAAATGCTTACAGCATTGAAGGAAAAAGGGTACAAGGAAGGGAAAGATTTTCTATGGGTTAAAGATAAAGAAGCCCAGCATAGCGAATCAGCATGGGCTTTAAGAATTCCAAATGCGTTTAAATGGTTATTTGCAAAATGAAAGTATTAGTCGGTTCAAATAATCCGGTTAAACTTGATGCCGTTAAAGAAGCATTTGAAAAATATTATAAAGATGTAGAAATAACTGGAATCTCTGTTGAATCTGATGTTCCTGAACAGCCGGTAAATTCGGATACATTTACTGGAGCAAAAAATAGAGCAATGAAATTATTCGATATGAATAAGAAAAATGATAATGATTTTTTTGTAGGAGTTGAAGGGGGAATCATAGAAATCGATAATAAATGGTTTGGATTCGGATGTATGTGCATTGTTGATAAAAATGGTAAAATCGGATTCGGAACATCGCCAATGTTTCCGATGCCGCAGTTTGTAATTGATCAATTGAAGAACGGCAAGGAATTGGGAATTGTTATTGATGAATTATCGAACAAAGAAAATACAAAACATAAAGAAGGAGCAATTGGATTTTTTACGAATGATGTTATGACCAGAAAAGACTTATATGTAAATGGATTGATCACCGCTCTAATTCCCTTTATCAAACATGAATATTTTTCATAAGGAATAAATATGAATTTAGTAAAGTATCAAGTTGATGCATTTGCCGATAATGTATTTGAAGGAAACCCGGCAGCAGTTATTCCATTAACTAAATGGCTGCCCGAAAGTACTATGCAGAATATTGCGATGGAAAATAATCTTTCCGAAACAGCTTTTTTTATAAGAAAGGAAGATCACTTTCACATTCGTTGGTATACACCAACAAGTGAGGTAGATTTATGCGGACATGCAACTTTAGCTTCTGCTTTTGTAATTTATAATTTCATAGAAAAATTTGATGAAATAAAATTTGAATCAAGAAGTGGAGATTTATTTGTTAAAAGAACCGATCCCTTTTTTACCTTAAATTTTCCGGTTAGAAATCCAAAGCCGATAAATCCCGATCATAAATTAATTGAATTATTTACCGTAAAGCCGGTTGAAGTTTTATTCGACAAATCGCTTCTTATTGTTTTTGAAAAAGAAGATGATGTAGTAAATATGAATTTTGAAATCAGAAAGTTATTGAATTTTAAAACTCACGGAGCAATTATTACTGCTCCGGGAAATCAAGTTGATTTTGTATCCAGATTTTTTGCACCCGATGTTGGAATTGACGAAGATCCGGTAACAGGTTATGCTCACACAATACTAACGCCTTATTGGTCAAAAAAGCTTAATAAGAAAAGATTGAATGCTGTTCAGGTTTCAAAAAGAAAAGGGAAACTAATATGTGAAATTGATAATGACAGAGTTTATATTTCGGGAAACGCTGTTCTGTACTCTAAAAGTGAGATTTATATTTAATAAAAATGAAAATTCTTCTTTTCATATTATCAATTCTGCTTATAATTTCTTGCGATGCCCCAAGAGAAAATCCGCTTGATCCTAATGGAGATAATTATAAGTTTTATTCAATTCAAGGTTATGTAAAAACACAAACCGGTCCGCCTCAGCCGATTGAAAACGCAATTGTTACTTGGGGTGCAGATGCTAAAATTACTTATACTAACGCAGAAGGATTTTTTAGGATTGATAATGTTAATCCGGTTAATGACTATTTAATAGTTGAAAAATCGGGCTTTCTAAAGGATTCAAATTACATCAATTGGGTTAGAAGAAATATTTCTGTTGAGTATTTTCTTAATTCAATTCCCGAGTTGACAGAATTTAATATTTACAGCGAATATGAAAACAATTATACATTAAATCCAAGAACAAGAATCTTTTTTGAAGCAGTTGTAAATGACCGAGAAGGAGACTTGGATTCGTTATACATAGCTAATGAAGATCTGAAAATTAAAAAATTATTGGAGCGGAAAACATTCTCATTATTTGATGCAAGTTTTTCTCAGGCAAGTCTTGGAATAAATTCTTTGGAAGAGCTTATCGGCAAAGAATTTCATCTAATAGCATTAGATAAAAGTGGTAAAGAGTACTCAATCGGAAATTCAAACCTTAAAAGAGTAATCAGACAGGAAATTGAATTTATTTCACCGGCAACTTTGTTAGATACTGTAAGCACTCAACCAAATTTAAGATGGAGAAGATTTCAACCGGGATTCAAATTTGAATATACTGTTAGAGTATTTGAAAATTTAACTCCGCCGGAATTGAGATGGGAACGAAGCGGAATAAGTTCGGACTCAATTTCTGTAAAGGTAAATGTACCGTTGCAGCCAAATACTACTCAGGGTTATTACTGGGTTGTTTGGTGTGTTGATGAATTTAATAATAAGGGAAGCTCAAAACCGGCTTCATTTAGAGTAAAGTAAATTATGAATTATCAAGAAATCAAATCGTTAAACAAAGAGCAGTTTGAAGCATTGCTGCAATTGAGTCAAACACTTAACACCGCATCCTATGAAGAATCATTAATTGAACAGATGCTTGACTGGGTACTGAAGATTATTAATGCAGAAAGAACAGTATTTGCAAAATTTGATGAAGCGGAAAATAAGTTTAAGATAATCTCTGCACGAAATTATCAGAATGAAAATATCTATGATCTTACTGAGTTTTCTGAGAATACCTTGAAGCAAGTCTTGAAGGATAAAAAACCAATCTTATATCATAATGTTCAAAGCGATCCAAATTTTTCTCAGTTTGAAAGTGTTCAATTAAAAAATATTCAGTCAATTATAAGTGTTCCAATTTTAAGAGATGATAAAATTTGGGGAATTGTTTTTGCTGATACAAGAACAAATAGAAAAGATTTTACACAAGAGAATCTAATATTTCTAAACTTTTTTGCAAATCTTGCCGCACTTGCACTAGATAGAATAATAAGTTTTGAAAAACTTCGTAATCAGAATATAATTCTGCAGAATAGAATTGAAGTTCAAGATCAAATTCCTAATATGATAGGTGAAAGCAAACCAATGCGTCAGTTGGCAAAATTGATTCATAAAGTAGCAAAGACGGATGCAACAGTTTTAATTCTTGGTGAAAGCGGAACAGGAAAAGATCTTGCGGCACAAGCTATTCATAATTTAAGTGAAAGGAAAGATGAACCTTACTTGGCCCAATTCTGCGGCTCAATTCCGGATGACCTTTTGATGAGCGAATTATTCGGATATAAGAAAGGTGCATTCACCGGTGCGAATCAAGATAAAAAAGGTTTGCTAGAAGTTTCAGATAAAGGAACATTCTTCTTAGATGAAATTGCAGATATTTCGGGTGCTCTTCAAGCTAAACTGTTAAGAGTTCTTGAGAACAGAGAGATTATCCGTTTGGGTGATACAAATGTTAAAAAAGTTGATGTAAGAATAATTGCTGCTACCAACAAAGATCTTAAGCAGTTATCTAAAGAAGGAAATTTTAGAGAAGATTTATTTTACCGACTGAATGTTTTCCCAATTACGATTCCACCACTTAGGGAAAGAAGAGAAGATATTATTTTAATTGCACAAAGCTACATTAAAAATAAGCTTAATAAAGAAATACAGATCGATGCAAAAGCTGTTACCAAATTGGAATCATACTATTGGCCCGGAAATGTGCGTCAGTTAATTAATGTAATACAAAGAGCAGCAATTCTTTGTGATCAAAATAAAATTACTGAAGATGATATTATTCTGGAAGATGATAAAAATCTTTTGAACTTCGACGGAACATTGAAAGAATTTGAAATCCTTTTACTTAAAAAAAGACTTGAACAGTTTGATGATAACAGAACACAGACTGCAAAATCGCTTGGTGTTTCGGTAAGATGGGTGCAGCTAAAATTAAAAGAACTTGGTGAGAGCGAAGAGTAATGAATACTCTCTTTAAGAAATTTGAAATAAAGGAAGTATTAAAGAAAGATGACCACGCAAGTGTTTATCTGGCTCATCATATTTATTTAGATAAGGATATAATTCTAAAAGTACTAAGTACAGATAAGATAGAAAATGATCCCAAGGTAGAAAGATTTAAAAGAGAAGCAAAATTATTAGCTAAGCTGGATCATCCAAGTATTATTAAGGTTTTGGATTTTGGAACTGAAGATCAGAAGTTTTATATCTCATTTGAGTATTTCAAGAGTGAAAATTTAAGAACAGTAATAAATGGCAAAACTCTAACAACTGAGCAGAAAGAGAATTTAAGTTTTCAACTTCTTCAAGCCCTTTATGTTGCACATAAAAACGGAATTATTCACAGAGATATAAAACCGGAAAATATTCTAATTGGCAGTAATCTTAATCTAAAGCTGGGGGATTTCGGATTAGCTTTAGCAAAGAATGAAAATTTTGCAACCTCTCAATACTCTGTAGTTGGAACTCCTTGTTATATGTCCCCAGAACAAATGCAGGGTGAAAGCCTTGATTTTACAAGTGATTTATTCTCTGCCGGTGTTGTTATTTATGAATTATTTACCGAGAAAAATCCACTTTTGGGTAATGATGTAAATCAAACTATAAATAATGTAATCAATTTTGATGAAGAAATTTTTGAAATAGATAAATCTGATATTCCGGAAAACCTTAAAAGTATTTTAAGAAATGTTTTAAGAAAAGAAAAATCCGAACGAAATATTGATTGGGAAAATTTACAATTTGAAACCGGTGAAACAGAAGAAGTAAAACCCAACAAGAAAGTTAATTTTCGGATTTATATAACATTAGCTGCTATATCTTTAATAGTAGCTTTTGTAATTGTTTTTATTATGAATGATAATCCTAAAGAACAATTAGTTGAAGAGCCCCCAAATACTTTTATTGATTCGAGTACTGCTCAAAATGATATTCCAAGTGATGATAATAATGATTCACTACAAAAAACTATTACTCAAGTTGATCAAGAAAATTCATTTGAAGAAAATAAAAATAATATAAAAAATAGTGCTGAAAATAAAATTGAAACTATAGTTCCTAAAATTCAAAAAGGGAGCGGAAGTTTATCATTAGTATGTTTTCCTTGGGCGGATGTTTATATAAATAATCAAAAAATTGATACAACACCTTTAACAACTGAACTGGAAACCGGGACTTATTTGGTAAAATTAGTTCATCCCGATTATCCTATTTATACAAAAAGTATAAAAATAAATGATAATGAAATGACTAACATTCAGGTTAACCTAGATACACTTTTTGGTTATTTAAACTGCAGAATATTTCCTTGGGGAGAAGTATTTATTGATAATCAATCAAAAGGGAACACACCATTTTCAGAACCATTAAGATTAAATCCCGGTATGTATCAATTAAAAATTAGAAATCCAGAATTTGATGATTATAACACAGTTTTGGAAATCTCTAAAAATGATACATTCAATTTTGAATTTAACTTTAAAGAATACTTTGATGCTCAGAAAAATAATTGGAATAGAAATTGAATAATATATTAGTTAAGCAGTAATTTATTATCGAAAGAAAAGAACAATGTTAAAATTTATAAAAATATTTTTTGTGATGATTTGTATCTCGGCAAATCTATTTTCGCAAGATGATTGGACAATTATTGGTGAAATGAAAAGTCCGGTTTCAAGTGCTGCACCAGTAGTTTATAGCAATAAAATTTACCTAATTGGCGGTTATTCAAGCGATTTACAGCAGGAAGTTGATTGGATTCAAGAATATAATCCAATTAATAACACTTGGAAGCTAGTTGGTTCGTTATCAACAGAAAGACAGGGTTTGGTAGCTTCACTAAATGGAAATAATATCTTAGCTTATGGAGGTTCAACTCTTTCAGAAGATATTTCTTCATCATTAGAAAGTATTTCAATACAAAATAATTTCGTATCAAGCGTAATATCTTCGCACCAAAATTTTAATAGAATGTATTCTGCCGGATATTTAGTTGATAGTTCACTTTTTATTATAGGTGGATTTTCAAACAATTTGAATAATGATAAGAAAATAAATTCCGTAACCGATATTCTCCCATACATTACAGAATACAGCGTTCCATTAGATTCATTCGTTTATAATTATGATTCTGTTTATACAGACGGTATAATGCCAAGCATGCAAATGACAGAATTAGTTGGAGATGAGATATATTTATTTGGCGGAGTTTATTCCGGTATTCTGCAGTCTATTTCTAAATTTAATTTCCGCACAAAGCATTTTGAAGTTTTAGATACCGAGCTTCTTATTCCAAGAGCCGGCGGTTCTGCAGTATATTATAGTGAGTTCGGGAAAATTTTTATAATCGGCGGTTATCATGAGTTAAACTCTGCATTAACTTCTGTAGAAGTTTTTGATATTTACAATCCAGAAAATGCTACAATATCTTGGGAGCCTTTAAGTTTTGGAAGAAAAAATCCTACTGCAGTCTATTTTGACGGCGGAATTTACGTTTTTGGCGGTGAAGATATAAATGGAAATGTAGTTAAAGAAATTGAGTTTATGTCAAGTACACCAACATCTGTTCTTGATGAAAAAACTATTCCTTTTGAATATGACATTTTGAAGAATAATTATCCAAATCCTTTTAATCCCGAAACCAACATAGAATTTTCTATTATAAATTCGGGAAGAATTTCATTAACAGTTTATTCAATTTTAGGGGAAAAGGTGATTGAACTGATGAGTGAAAATCTTGATAAAGGAAATTATAATGTAAAGTGGAATGGATTGAATGAAAAAGGCTCATCGGTTCCATCCGGAATTTATATATATCAATTAAGAACTAATAATTCAGTGATCACTAAAAAAATGACTCTGTTAAAGTAATGCGAAAAATTCTCTTTTTATTTTTCTTCTCTATTACTATTTCTACTTTTTCTCAATCATTAAATGATGTAAAAATACTGTATGAAGACTTTGCATTTGAGAAGGTTATTGAATTATCAGATCAACTTCTTCTTTCCAAAACTGATGAAAAGGAGAGAGTTGAAATATTTGTTTTAAAAGGTGCATCGGAATTCAGTATTGGTTTTGAAAAAGAAGCTAGAAACAGTTTTATAGAATTATTAAAAATTGATTCTTCCTATTCAATAAACAGATCAATATTTTCACCCAAAATTGTAGAATTGTTTGATGAAGTAAAAAATAATTTTATTTCGATAAAAGCTGATAATAAAAATGTACAGCTCCCTAATGAACCGATAAATAAGGTTACCGAAATTCAATATGTTGATAATTCCAGAATAATTATGAACGCAGCATTAAAGAATATTATTCTTCCCGGGTGGGGACAAATTTCCTCAAAAAATAGTACAAAGGGTTATTTATTAAGTGGAGGAAGTGCAGTCCTTTTAAGTTCTATGATTTATTTTATTGTTCAAACTGATGATAAATATAGAAACTACATTACAGAAACAAATGCTTCTCTAATTGAAACTAAGTATCAAGATTATAATGATTCATATAAAATCAGAAATGTTCTGATTTTTTCTTATGCTGCTTTGTGGATTTATTCTCAACTGGATTTGTTCTTGTTTACCGAGTTTGATTTTCCTAAGATTGAAATGAACTCAAATACTTCAAATAAAAATTCAGATGTCTCTTTAGGTTTTTCCATTCCATTAAACTAACCTGTATAATTTTTCACACACTACGAAAAATATTCATATTTGTGAATTACTAAATTCCTCAAAAATTGGGTTTATTCACTTTTCTATGCATGGCATATTAATTGCCCTATAATCAATAAAGAAAATTATGAAATGAAAAGTGATCGACGTATTACTAAAATAAATAAGATTCAACCTTCCAACGTGACTAAGTCATCACAATATTGTTTTACTTCAGGGGATGACAAAGCTGAAAAGAGCGTTGATGTAAAAATCAATGCTCTTGAAGCTGAGCTAAAGAAAAATACTTATTTCATATACATAAATGACAATAGATTAAAGAGAGAGTTTCTTCTCATAAACTCTGTTACATTGTAACCCCGAAAATAGAATTACAATTTAGGTGGGATTGTAAAAAGGTGATTTCGGGGTTTCCTGAATTGATTTTATGATTTTATTTTAATCTAGACGAGAATAAGTATTAAAAAATGTGTACAAAGAATTAAGTTCAATCTTGATTACAAATATGCAGCTTGAATAAGGGATAATGAAATGAAAATCTTTCTTTTGCATTTTTTTATTTTAATGATTTCAATAATAGCACAAACAAGAGATGTTATTCAAATTACAAATGACTCTCTTAGTTATGACAATCCAAGCATGCCGCTTCAACCCATGAATTTTCCACATGGAATTCCCTCTTTCTTTTTAAGCGAAATTAGGGAAGGACGATCAATAAATATTGTTATGCTTACTTATGATAATTTGACCGATTCGTTTTCTTCACCAATATTTATAACGGATAATCAATTTATTAACAGAAATGCAGTTTCCTCAGAACCTGCATGGGGAAGAGATGGATTGATAATTTGGGAATCAAATAAATCCGGTAACTTTGATCTTTATTATAAAACTAAATCTTCTGAAGATGAAAATTGGAGCGATACAAAAATTCTGCTTTCTGGTGAAGATGATGAAACAAATCCCAGATTTGCGTATGATATGTATGGAGAAAATTATTTAGCGCTTACTTTCACCAAAAATAACAATCTATATTTTGCTTATTTTCAGGATAGTTTATATAATCTTAAGGAAGTATTTACTTCAAAAGAAGGAGTTTATTATCATAATATTCAATCCTTTGTAAATGGGAATGATAAATTTGTTTTAATATGCGAAAAAGTAACTGCTGATAGTAATACTAAGATCGTTATGAAATCAATCAAATCGAATGTAGTTTCTGAAGAAATAATCTTAATCGATAATGTAATTTCCTATAATACTTATAGAGGAAATTGGGGTGATGCCTCTTTCTTTGTAAGTTATTTGGATGAAGAAGAAATTAAGCAAAAGTTAGTAGATCTTTATAATGTGAACAACAATCAATACAGTAATTTTGATTTTTACTTAGATATTGAAGGTGAAATAGAATACTTTGATGGATTATTAGTTCCAATAATTGGTAAAGAGAATAATCCTTATCATCCGTTTGTTTATAGATATAAGAATAATGACTCGCTTTTTATAAAAGTAGCAGAATCTCGATCTGAATTCGACTACTATCATAAAATTCTTTCTGTACCTTTAAAACATAAAGTTTCTAAACCTGCTGTTGGCAGTTTCTATTTTCAATACGGACATTTAACTTATTCAATTTGGGCAGATAGTGTTGAAAACAGAACTCAATTATTTGGTGTTAAACGATTTGATATATATGGTGACGTTGATGAAAAGAAGATTAATCTTGATGATTTTTATTTATCACAAAACTACCCAAATCCATTCAACCCAACTACAATTATCGAGTATTCAATACCAAATAATGAGCATGTAATCTTAAAAGTTTTTGATATTTTGGGAAGAGAAGTTGCGACTTTAGTAAATGAACAAAAATCTGCCGGTACTTATAAAGTAAATTTTAATGCGGAAAATTTACCAAGTGGAGTTTATATCTATAAATTAAGTAGTGGAAATTATACTACCTCCCGCAAAATGCTGATGATTAAATAGAATTAAGACTTTAAGATATCAGACAATAGATTCGATAATAAAATTCCGGCAATCTTAGAGATTGTCGGAATTTCTTCTTTTATACCTCAGATAAATCTAATCAAAAATTTCCATAGGAAGACGATTGATTTTTAATGGAGGGAGATTAAACGTCAAATAAAAATTTTTAATGCTGTATGCAGATAAAAAACATCAGAGGCCTTTAAAACCTCTGATGTTTCACAAAATTATTTCTCAAATGTAATTAATGATTGATCATACCCGTCAACATTTTTGTAACCAAGCAGATTCAAAATTGTACCGGCAATATTTGTTAATCCCGGATTTTTAACATCTGCCATTTTATACTCACCATTATAATTAGAATCATAAATTACAAAAGGAACCGGATTTAATGTGTGAGCAGTTTTCACATCCTTTTTGCCGTTTTTCATATTAAACATTTCATCAGCATTTCCATGATCTGCAGTAATGATTGCTATTCCGCCAAGTTCGTCAATTATAGGAAGGAGTTTTCCTATTCCTTCATCAACAGTTTCAACTGCTTCAATTGCGGCTTCCATTACACCTGTATGTCCAACCATATCACCATTAGGATAATTTATTCTGCCGAATTTGTATTCACCCGATTTTAAGAATTCAATAGTTTTTTCAGTTATCTCGGGAGCTTTCATTTTGGGAGCTTTATCAAACGCAATTTTATCAGAAGGAATTTCTACGTATGTCTCTAAATTTTTATTAATATAACCTGAACGATTTCCATTCCAGAAATATGTAACATGTCCAAACTTTTGTGTCTCTGAAATAGCAAAAGATTTAACTTCTGCATTACATAAGTATTCACTTATAGTTCTATCAATCGCCGGAGGTGAAACCAAATAATTCTTTGGAATATGTAAATCACCGTCATATTCCATCATTCCCGCATAAAATACATTTGGTTTTCTCTTTCTATCAAATTTGTCAAAAATTTCATCTTCAAATGCTTTTGAAATTTCAATTGCTCTATCACCTCTAAAGTTGATAAATACAACCGCATCACCATCTTCAATAGTACCAACCGGATTATCATTATCATCAACTATTACGAATGATTCCAAATACTGATCAATAATTTTCGGATCTTCATTGTACATTGTGGTTACAGCTTCTTCTGCTGATTTGAAATGGCGGGCTTCACCAAGTACATGTGCTTTCCATCCTCTTTCTACAATTGACCAATCGGCATTATATCTATCCATTGTTGTAATCATTCTGCCGCCGCCGCTTGCAATCTTATAATCAAATCCTTTTTCTGAATTAATCTTTTTCAACAATTCTTCGGTGGGATTAACATAATCCATAGCACTTTTTTCACCTACATCGCGTCCATCTATAAGAATATGAAGTCTTACTTTTTGAATTCCTTCCTCAGCACATTTATTAACTAACGCAAACCAATGATTAATATGAGAGTGAACATTTCCGTCTGAAAGGAGTCCAATAAAATGAACTGTTCCGCCATTTTTACCATGCTGAATAACATTTTTCCAATTATCAGATTGGAAGATTTCACCCGATTCAAAAGAACGATTTACCAGCTTTGCACCTTGAGCAAAAACTCTTCCGGCGCCAAGTGCATTATGACCAACTTCACTATTTCCCATATCATCTTCGGATGGGAGTCCTACTGCAGGACCATGAGCTTTTAACTTTGTCTGCAGTGGAATATCATTCAATAATTTATCAAGATTAGGAGTTTTAGCCAGATAAACAGCATCACTTTCATCCATTCTTCCGTAAGCAACTCCATCCATAATAACCAGTAATAGAGGACCTTTTCTTCCTTCAAATTCATTTAACTTTTCTAACTTCAATTCCATTTAAGTCTCCTTTTCTAAAAACATTTCGTACAAAAATAAATATGAAATATACCATTGACGGTTTGATTAATCAATTTGAGGGAATTAAATTTGGGTTATAATAATGAGGGATAGAATGAAAAAGGATCTGGTTTATAATTATTTCAGTGACGATGACTTTTTAAGAATTTCGAATAAAATCGGCGAAATGGAGAAAATAACTTCGGGAGAAATTAGAGTAAGTATAAAAGAAAAACTTCCTTTATTAAAAAGTAAAAATGATTTGCGTCAACTTGCAGAAGAAGAATTCTTTAAGCTTGGAATGGATAAGACAAGAGACAAAACCGGAATTCTGATTTACATAGTTTTGGAGAAAAAGAAATTTTATATTCTCGCTGATTCCGGTATAAATGAAAAAGTTGATCCATCAACATGGGAAAATGTAAAAGATGAAATGCTTCAATTCTTTTTGAAAGGGGATTTTGCTAAAGGAGTTGTTACCGGAATAGAAAAAGTGGGAAACATTTTAAGTAAACATTTCCCAATTAAATCTGATGACACTAACGAGCTTTCAAACAAAGTAGTTTTGTAATTACTTTGTTTTGAATTCTTCTCTCATATTTTTATACTTTTCTTGAAGTTCTTCCGGAACAATTTTATTGTTTATATAGAGATTTCCGTTTTTATATTTTATGTTAATCAAGTCATCTTCGCTTTCAATTAATCCATCTTTAACAAGTTCTTTTTTCATAACGTCAATAAATTCTGAAAGTTCTTCAAGCTCAATATCCAAGCCGTTTAATTCGGCTTTAAGATTGTTCATCTCATCTTTTAATTCAACTTTTAGATTTTTTAAGTCGCTCAGATCAATATTAATTTTACTTAACTGCTCATCTAAATTTTCAAGAGCAAGTTCAATTCTGTCTTCATCAATTGATACATGAATATTTTTCAATTCATCTAAATTTTCTTTTAACTGATCCATGTTCATTTTAAAATGACTGTCATCAAAGCTGATATTTACATCAAAATCTTTCATCGATTCCATAGCATGCTCAACAGATCTTCTAATCTCATCACTATCGATATTTAAATTTATATCAAGTCCGTTCAGTGTAATACTCAGCTCTTCTAATTCTTCATCCATTTTGGCAAGATTTTCATCTAAATTTTCAAGTTCACCATCAAGTTTTTTCAATCCTTCTTTTACTTCTTGATGCTTTTCCATAATCATATCTTCATAAAGATAGAAATCTTCTTCTGGAACGGCTTCATCATTAATATAAAGAGAAACTATTTTATCATTCTCTAAAGTAACTTCATATTTCTTTCCATTTTCTGTGAAAGTGAATCTTACCGGATCATTAAAAAGTGATTCTGCTGTTGCAGCTCCCAGAAGAAGTAAAAATGCAGTTAAAAATATTATTGTTGAAGTTGTCTTTTTCATAATTCCCCCCGGAATATTTAGTTTTGCTTAGTTTCATAAATTAAGACGAATGCTAAGAAGTAAAGTTTCCTAAAAGAATAATTATATTTGGGTATGGAAATTTTCTCAGTTACCTTTTTATTGATTGGTTTAATCTTATTTACGGCAGCTTTTAATCAAGGTTTAACCGGATTCGGATTTGCTTTAACTTCAATTCCATTAATTTCTTTGGTTGTTGGAATTAAATATGCGGTTCCATTAGGGGCTTTGGCGGGATTTGTTGTAAACATTCTTTTATCAATTCAATTAAGAAAAAGTATCGATTTCAAAAGTCTTAGATTTTTATACATCGGTTCTTTTATCGGAATTCCAATTGGAGTATTTGTTCTGTCCAAAGCCGATCCAGATTTATTTCAGAGGATTTTGGGAATTGTAATTTTGCTCTTTGTTATTATGTCTGCCACAAATTTTATTAAACCGCGAACAATGAACTTAAAATGGGGATACTTATTCGGACTTTTCAGCGGGATGCTGGGTGGGGCTTTTAATACTAATGGTCCTCCGGTTTTAATATATTTTTATCTAACCGGAAAAGATAAATTAGAACAGAAATCTGCAATAACCGGATTTTTTATTGTTGCTTCGGTATTAATAATTTTTACTCATGCCGTAACAGGATTATCAAATTCAACAATATTTCTTGATGCAGTAAAATTTCTACCTTTTATTATAAGCGGTTATTTGCTTGGTACATTTTTATTTAAGAAGGTGTCTTCACAGATGTACAGTAAATTGATTTTATTTTTTCTGTTTGTTATTTCGGTTACGTTGATAATTTACGGATAAAAAACCGGAAGATGACGAAGTCTTCCGGTTTATAGAGGCTTGAGTTAATTGCTATGCATTAACTTTTGTTAAGTACGGTTCAATTTTCTGCATTAAAAATGCTTTAGGAACTGCACCCACAACTGAGTTAACAAGTTGTCCATTCATAAAAATTCCCAAAGTAGGAATACTCATAATATTATATTGACTTGCAGAAGCATAATTTTCATCAGTGTTTAATTTTACTACTTTTAACTGACCTTTTAATTCGTTAGCTATTTCTTCAACAACGGGAGCAACCATTCTGCAAGGCCCGCACCACGGTGCCCAAAAATCAACTAATACAGGAACTTTTGATTCTAAAACTTCACTTCTAAAATTAGCATCGGTTCCAATAACTATATTTTCATTCATTATTAACATCCTTTATTTTTTATGAATAAGATGAATTATTGATTGAAAAGATTCATAGTAAATTTTATATTAAAATTAATCAGTTAAAATAAAGAGGATGAAAAATGAAGATATTAGTTCTCTCCTTATTGTTCTGCTTTTCGATAAATGCCCAATCTTTTAATGAAGAATTAGACATTGCATACAAGAATGCAGTTAAAGGAATTTATTATGCATTTGAGAATATACCAGATAATAAAGGTCGTTCTGATAATAAATTAATTGATGCTAATCAGTTATTAGCAGATGTTAAACTTGAAAAAGAGGTTGAAGGAGTTGTTGTTGAATCAACCGGATATTACAAAACTTACTCGGTTACAATTAAAGCATACAAATCATTTTCTACATTGAAAGAAGAGGGTTTTTTAAAAGGTTATAACTAGTTCAATGCTTTAATTACTTCTTCATGAATTGAGCCGCAAGTTGCAATTGTACTTTCTCCAATCACAGGATCATTTCCTTGATAATCGGAAATTCTTCCGCCGGCACCGTTAATTATTGGGATTAATGCAAGTTTATCCCAAGCACTCATAATCGGGTCAATCATAATATCTGCAAATCCGGTAGCAACTAAATAATAACCGTAGCAGTCACCCCATTGTCTGTATAATTTTACTTTTCTTATAAGCCTTTCAAACTTTTCACCATTTTGATATTTATGAATATTCAAATGATCGGTTGTAAGAAAAACTGCTTCTGAGAGATTTTCACATTTTCTAACTTTAACTTGAGTCCCGTTTAATTCGGTAACTGCGTTATTACCTACAAGCAATTCATTTAGTATTGGCTGATTAATAACACCAATAATAGGTTTATTGTTTTTAAGAAGTGCAATCAAAGTTCCAAATGTAACTGTCCCGGAGATAAAACTTTTGGTTCCGTCAATTGGATCAAGAACCCATTTGTACTCCGCATCTTCATTTATACTACCAAATTCTTCACCAATAATTCCATGTGATGGATAATATTTTTCGATCATGCTTCGCATAATTTCTTCAGATTTTTTATCTGCTATAGTTACAGGACTTTCATCCGATTTTGTATCAACTGAAATATTAGTTCTAAAATAATCTTTTATGATTTTGCCGCTTTCTAAAGCAAGTAATTTTGCAAATTCTTTAAATTCTTTCATAGTTCAATCTCATTATTAAATAAAAATTAGTCAGCTAAAGATAAGATTTAATGACTAAATAATTGTTAAGTTTGTAATCACTAAAATAAATACATGCAATATGAATATTTATCAACCGACATTTGAAAACATAAAATTTGCAGCAGATAAAATAAAAAAAGGGGAATTAGCAGCTTTTCCTACGGAAACTGTTTACGGTTTAGGAGCAAATGGATTAGATCCGGAAGCAGTCGCTAAAATATTTGAAGCAAAGAAAAGACCGTCGTTCAATCCTTTAATTCTTCATGTAAGTTCATTGCATCAGTTAGAAAACATCGCTGAAATTCCAAACAAATTAGTAAATCAGTTAATCAAAAAATTTTGGCCGGGACCATTAACATTGGTTCTTCCAAAGAAAAATTTTGTACCCGATATTGTTACATCGGGCCATCCCACAGTTGCAGTAAGAATGCCGAATAATGAAATTGCTCTAAAATTAATTGAACTTTCTGAAGTGCCGATAGCTGCACCAAGTGCAAATAAGTTTACAAGATTAAGTCCTACAACAGCCGAACATGTTGCAAATCAACTTGGCAGTAAAGTGAGTATCATTTTAGACGGAGGTAAATGTTCTGTTGGAGTTGAATCTACAATTATAGCTTTTATTGAAGATGAATTTGTTCTATTAAGACCAGGTGGTTTACCGGTTAATCAAATAGAAAATGTAGTAGGAAAAATTAAAATAAAATCTGTGTCAGATAATCCGATTGCACCCGGTATGCTTCCGTTTCATTACGCACCAAAAGTAAAAATAAAATTTTTAAATGATGTTAATCAATCAGATTTATTAAATAAAAAAGTCGGCGGATTGTTTTTCTCTGAAAATAAATCATCAATAAAATTTGACGTTGTTAAAATCCTATCGACTAAAAGAGATTATATAGAAGCAGCCTCAAATTTATTCAGTATGCTTCATGAATTTGAATTAGAGGATTTGGATTTAATTTTGGTAGAAAGAGTTCCGGAAGAAAATCTTGGAATAGCAATAATGGATAGATTAACAAAAGCAGTAAACAAATACAGTTAAAATATTTCTAAAAGTTTAGCAGCCATAATTGCTATTGAAATAATTAATACAGCTTTGATTAATCCTTCCCCTTTTTTAATAGATAATTTTGCTCCCCACCAAGCACCAAAGGCATTACCGGTTGCCAAAATTAATCCTAAAAACCAATTAATATTTCCGGTAACAACAAATACAATCATTGATGGAACCGTATAGAAAAATACGATAAATACCTTGTGCATGTTTACATGAACTAAATCAAACTTTAAAAGCTGACTTAAAGAAAACATTAGAAGAAATCCAACACCAACTTGTATAAAACCGCCGTAAAAACCAATTAACAGCATAGAAATTATTGAGAGAAATGAAAATTCCTTATCTGCATTATTATCAGTTTCAACTTTACCTTTGGGAGCCAGCATTGAAATAATTATTCCAATCATAACAATACCAAGAATAAATTGAAATGATTCATCATCAAGTTTTACAGCAAACAATGAACCGGCAATTGCCCCGGGAAGTGTAAATAATGAAAGCTTGATGCTGGTTTTATACTGTTTGAGATTTTCTTTTTGGAACGAATGAACTGCAGCAGCACTTTGAATAAAAATTGCAACTCTGTTTGTACCGTTGGCAGTAGCGCTGTCTAATCCTAAAAAAATTAAGACAGGCAAAGTAATTGAAGAACCACCCCCGGCGTTAACGTTTATAAATCCCGCTAATGCACCAACAAATAATAACAATAATGCTGAACCTAAATCAATCAATACCTAAACCAAAATTTTTCAAAAACAATATTAGCAATAATTGATATAGAATATCCAACAAAATTGTTATCTTGCATTCATAAATTTGAGAGACAACCATCCGGTTTTTATGCAAATAGATTTTTTAGAATATATTCTTGATTCCATTTCAGAAGGTATCAGTGTTACGGATATGAATGATAACATCATTTATGTAAACAAATCTTTCTGTGATTTATATGGATATACCGAAGATGAACTGGTTGGCAAAAGCATTTCAATGCTCCGCACTTCAAGTAATGATCCGAATATTGTAAAGGAAATTCTTCCCAAAACAATTAAGAAAGGCTGGCAAGGAAGAATCTTTAATAAGAAAAAAGATGGTACCGAATTTTTAATTGAGCTTCGTACTTCTATTGTAACAGATAATAAAAACAATTCAATAGCTCTGCTTGGCATTGCCCATGATTTAACTGAAGATATTCAGAAAGAAAAAATACTTGAAGCAGCAGAAAATAAATATCAGAAGCTGTTTTATAATTTAAAAGATGCAATTTTTGAAAGCACTCCCGAAGGACGAATAATTGATATTAACCCTTCCGGTGTTGAGTTGTTTGGATGCAAATCAAAAGAAGAATTACTTGAAGTTGATTTGATAAGTCAGTTTTATTTTAATCCGGATGACAGAGCAAAGTTAAAAGAAAGGCTTGAATCTAAAGGCTTTGTGAAAAATTATGAAATAAGAATTAAGAATATGATTGGTAAGGAATTATTTATTCTTGAAACTGCTTTTGTTGAATATGATGAGAAGACAAACAAAAAGTTTTACAGAGGGATTTTAAGAGATATAACCGAAGAAAAAAGAGCAGAAAAAAGATATAATGAATATATACATGAACTTGCAGAAGCAAATAAAAAACTGCACGAATCACAGAATGATTTGAAAAAACTAAATGCCTCTAAAGATAGATTATTTTCAATAATTGCGCATGATTTAAGAAGTCCGTTTACCTCTTTAATTGGGTTATCGCAATTCCTTATTGAAGATATTGAAGATTTAACAAGAAGTGAAATAAAAGATTTTTCTACAAAGATAAATGAAGCTTCAAAAAATATTTTTACTCTATTAGAAAATTTACTTCAGTGGTCAAGAATTCAAACCGGAAGGATTGAATTTGATCCGGAAGATTTTGACCTCAAGCAAATTGTAGATAACTCTATTAATCTGCTTGAAGGAAATGCATATACCAAGGAAATACAAATCATTAATAATATTGCCAATTCAACCTATGTTATTGCTGATAAGCAAATGATAAGTTCGGTGGTGCAGAATCTATTGAGCAATGCAATTAAGTTTACAAATAATTATGGTAAGATTGAATTTACTGCAACTGATAAAGATGGATTTATTGAAGTAAACATTACCGATGACGGTGTTGGTATGACTGAAAATGAAAGAAAAAAGCTTTTCAATCAGAATGTTATTCATACTACAAAAGGAACAAATAACGAACCTGGAACGGGACTTGGATTAATTCTTTGCAAAGATTTAATCGAAAAAAACGGCGGCAAAATTTCGGTTGAAAGTGAAAAAAATAAAGGGACTACTTTCTTATTTACACTTCCTTTATCAGTTATGCACCCACTTCATCATACCTAAGATTTTTTATTGCATTGTTTAAAAATCCGGGAAGAACAGTTTTTCTAGTTAAAGGAATACTTTCCGGTTCTTCAAGCAGCTTCAGCATTTCATTATATTTTTCAATTCCATATTTACTTACTACCTGTTCTTTTCTCTCAGGTTTTCTGAAATGAAAATACATACTTGCCGGATCAGCTTCGGGATGAAACTGCGTTCCTAATATTTCATCAGAAATTCTAACTGCCATTATTGCTCTTTCGTATGGAACATGAGGACGTTCTTTTTCTATGCATAAAATTTGAGCATTTAGTTCCTCAATCTTTTTCCAGTTTGGTCGTATAACCTGCCAATCTCTAAAATCGGCTGCATAAAAAGGTTCAGGTAAATTTTTAAGAATAATATCTTCTTCACCTGCTTTGGTTTTATTAACAGGCATAACCCCAAAGGATTTTGAATGTCTTTTTACAACTTCACCAAATTGAAAATATCTTGCCATTAATTGGAATGAATGACAAATATAAAATACATGCTTTTTAGAGTTTTCTATATTCTGATTGTTAGTTATAATCTTATCCATCAAAGTAAAATACTCAGCTTCCCAATCGGATTCTTCTCCTTCAAATGGACTTCCCGGTCCGCCTGAAGAAATAAAAATATCATAATCAATAGTTGCCATTTCATTCTTTGCTCTGGCATCAAACAAATCATAAGTGATTTCCAAATTAGGGAATCTGCAGTCTGCTTCATTTAAAATATCTTTAATACATCGTATTCCTTGATTCTCTTCACCGTTATATAAATCTATAATTGCAACTTTTACTTCTTTGTTCATTAAATCCTCATAATAATATTTAAATATACTGATTATCCGAAATTGCTGCTAAAAATTATAATAATTACTTTTACAAAAAGAATTGGAGTGATTTGTAAATGTCCGAAAACATCTGCCAATACGAACATAAAAAAGGCCTTCCTCATATAGATTTTAAATGCCACTATTCAGGATGGGGATTATTTTGGTTTTACGTTGGAATTAGTGCCAAACCAATTAAAGTTGATTTCATCTGCAGTAAATGCGGTAAAGTTTTTGAAACTGCAACCGATGAAGCAACATTAAAAAAATATGTAGGAAGATAATTAATAAATTATAAACAACGATTGACTGATAAAAAAATTGAAGAGGATAAAATGACAAAAGAATTAATCCTGGAAAAACAGAAACAAGCAGTTGAAATATTGAAGGAAAAGGATATTGATATGTGGATGACATTCGTAAGAGAAACCGGAAACATTAAAGATCCTATGCTGGATATGATAGTGGGAACAGGGGCGACTTGGCATTCTGCATTTATTATTACTAAAGAAGGGGAAACTGTTGCGGTAATAGGTTCTTTAGAAAAAGCAAATATGGAAACTGTTGGAACTTTCAAAAGAATTGCGCCTTATTTAAAATCAGTTAAAGAAGATTTAATAAAAGTGCTTTCTGAAATTGATCCTAAAAAAATTGCAATTAACTTTTCGAGAAATTCAAGTCTTGCTGATGGCTTAACATACGGCTGCTATTTAGAACTCATAGAACTTCTTAAAGATACTCCATACAAAGATAGATTTATTTCCTCAGAAGAAATTGTTGCTGCATTAAGAGGAAGAAAATCAACTAAAGAACTAACTCTTATGAAAGACTCCATCAAAGAAACCTTAAGTATTTTTGATGAAGTAACAGGATTTTTACAACCAGGAAAAAGTGAGAAGGATGTTGCAGAGTTTGTAAGAAATAGAGTAAAGGAAAAAGGATTTGATTTTGCTTGGGATGAAGAACATTGTCCGGCAGTTTTTACTGGACCAGATACGGCTGGTGCGCATTCAGGTCCAACTGACAGAAAAATTGAACGAGGTCATGTAATCAACATGGATTTTGGAGTTAAGAAAAATAGCTATTGTGCTGATCTTCAAAGAACTTGGTATGTACTAAAAGAAGGTGAAACTGAAGTTCCGGCAGAAGTTTTAAAAGGATTTAATGTTATTAAAGAATCAATTCAATTGGCAGCAAAGGCGGTTAAACCAGGAATGAAAGGGTGGGAGATTGATAATATTGCACGCAGTTATATTGTAGAAAATGGTTATGAAGAATATCCGCATGGATTAGGACATCAAGTAGGAAGAGTTGCTCACGATGGTGGTGCTTTATTAGGACCAAGATGGGAACGTTATGGAAATCTTCCTTACATGGAATTGGAAGAAAACCAAGTTTTTACGATTGAACCGAGATTAACAATTCCCGGTTATGGAATTGCAACAATTGAAGAAGAAGTTGTGGTTACAAAAGATGGCTGCGAATTTTTGTCTGATAATCAAACTGAGATTTATATAATTAAGTAATGGTAGAAATTAATTCTATAATCAGCACCAATATTGGTGAATTAAAGATTGTCGAATTTTTAGGAAGAGGTAAATCAGGTTACTCATATTTAGCTGAGTTTGGAAATCAAAAATTGGTTTTCAAACTCATGCATAATGAAGAAAATCCTTATTACAAATTTGATAAGAATAAAGTTGAGCTTGAATTAAAATCATATGAAATTCTTGAAAGCATTACAAGTAATATCCCCAAATTGATTGATTACAGTATTGACAAAAATTATTTAGTGAAAGAATTTATTGATGGTAAATTAGCTTCAAATGCAATTGCAGAAAATATTTTACAAAAAATTCATTTAGAAAGATTGATAAAACTTGCACAAGAATGTGAGGATTTGAATATCAATATAGACTACTTCCCGTCAAATTTTGTAATAACAGAAGACGAAATATTTTATATTGATTACGAAGTAAACGAATTCATGAAAGAATGGTCCTTAGAAAACTGGGGAATTTATTACTGGCTTAACAGTAAAGGATTTAAAATGTTTATAGAGACTAACGATTCATCATTTATTAATTCGGATGTTCAAAAGGGAATTCCTCATAAAGTTGAATTTGAAGAGAAGGCAAAAATATTATTTGCAAATTTTAACGGATTGAAATGAACTTTTTTGATGATCTTAAACTAAACTGGAAAAATTATTTTAGAATTAACCGAAATAGAAATTTTTTTATTTCCACTTTGATATTTGTCTCTCTGATTCTTTTTTTCTTTACCAACTTTTTACAGTTTGTAGAAAACAGAGAAGGATTTTCTTTCAGAGATCCCATTTTAGTTTTATTTAATCCAATTGATTTGACTTGGCTGATTTTTGCAATGATATACAGCGGATTAATATTTGCTCTCATTTCTTTGTTTAAGTCACCAAGAATATTATCAACTGCACTACTGACTTATGGAATAATGGTTCTTATCAGAATTATAAGTATGTATTCACTTCCGTTAAATCCGCCTGAAACTATGATAGCGTTGAAGGATCCATTTGTTGAATTTTTTGGAGGAGGTAAAACATTAACCAAAGATTTATTCTTCTCGGGTCATACGGCAACATCATTTATTTTCTATCTTACATCGGTAAACAAAAAAATTAAAATGCTCTTCTTGATTTTAACAGTTATAATGGGACTTTCGGTTTTGTTGATGCATGTTCATTACACAGTTGATGTTGTTGCAGCTCCGCTGGCTTCATTTGCATCTTACAGAATTTCTAAAAAGATTATAAAAAAGTTTGAAAAAATCGATTAAAATATGGAATTTTCCAAACTCATTATTCGTTTAAGATTTTAAATAGATAAGGTATTTAAAATGATTTCAGAAGCAACATATCTTCATTACTTAAATGCACTGCTCGATGGCAACAAAGCTGAATGTACAAGAATTATTAATACGCTTTTAGCTGATGATACTGACATAAAAGAAATTTATACAAAGCTTTTTCAAAGATCGATGTACAGAATAGGTCATCTTTGGGAAAGCAATAGAAGTTCGATAGCCGAAGAGCATATTGCTACAAAAATTACTGAAAGCCTTTTAAATCTCGTTTATCCCAAAATATTAGAAACACCCAGAAACGGAAAGAAAATTGTAATTACTTGTGTTGATAAGGAATTCCATGAAATCGGTCCAAGAATAGTTTCAGATTTTTTTGAATTAAATGGCTGGGAATCAATTTTTCTAGGAGCAAATACTCCCGCAAATGAAGTGTTAAATATAATCAAAGAAAAGAAACCCGATCTTGTAGGTATTTCCAACAGCTTTTATATAAACATATTAAGACTTGTAAAGTTAATTGAGTTGATAAAAAGCGAACTTCCCGAACAGGAAATTATTGTCGGGGGACAAGCTTTGGCAAATGACACAAATGATGTTTTATCTAAATTCGAAAAAGTTACGTACTTATCAGGAATAGATAAACTTGATGAATTTATAAAATTGAGTCAGTCGGTTTAACAAAGTCGACTGATTTCAAACCCTCTTTTTATTATCTTTCTTCATAACAAATCGGAAGTTATATGAAATTATCTATTTATAAAAAGGTTTTGCTTTTCTTATCAATTTTTGTTTTGTCAAATTGTTCAGCAAAAGAAACCTCTATTAAAGATTTAATAAATCCAATTACTTTGGTATCCGGTGTTCAAGATTCTTTTTACGTATCTGATTTATTCTATTCTGATAATTATGACATTAACTTTAAAGAGAATAACAATTTTGAAGAATTAAAGTATGATCAATCTAACGGATATCTATACTTAACCCCAAAAGAAGATTTTGAAGGATTCTCATTTATCAATTTCACTCATAAAGGGGAAGAGTTTCAGATAATTGTTAAATCAAGAAAGATTCAAAAAGCATCTTTTTCTTTTACACCCGAAAAGGAATATAAATTTATTTCTCTATTCGGAAGTTTCAATAATTGGAACAGAGAAAATCTTGAAATGAAAGATGCCGATGGCAACGGGACTTATGAGATTACAATTCCAATTGAACCCGGTACTTATGAATATAAATTTTTTGCAGACGGCGAGGAAATAGTTGATCAGAATAATCCTAATTCTATTTCAAATGGAATGGGAAGTTATAACTCTATCCTAAAAATAGAAGAGATAGAAAAACCCAAAACGTATCTTCATATAAAGGAATTAAATGGAAATAAATTAGACCTCTATTTTGAAACAGAAGATTTTACTAATGAGTTGAACAGCGATAATATATTTGTGTTATATCAAAATAAAAAACATAGCGATTTTGAAATTAAAGGAAAGACGATATCAATTTCTCTACCCGATCTTGAAAATGGAATAAAAAATTTAAGAGCTGCAGTTTCTGTAAATGGTAATACAACAAATATCCAGCAGATAGTTTTTGTAAACGGACAGCCTGCAGATAAGCCGACAAACAAAAACTGGTTTGATGCAAATATTTATTCATTAATGATTGATAGATTTAATGATGGTGACACTACAATTAATGCTCCTATTCAATTTGATTCTCTTGAATGGAAAGCAAATTATATGGGTGGAGATTTAGAAGGAATTATTCAGAAACTGAATGATGGATATTTTACAGAGTTAGGAGTAAATACAATTTGGATTTCTCCTGTTTATGACAATCCAAATGAACCATTCAAAGAATATCCTCCGCCGCACAGATATTATTCAGGATACCATGGATACTGGCCAATCTCCGCTACAGAGGTTGAGGAAAAATTTGGTACAATGGATAAATTAAAAGAACTGGTTGCAACTGCTCATAATAATAACATCAATATATTATTAGACTTTGTTTCGAATCATGTTCATGAACAGCATCCATTTTTTGTAAATAATAGAAATTGGTTTGGTCAGCTTGAATTACCTGACGGAACTTTAAATCTTAGAAGATGGGACGATTACCGATTAACAACTTGGTTTGAACCCTATCTTCCTTCATTTGATTATCCAAGTTCTCCTGAAGCATTAAAAGCTATGGTTGATAATGCGGTTTGGTGGTTAAAGGAAACTGGTGCAGATGGATTCAGACACGATGCGGTTAAGCATGTACCAAATGAATTTTGGAGAGCTTTAACAAAAGAGATTAAAGAGAAAATTGAAATTCCGATGAATGTTAAGGTTTACCAGATTGGTGAGACTTTCGGTGATTATGATTTAGTTAGTTCATATGTGAATAATGGACAGTTGAGCTCGCAGTTTAATTTTAATCTTTACAATGTTGCTCAAGCTGTTTTTATAAATCAGAATGATTCTTTCAGTAATCTCGATTTAGAAATTAAGAAAAATTTTGATGTATATGGTCCAATCCACTACATGGGAAATATAATGGACAGCCATGATAAAAATAGATATATGGCATATGCAGACGGTGACTTGCGATTAGAACAATGGAGTGCTATTGAAGAAGGATGGAATAATCCTCCGCAGGTTGATAATCCATCTAGTTATAAAAAAGGAGAATTGTATTACGCTTATATGTTTTCTATTCCGGGTCTACCTGTAATTTACTATGGAAGTGAATTTGGAATGACCGGAGCCTCTGATCCCGATAACAGAAGAATGATGAAGTTTGGAGATGAACTTTCGGAAGACGAAAAAGAAATGCTCAAGAGCGTTCGCTCAATTTCTAATTTAAGATTGGAAAACTCTGCTCTTCGTTACGGTGATTTTTACACTTTATATGCTGATGAAAACATATACACTTACATAAGATCAGATGTAAATCAAAGGATTGTTGTTATACTGAATAAGAGTGAAAATCAGCAAAAAGTTGATTTGACGTTACCTGAATTTTATAATACACAAATGCTGAAAGATTTATTCAGCGGCCAAACATATTCGGTTGAAAGAAATAATGTTTCCGTAATAATGGATGGAATAAGTTACAAATACTTAGTACTAGAATAAGATTTACTGACAAGTTAAATAAAGCAATCTTACATTTGATGTGAGATTGCTTTTCTTTTTTATGCAAATATTAACAAGTAATTTTCATTTCATTAATTATTGATTTAGGCTTCTAAAAAATGACTCAATCTTTAAGCCAAGCAAATTTGACTTACAAAAAAATATTCTACTTTTGGATGCCGCTTGCTGCAACGTGGCTTATGATGTCTGTTGAAGGTCCTTTCTTAGCTTCTATAATTGCAAGACTTGCAGAGCCAAAGTATAACTTAGCAGCATACGGAATTGCATTTTCGTTTGCATTGGTAATTGAATCCCCTATAATTATGCTTCTGAGTGCTGCAACTGAATTAGTAAATGATTACCAATCATTTATGAAACTCAGAAATTTCACTTATGTGATGAATGCAGTTTTAACAGCAGTTTATATACTTTTTATTATTCCACCCATATTTTATTTTATTGCCGAAAGGATAATTGGATTACCTGACGAAGTTGCACATCTAACTCATATTGCATCAATAATTTTAATTCCTTGGCCCGGTGCAATTGGCTACAGAAGATTTTATCAAGGGATATTAATTAAATATAATTATACGAAAAGAGTTTCATACGGAACAGTAGTAAGATTAGTTTCTATGGCAGTTACAGCAGTAATATTATTCACTTTTTTTGATCTTCCCGGTGTTGTTGTTGGAGCAGTTTCTTTGTCTGTAGCAGTTGTATCAGAATCAATTGCAAGCAGATTTATGACGGTAAATCTAATAAAGCAGATTAGAGAAAGTGAAAGTTCCGGCGAAGACAATCTTTCCTATAGTTCAATAATTAAGTTTTATTATCCTCTTGCATTAACTTCGGTAATGGCTTTAGGTGTTCATCCTATTGTGACTTTCTTTTTGGGGCAGAGCAGAATGTCGTTAGAATCTTTAGCGGTTATGCCTGTGGTTAATTCATTGGTATTTATTTTTAGAAGTGTCGGACTTTCATATCAAGAAGTGGGAATTGCTTTGATTGGTAAAAAAGCTGATGGTTATAAGAAGTTAAGAAACTTTGCTTTCTTCGGTGGTATTTCTGCTGCTTCCACTCTGCTGTTAATAGGATTAACTCCTTTATCAGATTTCTGGTTGTTTGATGTTTCGGGATTAACAAAAGAGCTTGCAGATTTTGCTTCGCTTCCTGTAATTATAATGGGAATTATGCCTGCACTTACATTTTTAATTTCTTTCCAAAGAGCTGTTTTAGTGCATGAAAGAAGAACAACACAAATTACTTATGCAACAATTATTGAAGTAAGCGGAATTGTAATTTCACTCTTTGCAATGATTTATCTGTTTGATTCTGTTGGTGCGGTTGCCGCAACAGCTTCATACATTTTGGGTAGAATTGCTGCTAATACTTTTTTGATGTTTCCATTTTCTAAGGCTGTAAAAAATTATCCTTAAAGAACACTTTGAGGATCAATATCAAATTGAATTTTTACATCTCGGAATCTACTCTTTTTATTAAAATCGATAAATGCATTTTCAACAGCTTCTCTCAAAATTCTGCCTGATGGATCAATTTTCTTGGATGTTCTAACCAAAAGATGATACCTGTACTGCCCCTTAAGCATATGAATTAAAGCTTCAGCCGGAGGTGAAATTAGAAGTCCTTTCTCATATTTTTTAAAATATTGATGAAAATCTCTTATTGCTCCATTTGCATTTTCTTCTTTCTCATCTTTTGTCTCAATTAAGCACAACCGAATGAAAGGGGGATAATGATGTTTTTTACGAAGCTGCATTTCACTTTCGTAAAATCCCAAGTAATCATTATTAACTACTTTTTTAAGAACAAAATGATCTTTGTTGACAGTTTGAATAATTACTTCACCAGGATTTTTGCTTCTTCCAGCTCTGCCCGAAACTTGAGTTAATAATTGAAAAGTTCTTTCGTCGGCTCTAAAATCGGGAAGCCACAAAGTAGTTTCTGCTGATATTACTCCAACTAAAGTAACATGAGAAAAATCCAGTCCTTTTGAAACCATTTGAGTTCCGACGAGTAAATCAATTTCACCCTTCTTAAATTGATTCAGAATTGAACTGAGTTTTCCTTTTTTAGTAATCGAATCAGAATCTATTCTTTCTAATCTAATTTCTGGAAAATGATAGAGAAGTTCATCTTCAACTCTTTGAGTCCCTGTACCAAAAAACTTTATACTAAGTGATCCGCAGTTTCTGCATCCTTTGGGAACAGACTTAACCGCATTACAATAATGACATTGAAGATAATTCTTATCAATATGATGAACCATTGAAACAGAGCAGTTATCACAAAGCTCAATCTCGCCGCAGTCCGCACAATATATCTGGGTTGAAAATCCTCTCCGGTTTTGAAGAATTATAATTCCTTCTTTCTTACTCAATCTATCATTTATTTTTTCTAAAAGAATCTTTGAAAAGATAACTTCTGACTTTTTCTTTTTTAATTCATCTTTTAAATCAATAAGCTTTACGGTTGGAAGAATTGCGTCATCAATTCTCTTAGTCAACTTTAGCAGTTGGTACTTGCCCGATTCCGCATTGTGCATACTTTCTAAAGAAGGGGTTGCTGAACCTAATACCGCAACAGCATTATTAAGTTTTGCTTTAATAACTGCAGCATCTCTTGCCTGATATTTAGGAACATTTTCATACTGCTTATAGCTTGAGTCATGTTCTTCATCAACAACAATTAATCCGATGTTTTTTAAAGGAACAAACAAAGCAGAACGAGGACCAATTACAATTCTATATTTGCCTTTAATTATATTACGCCAAGTGTCGTATCTTTCGCCGATTGACATTCTACTATGAAAAACTGCAGTTTCATTCCCAAATGTATTTATAAATCGTGTTGTAATTTGCGGAGTTAATGATATTTCGGGAACCAGAATAATTACATTTCTTTTTTTAGCCAAAGTTTTTTTTGCTAATTCAATATAGACTTGAGTTTTACCGCTGCCGGTAACACCATGAATCAAAAAAGTATTAAACTCTTTGTTAATAATATTCGGAGAAATTTTTTCAATTATTTCCGTTTGTTCTTTAGTAAGTGAAAACTCCGAGTTATCCTCTTCATAATCTTCGGTGAAAGTTCTCTGAACTTCCTTGTCAAATATGTTTACCAAACCTTTATCTTGAAGTGAGGTTAAGGATGAATTATTTGCATCCAGCTTTTTAAGCAAATCGCTTACAAGATAATCTTCATTTTGTTTTGAAAGAAGTTCTAATAAAATTACAATTTGTTTAGGTGATCGTTTTTCGATTTCAGGAAGATGAGAATAAACTTTGTCTATATCTTTAATTATTCTTGCAAATTTCTGAGTCTTAACTTTTACTTTAGGATCTTGAATTGTTTCAAGTACAGAGACGAATCCGTTCTTTTCAAGAGTTTTTAGATTTGAATAAATATTCTTCTTTTTAACTTCTTTTTGAAGCTGTGCAATTGTCCATTTTTCCTTTTTTGATAGAGCTAAAAGAATTTTAGAAGTAGCACTATTCTTTTTTGTCTGATTTTTAAATTCTGCGTCACATTTATCTTTATCACCAATAACAGTTTTTTTTGATTCAATATCGGAACCATAAGGAACAGAGTTTTTTAATGCTTCGCCAAGTGAACTCAAGTAATATTCACTAATCCATTCATAAAATTTTAATGCGGATTCATCAAAAATTGGGATATCATCAAGTATATCTTGAATAGGTCTTATTTTTTCTTTGATATCGGTTTTGTCGGAAATGCCAATCACGAAGCCGGTTAAAACTCTTTTCCCAAAAGGAACAACTGCTCTAACTCCAATTTGAGTAAGATCTTTTAGATGCTCGGGAATGCTGTATGTAAATGCATTTCTGAATGGAAGAGGAAATACTATTTGTGCATAATTACTATTCAACGGTATTCTCTAAAAGAGTAATAGTTTTTTCAGTTGAATTAAATTCTGCTTCAATTCCAAATGGAAGTGTATATTTGTTTGCAATATGTCCGAATGATAAACCGTAAACAACCGGAATACCCAAATCAAAAAGACGATCAAATAAAACCTCTTTTAATGTAAATGATCTTTCGAAGGAAGGTCTGTCCGGATCAATTTCACAATTTCTAAAAACTCCCATTGCAATTCCGGCTGCATTCTTTAATTTTCCTGAACTGATTAACTGAGTTAAAAATCTGTCTATTCTATATGGCTCTTCTCTAACTTCTTCCAGATATAAAATTTTATCTGTTAAATCTACGTCATAAGGAGTTCCTATTAATGAAACAACTATTGATAAATTTCCTCCGACTAGTTTACCTTTTGCATGTCCGCTTCTAATTAAATAAGAATCTTCTTGATGTTCCTCGTACATCGGAAGAAGTGTCCTTTCGGAATTTTCCATTAGAACCTTTTCAAAATATTTTGTGGAAAACTCGTCAAATGTAGAAGTAGCAACCGGACCATGAAAAGCAACCAATCCTGTTTGAGAAAAGATTCCATATAAGAGAGCCGTTATATCACTGTAACCGATTAAAATTTTTGGATTATTCTTAATCGCATCATAATCTAATAGATGCAGCATTCTTGCCACACCGTACCCTCCTCGCGTGCAGACAATGGCATTTACTGATTCATCTCTAAACATTTCATTTATATCATCGGCTCGTTGTTGATCTGTTCCGGCTAAGTAACCGTTTCTTTCCAAAACATTTTTTCCAACCTTAACTTTAAATCCCAGCTTCTCCATATTTTCGATTGATTCATTCAAACTCTTTTCACTTAAAAATCCTGCTGGAGAAACTAATCCTACAGTATCGCCTGCTTTTAATCTAGGCGGTTTAATAATTTCATTATTCTTTTGAATTGTGCTGTTATTAAATAAGTTGTATGCATTTAGATTAGAAATTGCAATAGTTGATAACGCGGAAATTTTAAGAAAATTTTTTCTTTTCATTATTTCATCTTTATGTTAAATAAAAACCCAAATTAATAAAATAGAATCTATGTTGAAAATAAAAGACCAAAAAGTTAGATTATCACATACAAAAATTTATAAATGGAGAAAGTTATGAAAATTTTAAAATCAGCAATTTTAGGAATTCTTTTATTTACATTAATAAATGCTGAAGACGGCAAAAAGTATGGAAGTGAATTAACTTTAACAGAAAAAACCGATGTTACTGCAATTTTAGAAAAACCGGCAGAATTTGACGGAAAGAAAGTTCTTATTGAAGGAACAATAGTTGGTGTATGTGAATCAAGAGGATGCTGGATTGATGTAGCAGCAAAAGAAGGATACGAAAAAATAAGAGTTAAAGTTGATGACGGTGTTATTGTGTTCCCATTAGAAGCAAAAGGTAAAACTGCAGTAGTTGAAGGTGAAGTTTATGCTTTAACTATGGAACAAGAACATAATTGCGCTTCAGGCGAACATAAAGGCGAAGAAAAATCTTGCTGTTCAGAATCAGAAAAAGAAAAGAAAGTCTATCAAATAAAAGGACTTGGCGCAGTTATTAAATAAGAAAAATTTATTTTGTAACAAGCCGGTAATTTATTAATAAAAAATAAGTGCCGGCTTTTTTTATGAGGTTTTTTGTGAATTGGCGTAAATGGAATAATGTTCTTCATAGAGATATTGGATATTTAGCAGTTGGTTTAACACTTATTTATTCTATCTCAGGTATTGCAGTTAATCATGTTAATGAATGGAATCCGAATTACAACATTACAAAAGATACTGTTGCTATTGCTTCAAGTGCAGATAGTTCGGAAACTAACGAATCTTTAATTGCTAAACTGCAGAATGAATTTAATATTGCAGATACATTGAAAAATTCATTCCGTTCGGCTCCATTAAAAATCCAGCTATTTTTTGAGAAGAAAACAATTACTGCCGATTTTGAAAAAAGGAGTGCAATTGTTGAAGTTGTTTCAAACAAACCTATTTTAAGAGAAAGTAATTTTCTCCATCTCAATGCTCCAAAAAAACTTTGGACATACGTAGCGGATGCCTTTGCAGTATCATTAATACTTTTGGCAATAACGGGAATGTTTATGTTGAAAGGAAAAAATGGTTTATCCGGAAGAGGAAAATGGTTTGTAATTGCCGGCTTTATAATTCCCGTAGCATTTTTAATAATATATTTCTAGTAAGAAAAAATATGAGATTTATAGGCTTTTAATTCAATATACAAACCTTGATGATGAATCTCTTCGGAAGAACGAACATAAGTTTTCTGATTTAACAAATCAATTAACTCAAATTCCGAATTATAGCCCGTCAAATCTAATTTTATTCTGCACGCAGAAATTTTATCAGAATAATTAATAACTACCAAACGATTTTCATTTTTATAATTCCAATGCCATGCTAAAATATTTTCAAATGTATAATTACCTTCCCAAGATGAAAGAGGTTCTAATAAGTTCCACTCACCGTTTTTAAAGATATCGGCTGAAATTATTTGCATAAGACTTTTATAATGAATAACAATTTGTTCGCATGGTTTTTCAATTGGTATTCTTCCCAACTGTACGGGAAGCTTAATTTTTTTCCCTTCAAATTGACCGTCATTGAAAAACTTCATTCCTTTAACTGTAGTATAAATTATCGATGCGGCAATAACTTTGTCTTTTCCTAAAACAGTAAGACTTCTCGGTTCATCATGGTTTTCAATAAAGCGTAATGATTTATCCTGGTAATCATCTTCAGCAGTTAAATGCCCTTTTATATCAATTGCTTTAGCACTTCTGATTCTGTCCAAAAGTTCTTTATCGTAAGTAAAATCAAAACCGAGCTGTTGAAGTTTCCATTCTAAATCCCAATATGCCTCAGCAATAAAAATGAAATCATTTTTATTTTCTTTGATTTTGGAAATTGCTCTCTGCCAGAATTCATCTTGAGGAAACTGATAGTTACCACTTTCTATTACAGAAGCCCAAGTATTTTTGAAAATATTATTCAAAGCCAGCATAGCCATATCGCATCTTACACCATCACATAGTTCGGAAATACTTTCAAGCTGAGAAATCATAAAGGCTCTGGCACTTTCGGAAAAGTAATTTACTTGAGCTGTATCCTGCCAAGCCGGATAAAAAGGATCACGTCCGTGAGCAATGATTAATTCATTTTCCAATGGTTTAAAGAAAGTGTACGGATTGCTAAGATGAAACTCATGGTTGGCTATTAAAAATATTTCGGGATTTTCTCTAATTATTTTTGATAATGCATTAAAGTGATTTGGTATAAAATCTAAAATTAATCCAATACCAATTTGATTTAATTCTTCCTTCAATTTTAGAACATCTTCTCTATTTCCTAATACCGGTTCAATTTCATACTCTTCAATTGCATAAGGAGAACCGATTACATCTTCATTCTTAAAATCTTTCAGAGCTTTTTTATATTCGTAAACTAATCCTTCATCAAAACAATATTTGCTTATTGATTCTTTGTTAACCGACCAAATTCCCATCAGCCAAACAAGATCAATTCCTTTTTGCTTAAGAGTATGCCAATAGTTATTTGGAATACTTTTTAACGAAGCATTTTCACCAAACTGTTTAATCCAGACTCTAGTATTAATTTCATAAATTGATGGATACTTAGCTGTTTTCATGTTGATTTCTCAAAGATGCTTTTTCTTTTATTAATGCATCAAGCTCTTGAAGTAATTCGGTTATAACAGACTGATCTTTTTCTGCATTCAGTTCATTTTGAATTGTATGGATAGTTTTATCAATCGTTAAAATATGAAATCTTCTTACTACATCTTGTGCAAATATTATTTTATTATTTCTTAAAACTATTTCGTTAGTATATTCTTCCCACATTTTTTTACTTATAGGATCATCTTCCAGAAGAAGCTTTTCTACAAAGTCTTTTAGTTTGGGATTTTCAATTTTCTCTATTAAATAACTTGTGGTAACATTTTTGTTGCCTGCAAACTCGCTTCTTATCATTGAAGAAAGAATTTTAAATCCTTCTACCGTAAAATCATCATCATGAACTTCATCTAAAATCAATCCTAATATTTCAGAATCTCCTTCAAATAGAAGTTTAATAATTTCCCTTTCTAATTCAGGGATTCTCTTTACTTCATCAATAGTAACAACTTGCTTTTCAGCCTCTATTAATGAAGGTTTTATGATTCTTTCGGATTTAGGAGAGACTATTTTTTCAAGTTCAGATTCTATCAGTTTCTCTCTTAATCCAAATTTATTTGCCAATGATTTTATAAGCAGAGTTCTACGTAAAACATCTTTAACCAAAGCAACATTCTTAACAATTTCTCTAATTGCTTCCGTTTGATCATTTACATTATCAAGTTTACCGGCTTTTCTTAATTGCTCTACTTGATATTCAAAAAATGAGGCTGCATTTTTAACTTTCTCAGCAAACTCATCTTTACCGTAATTATTTATGAATGAATCGGGATCTTCGCCTTCGGGCAGTGTAATTACTTTTACTTCAAAATTTTCTTTCAGAAGAATTTCGATTGAACGAACTGCTGCTTTTTGTCCGGCTGCATCTGCATCAAACAAAACATAAATATTTTTTGTGAATCTACCTAAAAGCTTTACTTGTTCATCAGTAAGTGAAGTACCGGAAGAGGCAACAACATTCTTTACACCGTTTTGATATAATGAAATCAAATCCATATATCCTTCAACCAGAATGGCTTTGTCAAATTCTCTTATCGATTCCTTTGCGTGATAAAGTCCATATAAAGCACTTCTTTTATGATAGACTTTAGATTCCGGAGAGTTTAAATATTTAGCTCCTTGTTCTCCTTCTTTAAAAATTCTACCGCCAAAAGCGATAACTCTACCATTTGGTGAGAATATTGGAAAGATAATTCTGCTTCTAAATTTATCGTAGTATCCGCCGGTGCTGTTAACATCAATTAAACCAATCTGTTTTGCTTTGTCTAAATCAATACTTTTTGATTTGGCTAGATTTAGAAATGAATCCCAACTATCTAAGGCATAACCCAAACCAAATATTTTTTGAGTCTGCACTTTTAATCTTCTCTTTTCTAAATAATTTCTTGCAGATTCCCCCTCACTTTTCTTAAAAAGATTTTCTGAAAAGTATTTTGCAGCAACTAAATTGATATCATAAAGCTCTTCAATTTCATCTTGCTGTTTATTAAATGCTTCTTCTTCATATTCAATTTTGATTCCGTACTGTTCGGCAATTTCTTGAACCGATTCTATAAAAGAAAGATTTTTGTATTCCATTAAAAAAGTAAAAACATTTCCTCCAGCTGAACAGCCGAAACATTTATAAATCTGCAGATTACTATTAACCGTAAAAGAGGGAGTTTTTTCTGAATGAAACGGACAAAGTCCTATATAATTTTTTCCTCTTTTCCTTAAAGGAACATAATTAGAAATGACATCTGCAATGTCGGCAGAACTTCTTATTTCATCTATTTTATCTTGAGGAATCTTCATACACTTCTAAAAAAAATTAGGGAAAGTAATTTACAAAATGAACTGAACTAAAAATAATAATCTGTGTTAATAATGATTTTCATATAAATAAAATGAGTTTAATTCTCCGATAATTAATCCAAAACAAGAAATCAAATTTTACAAATACTCCTATCTTATTTATATATTTGTTAGTTAAACTATTTGCAAATGTCTATTCAGAAAAAAAGCATATTACTATTTTTAGCAGCGGAGAATTTCTGTGAACAGGAATTCTTAACAGTTAAAAACATCTTTTTAAGAAAAGGATTTAATCTATTTATTTCGTCCGATGCAAATTCATTATGCGTTGGTGGAAATGGAATGAAGGTTAAACCGGATGTAAACATTTACAATATCAACAAAAACAATTTTGGTGCATTTGTAATTATTGGCGGAAAGGGAATTATTAATTATTGGGATAACCAAATTTTGAAATCTTCCGTTTTAGAATTCAATAAGAACAATAAAATAGTTGCTTCAATTTGTGCTGCCGGAGTAATTATAGCCAAATCCGGAATTCTAAATCAAAAAGAAGGGGTTGTTTATCCCGATTATAAAAAAGAGTTTGATAGAAACGGAGTTATTTATAAAGATCAAGATGTTGTTGTTGAAGGTAAAATTATTACTGCTAAAAATCCGGCATCTTCCGTTGAATTTGCAGATGCAATACTAAACAGACTGAATTAATTATAGAACTTCTTATAATTTCATTCTGTTTAAGATTTTGAAGTGAAAGGAAATTTATGATTGATACAATAAAAAAGTACTGTGATAGTTTAACAAAGTATTCCAGATTTAAGACAAGAGAAGTTTACATCGGCGACATTCCTTTGGGTGGAAATAATCCGATAAGAATTCAATCAATGACTACAACTGATACAATGGATACAATTGGAACGGTTGAACAATCAATAAAAATGATTGAATCCGGCTGTGAATATATAAGAATTACAGCACCAAGTATTAAAGAAGCACAAAATTTAGAAAATATAAAAACAGAATTAAGAAATAGAGGTTATAAAGCCCCTCTTATTGCAGATATTCATTTCACACCAAATGCTGCTGAGCTTGCCGCAAGAATTGTTGAAAAAGTTAGAGTTAATCCAGGCAACTATGCCGATAAAAAGAAATTTCAGCAGATTGAATACACTGATGCAGATTATAATGCCGAACTAGAACGAATTAGAAAGAAATTTACTCCCCTTGTAAAGATTTGCAAAGAATACGGAACAGCAATGAGAATAGGAACTAACCACGGTTCTTTATCGGATAGAATTATGAGCAGATATGGCGATACTCCGCTTGGAATGGTGGAATCAGCTTTAGAATTTTTACGTATTTGCGAAGATCTTGATTATCATAATATTGTTCTTTCAATGAAAGCAAGTAATACTCAAGTTATGGTTCAGGCTTACAGACTATTAGTACAAAAAATGGTTGAAGAAGGAATGAATTATCCTCTTCATTTGGGAGTTACGGAAGCCGGCGATGGAGAAGATGGAAGAATTAAATCGGCTGTTGGAATTGGAACTTTGCTTGAAGACGGACTTGGCGATACAATTCGTGTCTCTTTAACAGAACCTCCTGAATTTGAAGCTCCGGTTGCAATTTCATTGGCTGATAGATATAAATCGAGATTACCACACAAGGAAATACCCGAAATTGATGAATCTCCGGTTAATCCTTTTGAATTCAATTTAAGAGAAACATTTGAAGTAACCAACATTGGCGGTTCCAATGTGCCTGTTGTAGTTGCAGATTTCAGTAATTTCAAAGTAACTGATTATAAAGATTTTCAATCCATAGGTTATAATTATTCTCCCGAATTAGATAAGTGGAACTTAAAAGAAACTACTCCGGATTTAATATATCTTGGAAAGAATTATCTTCCCTTCGAAATTCCAAACAGCTTAAAAGGAATTTACGATTATGAAATTTGGAAATCTTTAGAAGATAAAACAAAAGGATTTCCTTTATTTGGAGTGGATGAATACTTATCGGCAGATCAAAAATCTTTTCTTCTAAATTTTGTAGAAGTGAAAATTGAAGATATATTCTCAGAAAAATTTGAAAAACTGGGAAATGATCTAAAAACAGTATTCATTTTTTCTACAGAAAATGAACATGCAATGCCTGAATTAAGAAGAATGTTTTTTGAATTAGTAAAAAGGGAAATTAAAAATCCGGTTATCATAAAACGTGATTATCGTCTAAATAATTTGGATGATTATAGAATTTATTCGTCAACAGATTTTGGCGGATTATTACTAGAAGGATTTGGAAACGGTGTTTGGAGTTCGAACATTAATTTTGAAAATAAATCATTTCTTGAAAGTGCCGATTTAATAAAGAGAACTTTGTTTGGAGTTTTGCAAGCTTCAAGAGTAAGAATATCGAAAACAGAATATATTGCTTGTCCTTCTTGCGGAAGAACCCTTTTTGATCTTGTTGAGGTTACCAACAAAATTAGAAGCAGAACTGAACACTTGAAAGGAGTAAAAATAGGGATAATGGGATGCATAGTTAACGGACCCGGTGAAATGGCAGATGCTGATTATGGATATGTTGGTTCAGGTATAGGAAAAATTACACTTTACAGAGGAAAAGAAATTGTTAGAAAAAATGTAAATTCGGAACATGCAGTTGATGAATTAATAAATTTAATAAAAGAAGATGGAAATTGGATTGAATCAAAAGAAATAATATAATATGTTGAAATAAATTTACAATAGTATTATATTTTGGTTCTAAAGTTTATGAGAAAAAAGTTTATTTACACGGGATATAAAGTAAAACCATCTATTAGTCTTAGAGGTTGAAAAATTACAAGAATGCACTTCAATATTTGGGGTGCATTTTTTTTATATATGGAAGTAATAGAATTCATTAAATATTTTGAAAAGTGGGCTCCGCCAGGGGCTGCTTGGGATAAGGATAATGTTGGTCTTCAGATCGGCTCTCCGAAAACTAAGATTACCAGCATACTTTTAGCCTTAGAACTTAATAAAAAAGTTATTAAAGAAGCACTTAACAAAAATTGCAATTTCATTTTCACACACCACCCATTCATTTTCAAACCAATCAAAAACTTAAATTTCAGCAGCGACGAAAAATCACAGATTATTAAAGAACTCATTAAAAATGATATAACCGTTTATTCTGCTCATACTAATTTGGATTTTACCAAAGGAGGAGTCAGTTTTAAACTTGCTGAAATGTTAAATCTAAAGAATATAAAATTCCTTGAACTTGAGGAAGAGAATCAATATAAAATTGCGGTTTATGTTCCTAATAAAAGTTTGGATTCTGTTGCCGATTCAATGTTTGAAAATGGTGCCGGTAAAATCGGTGAATATGAAAATTGCAGTTTTAGAACTTTAGGTGAAGGAACATTCAAAGGAAGTGAGTTAAGTAATCCCAATGTTGGAATTAAGAATAATTTTGAAAAAGTTCAGGAAACTAGACTTGAGGTTCTGGTAGATAAATGGAATCTTAATAAAGTATTGAATGCAATGATTAATGCACATCCTTATGAAGAACCGGTTTATGATGTTTATGTTCTTAAAAATAAAAATATAAATTATGGATTTGGTGCAATTGGCGAATTGGAAAAATCGATGAATGAAAGTGAATTTTTAGGACATGTTTGCAAATCACTTAAAACTCAAAATCTTCGCTTAACAAAAGGGAAATCAAGTAAGATTACAAAAGTAGCAGTTTGCGGCGGAAGCGGTTCTGATCTTCTTTTTTCTGCAATTTCACAGCAAGCGGATGCATTTATTACAGCTGATGTAAAATATCATACTTTTCAAGATGCAGAAGAAAAAATATTATTAGTTGATGCAGGACATTACGAAACCGAAATTCATTCACTTGATGAAGTAAAAAAGAGAATTGATAAGTTTGTTAGAGAAAATAAATATAATATAAAAGTTTATAAGTACTCAAGAAGTACTAATCCCATAAGTTTTTATAACTATACAGGAGTAAAATAAATTGTTAAGCAGACTAAGTACACTTTATGAGTTGCAGCTTTTAGACGATCAACTGGACGAATTAGAAGAATTGCGCGGTGATCTTCCAATTGCTGTTAACGATCTAAAAAGTCTCATTCAAGGTCTTCAAGATCAAATTAAGGATAAAGAAGATCAAAAAGCTGAGTCTTTAGAAAAGCGTCAAGAAAATGAAGATGAGATTGAACGATTAAACGAGAATTTAAAAAAGTTCAAAGCTCAGCTTTATCAAGTAAGAAATAACAAAGAATATGATGCTTTAACTAAAGAAATTGATCATTGTGAAGCAGAAGTTGAAAAGCTTACTAATGAAAATGCAGCTTTGGAAGAACTTGTAGAAAAAATCAAAATTGAAGTAGAAGAAATTAAACCTCAGCTTGATACAAAAAATGAAGAACTTGCCGTAAAAGAAGATGAACTCAAAAAAATTATTAAAGCTAACGAAAGAGAAGAAGCTAAATTAAAAGACAAACGCGATAAACTTGCTGAAAAAGTTAGAAAGCCGGATTATAATACTTATATGAGAATCCGTAAAGCTAAAGGGGGCAAGGGAATTGTAACTTTAATAAGAGGAGCTTGCAGCGGATGTCATAATGTAATTCCACCGCAAAGACAGCTGGAAGTTAAAGCAAATAAAAGATTATTCACCTGCGAATCTTGTGGAAGATTAATTATTTCACCTGATATTGCAGAGGAAGTTGAAAAGAATTCATAAAATGAATTCTTGAGTAAAGCAGAGAATCCAAAAGATTCTTTTTGCTTTGCTCAAAACTTATTTTTTATATTACTATGTTTATCGCCTTAATTATTGAATCTACAGGAATCAATTCTATTTTATTGTTCTGCTTAATAGACTTTAAATTATTTTTAGGAAGTACTACCGAGCTAAATCCTAATTTTTCTGCTTCTTGAATTCTTTTTTCAATATGACTTACACTTCTAATTTCTCCGCCAAGTCCAACTTCACCAATAATCAGCATTTCCGTTTTAGCCGGTTTATTTAAATAACTAGAAGCAATTGAACAGCAGACAGCCAAATCGACTGCCGGTTCTTCTATTCTTATTCCCCCTGCCATATTCAAAAATACATTATGGGCAGAAATTCTTAAGTTCGCTCTTTTTTCTAGAACTGCAAGAAGAATAGACAATCTTCTGTAATCAAATCCGGTTGCCACTCTTTGAGGATTACCGAAATTTGAAGGAGTGACCAAAGCCTGAACTTCCAGCAGTACCGGTCTGGTTCCTTCAATGCTGGACGTAACAACAGAACCATTTACATTTTCATCACGCTCGCTTAAAAATATTTCACTTGGATTCTTAACTTCTTCTAATCCATCTTCATGCATTTCAAAAATGCCGATTTCATTAGTACTGCCGAATCTATTTTTTGTAGCTCTCAATATTCTATACGAGTGATTTCTTTCCCCTTCAAATTGAAGAACAGTATCAACTATATGTTCCAGTATTTTAGGTCCGGCAATAACTCCTTCTTTTGTAACATGACCAATAATCAAAGCACTAAATCCGGTTTTCTTGGCAAACTGCATTATAAAATTGGTACATTCTCTTATTTGTGTAACTGTTCCGGGAGCATTATCTAAATCGGGGAGATAAACAGTTTGAATCGAATCGATAACAACAATAGCAGGTTCAACATCTTTAATTGTTGCAGAGATTAAATCAAGATCAGTTTCTGCTAATAGTAAAATATTTGTAGAAGTTATATTAAGTCTTTTTGCCCGAAGTTTTATTTGTCTTAATGATTCTTCTCCGGTTACATAAAGAACTTTTTCCTTTAATTTTGCGAGAGCCTGTAAAACCAATGTAGATTTACCAATTCCGGGATCACCGCCAATTAAAACTGCAGAACCATGAATTATACCGCCGCCAAGAACTCTGTCAAATTCATTTATCCCGAATTTTATTCTCTCTTCTGAAAGTTCGGTAATCGAATCTAATGTTTTTACTTCTTTAGCATGAGCACTTTTCTTTACGGAAGCTTTTCTCTCTTCGACTAATTCTTCAGAGAAAGAATTCCATTCATCGCAGGAGGGACATTTGCCAAGCCATTTTAATGATTCAAATCCACAGTTAGCACAGATAAATTTTATTTTTGATTTAGCCATTAGAAACCGGTTCTATTAATAAATTCTTGAATAGTTTTGTCGGATGAATTATGAACTTCATCCGGAGTTCCTGAATAATAAATCCTGCCGTTATGTATCATTGCAATTTTATCTGCAACTTTTTTTACACTGTACATATCATGAGTAACTACAATTGATGTGACATTTAATTTATCGGATAAATCTTTAATCAATTGATCAATTGAATCCGACATTATCGGATCTAGTCCTGTTGTCGGTTCATCATACAAAATATATTTAGGATTTGCTATTAATGCTCTGGCTAAGCCGACTCTCTTTCTCATACCGCCGGAAAGTTCAGCTGGTTTTAATTTCTGGATCCCGGGAAGTCCAACCAATTCAAGTTTTTCGGCAACTGCTTTATCGATATCTATTTTAGATATTGAATTGTCGTTTTCAACTAACGGCAGACCAACATTTTCTTCAACAGTCATAGAATCAAAAAGAGCGGCTCCTTGAAATAGAAAACCGAATTGTGTTCTAATTTTATAGAGTGATTTTTCATCAAGATTAAGAATACTTTTTCCTTCAATTTTTACATCACCTTTATCCGGAAAAAGTAAAGCAACAATATGTTTAAGTAGTACACTTTTACCGCATCCGCTTCTTCCAATTATAGCAAGGGTTTCTCCTTCATTAATTTGAAGATCAATTCCTTTTAATACTTCTTTTCCGGCAAAGCTTTTGTGAAGATCAATTATTTCAATCATATTAATTAAATTTTTGCTTCAAATATAACGATTGAATAATGATTATTCTTGAATGAATAGAAATAAAAAAACCGGATTTCTCCGGTTTCTAAAATGATTTTATAAAGTTATGATTTTCAATCTTCCTTATCTTTTTCGGATATCTTTTTGATGATTATTTTCTTTCCATCTTTAACTTTGAATTCCATCTCATCAGATTCGTACTTTTCAAGAAACTCTTCTGCTTCTTTTCCTTCATAAATTTTTACAGATTTCTCCCCGTTCTCTTCGGTTGTAACTGTTACTATTTTACCGGAATCGGTTATCTCTATTTTGATATCTTTACTTATACCATTACTTTCAAAATCCGAGAGATTTCCACTCCATTCAAAATCAGAATCGCTAGTTACAAATACTTTTACTTTACTTGAATCTCCATTCTCTACACCGTCAAGCTTAACTTTAAAGATTCTTTCTTTTCCTTTATCATCGTTTAGTGAAATGATTTCATAATCAAAATCATTATTCAACATTTTTATTTTCTTAAATAGTTTTTCAGCATCTTCATCTTCAATAGTTATTTGATCATCACTTGTTTTTATTGTAATAGAAAGAATTTCCCCCTTTAGCTCTTTCAATTTTTTTGAAAGTGATTTATCATCTTGAGCTGATACTTGAAGAATAATTGAGAAAATCATTAATACCGAAACGAATAAAAGAACTATCTTTTTCATTTTTATCTCCTTTTTATTTTTTTTGACGCTTGAAAGATATTATAAACTTACAAACCGATGTGTTAATGAAAGGTTAAAGAATGTTAAAAAATGTTAAAAGGAACATAAATAGATAATAGTTGATTAATTTTGCATTATGAATAAAACGAGACTAAATATAATTATTGCATTAATGAGTGTTGCAGTTTTGGGATTAATTGTAATTCAAGCTGTTTGGATAATACGAATGTACAATGCGGAAGAACAGCGCTTTTCTAATTATGTAAATGAGTCATTAATTTCATTAACAAGAACTCTGCAGAAAAGAGAAGTAGCAAAAATATTCCTTGATAAAATTAATCCCGATTCGACACAAATATTTCTTTGGAATGAGAAGCCGAATCCTAAAATAAAATATGACAGAAATATTGACATCGTTGTAAAAGATAATTCAAAAAAATATGACGTCAATATTGACTCGGCAAATGTTTACACATATAAATATGAATACGAAAAGAAAGATACTCTTAATGAAGAGAAATTAAGTTTTGTTGTTAAAGTTGATTCGTTACTGGGAAATAAAACAACTATTGTTAAAGAAGTCTTCACTGAATTTGTAAACATCAGAAAGAGTCCCGATGAAAAAGAGATTGATCTAAAATTGATTGATTCACTTTTGAGCTCTGAATTGAACCAAAGAGGAATCGATTTGAAATACGCTATTGAATTTGATAAAGGGAAATTGAATTCAGAAAACTATAATAGTTCCGATAAGCAGTTTTCCGCTTATCTTTTTCCTAATGATGTGGTTCCCAATAATACGCTTATTAATGTTAACTTTGAAAATAGAGCGGGATATTTTATAGAAGCAATAGGATTAATGACGGCATTATCAATTTTATTTATTGTGCTAATTATTGTCGTTTTTTATCAAACAATAAAAATGTTAATAAAGCAGAAAAAAATAACAGATATAAAAAATGATCTCATAAATAATATTACTCATGAATTCAAAACTCCGATTTCCACAATAGCAATTGCATGTGAAGCATTGAATGAACCGGAATTATCAGATAAAAGATCATTTCTGGAAAAGTATACTTCTATGATTAAATATGAAAACAATAGATTGAAAAACTTAGTTGATAATCTGTTAAATACAGCCGTAAGTGAAAATGACCAAATTAAGTTAAAGAAAAGTGAAGTTGATATTACCGAGTTAATAAGAGAGGTAATTAAAAGTTTTGACGAAAAGCTGGGTGAAAAAAATGGAGAAATAAAATTCGATCAAAATGAAAAAATTACGGTTAAAGGAGATGAGTTTCATTTAATGAATATATTCAGCAATCTTATTGATAATGCCGTTAAATATTGTGAAACAAATCCTAAAATAGAAATCAGTGTTAGAAATAATAAAGATTCAATTTCAGTTATCATAAAGGATAATGGAATTGGTATGAGTAAGAAAAATATTTCAGAAATATTTAATCCTTTTTATAGAGTCCCAACAGGCAATATTCATAATGTTAAAGGTTATGGAATTGGATTAAATTATGTAAAAAAATATGTTGAAGCACATAACGGAAAAGTTTCTGTTGAAAGTAAATTGGGCAAAGGATCAACATTTGAAGTGAGACTTCCGAATGGACAATAAACATAAAATACTTTTGGTTGAAGATGATGTTAATCTTGGCACTATACTTAAAGATTTTCTAACTGTAAAAAAGTTTGATGTAACTTTAGTACAAAACGGGGAAGAAGCTGCAGAAATATTGAAGAATTCGAAATTTGATCTCTGCATTTTTGATGTTATGCTTCCCAAGAAAGACGGGTTTACTTTAACCAAAGAAATAAGAAAAGAAAATGATACTATTCCAATTATTCTTTTGACTGCAAAATCTATGCAGGAAGATAAAATAGAAGGATTAAAATTAGGTGCCGATGATTATATAACCAAACCTTTCAGCAGTGAAGAATTATTATTAAGAATTAAATTGATTCTGAAAAGAGTAAATAACTCACCTGATAATTCTAATAACAACAGAAAATTTGAAATAGGTAAATTTCATTTTGATTATCAAAGAAGAATCCTTTCCGGATTTAATAAAGAGCAGAAATTAACTTCTAAAGAAGCAGATTTATTAATGCTTTTATGTATGAACAAAAACGAAATACTTGAAAGGGGAAGTGCACTAAAGACAATCTGGCATGAAGATAATTACTTCACTTCAAGAAGCATGGATGTTTATACCAATAAACTTAGAAATTATTTGAAGAAAGATAGTTCTGTTGAAATTATTACCGTTCATGGATATGGAATAAAACTGGTCTGTTAAAGAGGCAGAAAATTAATTCTGCCCCTAATTAAAAATCTATTGAATAAAATTCTGTAGAAAACTTACTTGTTTTGCTAAAAAGAAGAATATTATGCTAAATCCTAACCAAGAACCGAGAACCATTATAATATATTTCTTGGTGTTATCGGATTTAAACATTTTTGCTAAACCAATTCCAAAAACTACATAAAACCAAATTGAGATCGGATCAACTTTAGAAAGAAGAAAACCGGTAAATTCTTTTGTATCCAAATCTAAAAATACAGCTACGCTTGTACCCATAACAAATCTGCTGAAAGCTAAAGACAAAATAACCGTAAGAATTGCTTGAATGATTAAAATGTAATAAGGCAAACCATAAGCAACCATAGCTGAATTATATCCCCCTTCACCTTTTAAGCCGAATTTTGCAACTAAAAAGAAGTAGAGTGTAATTAAGAAAAACATAATAAACATTGAAATAGAAATTCCGACTGCAGAAAAGATTAATGTAGCACCTGAAGAATTCTCCATAAAATTGCGGGTTTGTTCTAATTGCTGTTCCTTTTGTGCTTCGGTTAATTGACCTTGCTTAACCATTTCATCAAATCTCTCTTCAACTGCTTTCATCTGTTTTTCAATAAGAGAGTATTTTATAACTGGATTACTTGTAATAACTACATAAGCTAAAATTGAAATTACAATAACAGCTAAAAGAGGTAAAAACCAGTCAATTACTTTTGGTGGAAACTGAGCTGTTTTTTCAAAAATTGAAGAAGGCTCGGTAAAAATTCCAACTAATTTATCAGTATGACTTAATTCGAATTCTTCATCTTCCGACAAATTGTTGTTTGATTCATTGTCTTTTAATTCATCCATTTTTACTCCCTTATTTATTATGAATAGAATAGCCTAAAGCAAAATAATAAAATAAGATAGATAGGTAAAAGAAAAATTTTGAAAAGTTTGTTAATTAGTTTCTTTTCTTAGATCTTCAATAAATAGCGACATGGGTCTTACATATTCTTTTAAACCAATATGGTTTACAGCATGATTTAAAATTCTGCTATTATCAGGTAAATAAAAAATATGTCTATGGTTTCCTAAAAGTGTAATCTTGTCATCTGAAAGATCTTCATCAAAAGTTAAAATGTGATATACATTTTTAATTTTGAATTTACTTAAAATACCGGATTCGGCACTACTAACTTGTTTCCATCTTTCTCTTAAAGTTCTTTTACAAGATATACCAATAAGCCAACCATCTTTGCTTTTTACCCAATTGTCAATTTCAATATCCGCTTGAAAGTGTGCTGGAGCTTTTGCTGATTTAATTTTAAAGTAATCCAAAATAAATGTTGTTACATCCTCAAGACTGCTTCCTGCTCTGCTTTTTCTTTTTTGAGCAGCTCTTCTCTCAAATTCTTGAACAAAGGAAGTCAAAATAACATCTTTATCAAAATCTTCAATTTTGTAATCGTTTGAAAGCAGGAGTCTAAGTGCTGAAAATGCTCTTATTATTTCATTTCTTTCAACTGTTAAACAGCCTTTAACCCCTAAGTCATCCCAAATATTAATAACAGTAGCTAGCCCGTTTTCTCCTTGAATATCTAAATAAGAAGTAGCAATACTAAGAGTAAAATCCTTATCATTTGAAGGGATATTTTCTATTGCTTGATTAATGGGGATCATTATACTTTCACATGTTAATATGAAAGTATTTATATCATCTGGCGTAATAAGTTCGCTTTCAAGGTCTCTAATTAGTCTTTGAATTCTATCAAGTCTAGATTTAGCTTTTTTGAATCGGTTTAGAAGTAAATTTTTAAGAGCCATTTTTTGTAAGGCAATTATATCATTACTACTTGAACTCTTATTTTCAGATTCAATAATTCTAAGTGAACTAGCAATAACTGCAAGTAGTGAATTATCTTTACCGATACTTCCATATTTATCATTACTAATTAACATCCGGGAAAACCAATAAACATTTTCCCATTTACTTTTGATTTTTAACTTTTCCAGAGTATCGTTTGTTTTCATATTTAATTTGATTTTCTTTTATTAAAAATGGACTTTCCAAATATTCCTTAATTCTTTTTTCGCTCATTAAGCAATATTCTCTTGATATATCGATCCCAATAAAATTTCTATCATTTTCTAATGCGGCAATTGCAGTTGTTCCTGAACCTAAAAAAGGATCAAGAATAATTTGAGCGTCTGTTGATTGCACAATTCTATTTATTAAGCTGAGAGGAAATGGAGCAGGATGCGGATTTTTCATCTCTTGAGGAAATTCCCAAATATCACCAAAACTATTAGCCTTTGGAGCAAGTTTAAAATTAGGTTTAGCAATCAGATATATTACTTCATAAGTGGGTAAAAAATAACCTCGATTAAAATTAATTCCTCCCTTTCTTTTCCAAATTATAATTTGTCTTACTGGAAATCCACTAACAATATCATGTCTATCTTGTAATAATCCACCTTGAACTCTCCATTTATGATTATAAAAAATAGCACCATCATTCTTTATTACTCTTAACATTTCACTTAAACATAATCTTTGCCATTCAACATATTCTTCATGAGGTAAATTATCATTGTAGTTCTGATAACCGTTTACCAAAGCAGCATTTTTCCATTTACCGCCTCTACTATCTTTTAATCCATTTCCGGTCGAATTTTTTATATTATAGGGAGGAGAAGTTATTACTAAGTCAATACTTTCATTTGGTAAATATTTAAGGGTATCTAAAATATCTCCCAACAAAACCTTATTTAAAATTTCATCAATATTCTTTAATTCTGAAAAAGAATTATTGCACTGTATAATTATATCACTCATTTAATCATTCATAAAAATTTAGGTTATCAATATAATAAGATAAGGATAATATCATTAAGTAATAATATTTACAATAAATTTTGACTCTGTTTTGTCCTTATTATTTATAATTCCGCTCTTCTTGTAATAACATTTTCAAAAGCCTAATTTAGAAGTATAAATTAGGAGATTAATGTATGAAAACAATTATCGAACCCTTCAGAATAAAATCTGTTGAGCCAATTCGATTTACAACAAGAGATGAAAGAGAAAAAATTTTAGTTGAAGCCGGTTATAATCCATTTTTAATTCATGCCGATGATGTTTTGATTGATCTACTAACAGACAGCGGAACTTCTGCGATGAGTTCCAAACAGTGGGCTGGAGTTATGGATGGCGATGAATCTTATGCCGGATCAAAAAGTTTTTACAGATTTGAGGCAGCAGTTAGGAAAATAACCGGAGATAAATTTATAATTCCAACCCATCAAGGAAGAGCTGCTGAAAAAATTCTTTTCTCAATTCTTGGCGGAGAAGGAAAATATATTCCTAACAATACTCATTTCGATACTACTCGTGCAAATATTGAATTCACGGGAGCTGAAGCAGTTGATCTATTAAACGAAATTGGAAAACATCCTGAACAAAGAGCAGATTTTAAGGGCAATATGGATTTGGATGCATTAGAAAATTTCATTCAAGAAAAAGGAGTTGATAATATACCGGTTGTTATGATTACGATTACAAACAATTCCGGTGGAGGGCAGCCGGTTTCTATGCAGAATATCAGAGAGACAAAGGAGATTTGCGATAAATATAAAATTCCTCTCTTTTTAGATGCTTGCCGCTTTGCAGAGAATGCATATTTTATCAAAAAGAGAGAAGAAGGCTATCAAGATAAATCTGTTTTGGAAATCTGTCAGGAAATGTTCTCTTATGCGGACGGTGCTACTATGAGTGCTAAAAAAGATGCTCTTGTTAATATCGGTGGATTTTTATCACTTAATGATGAAGAACTGGCTATGAAATGCAGAAACCTTTTAATTGTTACCGAAGGATTTCCAACATACGGCGGTCTGGCAGGAAGAGATTTGGAAGCTGTTGCACAAGGTTTAGAAGAAGTTGTTGATGAACATTATCTTGAATATAGAATTAGAAGTACTGAGTATTTAGGTGAGAAAATGCTTAATGCCGGAATTCCGATTATTGAACCTCCAGGTGGACATGCGATTTATATTGATGCAAAAAGATTTATCCCTCAAATTCCACCGAATCAATATCCGGGTCAATCTATTGTTTGTGAACTTTACCTTGAAGGAGGAATTCGTTCAGTTGAAATAGGAAGTGTTATGTTTGGCAAATATCATAAAGCTACCGGCGAATTGATTTCTCCTCCGATGGAATTAGTAAGGATGGCAATTCCAAGAAGAGTTTATACTCAAAGTCATATTGATTATGTTGCCGAAGTACTTATTGAAGTATTTAAGAATAAAGATAAATTAAAGGGATATAAGATTACCTATGAAGCACCAATGCTGAGACATTTTACGGCAAAATTTGAACCGATAAATTAAAATATGAAACTTGAAAAATATATTGAAGTCAACTGTAATTCGCAGATTTGGAGATTGTTAATCAATAAGAATGATTATCTATTAATTGAAACAAGAGATGCTGAGAAAAAAGAAGTATTTTTCTCAGTTCTTGATCTTCAGTCAAAAAAAATTTTTATGAACAATTTTCAATTCGATGAAAAATTCTGGCTTGGTATTGATGGATTTTACGACAACATCATTTTCTTTCATAATTTTCCCAAACCTGATTTACCGGCACATAATGAAATTATTGCATTTGATATTTTGAGTAAAGAGATAGTTTGGCATAACCAGCAATTAGCCTTTCTTTTTGTTTTTGAAGATGTAGTTTATACATATCAACAAGGATTTGATGGTAAATTATTCTTTTCTGTCGATTCTAAATCCGGCAATACAATTAAGCAGTTAACTGATTCTGAATTTTCGAGAATTCAAAATGAGCAAAGAATCGAAGAAGATGAAAAATATTTTGAATATAAATTTCCGGAAGAATTATCTAAACTTTCTGCTATTAATTATTTTGATATTGCTGAAGAAAAAGTGATTGGAAATCTTCAATCAATTGATTTGGAAAATTATATTTTGGTTTCTTACAATAAAGAATTAGCTGCGGGAAAGTATTCAAATATTTTTAGAGTATTTCAAAAAGAAAATAAAGCAGAAATATTTTCTAGAGTTTTAGATGCTGATTTAGATAAACTTGCTCTAGATACTTTTTTTGTTTATAAAGATTTATTATTCTTAATAGTTGAGAAAAAAGTGTTAGAAATATTTAGGCTGGAGAAATGAAAATAACAGAAGATCAAAAAAATCTTCTTCTTACTCTCGCAAGAAAATCTATTGAAAGTATCTTCGATAAAATTGAACTCCCTAAAATTAACGAAGAAGACAAATTATTAAATTCCAATTGCGGTGCATTTGTTACATTAACAAAATTTAATGAACTGCGTGGCTGTATTGGTTATATCACATCCGAAGAACCTTTATGGCAGACAATAATTGAAACGGCAGAATTAGCGGCTACAAGAGACCCAAGATTTCCAAAAATTACTAAGGATGAGATTGAAGATCTCTCAATAGAAATTTCAATTCTATCAGAACCATTTCAGTTGAATTCTTATGAAGAAGTAGAAGTTGGTAAACACGGATTAATTCTTAATGAAGGGATGTTTAGAGGTGTTCTCCTTCCTCAAGTACCGATTGAACATAATTTAAATAGAGAGCAATATTTATCGGCATTATGCAATAAAGCCGGTCTGCCAAGGGATGAATGGAAAAAAAGAGAAATTAAATTAAAAGCGTTTACAGCAGAAGTTTTTTCGGAAAATGAATTAGGAAAAACAAAATGAAAAACATTAGACAACCTTATGTTGCGGGTATGTTTTATCCAAGAGCAAAAAAGGAATTAGAATCTAGTGTTGAAAAGCTTCTTGAGCATAACAATTATGAAAAACAATTTAATAGCGTTAAAGGAATAGTTGCTCCTCATGCAGGTTATGTTTATTCGGGGAAAACAGCGGCATTTGCATTTAATGCATTAAAAAATTCAAATTTTGAAACAGCTGTAATTATTTCTCCGAGTCACAGAGAATATTTTCCTGGAGTATCAATCTATAATGGAGATGCTTTTGCTACTCCGCTTGGTGAAGTTCAAATCAACAAAGAAAAATCCAAACAATTAACCGAAAACAGCAGATCAATTTTTGTTAGTGAGCAGGGGCATTTGCATGAACATGGAATTGAAGTTGAAATTCCATTTCTTCAAAAAATTCAGAATGATTTTTCAATTATCCCGATAGTTATGGGGGATCAATCAGATTTATTTGTAAATGAACTAGCAGATAAATTAAGGGAAATTATTGATGATAAAACTATTATTGTTGCAAGTTCAGATTTATCCCATTTTTATACAAGACCCCATGCAGATAAATTAGACTCAAGAGTTGAAAAGCATATTAACAATTTTGATTATGATGAACTGCAGCAGGATTTAAAATCAAAAACTTGTGAGGCTTGCGGAGGAGGACCAATTGTGGCTATGATGAAATCACTTAACAAAATTGGTTTGGAAAAATCAAAAGTCCTTTATCGTACCGATTCCGGTGAAGTAACAAGAGATTTCAGCGAAGTAGTTGGTTATTTATCAGCGGTAATTTACAATTAATGAAAAGGCATTTCAGTTTTATAGGTGCCGGTAATGTTGCCCATTCATTAGTCCCGTATTTACAGAAGTACGGATTTATAATAGATTCAATTATCAGCAGAAATTATTCTTCAGCTAAAGATTTGGCTGAAGGAAATAACGTAAAAATATTTTCAGATAAGTATGAAAAAATATCAAAAGATTCAGATTATTACATTATTTCGGTAAATGATGAACAAATTGAAAATGCTGCCGAGAGAATTTCCAATTTAGATTTTGATTTTCATACGAAAATATTTATTCATCTTTCCGGAGCAAAAACGGTTGAATCTTTAAAATCCCTTATAAATAAAGGGGGAAATGCAGCCTCTATTCATTTTATGTCTTCATTTCCAAACAAACAAGTTCGCTCAATTGAAAATATTTTTGGGGCAATTGAAACTTCGGATTATACAACGTTTTCTATTTTGAGTGAGCTGCTAAAGTTTATTCGAACAAAACCATTTAGAATTAGCTCTCACAATAAAGCCTTGTATCATTTGATGGGAATTTTCTCTCTTAATTTTATAAGTGCAACCTTCAATTTTGCTGAAATAACTAAAAAGCATATTGATGATGAATTACCACAGACTTATGAACTCTTTGGTGAAACTGCTAAATCAGTTATTAATAATTATGTAAATGAAAAGAATTTATTTAAGTCATTATCGGGACCAATAAAAAGGGGAGAGATTGAAGTAATAAAAAATCATTTAAAAGTTTTAGGTGATTTAGATAATCATAATTTGCTTCTTTCTTTTATTGCAAATTCAATTAGTTTGCTGAGTATTATTCAAAATGAACAGAGAGAATTAACCGATTCGCATAAAGAAATTAAAAGGCTGCTGATTAGTCATTTGACTAAAATTAATAATAACAAATTGTGAGGTGAATAAATGAAGTTAACAACCGGAATTGGAGGGACTTTTATTTTCTCAGAAAATCCAAAAGAATTAGCTGATTGGTACACTAAAATGTTTGGATTTAATTTTGAAGGGGGAGGCTCTGCTTTCTATCAAGTGTTTATAAATCTGGATCAAGAAGATCAATCAAAAAAAATAGATTTTCACTTTGCGATTATGAAAGGAAATGAATCGTATAAAAGGGAAGTGAAAGAAGAAACTGATAATATGTACGGCGATCAAAATTACATGTTGAATATAAGAACGGAGAATATAGAAAATTTGATTAGTCATTTAACTGAAAATGGCGTGGTAATTATAAAAACCGAAGACTATGACTACGGTAAATTCGCATGGGTAAGAGATCCGGAAGGAAATCGTATTGAATTATATCAGCCTCTATTTCCGGCTTAATTTTTCTTCCAAGCTGTTTATTTGGTTTTTTATCTTTTTAAGTTCATTAATAATATCGGCATTTTCTGAATGAAGAATTTCACCAATCTGTTCAACGTTTCTTTTCGATTCTTCTTCCTGAATTTCGCTCATAGTATTTACTACTATGGCAATAAAAATATTTAATGTTGTGTAAGTGGCTACAAGTATAAAGGGTATAAAGTATAAATAAGCTAAAGAAAATTTTTCCATTACCGGTCTGGAAATCCCCATCGACCAGCTTTCAAGAGTCATAACTTGAAATAAGGAATACATTGAAGCACCGATTGTCCCGAAGAAATGAGGGAATTCTTTCCCAAAAAGATTGGTGCCGATTACTGCAAAAACATAAAAGACTACCAATAGAAGTGCGAAAATCCACCCAATGCTTGGTACTGATTTTAATAAAGCTTCTACAATAAACCGCAATTTCGGTACAGCTTTAATTAATCTTAATGATCTGAAAATTCTAAGAGTTCTTAGGACAGATAAAGCTCCGGAAGTTGGAAGAAGAGCAGCGGCAACTATTATAAAATCAAAAACATTCCAACCACTTTTGAAGAATCTAAAATCAAAAGCATATATTTTTAGTGATATTTCAATAACAAAAACAGCTAATATAATTTTGTCAATAAAAAGAAGAACATTTCCGAGGTTCTTCATTAAATAATCTGAAGTTTCTAACCCAATTGTAATTGAGTTTATAATAATCAAAGCGATAATAAAATTTTGAATTTTACTGCTCTCAACCCATTTACCAATCTTTATTCTGCTATTCATATTCCCAAATATTTGTGATGATCTAATACGTAAAATTTTAGAAAAAGGTTCCAATTGAGGATCTATTTAAGTTGAAAAGACGATTAAAAAATTAAGAATTTTATAAAAGTTGATAAACTCCATTACTAATTTCAACCGAAAAGAGGGGAGATTAGATTATTCCTAATAAAATAATTATATGAGGAAATAAGAAAATTATTGATTAATTTTGTAAATAAATTTTTCGGTAGTAATTATTTGTATAGAGATAGAATTACACAGATTTTTCAATACACCTTTCCATTTGGTTCCATCCATTATTGATAGTAGAAAGTCTAAGTGAAAATTTCATTAATAATTCTCCAAAACACCAAAACAGGTAATCTTAATAAAATTTACTATCATTACATATAAACATATTTAGGAAGCAGAATGACAAAGTTTGAAGAACTCGGAATTGATAAGAATATTCTAAAAGCAATTAAAGAACTTGGATTTGAAAATCCAATGCCCGTTCAAGAAAAAGTAATACCTCATTTATTAAGTGAAAGCAATGAAGATTTAATAGCATTAGCACAAACCGGAACCGGAAAGACCGCAGCTTTTGGAATACCGTTAATTCAAAATACAGATTTTAGTAAAAAGAAAACTCAGCATTTGGTTCTTTGCCCAACTAGAGAATTATGTGTCCAAATTTCAAATGATTTGACTAACTATTCAAAATATACAGATGGTTTAAGAGTTGTTGCAGTTTTTGGCGGAGCAAGTATCGAAAATCAAATTAAATCGATAAAGAAGGGAGCGCATATTATTTCTGCTACTCCGGGCAGACTTTTAGATTTATTGAACAGAAATGTAATTAACATAAAAGAAATTAAAACAATTGTTCTTGATGAAGCAGATGAAATGTTGAACATGGGATTTAGAGATGATCTTGAAGCGATTTTAAGTGAAACTTCAAAAGAAAAAAACACACTTCTTTTCTCGGCTACAATGCCAAGTGAAGTAAGACAAATTGCAAATAGATATATGAAAGATCCGATTGAAATTACAATTGGCAAAAAGAATTCGGGTTCCGATTCGGTAAATCATATTTGTTATATGGTACATGAAAGGGACAGATATTTAGCTTTAAAACGAATTGTGGATTTCTTTCCGGAAGTTTATGGAATTGTTTTTTGCAGAACCAGAATTGAAACAAAACAGATTGCTGATAAATTAATGCAGGATGGTTATAACGCAGATGCGCTTCACGGTGATCTTTCTCAGCAGCAGAGAGATGCTGTTATGAATAAATTTAGAATTAAGAATATAAAATTACTTGTTGCTACTGATGTTGCCGCAAGAGGATTGGATGTTGATAATCTTTCTCATATTATAAATTACAATCTTCCTGAAGATTTAGAAGTTTATACTCACAGAAGCGGAAGAACCGGAAGAGCAGGAAGATTAGGGACTTCCATTGTTGTTGCAAATCTTAAAGAAAAGCAAAAAATAAAATTGATTGAAAAACAGATAAATAAGAAGTTTGAACATTTAGCTGTTCCAAGCGGTAAAGAAATCTGCGAGAAACAGTTATTCTACTTAATTGATAGAATGCAGAATGTAGAAGTTGTTACTTCGGAAATAGATTCTTATCTCCCTACAATTTATGCAAAGCTTTCTCATTTAGATAAAGAAGAACTTATTAAGAAATTTGTTTCCGTAGAGTTTAACAGATTTTTAGACTATTACAAAAATGCACCTGATTTAAGTAAACCGGATGATACAAGAAGAAGCAGCGATTCAAGATCAAGCAGAAATGTAGAAGGATTTACACGTTTCTTTGTTAATCTTGGAAAGAAAGACGATCTAAAACCGGCATCTTTAATGGGAATAATTAATGATTTTACCGGAATTAGAGATATAGAAATCGGCGATATCGAAATTCTAAAAAGCTTCTCTTTCTTTGAAGCAGATTCTTCATTTAGTGAAAAGATTTTAAAATCGTTTGCGAAAAAGGAATACAAAGGAAGAAAAGTAAATCTTGAAATTGCAGAGAATAAAAAATCCACTTCAAGTAGAAGTAAATCGAAAGATAGAGAGAAAGAAGGATTTAGAAATTCAAGAAAAAGTTTCGGTTCTTCAAGAAGAAATGATTCAAAACCAAGAAACAGAAGAAGATAAATTTTGCAGTTCCGCAGTTGAAATTTATCGGCTGCGGAATTTATTCTTACAAGATGTCATCTAAAGAAATTCAAATACCTGAAATAGGAAAAGTAACTCTCCGCAAGAATTCAAGAGCAAAACATGTCAGCATTTCGATAAAACCTTACAAAGGAGTTTTTCTAACTTTGCCCAAATGGGTCTCATATCTTGAAGGGGAAAGAATTTTAAATACTAGAATTGACTGGATCAAAAAACACCTTCCAAAAATTCAGAATTTTGAAGAAGCTAACAAGGTTAATTATGAAAATGGAGATCTAGTTTCAAAATATCACAGAATATTTTTTAATGATCATAATGTTGATGATGTTTTAGTTCGTATTAAAGAAAAGCAAATCACCATTTCAATTCCGGCAGAATTAAATCAAGCAAATGAAAGAGTTCAATCTGCAATTAAGTTTGCCATAGAGCATGCATTGCGGAAAGAAGCGAAGGAATTTTTACCTTATAGAATAAACAAATTAGCAGACGAATTTGGATTTTCCTTTAATAAGGTAGTTGTAAAGAATATTAAATCGAGATGGGGAAGCTGTTCTTATAAAAACAATATCAACCTGAGTATTTTCTTAATGAAACTACCCGAAGAATTAATTGATTATGTAATTCTTCATGAATTAATGCATACAAAAATTAAAAATCACTCGCCATTATTCTGGAATGAGCTAATAAAAATTATACCATCTGCAAAAGCTTTGGATAGAGAATTAAAGAAATACGGAAAATTTGTTTAATAGGGAGTAGTTAGAATTTTAATCTTTGGTAAATTTTTTCTGGCAAATACTCTTGACATTTATTCCCTGAAATATTAAAATAGCAGTGCCACTTCCCACCTTTTAGTGGCTAACAGAACAACGTCGAACAATTAATCCCCGGTGAAAATCGGGGATTAATATTTTAAACCGATTTAAAAATTATCAATGATTTCCAAAATTCTTTTCACCGGCGGTAATTCTAAGTTTTATCTTGTTTTGTTCGGGAGGTAAAGGGCATGTTGCATATTTTGAAAAAGCGCACGGCGGATTGTAAGCTTTATTAAAATCCAAAATTACATTTTTGTTTTGATCAGGACCATCGGTGTATAAAAATCTACCGGCTCCGTATGTTTCTTCACCGGAAGTTAAATCAGCAAAGACAAAAAATAAACCATCACCGCTCTTTATTGCGTCAAGTTTATAAATGTTGTTTTGAATTTCAAATTCTACATAACCGGGGGATAACTCAACGTCAACCGTTCCAATTATAGTCGGAATATTAATCTCTTTAGGCGGCAGATAATCAACAAATTTCGCATTTAGTTTCCAATCTTCATTAACCGGAAACCTTTCAATACCGGGAAAATTCTTTACTAAATCTGCATTTAAATCTCTAAGTCTAATTCCAAATTTTTCACCTCTTTTTATAAGGAACCATTTAAAACTTTTATATGAGATAATTGTAGTAGAATCTTCCAGATCTGATTTTAGAATGATTGTTGATATTATCTGGTTGTCAATTTTAACATCAGGATTATCAAATATTTCTGCAGTTACAGTTGAATCCTCAAGAATAAAGTTTCCTATAAATTCCGGCGTTCCAACAGGAAAAACTAATTGATTAGATTTACTAGATCCAAAACTATTTTTGCCAGGCTGGAGCCAATATAAACCGACTAAGTTAAGCCAGCCGGATTCCTCCTTCAATCTTTCAACTCTCTTTTCATGCCAATCATTAATACTTTTTATGTATTCGGCTGTTCCTTTTTCTTCTAATTTTTCTGATGAACAATTACAAAATAGAAAAGCTGCGATAGCAAAAAGAAAAATTTTTAACTTCATAAATCCCCTTAAAAATAGAATGTTAATTAAACAATTGGTTCTTTAAAATATGAAATAGTTGAAAACAAAAGTCAATAAAAGCATATAACAGTTTATTAAAAATTATTTTGCAAATAATGGAGCGAAGTTAAAATTATTGATATTTTGTATAAAGAAAGATTTCTTTAATTTTTTATTCATATTCAAAACTTGCGAAGTTAATTTTTAATATATTTAGTGCACCAAAAATAGATCGTTGCATGTTTATCTTGTTCAAATTAGAAAATAAAAAAAAGCTGCATTTATTTTATCTGATCGTTTCGATTCTCCTTACGATAGCTACATTCCTTTATTTAACATTTTCATATTTTAGTTATGATTTGGAAGTTCAAAAAAGATACATTAGAGATAATGAAGTTGTTCAGAAAATATATTTCAATGATTTAGATAAGAATGGTTTATCTGAAAGATTTGAACTTCATTATCTAAAAGATATAAAACGAAATATGCTTCTCTGCTACAACAGCGATGATATTTTAATGGAACAGTTTTATTTGGACGGAACTGTAAGAAAAGAAGGAATTCATTTTAATGATTGGGATAATGACAATAACAATGATTTAATGATTCTTCATGTTAATAACGATACTTTATATTGTGACGTAATAGATGTGTTAGGCAGAAAATACTTAGTAAAAAATTTATATGTTACCGTTAAAGATGAACGTAATAATTCTAAAACATGGTTTTACAATTCATATCCAGTTTTTGATGAAGCAAATAATAAAAGATATCTCTACCTTTCGGTAGCAACCGGTTATGGTATTTATTCCCGCTCAGTTTTTCTAATTGATAAAGATAAGCTAAAAGTGATAAATAAATTTGATTCAACAGCTCCGATTGAAAAAGCTTATTTAGCCGACATAAATTTTGATTCCAAAAATGAATTGGTTGCATTAACAAAGGCAACAGGAAACGATTTTACTAAAAAAGGATTTCATGATTTTAATTCATGGCTGCTAATTTTTAAGGATTCACTCAAATTTTTTCAAGAACCTAAAGTTATTAATACTTATCCCGGACAGTCATTTCTTTATCAATTGGAAACAGGGAAAAACTCTTTTATGCTTTTTCTTAATGAGATAAATCTTCCCAGGATTCATGCAAGTCTGATAAAACTTAACAGTAATTTGGAAGAGGAAAAATCATTAATAGTTGAAGGAGGTTTATTATTTCCGGTTGTTGATGAAAACAGCAGAAGAATTTATACTTCAACAAGAGAAGGTACTATAACAATTTATGATTATGATCTTAACACGGTTAATTCACTCAAAATAAAATTTGAAAGACCAAACCTTGTTAAGAAAATTTCTGCTGTTGATGTTAACAATGACTCTCTTAATGAACTACTTGTTTTTGTTGATGGTGAAATTAGAGTGTACAATCAAGAATTGGATCTACTAACTATAGGAAGTTCGGATTATCTTCTGCAGGAAATAAACGATAGCGAATTAGTAACACCTTATAATTCTATTAGTCAAACTGCATTAATTATTCCCACTTCATCAAGTATATGGATTTATTCATTAGTGAATAATTATGTTATAGCCAACTTGGTTTATCTGATTCCGTTTTTGTTTATCATTTATTTCTTATCATTTGTTTTTTCCGGGAAAATAATTGCCGCACTGCTAAGCTATATTAATGTATTTAATTACTTTGTTAAAATTTCAGATCAAGGGATGATGCTTTTAACAAATACTGGAAAAATAAAAAAGATAAATCAGAGTCTGCAAAAACTGCTGCTAATTGAAGAAGGAAATTATTTAGGCAAAGATTTTAGAATGGTGCTGCGGAATAATGATGAAGTTGTTGAACATATAAAAAATTCTTTAAAGGGTGCACAAAATTCCGAAATGGATTTAACATTTAGAAGAGGAGATAATTATTTTAACGGAATAGTTAGAGTAAAGGTTTTTAAATCATTCTTTCAATATCCTTATGCTTATTTAGTTGAAGTAATCGATTTTTCAAAGAGTCTTTTAGAAGATAGATATAAAATATGGAGCCGTACTTCACAAAAAATTGCACATGATATTAAAACGCCTCTTTCAACAATCTTACTGAATTTAAAATCGCTGCAATTTAGGATTGATAAAGAGAATCTTTCCAACAAGGAAGTCTATAATGAAGATTTAACAATCATTCAAAATGAACTTGATAGAATAAAAAATCTAACAAGAAATTTTTTAAAATTCACCAATTCGGAAAAACCGAATTTTACAATTGTTGATGTTGAAGAAATAATAAGAAAATCTCTTAATCAATTTGAAAGCTATTTTGATGAGCACATTAGATTAAAAGTAGATATAAAAGATAAGCTTCAAATTAAAGCCGATGAAAATCAATTAGAGCAGTTATTTCATATTTTGTTTGAAAACGCAATTGATGCAATTGAAGGAGAGGGATTTCTAAAAATTTCTGTGGAAGAAATAACAGATATAACTACAAGCAGAAATGTTTGTTTTATTGAAGTGTCGGATAATGGAAAAGGAATACCAAAGGAAATAATAGATAAAATTTTTGAACCCTATTTTACCACAAAAGATGATGGAACCGGAATGGGTTTGGCAATTGGCAAGAAAATTGCAGAAGATCATAAAGGTACTTTGGAATTTTATTCTCACAACAATTTAGGAACAACTGTAAAATTAAGTTTACCGTTGGATTAATATTATGACTCCAAAAATTTTAGCCATTGATGATGACCGAGTATTTCTTAATTCACTTCAAAAAATGCTGGCTTTTAAGGAATACAACGTTGATGTTTTATCTAATTCTAATAAAGTTGTTGATCAGATTGTAGCTAAGGATTACGACTTAGTTTTAATGGATGTTAAAATGCCGGGTAAAAGTGGAATAGAATTATTTTCGGCAATTAACAGTCATAAACCTACTCTTCCTGTAATTATGATTTCCGGACAAAGCAATATCCAAATTGCAGTCGATTTGATCAAAAAAGGGGCATTTGATTTTATTGAAAAACCATTGGAATATGAGAAATTATTTATCAGCATAAATAATGCTTTAACAAGAAAGAGCTTGATTCAAGAAAAAAATGTTCTGTTTGAAGAACTTGAGGAAAACTTTAGAATGGTTGGTGTTAGTCCGCAATTGACCAAAATAGTAAATACGATTAAAACAATAGCAGAAACCAAAGCAAAAGTATTGATAACCGGAGAAAGCGGAACCGGCAAAGAGCTAATTGCCTGGGCGGTTCATCATAATAGTAAAAGAAGCGGAAAACCTTATATTAAACTTAACTGCGCATCAATACCTGAAGAATTGCTGGAAAGCGAATTGTTTGGTCATAAAAAGGGTTCTTTTACTGGGGCATATAATAACTATAAAGGCAAATTTATTGCTGCAGACGGCGGAACTCTTTTCCTTGATGAAATTGGCGATATGAGTATAAATCTTCAATCAAAATTGTTAAGGGTTTTGGAAGATGAAGAAGTGCAGGCAGTAGGAGAAAGTGCATCAGTAAAAATTGATGTTAGAATTGTTGCAGCTACAAACAAGAATTTGGAAGTTGAAATATTAAACGGGAAATTTAGAGAGGATTTGTATCACAGATTAAATGTAGTAAAAATTGAAGTTCCCCCATTAAGAGAAAGAAAAGAAGATATATTACCAATTTCATACTTATTTCTAAAGAAGTATACTGATATTTATAATAAAAAAATCTCAAGCTTTAGTCCCAAAACGGAAGCATATTTAAATAATAATCCTTGGCGAGGGAATGTAAGAGAATTAAGAAATTTTATTGAAAAATGTGTTTTGTTTGCCAAACGAAATGAAATTGGATTTGATGTAGTATCAGAAATAATATCGACTAAATTTGATGCAAAAGAGGAAGTAAATAACGAAAATTTACGAATAGCAAAAAACAAATTTGAAAGAGAACATATAATCTCTGTGTTAAATAAGCATAATTGGAAAGTATTGGAATCCGCAACCGCACTCGGTATAGATAGAGCACATCTATTTAAGAAAATGAAGCAGCTCTCAATAGAAAAGTAAATTGAAAAATGTTGTGTTAATGCAACATAAAAATTGCAAAATGTTGCTTATTTGCAACCGTCCTATTCGATTTTAATTGATAAACACAATATTAAATATGGCATAAGCTTTGCACATATTATAGTGTTATTTTATAGGATTTCTATTTGGACAGCACCCCACAAAAAAAGCACTCCGAGTAACGATTAAAGATGATGATCTTATCATTTCTCTCTCAAGTATAACCCGGATTTCCCTGATCCGGGTTTTTTATTTTAAATCAAGTTTTTATTTCAGTTTGCCAGATTAATCTTCTTATGTTATTTTTGAATAATAAGAGAAGTGAGTATTAATATGAAAACAGAAAATTTTTTTGAACACAAAAATGTTGCAGTTCTGGGAGTTTCATCAAAAAAGAAAAAGTTTGGAAATTATATTTATGAAAAACTTTTAGACTCTGGTTATAATGCTTTTGCCGTAAATCCAAATGCTGATGTGAATAATGAAATAAATTTTTACAAATCTATTGAAGAATTAAATAATATTTCTTCGGTGGTATTTGTTACAAAACCGAATGTTACTAATCAAATTTTGACTAGTAAGCTGCCAGAAAACATAAAGTATATTTGGATTCAGCAAGGTGCAGGAGACGATGAAACAAAATCGATTTTAAGTTCATTGAATATTGATTTTGTTTATGATAAATGTGTGATGATGTATTTAGAGCCGGTAAAAGGAATTCATAAATTTCATAGAACAATTAGCAAGATTTTCGGCAGTTATAAAAACTAATTTAAGCCAGATTTATATCTAATATAAATGATGTTCCTTTTCCTTTTTCACTTTCAACGGAAATATCGGCATTGTTCAAGTCGCAGTATTTCTTAACTAATGCTAATCCTAATCCGTTTCCTTCAAATTTTCTAGTGTATCCGCTTTCTTCTTGAGAAAATGGCTTGAATAGATTTTTCATATAAACTTCTGAAATACCAATTCCGCTGTCTTTTACTATAATCCTAATTTTACTATCGGAAATATTACTGCTTAAAATTTCTACAGAACCGCTGTTTGTAAATTTGACTGCGTTATCAATCAAATTATCAAATACTTTTGTAAGCATATATTCATCTGCGTAAACCTTTGTCTTTTCTGCTTTATTGATAAAATTTAGCTCAAGATTTTTCTTCTTTGCAATAGGTTTGAAAATTGGGTAAAGATTTTGAATTATATCATCCTTTATATCAATTACATGCGGATTAAAATCGTGTGTATTTGTTTGAATTTCTGCCATGTTAATTAGTAAGTCTGTAGTACGAATTATTCTGTTTCCTGCAGAGTTAATAATTTCAAAACTTTGTTCTAAGTCGGGAATTGCATATTCGGCAACATCTTCTTTTATCAAGCTGGTAAAGCTTAACATAGCATTAATTGGAGTTCTAATTTCATGAGACATCTGTGCTAAAAATTCAGATTTTAATCTGTCGGCTTTCTCAGCCGATTCTTTTGCTTTTATCAATTCTTGCTCAATCAACTTTTGTTCGGTTACATCTTGAACTAAAGACATTATTCTAATTACTCCGGAATGAGAATCAAACATAGCGGTATTATGAAGATTTACAGTAATTTTATTTCCATCTTTAGTAACAGATTCAGTTAGATAACAAGATGGATAATTTTCATTTTTCTCAAAAAGAGTATTGGAGTTATTTGAAATCAATCCCGGAATTGTAGTTATTAAATCAAAAAAGTTTCTATTTACTGCCTCATTCTTAGACCAGCCAAATATTTTTTCAGAAGCATTATTCCAATCTATGATTTTAGTATTCTGATCTTCAACTTCCCAAAGAATCATTCCAAGCGGGCTATTTAAAATACTGTTGGATAAAATATCTTTCATCAAGTTAATTTGTGCTAATTTATACTCCGCTTCTTTTCTATCTGAAATATCTTCTATCATTCCCGTTAAGTATTTAACGGAATTGCTGCCATTTCTAGTACAACTTATATTTATTCTTGTCCAAACAATTTCATTAAGTTTTGTAATGTACCTTTTTTCAGATGTGAATGAATCAAGCAGTCCTTCTTTCATCTTTTTAATATGTTCTACCTCAACATCTAAATCTTCCGTGTAAGTTAATTCGGTTATTTTTTTTCCGTTAAGTTCTTCCTTTGTGTATTTCACAATTCTAGAAAACGCCGGATTAGAATATTCAATAACTCCATTATTGTCAGTCAGAATAATTCCTATATTGGTATTAGTGTAAATGGTTTTTAGCCTTTCTCGACTTTCATTAAGGTAAATTTGAGACATTTTAAGATTTGTAATATCGGTAGAAGCCCAAACAACACCTGTAATTTCTCCTCGGTCGGTTTTAACCGGATGAAGATCATTTAAGAGATAAATTATTTCTCCGTCATTCTTCTTAATATCTAATTGATATGTTCTATCAATTCCTATTAATGCCTGCGTAAAATTATTCAGAAAATCGCTGGAAGGATTTGTTCTAAAATGGTGTTTTATTGCATCTTCTTTTTTTAGTCCATCTTTTGAAATCTTTTCAAAAAGTTCTTCTGCTTTGCGATTGTAGTAAACAATATTTTTATTAGTATCAAAAAGAATAAATGCAATTCTGTTATTATTTAAAAGAGATTTTAAATTTGCTTCGGACGCTCTAAGTTTATCTATCCATATTTTTCTATCGGTTACATTCTGAAAGATTACCATTGAAACCGGATTTTCTTTATCCATAATAACATGTGCTTTAACTTCTACAAATATTGAATTTCCTTTTGCAGTAACAAATTGTTCAATAGCTGTTTCAGCTTCACCGTTGCCTGCATTCATTTTGTTTATGCGTTCTTTTGCAAGTTCTAAAGAACCGGGATGAACAAACTCAAAAATATTTCTCCCTACAATTTGATCAACATTTTCATATTCCATCACTTTAACGGCAGCTTCATTTGCAAAGATTAATTTATTGTTTGAGTGAAGTACAATTGGGAACGGCGCAGAATTTATCAAAGTTTCATATTTATTCTCGCTGTGCAGCAAAGATTCAGTCTCTTTTGTAAGTCTTCTGCTGAATACTAAAGTAAGTACAATTCCGATAAATCCGAATATTAGGTGATTCTTAATTATAATTTCCTTTTGATTGCCAAAGTAAGAAAGGAAATCTGATTTATCATTACTGCTAAGTACATCGCTTTCAGCATTGTTGAAATTCATGTAGTTACAATCGTGCATATGTTTTTCAACCAAACTTAAATTGGTGAAAGTAGATATAATGAATGAAAATACAATTAAGCAGATTGTAAGGATTGTATAATACTTAATCTTCTTTAATTTTTTTTTGATCTTAATATTTTCCATCAAGAAACTCCCGCATCAATATAGAGTGGAATTGATATAAAGAATTTACTTCCTTTACCAAATTCACTTTCTACCCAAATTTTTCCATTATTCTTTTCGATTAAATCTTTGCACAAAATCAAACCTAAACCGGTACCTTTTTCATTACTTGTTCCGTTGGTTGTATAGTGAATATCAATTCTAAATAGTTTTTCCAAATCATTTGGTTTAATTCCAACTCCGGAATCTTCAATACATATAATTGCTGAATTATTGTTAATATCTGCTGTAATATTGATTGAACCGTTTCTAGGAGTGAACTTAAGAGCATTACCAAGCAGATTTCTTATAGTTGTTGAAATCATTTGCTTATCGGCAAATACATTTATGTTGTTATATATATTATTTGCAACAGTAATCTTTTTCTTTGAAGTAATAAGATTATTAAGTGCGATAAGTTCGTCGATAAGACTATTAACAGAAAAGTTTTCCGGTTTAAATTCAATTCTGCCGCTTTGAACTCTTGACCACTCCAATAATCCGGTTAATAATTCATATGCACTTTTAGCCGATTTGAATATTATTTCGATTCCTTCCTTCAACTCCACTTTGCTCATTTCTTCAAACTCAACATAAAGCATTTCTGCATAACCAAGCAGAGAACTAAAAGGATTTCTTAAATCGTGCGAAATAATTGAAAAGAATTTATCTTTGTTTGCATTTAGTTCTTGGAGTTTATTCTCACTATCTTCAAGTTGCAGATTTAGTTTTACTAATTCAAAAGCATTCTGCTCCATTGTATCTTTTGTTTCGTAAAGCTCTTGAATATATCTTTTAATACTCTCTTCATTATTTTTCTGTTCGGTTATATCTCTTAAAACTCCTTCAATTCCTATTTTATTTCCGTCATCATCCTTTACGTAATGCGCATAAAGTGCAACGCTGCAAATTGAACCGTCAGCTTTCATGAACTCGGTTTCAAAATTATTTATCTCACCATATTCCTTAAGCATTCGTAAAAGCTCTTTATGATCTTTAATCTTTCTGTAAAAATTAATTACATTACTTCCTATTAATTCTTCTGGGTTATATCCTGCTCTTTCAAAAACAGAAGGACTAACTAAAAGTATTTCTCCATTTAAATTTGTTCTGTAATAAACATCATGAAATGATTCAAAGATAGATTTGTAAATATTTTCTTCACTTTGCTTGTAACTTAGGATTCGATAAAAAATTCTGTCTTCATGATAAATTTCGTTTAGAAAAAATTTATAATATTGATTACCGCTAAATAGCTTTGCTTTAAAAATCTCTTTTTTATTTGATAATGCATTGATAAAAGATTTTAAGAAATTGTTTTTTAATTTGATTTCTATTTCGGAAATTGAATAATTATCAAGATCAAAACTCTTTATAAAAGAATGAGACAAGTCAACAATTTTATAAGAATCATCTAAAATTAATTCCCAAATATTGCTGTTGTTTGAAGAGAGTAAATTTGTATTTGTTTCTATGTTTATATGTTTTTCTGAACTAATCAAATAAAATCCAAATTGAACGTAATTATTGATGTCTTATTATCGGTTAAAACAGTAAAAATTTTATAGGTTGGTAGAATATTTAACTACATAAATGCTACTGTAAATTTGGTTCCTAATCCCTTTTTGCTCACAACTTTTATTTCTGCGTTATTCATTTCGCAGTATTTTTTTACCAAAGCCAAACCTAATCCGTTTCCTTCAAATTTTCTACAATAGCCTTGTTCTTCTTGTGTAAAAGGCTGAAATAATTTTTCCAAATATTCATTTGAAATTCCAATACCGGTATCAATAACCTCTACGGTTTTAATACTGTTTTCTATTCTGGTATTAATTTGAATTTCTCCGTTATCTGTATACTTAACGGCGTTATCAATTATATTTTCAAAAATTTGATAAACACTATTTTCATCGGCATTAATAATTAGTTCATCATTAAAATTTGTTTTGATATCTATTTTCTTTTTTGAAGCTGTTTTACTTTTTTCTATCAGAATATTTTCAATGATGTCTTTGTTTAAGTTAATCTCACTTTCATTCATTTCATAAGAATTCGTCTGCAGTTCTGACATACCGAGAATTAAATCGATTGTTCTAATTAATCTGTTTCCGGCTCTATTCATAATATCAAATGATTCGGAAATTTCCTTATCAATAAATTCATTCACTTCTTCTTTTATCAATCCGGCAAAACTAAGAATAGCATTTATTGGTGTTCTTATCTCATGAGAAACCTGAGCTAAAAATTCTGATTTTAAATTATCTGCTTTCTCTGCATTATTCTTAGCCTCAATTAATTCCGACATTAACTTGTTGCTTTCGGTAATATCCCTTACAAAAGCTATCTGATACTTTTCCCCTTTGAAAAAATATTCCGAGACTTTTATTTCGAGATCAAATTTTGAACCGTCCTTTTTTAATCCAATTGTATTATAGATTGTAGGAGCAGATTCATTCTTAATTCTTTTTTGTGTGTATTCCGAAATTCTCTCTCTTTCATCTTCAGCAATTAGATCGATTTCTTTTATACTTAATAATTCATCATTCGATTCATAACCAAAAATTTGAAGATAAGCTGGATTGCACATTACATGAACGCCGTTTTTAGAAACACCAATTCCATCTAAAGAATTTTGAAAAATTCCTTTCAGCTTGAATTCACTGTCTTGAAGAGCTTCTTCGTTTTTCTGCTGTTCTGTTATATCAGAAACAATAACTAATCTATTTTTAAAGTCGTTGTCATTTCCTAAAAATCTATATCTATTTTTTAAAATCTTTTCTTCGCCTGAATCAAGTTTGACTTTGTAGATTAAATCCTCGGGCATTTTATTAGTCTTTTCTGCAGTTTTTAAAATTTCTTTTAGCCTGTCAATATCATTTTGATTAACAATACTTTCTAATTTTCTTGATTTCAAATCTCTAAGTGTTAATCCGGTTATTTCGGTAAATCTTTTATTAACCATGCTTATGTCATTGTTTTCTATAAGTACAATACCGTCGGGAGTACTGTCAAATAAAGCCTTTAAGGTAGTTGTAGTTTTTTTAATACTTTCGCTGGCTAATTTTTTATCAGTAATATCTTGTGCTGTTACAATTACAACATCTTGATTTTTATAAAATCCTTTCATCATTTTTACTGTTTTGGGAAATATTCTTTTGGTTTTTGTAATTCCCCAAAATTCAAAATGCTGATCAATTCCTTTAATTGCTTTTTTATGATACTCAATTACTTTCTCAAGATCATTCATTCCCGGAGCAGAAAGAAACTCTGGTGTTTTCCCAACAAAATATTCACGAGGATAACCATACATCAATTCGGCTCCTCTGTTTACCATTAAAAATCTTCCTTCATTATCCTGAATATAAATTGCATCCGAAGTTGAATCAAAAAGATCTCTGAAAGCTTTTTCGGAAATTACGGCTTTGTCATAAACAGCTTTTAGTTTTTCATTTTCTCTTTTAAGCGAACTTATCTCTTCTAATAGTGAAGCTATCTGCTGATCGGTTATTTTATCTTTATAATCCATCTTATATTAATTATTAAGTGGTAAAAGAATTGTGAATTTGCTTCCCAAATTAGGACTGCTTTCAACATAAATTTTGCCATTTATTTTTTGTACAAATTCATTTGTTAGAATTAATCCCAACCCGGTTCCTTTTTCGTTATTTGTACCTAAATTAGAAATATTGACATCAATTCTGAATAAAGAATCTAATGTTTCTGCATCCATTCCCATTCCGTAATCTTGAACTTCAAATACCGCATTTCCATTCTGCTTAAATAGAGTTATATCAATTTTACTTTTTTGATAGGAAAATTTGATTGCGTTAGAAATCACGTTTCTGAAAATTGTCCGAAGAATATCTTCATCCGAATTAATAACTACTTTTTCATTCAAATTACATTTAATGTTAATATTCTTACTAACTGCAATATCATGGAAAAGAGTAGTAGTTTCGTTTATCAAATTACTTAGTTCAATCTCTTTATGATTTATAGTAAGAACACCGGTTTGTGATCTCGCCCAAGATAAAAGATTTTCAAGCAATTGAAACGAATTATTTGAAACGGAATTTGTTTTTTCGACAATATCTTTTATTTCAGTCTTATCTAGTATTTCAATTTCATCAAGAAGAAGGGAAGTATAGCCAATTAATGCCCCAAAAGGATTCTTAAGATCATGCGCTAAAATTGAGAAGAATTTATCCTTTGTGTTGTTTACTTCATTCAGTTCTTCATTTTTATTGTTCAATTCTTCTTTCTGTAATTCCAATAGTTTTTTCTGATTCTGAATCTCTTCATTCTTTATTTCTAAAATTCTTGCCGATCTTTTTATATAAATAATTATGAATGTTAATACAATTGCCAAAACAGCAAATGCAACGGCAATGGTTATAAAAAGATTGGTTTGAGCTTCTTCCTTTTCAAGAAGAATTTCTTTCTCTTTAAGCTCTTTAGCTTTTTGATTTTCAAATTGAATCTCCAGCATTTTATTTGAGTTTTTTTCTGCAGTCAGTTTATCGGATTCAATTTTGAATAGTTTATAATATTCTAGAGCTTTTGAAAAATTATTTATATCAGAATAACGGTCGGATAATCTTTCATAAATTGAAACTAAAAGATCGATTTTATTAACACCTTTGGCAATTTCAAGACTTTTTTCAAGAAGTGCTACAGCTTCATACTTTTTATTATTCTCTGAACGAATATCAGATTTATAAAGATAAACTTGAGCTATCCTTAAATTTTCTGATCGGGGTTCTGAAAGTTTAAGTGCTTCATCTAAATATTCTTCAGCTTCTTGGTATAATTTCATTTCGATTAGTAAATCACCAAGATTAATTAAATTAAGAACCATTCCGCCAAAGTGATCTGCTTTTGAATATTGATTTAATGACTGCTGATAATAGTAATAAGCAGAATCATATAATTTTTCGGTCTTAAAAGAAGATGCAATTCCATTATAAGAATAACCTATTGCCGATTGATCTTCACTCTTCTTTGCAAATATTAACGCTTCATAAAAATTTTCTTTTGCTTCTGAAAGCTCATTTCTATCAAGATTTATCAAGCCGATATTATTTAGTACTATTGCAAGTCCGTAATAATCATCTATTGATTTTCTTAATTCATAGGACTTCAGATAAAAATCCAATGCTTCTTCAAATCTTCCCCAGTGATAGTAAAGAACGGCAATATTATTATAGTTTGATGCGATAAGTTTTTTGTCATCAAGCAGAAGCCTTACTTTTAAAGCTTCTTCATAATTTACCAAAGCGCTGTCATATCTTCCTGTTCGCCAATAAATTAAGCCAATATTTGTATAGGCATAACCAATTCCAACTTTATCGTCTATTGATTTTCTTAGTTCAATTGATTTCTTAAAGTTATTAATAGCCTCTGAGTTTTTATTTATTTGATGGAGTGCATTTCCGTATCGGTTGTATAAAAGACCAAGTTCTAAAAATCTGTCTGTTTTCTCTATGTAACTTTTAGCTAAATCATATTTTCGAATTGCTTCATTAAAATCTTTCTGATAATTATCCCAAAGTCCAAGATTACTTAAACTGATTCCAATAGCTTCTTTATAATCTAATTTAAAGGCTTTATTATATGCGGAATCATTCAACTCCTTAAATAAAGGAGAACTGTTTTTTATTGTATAACTGTAATTAATTATAGAATCAATTTGTTCTTTTTCGGAAAGGGAACTAATTGTCCTTAAAAATTCTTTTACTTGTTGTGCATTTACAACAGAAAGAAAGAAAATAATATAGAATGCTATTTTTTTAAAAATCATTACCCAAAGATAAAGTTTAAATACCAAAGATTTACTATCGATAAAAAAAATCAAATGTTAACACTAAAAAAGAAAAAATAAAGTCAACAATAGTTTAAAATAAAATAATAGTTGCAACATTAGATGTTATAACATATATTTGTAATAAACAAAAATAAAACTATCATAAATAGGAGAAACAAATGAAAAGAATAAATCTAATCGGAATGATGCTTTTAGCAGCATTTTTAACAACATCAGCGCAAGTAAGCTGGAAATTCGATAAATCTCATTCATCAATAGGATTTGAAGTTGATCATATGGTTATTTCCGAAGTTGAAGGTAAATTTACCGAATATGAAGGAACATTCACTTCACCGGCTGAAGATAATTTTGAAGGAGCAACAGTAGAATTTTCAATTGATGTAAACAGCATTAATACTGCAAATACAGATAGAGATAATCATTTAAAGTCAGACGACTTTTTTAATGCTGAAAAATTTCCTAAAATTGTATTTAAAGGAAAATCAATGACAAAAGTAAATGATAAAGAATATAAGCTTGTCGGCGATTTAACAATGAGAGATGTTACTAAAGAAGTAACTTTAGATGTTGAGTTCAACGGTAATGCAAAAGATCCATGGGGCAATACAAGAGCGGGATTCAGCATTGAAGGTGAAGTAAACAGATTTGATTACGGTTTAAAATGGAATAATGTGTTAGAAACCGGCGGATTGGTGGTAAGCGAAGAAGTAAGAATTGACATTGATGTTCAAGTAATTAAAAACAAATAATGCGTTTAGAAGAAGAAATAAAACAATCTAAATTTAAAAGTGAATTTCAAAAGCTGGCCGTGAATATTATTTATACTCACGGCTGGCTGATGAATAAACAATCATATTTTTTTGATAAATATGATTTAACTCCTTCACAATACAATATCCTTAGGATACTAAGAGGTCAGTTTCCAAATCCAATAAGTGTTAATTTATTGAAAGACAGAATGCTGGATAAAATGTCCGATACCTCCCGCTTGGTTGAAAGATTAAGAAAGAAAGATCTAGTTGATAGAAAAATATGCAAAAACGATAGAAGAAAAGCTGATGTAATTATTTCTGAAAAAGGATTGAATCTCCTAAAAGAAATTGATCATTTGGATGATTATTTCACTCATCTTTTCAAAAATATAAATGAAGAGGAAGCTGCAGTTATAAATGAAATTCTGGATAAGATGAGAGGATAGATTATCTTTATTTAAAGTAAAAAAATATTGCATCTATACAATATCTATTGATATTTTCCTTATTGTCATAAAAAATAAGGAGAAATGACATGAGGCGTGCAGCAGTATTATTAATATCCATTCTATTTATTTCCATCACATTAATTGCTCAGGAAGAACAAGTTAACCAAGATGAAATGATGAAGGTCTGGATGGAGTATATGACTCCGAGTGATGTTCATAAGCATTTTCAAAAACTTGAAGGTACTTGGACTACAGATATAAAGTTTTGGATGGCTCCCGGAACCGAACCAACATCCTCAACCGGTGAAGCAGTTGGAGAAATGATTTTGGGCGGACGATATTTAAAGTTCACTCATACAGGAAATTATATGAATATGCCGATGGAAGGAATGAGTCTTGAATCATATGATAATTCTAAAAAAGAGCTTACCAGCATTTGGATTGACAATATGGGAACCGGAATGATGGTGTTGAAGGGCACAATTAGTGATGATTTTAAAACCTTAGAATACAGTGGAACAATTTTCGACCCAATTTCAAAATCCGACATGAAAGTAAGACAAGTAAGCAAAATGCTTGATGACAATAAAATGCAGATGGAAATGTTTATGACTTATATGGATCAAGAATTTAAGAATATGGAAATAATTTTCACAAGAAAATAATTTTTTGAAACAGAGATTTGATAAATGCAATCAATCAAATCTCTGTTTGGTTTTATAACGGAAAATCATTTGTCGGTTGCTCACACACAAAATTTGAACACAAATAATATGTAGTAGAGTTATTAATAAGCTTGTAATTTTTTATCCACTCAATCTTTTTTTCAATTTTTAACTTTTCTTCTTCTGTTGCAATAATTGCAAAAACATTCGGTTCAAATCGAGGTAAAATATTTTTCACTAAATCAGATTTTTCATCTTCCGATTTTGCAATTACGACAAGTTCTTTAGTTGAGTTAATCAGAAAATCAGCAGCAAATAAAAACATTCCGAAACCGTTTGGTACTTTATCAATAATTTCGCCGTATGAGTTAAGTAGTCTATTTGCTTGATCTTCAAATTTAATATCAGCAGTTAACTTTGCAATTGTTATTAAGTTTAATAATGAAATTGAATTCCCGGCTGGAATTGCATTATCGTAGATTTCCTTTGTATTAGCGATTAAATCCTTAGTATTTCTACTGAATAAAAATGAACCTGATTCGTCATCCCAAAAAAGATTATTCTGAATATTTTGAAATTCGATTGCTTTTTCTAAGTAATCAAAATTAAATGTAGATTTATACAACTCAATAAGACCAAAAATTAAGAAAGAATAATCATCCAAATTTGCATTTATGGAAGAATCATTGTCTCTGAATCTATGCAGAAGATTTCCATCAGAATCTCTAAGATATTTTAGTATAAATTGAATTCCTTTTTCAGCAAAGACTAAATTGTTCTGAAGGTTTGGTAATCTGCCAGATCTTGCCAGAGCCGCAATAAATAAACCATTCCAGTCGGTTAAAATTTTATCATCCTTATATGGATGAACTCGTTTTTCTCTAATGCTGAAAAGGGTTTTACGGATTTCCACAATTTTGTTTTCTAATATTAATTCATCAAGATTTAATTCCTCCGCTAAAGTTTTGTAATCTTTTTTAAGATGAAGAATATTCTCACCTGTAAATTCTTTTGTAGATTCTTCAGCAAAGTTTCCATCCTCTTCAGTTGAAAATACTTTTTTGAGTAATTGAAAATCATCTTCATCAAAAATTGATCTTAATTCTTTTTCACTCCAGACATAAAATTTCCCTTCAACTCCTTCACTATCGGCATCTTCAGCAGAAAAAAATCCTCCTTCTGAATTCGTCATATCACGCAGTACATATTCAATAATTTCCTCAGCAGTTTTTTTGTAAAGAGAATTTTTAGTAATTGAATAAAGTTCAGAATATGCTAAAATCAACATTCCCTGATCATACAGCATTTTTTCAAAGTGAGGAAGAAGCCATTTCTGATCAGTAGAATAGCGGTGAAAACCAAATCCAATATGATCAAAGATTCCTCCTTTTCTCATTTCGGTTAAAGTTTTTTCTACTATTTCTAGAGCTTTGCCCTTTTTTGTTCTTCTATAATAGTTTAATAGAAAGAGTAAATTATGCGGAGAAGGAAATTTGGGAGCCGTTCCAAATCCCCCAAAATTTGGATCGTATTTATTTACGAACTCATCAAAAGCAGAATCAAAAACTGCGGCAGTTAATTCCATTTGATTAAAAGAATTGGAATAATTAACTAAATGCTGAGTTATTGAGTCAGCACTTCTATTAATTTGATCTCGTTTATTTTTCCATGCTTCATCAATCTGTTTAATTAAATCAACAAAGCCTATTCTGCCATATTTAGATTCTTTAGGAAAGTATGTCCCGGTAAAAAAAGGTTTTTTATTATGATCTAAAATTGCCGTTAAAGGCCAGCCTCCGTGTCCGGTCATTATTTGGCAGACGGTCATATAAATATGGTCGATATCGGGACGTTCTTCTCTGTCAACTTTAATTGAAACAAAAACTTCATTCATAAGCTTAGCAACTTCTTCATCTTCAAATGACTCATGCTCCATTACATGACACCAGTGACAAGTTGAATATCCGATTGAAAGAAAAATTGGTTTGTCATTTTTTTTTGCTAATTCAAAAGCCTCATCATTCCACGCATGCCAATCAACTGGATTATATGCATGCTGCAATAAATAGGGGCTTTTCTCGTTTATTAATCTGTTTGGTTTTTTCTTATTCATATTTTCTTCTTTTTCCAAATTTCAACTTATACTGCAAAATATAAGTTCAATTATTCTTTTTACTTCCTCTGGTAATGATTCCAACAAGAACAGAAAAAATTGTAGCACCAATAATAGCCCAAACTACGTGAAAATCTTTTCCGGCTACAGAGAGCGTAAAAAATTCCGGCAGATTGAATTTGCTCATTAACCATTGGCCAATAATTGCACCAATAAATCCAACTACAATTGAAACAATACAACCGCCAAAAGAATAACCGGCAATGCTCTGTCCAATTCCGCCGCAAATAGCAGCTATAATTAATAATAGTATTATTTCTATTAATGACATTGGTTTATCCTTATTTTATTTTAGAACGGACTGCTTTATTAATTTAATGAAGTTAGGAAATATATGTATATGAATTAACAACGAATTTCAAAAATTTTTTTTGAGGTAAATATGTTTAGAAAAATTAACGATTTTGTTGAGTTGTGGAAAAATGAATCTGACTCAACATTAAAAATGTTTGATAATTTATCTGATGAGAAACTTAATCAAAAAATTAATGACGATGTTAGAACATTAGGAAGACTTTCATGGCATATTGTACAGACTTTATCAGAATTAATTAATCAAATTGGTTTATCAGAAAAAGATGATTTAAAGGAAATGCCGATTCCAAACAGCGTAAAGGAAATTAAATCAACTTATAATCAGCTTAGTGAGAAATTATTAAGTACAATTCAAAAGAAATGGAATGATGAAGATTTGAATACCGTTATAGAATTGTACGGAGAACGATGGAGTAATTCAAGAATATTGGGAATGCTGGTAAATCATGAAATCCATCATCGCGGACAATTAACAATTTTAATGCGGTTAAACGGATTAAAAGTTCCGGGAGTTTATGGTCCTTCTAAAGAAGAGTGGGTAAACTACGGAGTTGATCCGCAAGAATAGAATCAACTGATAAAGATTGAAAGGAAAATATTGATAAATAAAATAAGTGTTTTAGGATGCGGCTGGCTTGGAATGCCCTTAGCAAAATTTCTTGCCTTAAAAGGATTTCATGTTAAAGGATCAACTACATCAATAGATAAAATTGATGAGATGAAACTAAATGGAATTGATCCCTTTACGGTAATCTTAAATCCAGATTTAAGAACGAAAAACTTTGCAGAATTTCTAAATTCCGAATTACTAATTATAAACATTCCACCGGGAAGAGTTGAGGATAAAGTTCAATTTCATACTTATCAGTTAAATGAAATTGTGAATTATGTTAAACAGTCAGCAATAAAGAAAATTATTTATGTCAGTTCAACTTCAGTTTATGGAGAAGAGTGTGGAATTGTAAATGAAGAAAGTCCGCTAAACCCAATTACAGATGGGGGAAAAGCGGTAAAGGCAGCAGAGGAAATTTTACAAAATAGTTTTTCTTCAAATGTAACTATAGTAAGATTTGGCGGATTAATTGGAGAAGGTCGTCATCCCGGTAGATTTTTATCTTACAAAAATATTTTTGATGACGGCAATCGACCGGTAAACTTAATTCATCAAACAGATTGCATAAATATAATTTTTGAAGTCACAAAGCATAATCTTTTTGGTGAAATATTTAATGGTGTTTGTTCGGATCATCCAACAAAGAAAGAGTTTTACACAAAAGCTGCAGAGAGTTTAAATATTGATCCACCAAAGTTTATTGATAAAGAGCAAAGAGATTTTAAAATTGTTGATAACCAGAAGGTTAAAGAAAAATTGAATTATGAATTTGTATATGATTCTCCATTAATGATGCTGAAGGGATAAAAATGTTTTCACTTATAATGGCGGTTTTTTGTTCTACAAGTATTGCATTAACACTAAAATTTAACAGCACCAAAAAGGGGAATGAGATTGTTTTAATTTCCGCAAATTATTTGATGGCTTCAATAATTTCTTTTATACTTTTGATTTCCGAAACTAACTCTCAAATATCTATTGAAACATTATTTTTTGGTTCAGGACTAGGACTGATGTTCGTTACAACATTCTTTTCTTTTGCTAAAGCAGTTGAAGCTGCCGGGACTGCATTAGCTGCCGTGTCATCAAGGTTATCCGTTCTTATTCCAATTACCCTTTCAATAATTATTTACAATGAAATTCCGAATTTTTTTCAGGCAGTTGGCTTTGCTGCCGCTTTTATCACTTTGTATTTTTTCTTTAGATCACTTACTCACAAGAATCTCAAAAAGTTACACACAGTACAATATTTATATTTAGCAATTGTTTTGATAGGAATTGGCTTTAATGATTTTCTGATGAAGGTTTTTAATCAATGGCGTCCTGCAGAAGAAAAATCTTTTTTTCTTCTGTCAATATTTGGATCAGCTTTTATCTATACTGCTTCTTATATCATTTTCAAAAAGCAGAAGCTTGAGAAGAGAACTATTTCAACCGGATTATTTTTAGGAATTCCGAATGTATTTAGTTCATTCTTTTTGATAGATGCGTTGAAACAAATTCCGGCAATAATTGTATTTCCTTCTGTAAATATCAGCATTATAATATTAACTGCAATTGGGGCGTTTTTAATCTGGAAAGAATCGCTGAACGCTTACGGCAGAGTTGCATTATTATTTGGAATAATTTCGATTGGATTATTAAGCTTATGAAAAACGATCATGAAGATTTTTATAAAAAATTAAGAAGTGATATTAATTCATGGATGAGCAAAAACACTTCATTGGATAATAAATGGAAAGACTTTATTCTGCTTGCGCCGGATATGTTTCATTTATTAGTTAAGTTATCACTTGATTCAAGAGTTCCAATTTCAAAAAAAGCTAAATTAACAGGAGCTATTGCTTATTTTATTTCTCCTTTGGATTTACTTCCGGAGTTGTTTTTAGGTCCGTTAGGATACTTAGACGATATTTCAATTGCTGCTTATGTTTTAAATGATGTTGTAAATGAGATTGATCCCCAAATTGTAAGAGAACATTGGGCTGGCGATTCAGATATATTATTCAATATTAAAAATATTTTAGCAAACGCTAATAATATGCTGGGAAGCGGAATTTGGAGAAAGCTGAGAAAAAAATTCTAAGAGTTATTTAATTAAGCACTTACCAAGGAGTTATGTTTAATAACCTAATAAAAAATGATTTATTCTTCTCATCATTTATCTGACCGTATGCATTAATCAAATTATTAAGAACTCTTCTAACTACAATTTTAGAATTAGTTTTTAGATTAATGATTTTCATAATAGCTTCAACAGAATCTTGAGAGAGTTCTTTTAATTCATCTTCATTAATAATTCTTCCGTTATTATATGCATCAATAAGAACGATATCTCTTTTAACTTTTACTTTGGCTAGAAAATGTCCCGGAAAATTGCATCCTTCTACAGTCAATCCTAATCTTTGAGCAACCAAAATGTAAATTATAGTTAAGCTTATAGGTAATCCTCTTTTCTTTTTTAATACATAAATTAAGTTGCTGTTAAGGGGATTATAATAATCATCTCTTTCGCCAAAAAGTTTTTTATGCTTGAAGAGAAAATCTGCCAAATCAATTTCATTCCCATTTATGTTGTGTTTTGCAAATTCTTCGGCAAGATTATCAAGTAAAACCGTTATTTTTTCGGGATAATTAAAACCGTACTGAAATTTACAAATCATATCCATCGCTTCTTCCAACTGGCTGTATTCAGTTGGGAGGGACTGCCAATTCTTCCAATTTTCATAAAGCCATTTTCTTCTATTATCATCAAGAATTGGTTTTACTATTGATAGTTTTTCGGAATTGAAAAGCTGGGTAAATGAGAAAAGATCTTTTTCTAAATGGTTTCCATAATTTGACAAACTTTTTAGAATTTCATCTCTTACTTCATCTGAATCATCATCAAGAAGTTCAACTAAATAAGGAAGCTGGGATTTATCCGGCATTCTATTCCTCTTCTAAATTTATTTTAGCAAAAAAGATTAACACACTTTTAGTAAAATTAATTCAATTAGGCCTGCCGGTTAATGGTAGGTCGTACAAGATTAAATTATACCTCTAAATCTAATTAAAGTAGAATTTCATTCCTAATTATTTATTTTCGAATAAAAACCAGATATCACCTTTATTAAACTGGGGAATTAATCTAGTTGAAACCACTATTCCATCTTTGCGTGAGAAGAGAAAATTATAGCCAAATCTATCAACTGCCATTGCAGTTTCATCAACTATAATATTTAGTGAATCGTAAAAAGAATCCTTAAAGGAATAATTTTTTGTAATACCGGTTAAAAAGCATTCGCAGTATGTTGAAGAAGTTTTCCAGCCAAGAAAATCAATTTCATTTGAATTGTTAGTATTAAGAGGAATTTTGTAGCTCATGAAATGACTTCCGAAAATATAAGAATCCAAGAACATGCTGTTTGGTTTGAAAACCAGAAGTGAATCATTCTTTTTAACTAAGGCGTATGTGAAAGTTGTAGAATCTTTAACTTCTTCTTTAATAAAAAGAGTATCACCAAAAATCTGCTCTATTTTCACACTTAAAAATTTATCTTCTAAAAAATATTCGTTTGTCGTTTTATTTAAGTAATTTTCACCTGATCCTTTTTGATAATAAGAGATTTGTCCGACTTTTGGGGAGTCAAAACTAATTTTTTGTGGAACAGGTTGTTCCGGTTCATTTGAATTTGAACAAGATACTGCAAAAAATAGTAGAAAAATTGAGATAAATTTATTCATAAAGTCATTTTTTAAAATAAAACATTAAATTTTTTAAAACATTTTCCGATAATAACTAAGCCAAAAGTAGATATTTGAACTCTACTATAAATATATGGAAATAATAATAATCATATCGTCGTTTATTCTTTTATTAATTTTGATTTTGATATTCATTAGAAAAAATACAAAGTCGAAATCTAAAACCATAGATAATGTTAAAGATAAGGAAGAAATGTCAGAAACAAAATCCACTAAGCCTGATGATTCTGAATTTAAGTCAATCATCGATAATCTTCAAAAACGTATTGAAAGTACAGAAATACTGCTGAATGAAGTTCAATTCAAAAACAAAAAATTAGAAGAAGCAAATAGAGAACTGCTTAAAGAAAAAGCGAGTTTAGAAGCTCAAATTGCGAAACTGGAAGGATTAAATAAAAAGAAAGAAGAATTATTTGCAGTTTATCTGCACGATATTAAAAATCCTGCCGGTGCAATTAAAAATCTGGTTGATCTATTAGACAGTTATGAACTAACTATAAATGAACAAAAGGACATTATAAAAAGTCTATTGATTTCTGCTGACAAAATATTAAAGTTGACCGGCGAAATAACCAAAATTGTTCAAGAAGGAATAGATGAAGCAAAAATAAACTTGAGCAAATGCGACTTGAATGAGATCATAGAAAAAATAGTTTCCGTAAATATAGCTAAGGCAAAATCCAAAAATATTTCGATTGAAAAACTAATCAAAAACCTTCCGCTGGTTAATTGTGATCCGGATAAAATAGAAACAGTAATAGATAATTTACTGGATAACGCAATTAAATTTTCCGAACCAAACACAAACGTAAAAATAGCAGCCAATGTAGTTGACCAAATTCTTAGAGTAGAGGTAATAGATTCTGGTCCTGGTCTTTCCGTAGAAGAGCTTAAAGATGCATTCAAAAAAGGAGTTATGCTATCTGCCAAACCAACTGCCGGTGAAAGCAGTTCAGGCTTAGGCTTGTGGATAGTGAAAAAGATAATTGAAGAGCACAAAGGAAAAGTTCTTGTAACAAGTAAAAGAGGCAGAGGCTCAACTTTTGCATTTGAAATTCCGACTGCCGTTTCGTAAGTTCAGTAATTAAATAAGATATTTGGTTTAGTTAAAGTAGTTTAGTAACTTTATTACTGCTATCTTTTATTTATTAATAAAATTGTTTTTACATGAAGACGAAATATCTTTTTATTTTAATTATACTTATAAGTATTCCGCTTGCTGCCCAAGAGCAAACCACTCAGAGTTATTTAAATAATCCCAACTATAAATTGCAAACTGATTTATATGATATCTATAAAACCTCTCAGGCAGATATTGTTATGCTTGGAAATTCACTTACTCAAGGGGTTAATTGGAATGAACTTCTAGGAAGAAGCGGAGTTGTTAACAGAGGAATTACTAGTGATGTAACGCAAGGTTTTTTAAGCAGAATGCAGTATGTTTATAAGCTTAAACCTAAAATCTGTTTTATTATGGGGGGAGTTAATGATGTTTATAATTGGACTCCCGTGCAGACTATTTATGAAAATTATTTGAAAATTATTGCCGGACTGCAGGCGCGCGGAATTAAACCGGTAATACAATCTGCACTTTATGCCGGAAAAGATTGGGGAAAAGATTGGCTTGCAGTTAACAGACCGGAATTAAAACCAATTGAAGTTAATGAAGGAAGAAACAAAGAAATTGATGTATTGAATACAATGCTTGAAAATTTTGCCAAGCAAAACAATATTGATTATATAGATCTCAATTCCTTAACCAAAAGAGGAAAGTTCATAAAGGATGAATTGGTTTATGACGGAATTCATCTTAATGCTAGAGGATATAAAATTTGGGGAGCAGAAGTGGATAAAATATTAAAAAAATATGGCTTGTAAAAAACACCAGGAGAAATAATGGATTATAAAAATCGGCCCTTAGCTTTAGTAATTTTAGTAATACTCATTTTAACAGCAGTTTCATTTATAAAAGTAGATAAAAAAGTTTTAGGATTGGATATTAAAACAGTTGATATTTATGCTGATCTAAAACCTAAAAAAGAAGTTATAAAGGAAGAAATTGAGGAAGATGATTTTTTCAAGCCTAAGTATGAAACTGAAAAGGATGATTTCTTTAAACCTAAATATGAATTGAATGATACATCGGAATCATCAAGCATTGTTGAAGAAAACGAAAGTTTAATTTACACCGCCTCAATTATTGATTATGAAAGATTAGTTGAAAGAACAACTGAATTTTTTGCTTCGGATAACTTCTCTAATTCAAATTCCTCGATTTTACAAAATCTGCAAAATGTACCGATTGTGGGAAATGTAAATCAATTAAAACCATTTTTTGATGCCTTGAAGAGCGCAGATAAATCTCAAGTTAGAATTGCACATTTCGGTGATTCATTAATTGAAGGGGACTTAATTTCTGCCGATGTTAGAGAAACAATGCAAAAGGAATTTGGCGGCAAGGGTGTCGGTTATTTACCAATAACCTCTCAAGATGTTAACTTTAGGATAACAACTAAAATTTCATTTTCAAACAATTGGGAAACTGCTTCAATTTTTGGATCAAATCCAAATAGATTGGAATATGGGATTAATGGAGAAGTATTTGTTCCTAAAGGAAACAGCTGGGTTGAATACGAACTTTATAGAAAATATAGAAACGCCAGAGAATTTACCAAAGCAAGAGTTTTTTATGCAAATGCAAAAGCATCTTCAATTGAGTATTCAATCAACGGTAAAAAATCTGAAAAAGCTACTTTAAGCAGCGGTAGAGGACTTCAAGAATTAGTAATTGATGCCGGCGGTTCTGCAAATAAACTGAAATTAGAATTTCCTGAAAGAGAACAAGCTCATGTTTACGGCGTAAGTTTAGAAAACGGCAACGGAGTTTATGTTGATAATTTTCCTTTTAGAGGAAACTCAGGTATAGATTTACAACAGATAAATGTAAGTATGTTAAAAGATTTTGCCCGCAAACTTGATTATAAATTAATCATTCTTGAATTCGGATTAAACGCTTCAAGTACAGCATCAAGAGATTTTGGCTGGTATGAAAGAGAAATGTTAAAAGTAATTGATAATTTGAAACAAGCTTTCCCTAGAACCGGAATTTTATTGATTGGTGTGCAGGATAAAAGTGTTAAAAAAGGGACAAAATTTGAAACCGATCCTAAAGTTCTAAAATTATTGGAAGCTCAAAAGAATATTGCTAAATCTGCAAACATTGCTTTCTGGAGCTTATTTGATGCAATGGGGGGCGAAAACTCAATGCCGCAATGGGTTGATGCAAATCCTCCTTTAGCATTTAAGGATTATGTGCATTTTAACGGACAAGGTGCCGCTAAGGTTGCAGATATGCTAAGTGAAGCTTTAATAACCGCTTATAAAAAATTAAGATAATCACTCAAACTTTTTTTAGGAATGCTGTAATTTTTATTTGGAATTCAGCATTCCTAAACTATTTTAGGAAGTCATTATTTTATCTTACAAATAGAGAATAAATGGAATACTCAATTTTTGAAAGATTATTTGATGTTTTAAAGTATAATCCAACCGCACCGTTACTTTTTAATTCGGGATTCTTTTTATTCTTCTTCTTATTTGTACTAATTTTTCACCGATTTTTTATCAATAACAAAACTGCAAAAGTAATTTTTTTAACAGCTGCTTCGGTTTATTTTTATTATAAATCCAGCGGTAATTTTTTTATTCTTGTAATTATCAGTTCGTTAATAGATTATTATGCCGCAAAGTATATTCATGCGGCAGAATCAGTCAAGACCAAGAAAACACTACTAATCATAAGTCTTATTTCTAATCTTGGAATTTTAGGTTATTTCAAGTACACAAATTTCTTTATCGGTAATATAAACGGAATTTTTTCAGCTAACTTTGATATGATGGATATCTTCCTTCCGGTGGGAGTATCATTTTTTACTTTCCAATCAATGAGTTATACTATTGATGTATACAGAGGTCAATTAGATCCTGAAAAAAGATTTATCGATTTCCTTTTCTTCGTTTCATTTTTCCCTCAATTAGTTGCCGGACCAATTGTAAGAGCATCCGATTTTCTTCCTCAAATAAATAATAAATTTGAGCTTACCAAAGCAGATATGGGAAGAGCAATGTTTCTTATTCTCGGCGGTTTATTTAAGAAAGCAATAATTGCAGATTATATAAGCATCAATTTTGTTGATAGAATTTTTGACTGGCCTTCAAGATACACTGGAATTGAAAATTTATTAGGATTATATGGTTATGCAATGCAGCTTTACTGTGATTTCTCCGGTTACTCTGATATGGCTATAGGACTTGCTCTTTTAATGGGATTCAAACTTCCCGATAACTTTAATGCTCCGTATAAATCATCTACAATTACAGAAGTATGGAAAAGATGGCACATTTCTCTTTCCACATGGCTAAAAGATTACTTATACATTCCTCTTGGCGGAAATCAAAAAGGAAAGAAAAGAACTTACATAAACTTATTGCTGACAATGCTTCTTGGTGGTTTATGGCACGGAGCTGCTTGGAATTTTGTTATCTGGGGTGGAATTCATGGTTCTGCATTGGCAGTTGAAAGATTCTTTAATATTCCTCAATGGGTAAAAAAATCAAAACTGCGTCAATTCTTAGGTGCATTAATTACTTTTCATATATGGACTTTCTCACTCCTATTTTTCAGATCACAATCTGTACAGCACGGGTTAGATATGATCAACCAAATTGTAAACTATTTTAATCCAGCAGTATTTTTACAATTTATTGATGGTTATGCTTTGGTTTTTGCATTAATGGTAATTGGTTATTTAATTCATTTTCTTCCCAAAAAGTTTGAATATAAAATTGAATTAATGCTTGGCAGAACACCGTTAATTGGTCAGGCTGTACTTTTAGCAATAATAGTTTGGTTTGTTGCACAGTTCAAATCATCAGATATTCAGCCGTTTATTTATTTCCAATTTTAATAAACTTAAAAGCACTGTTTTATACTGAATTTTTAAGTAATTTAGCATATCTATAAATTATTAGAACCAATTATGCCGATACGAGTACTTTTTATAATTCTGTTAGTATTAACAACAATAACAGCACAGCAGAAAAAATCTGATGACCCGCTAAAGAAACAGGCAATGGCTCATATGACTGCCGGAAGATATGGAGAAGCAATTGATCTTCTGAATAAATATATTTCTTCAAATCCCCGCGAATCTGACGGTTACAACCTGCGCGCACTCTGTTTTGAGAAAAGAACTGAGTATAATTATGCAGTTTTAGATTTTAGAAGAGCAATTAAACTATCACCAAATAATAATGAATATCAAAAAAATCTTGATAGAGTAATATCGATATGGTATAAAATTTTAGATAAAAAAATTGAAGGACATAAAAGAGAAATAGCAATTGATCCGGGTAATCCATTTAACTACTTAGAGATTGGTAAATCTTATAGAAATAAAGAAGAATGGATTCTTGCCGAAGAGTGGTACGATAGATATTTAGAGAAAGATAAAGATGCATCACCAGATGAGATAATAAGATATTCTGAAATCTTAGCAAAAAACGGTTCCATTACAAAAGGAGAAAAAATTCTTAAGATTTATGTAGATCGTTATCCAGAAGATTGGAGACTTTGGAGCCGCTACGGTTATTTTACCTTATGGCTTGGCAAGTATAAAATTGCTGAAGAAGCCTTTACTAATGCTCTCGAAATTAAACCTTTCTTTTTAGAAGCTAAAGATGGTTTAGATTTAGCAACAAAAAATGCTTATGTAACACAGCAAGATCCGCGTGCGTTTGAAAAAGAATATCCGATTGATAGATATTACAGAATGCTGAGAGCTAATCCGGATGATGATGAGAGCAGATTTAGATTGGTTGATGAATTAATTAAAGCAGAAAGAATTGAAGAAGCTTACCAGCAGTTGATTGTACTTGGAACAACATATTCCGGTGATCCAAGATTTGAAGAAAAGTGGGCTTATGTAACAGATTTTAGAGATAATGTTTACCGAAATAGAATTGAAATGTATCAAGAAAGATTGGCGAAGAATCCACTTGATAAAGAAGCAGTAAAAAAATTAGCAGAGTATTACGAATATCTTCAAGAGTATGATAATGCAATGATGACTCTTGACGACTATTTTAATCAAGTTCCCAATGAAACCGATCCTCAGCTTAGATTTCAATATGCCAGAGTTTCTGCATGGGGAAGAGATTTCGAAAAAGCAATAGTTATAATGGATAATCTATTAAATGATTATCCAAATAATTTGGACTATCAATTATTCAGATCACAGCTTTCAATTTGGAATAACAGAGATGTTGAAGTTGCCAGAGAATATTTAACCAATATTTTAGAGAAACAACCAAATAATTTCGATGCACTGGTAGCAATGGGATCATTAAAAGTAATTGATAGAGACTTTATTGCTGCGCAGGAATATGCCGATAGAGCAAAAGAAATTGATCCAAGGCATAATGATGTTATAACTCTTCAATCTAATATTGATTTCCAGAAAATGCGTGTTGAAGAGGAGAGAATTTTCGGTATTCTTCAAGAAGGAAGAGAGATGGTGCTTAATGATGATTGTGCCGGAGCTTTACCTTATTACGAAGATTATCTTTCTCAAGCCGAACCGAATGCATTAATATACAAAGAATACGGTGATGTTCTTTTTTGTGCTCAGGAATACGAACAAGCTTTAAGAGCTTATGACGATGCATTAGCGGATGGATATTATTTTGATGCCGCTTTACAGAGAGCAAAAGTTTTATATACTCTAAGAGATTCTGTAAAAGCAGTTGAAGCTTTTCAAGAATTGGTTAGAGATGAACCTGATAATTTTGAAGCTAATTTATATTTAGGGGATTCATATGCCCAACTTGGTGAATCTGATTCGGCAAGAAATAAATATGAAGAGCTTTTAACTTGGGATTTAGATTCAATTGAAGTTGAGATGGTTGAATTAAGACAGAGCTGGCTTCCTGTTACAGGACTTTCGGCAATTTTTGCGACCTTCCCAAATTACATTGGATTTGCTCCATCAGTGTCAGCTTATTCCGATAACATCGGATTTAGATATTTGAATTACGGTGGAAGATTAGAGTTAGGCGTAAATACATATTTATCTTTAGGAACTTCATTTTATCGCGCTCACGTCGGCTCAACAAATGCTGATATAACTTTTACTACATTTAAAGGGCACATATTCCTTTCACTTCTGCAGAATTTAAGATTTGGCGTTGGAATCGGTTCAACTAACATTGGAGGATTTACAAACAGAGAAGCCCTCGATGCTTCTGTAAGTTATGAAAAACCGGATGTTTTTAGATTGAGTGCTACTTATACTGCTGCAGATGCGGCAATTCTTCTCTATTCTCCTGATTTAATATTTTCAAGATTTGGAGCGTCAATCCTAAGATTTGATGGCAAATATGTTCATCCTTCTAAATTTATGATTTCAAGTTATTTCCAATATTTAAGGATTGGTGAAGCCGATCCTGATTTCGGCGATAATCAAGGAAATGATTTCCAATTAAGACTTGGCAGATTTTTCTGGGAAGATTTAGCTGCAGGTTATGAATATTTCTATCAAAACTATAGATATGATTCCGATTTTTATTATTCGCCAATAGATTTTAATTCTCATAGTATTTGGGCTGATTGGTACCTTGAAAATCAAAAAGATTTGAGATTAATTATCGGCGGAAAACTTGGATATGTACCGGAAAGTGATTTTGTTATTTTACAAGCTAACGGCGAACTTTTCTACAGAATTTTAGAAAATCTGCAGCTTTCGGGGAATGTTGCCGGCGGTTCAACTTCCAGAGATAACACAAGTTACAGGTTCGTCTCTTTTGCACTTTCATTTTACTGGAATTTCCTTTAATTGAATTGAATCTTTTTTGCCCTAATATTTGTTAAATATTTAATTCAAGAAAAAGAAATTTATTGCGATAATAAATTTGAAAGTACGAGGAAATGATGATTGAAATAAAGATACCAACTTCAGCAGCTGTAATAATGCTTACAGAAAGAATGCGTTATGAATTACAGCTTAGAATTAAAGCGGGTTGTTTTGAACCGGGATATGAGATTGAAAATTTATCTTCATCAGATTTATTGTCTATTGCTGAAACATCAGCTTTTGATCTTGTTTTTTTACTCCCCGTTGATATTTTAATTGAAGAAAGCAATTTGCCTGAAATTATAACCGAAGCATTTCATGCATTATCAAAAATTTTCGGCAGAGAAGAATTTACTATTTATACAAAAGAACGTGCTGAAATACTTTTAAATAAAGTTAAAAATACGTTCAACCAAATTGAACCAAACCAAAATTATTTTCCAAATTAGTGATTGATGAAATATGAAATTTGGAAAACTACAATCAATATTAATACTTGTTATCCTATTCTCAATTCATAATAAAGGAAATTCAATGGAAAATTCGAATAAAGAGTCAGCCACATTTGGCGCAGGATGTTTTTGGTGTGTTGAAGCAGTGTTTGAAAGATTAAACGGTGTAGAAAAAGTTATTTCAGGCTATTCAGGCGGAAAAGTTCCAAATCCAACTTATGAAGAAGTATGCAACGGAACTACCGGACATGCGGAAGTATGCCAAATTATTTATGATCCTCAAAAAATCAGTTATAAAGAATTGCTGGAAGTATTTTGGTCAACGCATGATCCAACTACTCTAAATCGTCAAGGTAATGATGTGGGAACACAGTACAGATCAGCAATATTTTATCATAATGAAGAACAAAAAAAACTAGCGGAAGAATACAAGCGTAAATTAGCGGAAGCAAAAATTTTTGATAATCCTATAGTTACTGAAATAACAAAGCTTAACAAATTTTACGAAGCGGAAAAATATCATCAAGATTATTACAATAACAATAAATACCAGCCTTATTGCATGTTTGTTATTACACCGAAATTAGAAAAATTTAAAAAGGTTTTTCAAGAGAAATTAAAAAATTAGAATTAGTTAAATAGACTAATCAACTCTCTTCTAGAAAATTTTTTACCTTTTGATGTAGTTGAAGTTCTAATTTATTATCGAAAAGTTGCACCAAAAAAAATGGTGTCTTCTAATGCAGAAACGTGCAGATGCCCTTGATGCTTTAAGAGGGCTTGCAATTTTATTGATGATTTTATCCGGAAGTATTCCTTTCGGCGGTATGCTTCCCGATTGGATGTATCATGCTCAGCTTCCTCCCCCAACTCACAAATTTAATCCAAATCTGCCCGGCTTAACTTGGGTAGATTTAGTCTTCCCGTTCTTTCTCTTTGCTATGGGGACTGCTTTCCCTTTTGCTTTATCAAAGAAAATTAAATCGGGTGTTTCTAATTTTAAAATCTCGCTTCAAATTTTGGAACGCGGACTGCTTTTAGCCGGATTCGCAATTTTCATTCAGCACTTCAAACCTTATGCTCTAAATCCTTCTCCAACAAATCAAGATTGGCTGATAGGGATTTTAGGATTTATACTTTTATTTGCTCTTTATTTAAGATTTCCAAATTCGGTAAATAAAAAAATTGTTTATGCAGTTAGAATAACTGGAATTATAATCACTGTATTAATGCTGGCAAATTTGAGCTATCCTAATGATTCATCATTTTCGTTAGGAAGAAGTGATATTATTATTTTAGTTCTTGCAAACACAGCTTTTTTTGGCTCATTAATCTGGCTTTTTACAAAAGAGAATCTGCTGTTAAGACTAGGTGTCTTAGGATTTTTAATTGCATTCAGATTAACACAAAGCATTGACGGAAGCTGGAATAACTGGCTTTGGGATTTCTCTCCGTTTCCTTGGTTGTACAAACTATATTATCTGCAGTATTTATTCATTGTAATACCGGGAACGATTATTGGTGATATTTTATACAAATGGTTCAATTCGGAATCTAAGTACGAGATATATGATTCTAAAAATTCAGCAGTTTTAATAACTGTAGTAACATTCGCAATTATAATTTGCAATTTGATTTTTCTTCAATCGAGAATGATGGTAGTAAATTTAATTGTTAACCTTATTCTTCTTATAGTTATTTACTTTATTATAAAAAATCAGAATGATAGTTTAATAAAGACATTATTTAACTGGGGCTCATATTGGGTTTTATTGGGATTAACATTCGAAGCATTTGAAGGGGGAATTAAGAAAGATCAATCAACATTAAGCTACTATTTTTTAACAACCGGATTAGCAATATTCTGCTACATATTTTTATCGACAATAATCGATTATTTTAAGCAGAAAAATATGTTCAGATTGATAATTAACAGCGGACAAAACCCGATGATAGCTTATGTTGCCGGTAGTTTATTTTGGATGCCGGTTTTAGAATTAACAAATTTAAGTAGTGTGTTAAATTTGCTTTTAGTTAATCCTTGGTTAGGATTTTTTAAAGGAGTCATTTTTACATTTTTTGTTGCAGTTACAGCATCATTTTTTACATCAAAAAAGTTGTTCTGGAGAACCTGAAAAAAAGGTACTACCTTATGATGTAGTTGTAAAAAAAGGCAATTATACAAATGTTTATTGTATATGAATATCCCAATATATAAAATATGGGGAAAGAATATTTTTATCTTTTTCCAAGAGCAAACAGATGTTAGAAATTACCTACAAATCAATTATAATTTATTCATTAACAAAGGAGACGTAATGAGGAAGACTACTTTATTTCTTTTCTCAATGCTTCTGTGCTTTACAATGATGAATGCACAAGTAACTACCCTATGGGAAAAATCTAGTGCACAATCAAACTATCCAACTTGGCTTGGAACAGGAAGTACAGAAAGAGGGTTTGCATTCGGTAAATTAGAACAGCAGCCATTAACAAGAAATTGGGAAAGATCACAAGCGATGGGAAATTTCCCGGGATTTTTAGGCACTACCCACTTTGAAAGAGGTATGGCTTACGGTTTAGTTGGCGGCAATGAAAGAGTTTATGTTGTCAGTAGAGACGGCGGTAATTTTATTTACATTTTAGATGCTGCTACAGGTGATAGTGTTGGAACTCTAAATACTACCGGTATTGCCGGAGGCGTTTATTTATTGAATGATATTGAAGTTAGTGATGATGGTGTCATTTTCTTAGGTAACTTGGTTACCGATGCTACAGCTTCACCTTTTAGAATTTATAAATATGACAGCGAAGCTGCTGCTCCAGTTGAAGTTATTACTTACAACGGAATTAATAAAAGATTCGGTGATAAGTTTACGGTAACCGGTTCTGCAAGTGATAACAGCTTAACTATTTGGGCAGTTACAGCAAGCGGAGATCAAGTTGTAAAATTTACAACTGCAGATAACGGAGCTACTTTTACACCTTCAACAATTACATTAAGTGATGGTGCAACAGGTGGAACTCCTGCAATGTTTCCTAATAACAGCGGTACAGAATTCTATGTTAATTCAAATGGATTTGGAGTAAAAAGATATTTAGCAGATGGAACTTTCCAAGATGCATTAGCAGGTGATGTTGTTTCTACAGGAAGTAACGCTATTAGATATTTCACTGATGGTTCAGATGATTATGTAGCAACTTTCAGTTATGGTGCAGGTAATGAGAATGTTAGAATCGTTAAAGCAACAGGTGGTTTAGCTTTTGGTGAATTGGTTAGCGTTTCTCCTTCACTCGGCACAAATGGAAACGGAAATGGTGTTGGTGATGTTGATTTTAGAGATAATGGCGACGGTACATTCACAGTTTTTGTTTTAGGTACAAATAATGGTATAGGTTCTTATGATTTTGATCCTTCTGCTGTTGGTCCTTTAACTAGATTATATGTTCCAAGCAGATTGAATGGTCAAGAAGTAGCAATTGTTGATGCTACTGTTGGTGATAAAGTTGGTACATTAAGTGTAAGCGGAGTTTCAGGCGGTGTATTCGGATTAAATGATATTGAAGTTAGTGATGATGGAATTATTTTTGGTGCTAACTTAACTACTAACGCTTCAACTTCTCCATTCAAAGTTTACAGATGGGATAACGAAAGCGCTGATCCTGTAAATGTTATTTCATATACAGATGCTGCAGCATTAAGATTTGGAGACAAATTTACGGTAACAGGTTCTGCAAGTGATAATTCACTTACAATTTGGGCGGTTGCTGCTACTAATGCAAAAGTGATGAAGTTTACAACTGCAGATAATGGTATGACTTTCACTCCATCTGAAGTTACTTTAAGTGATGCAGCTGCAGGTAATACTCCTGCAATTTGGGCTAATGAAGATGCATCAGAATTATATGTAAATTCTAACGGAAATAATCCGAAAAGATATACTGGTGACGGTACATTAGTAGATGTAATGTCTGGAGCAATTGTTGGTACTGGAAGCAATGCTTTAAGAGTTTTTGCATCGGATAACAGAGAATTTTTAGTAACATATAATTATGGTGCTGGAAATGAAAATCTAAGAATAGTTGATGTTACTTCAGGATTTGCAGATGCTTCTCTTGTAGAGGCTACAGCAAGTCTTGGTGCTGTTTCTAACGGTAACGGAGTTGGTGATGTTGATTATATGGATAACGGTGACGGTACTTTTAATCTTTATGTATTAGGTACTAATAACGGTATTGCTGCTTATCAATTTACTCCTCCTGCTCAAGTAGCCGATGTACAATTTTCAGTTGCTGCAGGTAATTATTATGGAAGTGTTTCGGTTGAATTAGCAACTGAAACTTCAGGTGCATCTATTTATTATACTTTAGATGGAACCGAACCGACTGATTCTTCAACTCAATATACTGAAGCAATTCAGTTAACCGATACTACTTTGGTTAAAGCAATTGCTTATGCTGAAGGAATGATGGCAAGTAATGTTACAGAAGCTCAATACAATGTTATTCCTGTAATTGAAATTGCAAATCTAGCTGAGTTGAGAAGTCAAACAATTAATACCGGTGAAGTATTTAAAGTAACCGGAGAAGTTTATGTAACATTTGCTCAGGATTTTAGATCACAAAAATGGATTCAAGATACTACTGCTGCTATTATGATTGATGATAATCCTGGTGTAATTACTACAGAATATAATATCGGTGACGGTATAACAGGATTAACTGGAACAATAACAGTATACGGCGGAATGTTTGAATTAATGCCTGTTTCAGATCCGGGTGCAGCTACTTCAACAGAAAACGAAGTAATGCCTCAAGTAATTTCTTTACAGGAATTCAAAACTAATTTTGAAGAATATGAATCAGAATTAGTAACATTAGAAAATGTTACATTTGTTGACGGTGACGGTATTGCTGTATATGCAAACGGAACAGTTTATCCAATTACAGACGGTGTTGATACTGTTGATTTCAGAACAACATTTTATAATGTAGATTATATTGGTGAATTAATATTTACAGATGTAATGAATGTTACAGGTATTATGAATTCAAGATCAAGCGGTGATTTCGTTTCAGCTAGAAACCTGCAAGATCTTGGAGTTGCTCCTGAAGTACCAGATACATTATTTACATACTGGGCTGCCAACGTAGCTAACGGAAACTTACCTGAATATTTTACAAGTGCCGGAGCAAACTATGAAAGAGGCATGGCTTACGGTTATGTAGATGGTAAACATAGAGTTTATGTTGCTTCAAGAAGCGGTGGTCCTCATATAGTAATTCATGATGCAGACAATGGATCAATTGTAGGGGAAATTAATGCAAGAAATCTTGCAGTTGGATTATTCCCATTAAACCAAGTTGACGTTTCCGATGATGGAATAATTTTCGGATGTAATATGACAACTAACGCTTCTATGGGAAATGAGTTTACAATTTATCGCTGGAATAATGAAAGTGCTACTCCTTCAATAGTTGCTCAATTTGACGGCGGCGGTAGAATGGGTGATATGTTCTCAGTTACCGGAAGTACTGCTGATAACAGTATTGTGATTTTTGCCGGTATTAAAGATACTCCCGAAAAAGCTGTTAAATTTACTACAACAGATAACGGTGCTTCATTTACATGGGAGTTAGTAACATTTGTTGGATTACAACAAGGTACAAATCAAAACTTCCAAATTGCAGATGATGGTACAATTTGGTCTAAATCTTATGGTGATTATTTAATTCATTTCCAAACAGACGGTACTTTAATTGATACCGTAGGCGGAGATATTGTAGGTACTTCTGCAAGTAAAATTAAATATGTTAAAGTAGATCAACCTGACATGCAGTTAGATTTAATTCTTGCATACTATCCTGATGTACCTGGTACAGGTTTAGGAGAATATGTTGCATTAGTTGATGTTACTGAAGGTGCAGCAGAAGCTAGAGTAGTAGCTTATACTCCTCAATTAGGAAATGTTGCAAATGGTAATGGAGTAGGTGCAGTTGATACTAGATGGTACAATGATTCTACTCTAGTTGTTTATGCACTCGGCACAAATAATGGTATTGGTGCTTATTCTAATCAACCATTAACTCCAACTGAACCATTATTCCCTCCAACTAGCTTGACAGCTACATCTATTCAAAATGGTGTTGAATTAAAATGGAGTATGAGTGAAACTCCAGGTACTTTAATTACAATGAATAGTGGCGAAAGCGTAAGTGGATTTTATCAATCTGTTGATAAAGCATATGGATCGGTATTTGATTTATCATCAATTGAAAATCCTGAATTGCTGCAAATCGATTTTGCTCATTCAGCATTTGAATTTTTCGATGGTGTGACTGAATATATTGTTTATTTGTATGACTGGGATTCTCAAACACTACTACTTCAGACAGATACTCTTTCAACTGTTGTAGATATAAATCAGAGTATGCAATGGGAATCTGTTTTACTTCCTGAAATTACAGATGTTAGTAAAGTTGGAATATTCGTTCAACCTCTTACAACTGATAATTTTGGTGATGGCTGGCCTAATCTTCTTACTGATAATACCGTACCTCCATTATCTGGCGGACAAGTGATTATAGATGATTTAGCTGATCCATTCAATAGTTTAAGAGATCCTGCTAGTGCAACTTTAGGACACTTTTTAATTGATTTATGGATTAAAGATACAAGTCTAGCAAATACCACAAAAATGGTTAACCCTGTTGCATTAAATATTAACTCTGATGGCAACGTTAAATCAAGAGGAATTATTAGTAATTCAATTACTAATCCATTGCGAATTAATAATGCAAAATTACTTGCAGCTATTGAAGGATTTAATGTCTATAGAGGTACAGCTGAGAATGAGTTAGTATTAGTTGCTAGTCTAAATGGTAATGGTACATCTTATTTTGATGCAGAATTAGCAGATGGTAAATATTATTATGGCGTAAGTGCTGTCTATGCTGGCGGAGAGAGTCCAATGGTTACGACAGAAGTTGTTCATACCACTGTTGGTGTAAAAGATGAAATGGTTCCAGCTGAATTCAGCTTGGATCAAAACTATCCAAACCCATTCAATCCAACTACGGTTATTAAGTTTGGATTAAAGGTTGATTCTAAAGTATCATTAAAAATCTATAACATACTTGGTCAAGAAATAGCAACATTAATTAACGGAACAATGAATGCCGGATTCCAAAGAGTAGAATTCAAAGCATCACATTTATCTAGTGGTGTTTACTTGTACAGAATTGAAGCTCAAGGTGCAGACGGTACTAACTTTATTGACGTTAAGAAAATGATGCTTCTCAAGTAATACATAAATTATCTTTGAAGGGAGCTGCAGTTGATATGCAGCTCCTTTTTATGTTTACAGTATATTTTAGTTTTGATAACTTTGTAGTCCAATTTTATGTGCAGGAGACAAATGAAAAAGTTTTTACTATCCCTTATATCCTTATTGTTTTTAACAACCGCAGTATTTCCTCAAGAAGTAATTAAAAGAGAATTTAGAGGTTCATGGATTGCCACAGTTTCCAGAATTGACTGGCCTTCATCAACAAACCCAACTTTGCAGAAAGAACAATTAGTTGATATGCTTGACGAATTGAAAGAGTCGGGTATAAATGTAGTAGTTTTTCAAGTAAGACCTGAATCCGATGCTTTGTATTATTCCGAAATTGAACCATGGTCATATTGGTTAACCGGCTCCCAAGGCGGTGCTCCTAGTCCCTATTACGACCCTCTTGAATTTGCAGTTCAAGAAGTTCATAAGAGGGGTATGGAATTACATGCATGGTTTAATCCATACAGAGTTAAGGTAAGCAGCAGCACATATCCTTTTGCACCTAATCACGTAAGTAATAAACATCCCGAATGGGTTTTAAGTATTGGCTCCGATACGGTTCTTGATCCTGGTATAGCAGATGTTCGCGATTATATAATTACAATAATTTCAGATGTTGTTACAAGATACGATATTGACGGTGTTCATATGGATGATTATTTCTATCCATGGGCTGGAATAACAAACGAAGATGCTCAAACATTTGCTAATGATCCGAGAGGATTTAATAATATTGCCGATTGGAGAAGAGATAATGTAAATTTGTTAATTGAAGGAATACATTCCGCAATTAACAGTATAAAACCTCACGTTAAATTTGGAATGAGTCCTTTTGGAATTTGGAAAAGTGGTACTCCTCCGGGAATTAGCGGAACATCCGCTTACAGTCATCCTTTGTATTGCGATGCAGTTGCATGGATGAACGGTGAATATATTGATTATTTAGCACCACAATTATACTGGCCCTTTGGCGGAGCTCAAGATTACGGTTTACTGCTTCCTTGGTGGGCTTCTGTTATGAACGGACGTCATCTTTATCCGGGGCAGGCAGCTTACAGAGTTTCAAACTGGTCTGCTGCAGAAATTCCAAATCAAATTAAATTGAACAGACAAACCGACGGCGTTAAAGGAAGTATTTTCTTCAGTACAAGAAGTATATTCTCAAATCCTAAAGGATTACAAGATTCACTAAAGGAAAATTATTTCAAATATAAAGCCCTCCTTCCTTCATTTGATTGGAAAGATCAAATATTCCCAAATCCACCTGAAAACCTTAGATTTGAAAGAGTGCCCGGAACCGGTTATGCCGACTTAATGTGGGATGAACCTCTTGAAGCATCTGATGGTGATAAAGGAAGTTGGTTTGTAGTTTATAAAGGAGATGCCCCTTTTATAGATGAGATTGATAAAGATGACCCTAAAAAAATTGCAGATATTACAGGTGAAATGAGCATAACACCAAAGCAGGATGAATCCCTTAACGGTTCAGTCTATTTCAGTGTAACTTCATTAGATAGAAATCATAATGAAAGCTTTTTGGGGACAAGTGTTCAAGTTACACCACCTCAAGTTCCACAATTAGCATTCCCTGCAGATAATGCAGAAAATCAACCTGATAATGCAAATCTTGAATGGAATTATGCAGTTCATTCTTCTTCGTATGATTTGCAAATTTCATCGGATCAAGATTTTGAAAATGTTGTGGTTAGTAAAAGTAATTTAAGAGATACTTCTTCAGCAATTACTGAATTGGCAGGTCAGCAGACATACTACTGGAGAGTTAAAGCTCATAATCCAGCCGGATCGAGCGATTTCTCGGAATCAAGATCATTTAAAACCGGATTCCCGGTTGCACCTTTATTAGCATTTCCTTCAGATGAAACTGTAAATGCTCCTACTTCACTTGAACTTGGCTGGCATAAAGTTGAAGGAGCTGTTTCTTATAGAATTCAACTTGCCAGAAGCTTATCAATTTTACCTGAAACAATAGTGGTTGATTCTTCCGGTTTAACAGATACAACATTTTATGCAGAAGGGTTACAGATTAATACAATTTACTCATGGCATGTAAGTGCTTATAATGAATACGGAAAAAGCTTATGGTCAACTGATTATAAGTTTTTAACTGATGATCAAGTTGATGTTGATGATGAATTTTCAATTTATAGTTTTAAGCTGGAACAGAATTATCCTAATCCGTTTAATCCGGCAACAACAATTAAATTTTATATTCCGCAAACTCAAAATGTATCTTTAAAAGTGTACGATGTTTTAGGAAGAGAAGTTAGAACTTTAGTTAACGGAACGATGAGCATTGGAGAACATAATGTAGAATTTAATGCTGAAGGACTTCCAAGCGGAATTTATATATATATACTTAGAGCAGATTCAAAAGTATTAACTAACAAGATGATGCTGTTGAAATAATTTTTCGAATTATAGGAGAAATTGAGATGAAGCTGAGATTCCTCGCTTCCTTGTTATCTTTGTTTATTCTTGTAAATGTTAACTTTGCAAGTACTACCGGTAAAATATCCGGTCAAATTAAAGATTCAAGAACAGGTGAAGTTCTGATTGGTGTTAACGTAATTGTTGATGGAACAACACTTGGTGCAGCAACCGATATTGACGGTAAGTATACTATTCTTAATGTGCCTCCCGGAACTTATACTGTTGTGGCTTCAATGGTTGGTTTTGCTAAATCGAGAACAGTTGATGTAAGAGTAAATATCGATCAAACCACTATTGTTGATTTTGAACTAAAGGAAGAAACTTTAGAAACAAGTGAAGTTGTTGTTATTGCTAAAACACCAATTGTTCAAAAAGATGTTTCGTCAAGCGGCGTTAACTTAAATGTAAAAGAAATTGAAAATCTACCGGTAGTAGATGTGCAAAGTGTTGTTGGTTTGCAAGCCGGTATTGAAGGTGAATCAATAAGGGGCGGATCTTCTAATGAAACCGCATTTTTACTTAATGGTGTTTCGATGAGAGATGGCAGAGACAATACTCCTTATTCCGGCGTTAGTTTCACTTCTATTGATCAAATACAAATTAAAACCGGTGGATTTAATGCCGAGTTTGGCGATATTCGTTCCGGTTTAATTAATGTTGTTACAAAGGAAGGAGATAAAAATAAATACACTTTTAGTTTTATTAGCAGATATTCTCCTACCGATCAAAAAAGATTCGGACATTCACCACATTCTTATAATTCATATTATATAAGACCTTTTGTGGATCCGGCAGTTGCATTCGTTGGAACTGAAAACGGATCTTGGGATGAATTTACTCAAAAACAATATCCAACTTTTGAAGGCTGGAATGTAATTGCAGAACGTACACTTCAAAATGATAATCCGAATGATGATTTAACTCCCGAAGCAGCACGCGATCTCTTTTTATGGCAGCATAGAAGAAATTTAGATATTGATGAAGGAGATTATGATTTTGATATGAGCTTCGGCGGACCGGTTCCTTTTGTTTCTGAAGAACTTGGTAATTTAAGATTTTTTGCTTCATACAGAAAAGTATCTGAAATGTACATCGTTCCTTTATCTAGAGACAGATATTTGGATGAAAGCTTTTCTGCAAAATTTACTTCCGATATTACAACCGGAATGAAGTTAATGGTTGAAGGTCTTTACGGAATTGAAAGAGGTACAAATACAAGTATGTACGGTAATCCTGGAATTTTTAGATCACCATACAGTATTGCATCACAAATAAGTCAAGCTTCATTTTTAGATACAAGATTGTTTGTTGAAGGTTACTGGGCTCCTACAGAAGTAATTAGAAACAGTCTGGCGGCAAAGTTAACTCATGTAATTAATCCAACTACTTTTTATGAAGTAACATTAAACTCATTTGCATCCGATTACAGCACAAATCCAGGCAGAGCAAGAGATACTTCACCAATTAAGAGATTTGGAAATAATTACTGGGTAGATGAAGCTCCTTTTGGATTTTTTGACGGATCTTCAGATGGTATAGACGGAATGTTTATGGGTGCTCCTATGAGTACTTCAAGAGACAGCAGTTATGTTAGATATTATAAAATGAAATTTGACATTACAAGTCAGTTAGATAATTATAATAATATTAAAGCCGGTTTCGAACTTCAATACACTCATAACGAAACAAGCTTCGGCAGATTTTCTGAAGAGAGAACTACTTCAAATATTTATAACAGATGGACAACCTTCCCAATTCAAGCTTCTTTATATGTTCAAGATAAACTTGAGTTCGAAGCTATGGTTGCTAATATTGGCGTTCGTGTTGATTATTCAGATCCTAACGGTAATTGGTGGATTTACAATCCTTATGATGAAGCCTTTGCCGCTGAAAATTTTGCTGTAAGAAATCAACTGCTTCAAAAAACTCAATTGGAAAGTCAAGTTACTATAAGTCCTAGATTAGGTGTTGCTTTCCCGATAACTGAAAATAGTAAGTTATTCTTTAATTACGGACATTTCAGAACACTTCCAACACCTGAACATTTATTCAGAATTGAAAATGATTATACCGGTGGTTTAACTACTATAGCAAATCCTCAAGCTGATTTTCCAAAAACTATTGCTTATGAATTGGGCTACGAACAAAATTTATTAGATCAATTTTTGGTAAGATTAACAGGTTATTACAAAGATGTAAGTAATGAATCAAGAACAATTGAATATATCAGCAGAGATGGAAAAGTAAACTATAGTAAAAGTGAACCTGTTCAATACAGTGATATTAGAGGCTTTGAAGCTACTATTACAAAAAATAGAGGAGCATGGGTTCAAGGATTCCTAAATTATACTTATATGGTTTCTACAAGCGGACGATTTGGCTGGGGAAGCTATTATCAAAGTCCTACCGAACAAAGAGATTACGAAAGAACAAGTACTTGGCATTATCAGGCAAGACCAATACCTCGTCCTTATGCAAGAGCAAATGTTGATTTCTTTACTCCTGTAGAATTTGGTCCTAAATTCAGCGGATTCTATCCACTCGAAAATCTTAGATTGAATATTCTTGCAAGCTGGAAAGCGGGATCTTATTACACTTGGACGGGCGGATCAGCCATTGGAGGAATTGTAAATAATGTTCAATTCAAAGATTATTTTAATGTGAACATTAGACTAAGTAAAGATTTTGATTTTGGTCCTGTTGGTATGCAGTTGTTTGTTCAGGTTGATAATGTATTTAATACAAAGAGACTTTCATTTACAGGTTTTACAGATAAAAATGATCATGATTCATATTTCAAATCATTGCATCTACCGGAAAGTGCAATACAAGGAAATTATGGTTATGTAAATATTCCGGGTGATGATCAACCAGGAGATTACAGAAGAAACGGTGCAGAATTTGTTCCTATAATTGCGGTTAATAATGTAAATACCGTTTCACAAAATGATTTAAGATTAGGAAATATTTATTTCGATGCAGCCTCTGGTCAATATATGCAGAACGACGGCAGCGGCTGGTCAAAAGTAGATCAAAGTAAAATGGATAAAATTCTTGAGGATAAAGCATATATCGATATGCCTAATCAAGAGTTTTTCTCCTTCTTAGGAAATAGAGATATTTATTTCGGATTGAAACTTAATTTTGCTCTATAGTAAAGAGGTTTGTGAGGATAAAATGAAATTAAAAAAAATAATAATACTGATTTTATTTTCTGCATTCTTTACTCTGAATGCTCAGTATGTTAACAAGTGGATGTCTGTCGGTACGCTTCACAATTGGTACTCCGAAATTGGTGGTGAACGTGAACATGGATTTCAGCCGATACAGCAGTTCGGTATGCAATGGCCCGCACAGTATAATTATCAAGATATGCAATGCGCCAGAGGATTATGGATTGGTGCCAAAAATTTTACTGAATTAGAAGGTACTTTCAGAGATTTTAAAGTTGTTCATGTTGGTCCAAGAGTAACCGGTGCGGATGAATTTTTCCCGGTTAAGTTTGAATTGAAAAGCGACTTTATGCCGACTCCAGTTTTTGTTGATGGTGTAGAATCTTATTCAAAATTTGTTGAAATCACCGAAGAAGATGTTGATGAAAATCTTTTTGCCGATAGAGTTATTTATAATGAAGTAAATACCCAAATGGGTATAACAATGAAAAGAAAGATATTTCAATTCAGTAATGAATATCACAATAATTATATTGTTACCGAATATACCTTTATCAATAGCGGAAACATTGACGGTGATGCAGAAATAGAAAGACCGAATAATCCTCTTGAAGGAGTTTATTTTTATTTTCAAGGAAGATATTCAATTGTTAGAGAAGTAAGATTTTTATTAGGAAATTCTGCAGGCTGGGGTGTTAATACTATGCTGGATGCACGCGGTGATGGAAGAGTTGATGCTGATAATCCGGATAATCTTAGATTTCAATTTGCATGGCACGGTAAGTATAATGATTTTAATGAGTATGATAATATTGGTGCTCCTATATTTCATCCTGATGAAGGATGGGGTGCTGTTATTGATGATGCCGATACTGTCGGAAGATTAGGCGCAGCTCAATTTTTGGGTTTAATGACATTGCATGCTGATAAATCACCAAATGATCCTTCTGACGATCCTTCGCAGCCTTCTACTACTTTTTATATTTCTTCAGATCATAAAATAAATTTTAATAACAGTGCGTTTAATGATGCAAGAATGGCTGAAGAATATGAATGGATTAGTAAAGGTCATCCAAATAAAAGACATGCAGAATTAATCGAACCTTCCGGTAATTATGCTCAGCCTCAAAATGATCCGAGTAAAGGATCACAAAATGGTGCCGGTTATTCGATGGCAAACGGATATGGACCTTATGATATGGCTCCCGGAGATAGCGTAAGAATTGTTATAGTGGAAGCTGTTGCCGGAATCAGCAGAGATAAAGCTATTGAAGTCGGTAAAAAATTTAAGGATGGTGTTATTAGTGCATTGGAAAAAAATGAAATTGCACTTTCCGGTAAGGATTCACTTTTCCAAACATTTAAGAGAGCAAAAGATGCTTATGACAATGATTGGAATTTACCTAAACCTCCGCTTCCTCCTTCAAATTTTACCGTGCAATCAGCAGGTGGAAGAATTGATTTAAGCTGGGAATTCGATCCTTCAAACGGAGGAGCTGTTACTGGTTTTGAGATTTATAGAACTTCTACCGAACAAGTAGTTGGTTATGCAAGCAATGAGTATTACTCTAAATATGAATTAGCTGCAACACTTCCTGCAGATGCAAGAACATTTCAAGATACAGCAATTTCATTGAATACTGCTTACTATTATTATATACAAGCTATTGGAAATGAAATTCCGGGAAATCCTGCATTAAATATTCCTAATCATAAAATAAAAAGCAGCAGATTTTTTGCACAGACTTATGCACCTGCTACTAAAAAAACTCCCGGTGCAGATAAACTTACAAGTAACGTAAGAGTAGTTCCTAATCCTTATATTATTTCTGCTGATCCGAATAATTTACTTTATCCCGGGGAAGAGAATAAATTAGCTTTTGTAAATATTCCCGGTGAATGCACAATTAAAATATATTCTGAGATTGGAGAGTTGATAGATACTATAAATCATAATGACGGAAGCGGTGCAGCTTTCTGGTACTCAACTACTTCATCTAATCAATTTGTTGTAAGTGGGCTCTATATTGCGGTTATTACTGATGACAAAACCGGTGATAGAGAAATTGTAAAATTTGTAGTTATCCGATAACTCTGGTGGGTAATACAATGAGAAAATATGAAATAAAAACAATATTAATAGTAATTCTAATTTTAATAACATCTTCTCTTATGGGACAAGAAAAACGAGCTCAAGCCGGCATGAAATTTTTAAGTGTGGCTAACAGCGCTCGGGTTTCCGGAATGGGAGAAGCTGTTACTGCCGTTGAATCTTCTTCGATGGCAATGTTTTTTAATCCAGCCGGAATGGCTAGACAAACCAATTTTGTTGATATTACATTGGGACAAACAGAATGGATAGCAGACATTAACTACATGTACGGCAGTGCTTCTTTTGCTCCTTTTGATGGTGACTACGGCATCATAGGATTTTCTTTAACTTCTGTTGATTATGGAAAGCTTAACAGAACTGTAAGAAAAGGGGCTGACGGTTATGAAGATTTAGGAACATTTTCACCAACAGCAATTTCGATGGGAGTTGGGTATGCTAAGGCGCTATCCGATAAATTTTCTGTCGGAGGTAATATTAAATATGTTCGCCAATCTCTTGGTGATCATGTAACTGCGCTTGACGGTTCAGGTGGATATTCTTACGAAAATTTTGAAACTAATGTTTTAGCTTTTGATTTCGGTATTATATATCGTACTGGATTTAGAAGCTTGAATTTTGGTATGAGCATAAGAAACTTTTCTGAAGAAATTAAATATATTGAAGAAAGTTTCCAGCTTCCGCTAACATTTAAAATAGGCTTTTCAATGAATATGAGTGACCTTTTAGAATTTGATAAAGAAACTCATTCAATATTGGTTGCTGTTGATGCGTCTCATCCAAGAGATTATGATGAGCAGATAAATATTGGTTTGGAATATACACTTTTTAATTCAGTATCTTTTAGAGCAGGTTATATTACTCCAACCGATGAACAGGGAATTAATGCGGGAATCGGTATCAAGCAAAGTTTAATGGGAGTAAATTTTGGATTTGATTATGCTTATACAGATTTTGGCGTGTTTGATAACCTGCATCGTTTTACTGTTTCATTTAGTTACTGATTTTAGTTTTGGAGATAAAATGAAATCGATAATCAGTTTAATAAGTTTGTTAATATTAATCTTAATTTTTACAGGATGCGGTCAAGAACCAACTCCAACGCTTTATGAGAATTTTAATTCGGGAAATAATCCTCCACCGGTTGTTACAAGTATTGAACCGGCAGATAGTGCGTATATGGGTGTTGATGTAATTACAATAAACGGAAATTATTTTGCACCGGGATTGCTTAATGATTCTAACTTAGTCTCTTTTAACGGTGTTAAAGGAGAAATTATTGAAGCAACAGCTACACAGTTAAAAGTTAGAGTTCCGATGCTTAATACTGATTTGATGGCGCTGAAGGATTCGGTAGTTGGAATTAAAGTGTGGAGCAGAGGCTCATCTTTATTCAGCGATTCATTAGTATACAAAATAAAAGCTCCGGTAAAACTTTATGCTACAATTGATCCTAATGTTAAAACAATCAATAGGGGAATTACAGTTGATCAAAGTGAAAATCTTTTTGTATCTGTATTTAATGATAATGTAATGATGATTACCCCAAATGGATCAATCACTGATTATGGAATAAAGGGGGGAGAATCATTTTGGAATAATTTAAAGATGGGTCCGGGAAATTCTCTTCATGCTTGTACAGAAATATTTTGGGTAGTCTTTACTTATGATGCTCCTAGTACAAATCCTAATCCATTGTACATTCTTCCAAAAGAATCTGCCGTAGTTAAAGATTTTGATTTTGATAAAGACCTTAATATTTGGTCAGGATCGAGGAACGGAATTATTTACGGCATAAACACTTCCAATTCTTCATATAATGAGTTTAACTTATTCAACCGTGTTGAATCCGTGCGTTATTTTAATAATAATCTTTACGTTGCAGCTCAAGTTGATTCTAACTTTAGTATCTATAAAATACCGGTAAATTCAATTAGCTCATTAGGAACACCGGAAAAGTTTTTTGATGTAACTTCAACTTTTGGTGATAAACAGTTAATTCCAAAATCATTAACATTAGATCGTGATGAAAATATTTATTTAGCTATTGATGCTCCAAATACATCGATGATTAGAATAAATTCCAGCGGTAATTATGAACCATTCTATAATGAAGTTATGAATTACAGAGTTACTAATATTGCTTGGGGAAATAATAATTATTTATATGCAACTGTTCTTTTGGAAAATGATGTAACAACAACATCCGACGATGAAAGTAAAATTGTAAAAATTGATATGAAAGATAAACGTTCAGCTCCTTATTATGGACGCGGTGATTTATAAATTCAAACTAAACGGGGTATAACATGAAAAAACTATTATTTTTTTCTATTATTTTGATGTATTTCTTTACATCAGTTAGTGCTCAAGAGGTTGATAATTGGGCCTATGACGGAGTTTTCCCTCCGGATTCATCTATTGCCGAATTTGGTACTAATGGGATTGTTGTTACTGAAGATGGTAAAGTATGGATTCTTAAATATTCTACTTTAAGAGATTCTTTGTTAATTAACGGTACTCCAACAGCAGTAGGCGGAATTAGAGTTTATAATCCTGACGGTACAAAAGACACAACAATTCTTATTGTACGTTATGGTTTTGAAGCTGATACTTTAGGCGGATTCAAAAATCCTTCTACCGGAATATGGTCACCTGATTTTCAAACAGGTTTAACTTTGGCTGCAGATGGGAACGTTATTGTTGCTTCAAGATACGGCGGTACAAGAAAGATTGACTATAAAACTTATGAAGGTTTACTAAAAGCTAAACCGGGATATCCGAACGGACAATCTAAAGTTGCAGTTGATAATGCCGGTAATGTTTATGTTTATCCAATTTATCCTGGATTCCCAATATATAAATACAACAGCGATTTAGAAGAAAGCAGTAAAAGTATTGCAGTTGCAGAAACTCCAGGATTTTGCTGGGGCGGAACTGTAACTCCTGACGGTAATACTTTAGTCCATACAAGTTATACAAATTACCAGTTGACTACTTATACTCGTCCAAATATATTTTCACAATACACTCAAGTTGATTCTTTATTAGAAGGTATTGCTGCAGAATCTTCAACTTGGGATCCTAAACATGGACATTTGTGGGTTTCTGCTGGTCCTGCTGATGGTGCACCGGAAGGTTATACACCTCACGCATTTTATGGAATTGATTGGGAAACTAAAACAGTTGTTGATAGTGTAATCTTCCAAGGTTATACTCCTTTCGATCCTTTCAAACATAGAGCTTTAGCTTTTTCTCCATCCGGAGATACTCTTTATGTAACTCAATATGACGGTACAGGAAATAACATTCAAAGATTTGTTAGAATTGGCGATCCTGTTTCAGTTGAAGATGATGAAGAAATTGTAAGTGCTGTTAATTTCCAATTAGCACAAAATTATCCTAATCCGTTTAACCCTGAAACTACTATCAGTTTCTCACTGCCTACACAAGCTCAAGTAACTATAAAAGTTTATAATGCAATGGGTCAGGAAATTAGAACATTAACCGATAGAAACTATTCAAACGGTTTCCATAAAGTTAGATTTAATGCCGCAAATTTAGCAAGCGGACTTTATCTATATCAAATGGAAGCAGTTGGTGTTGATGGAAAATTATTTAAAGAAATGAAAAAAATGATGTTCTTAAAATAGTATTTCCCAATACAGAGGCATGAGTGATACGGGACGCCTTCGGGCGTCCTTTTTTTTATTATGTTGAAATATCTTTTAATATTATCCTTTATGATTTCTACAACATTTTCACAAACAGAAATGTTTGATGAAATAGGAGTAAAATATTATTTAGATCAAAATACTTCACTTAATGATTTTAGAGAAAATCTAAGACAGATTAAAGAATACAGAATTTCAACTCTGTTTGTTAACCCCTTCAAAGGGGATTCAGCATTTTATAATTATTCATTATTAAGTTCTCCTAAGAAAATTAATCTTATCAAAGAAAAAAAATATCTCGCAGAAAATTCATTAGATCTTGGATTGATTATGCCTATCTTTTTAGAGCAAGATGAGAACTATAAACCATTTCTTGCAGTAAATAAAAATGGTGAAAGAGCCGATAGAACTTGGCAGAAAATGGTTTGTCCTTCTAATTCAGAATATAAATCCCAAAAATTAAAATTAATTAAGGAAAGCACTGAAAAACTTCATCCAAAATATCTCCTGCTGGATTTTATCCGATTTCCGGTTCATTGGGAAGAAATTGATGTAAAGGAATCTAATTATAACTTTGAAGAATTTTGTTTCTGTACTAATTGTATAAATCAATTTAAAATTTACTTAAAAGAGAATTCGAAAGAATTTAATGACTCAGATAGTTCTTCCGTTCTAACAAATAAATTTCAAACCGACTGGCATAAATGGCGTTCTTCATTAATTTCTGATTTTGTGAAAAATGTTAGAGAGATTGTTGATCCTAATATTCAAATAATTATAAATACAATTCCATGGACAGCAGAGTTTGCAGATAACGCCCTTTATAAAATTACTGGACAGGATTTAAGTCAACTAGCTCAATATTCTGATTTCTTTTCTCCAATGATTTATCACAAAAAAATAAATGCTGATGATCAATTCATTCTAGAAATAATTAAAGATCAAGTTGAATTCCAAAATTTATTCCCGGCTTTTCAAGCAGGAAAAGTTACAAGTGAAGAATATAAGAAGGAAGACTTAGAATCAGCTTTCCAATTAGCAAAGAGTATGCAAATAAAGAAAATCATACTTTTTGATTTCAATAGACTGAAAGAAAATTACACTTCTACAGAGCTTATGAGTATTACCTCGGAATAGAATTAAAAAAGATCGAATATCAACTGATATTCTTCTTTAATCTTGCAAAAAAAGTCCAGATTAGGAACTAAAATCAAAATATTTCAGTTTTCTTTGAAAATAAGTCAAAATGTCGAAAAAGAATCTTGACAATTTTTTCCAGATTCGATAGGTTGTATAATTAAATATATAAGGAAAGGTTAAAAATGAGTGAACAAGTTAGAGAAGATATCAAACTTGTAGAAGATGTTACGCAATCTGAATATAAGTGGGGATTTGTAACTAACATTGAAGCAGATGAAGCGCCCAAAGGATTAAATGAAGATATAGTAAGATTCATTTCAGCTAAAAAAGGAGAACCTGAATGGATGACTGAGTGGAGGTTAAAAGCATTTCGTCAATGGCAGAAAATGGAAGAACCAACCTGGCCTAATGTGAAATATCCCAAAGTCGATTTCCAGAATATAAAATATTATTCAGCACCTAAAAAGAAACCGCAGTTAAACAGTCTAGATGAAGTAGATCCCGAATTAATTGAAACATTTGAAAAATTAGGAATTCCGATTGATGAGCAGAAAAGATTAGCCGGAGTTGCAGTTGATGCCGTATTTGATTCAGTTTCTGTTGCTACAACTTTTAAAGAAACATTGAATGAACAAGGAATAATCTTCTGTTCGGTTTCAGAAGCTGTAAAGAATCATCCGGAATTAGTTAAGAAATATCTAGGTTCTGTTGTTCCTCCATCCGATAATTATTATGCTGCGTTAAATGCTGCGGTATTCAGCGATGGTTCTTTTGTTTATATTCCAAAAGGTGTAAGATGCCCGATGGAACTTTCAACATACTTTAGAATTAATGCTCAGGAAACAGGACAGTTTGAAAGAACATTAGTTATAGCCGAAGAAGGAAGTTATGTAAGTTACCTTGAAGGGTGTACAGCTCCAATGAGAGATGAGAATCAGCTTCATGCTGCAGTAGTAGAATTAGTTGCTTTAGATAATGCTGAAATTAAATATTCAACAGTTCAGAATTGGTATCCCGGTGATAAAAACGGCAAAGGCGGAATTTATAATTTTGTTACAAAAAGAGGTGCATGCCGCGGTAAAAATTCAAAAATATCTTGGACTCAAGTAGAAACCGGTTCGGCTATTACTTGGAAATATCCAAGCTGTATTCTGCAGGGAGATAACTCAGTCGGCGAGTTTTATTCTGTTGCTGTAACAAATAATTTTCAGCAGGCAGATACCGGGACTAAGATGATTCATTTAGGCAAGAATACAAGAAGTACAATCATATCAAAAGGAATTTCTGCTGGTAAAAGTCAAAATACATACAGGGGATTAGTTAAAGTAGGAAAGAATGCAGAGAATTCAAGAAATTTCTCTCAATGTGATTCTATGTTAATTGGAGATAGATGCGGTGCTCATACTTTCCCATACATTGAAGTAGATAATAAATCCGGAATTGTTGAACATGAAGCTACCACATCAAAAGTTGGTGAAGATCAAATATTTTATCTTAACCAAAGAGGAATTTCTACTGAAGATGCAGTTAACATGATTGTAAACGGTTTTTGTAAGGAAGTATTTAATGAATTACCAATGGAATTTGCTGTAGAAGCTCAAAAACTTCTTGCAATTAGTCTTGAAGGAAGTGTTGGTTAATAAATCAATTACTTCAACAAATAATAGAATTTGAATAGAGAAAAATAGAGGAATAAAATAATGATTAGTATAAAAAATCTTCAAGCCAAAGTTGAAGGTAAAGACATTTTAAGAGGAATAAATTTAGAAGTTAAGCCTGGTGAAGTTCACGCAATTATGGGTCCTAACGGATCAGGAAAAAGTACTTTAGCTAATGTTTTAGCCGGACATGAAAGCTACGAAGTTACTGGCGGTGAAGTAATTTTTGAAGGAAAGCAATTGCTTGAAATGGATCCAGATGAAAGAGCCAGAGAAGGAATATTTTTAGCTTTTCAATATCCTGTTGAAATTCCGGGTATCAGTAATGCAACCTTTCTAAAAACAGCAATTAATGAAATTAGAAAACATCATGGACAAGAAGAACTTACGGCAAAAGAATTTTTAGCACTAATAAGAGAGAAAGCAAAAATACTTGGAATGGATGATTCATTAATTAGTCGTGCCGTTAATGTTGGCTTCTCCGGGGGTGAAAAGAAAAGAAATGAAATCTTTCAGCTGTTAATGCTCAATCCAAAATTAGCTTTGCTTGATGAAACCGATTCAGGTTTGGATATTGACGCATTAAAAATTGTTTCCGAAGGAGTGAATAAATTCAAATCAAAAGATAATGCAGTTATTCTTGTTACTCACTATCAAAGACTTCTTGATTATATAGTTCCCGATTTTGTTCATGTTCTTTATAAAGGAAGAATAATTAAATCGGGTACTAAAGAATTAGCTTTAGAATTAGAAGAAAAAGGATACGATTGGATTAAGAACGAAGTTCTTGAAACAGCATAATTAAGGAGTTTAAGAATGAGTAAAACAGAAATTCAAAATATAAAAGATTGGTATGCGTCTCAATTCAGTGAATATGAAAGTAAGCTGAATGGTCAGACAAAAACATTTTTACATGATCTTAGAAAAGATGCGTTATCAAAACTTAATGAAATGAACTTTCCTACTTTGAAGGATGAAGAATGGAGATACACAAATGTTTCTCCAATTCTTAAGCACAATTTTGTTCATCCTTTAAGTGTAGAGAAAGTTGAATACACTAAAGAAGAAATTAGTAAATATATATTCAGCGGATTTGATTCGCATTTAGTAGTAATTATAAACGGAATTTTTTCAGAAGAATTATCAGATATTAAAAATCTTCCCGATGGTGTTGTAATTGGAAGCTTAGATAAGATTTCAAGAGAAAATCCGGAGTTGATAAAAAATCATTTTGGAAAAAATATCAAACTGAAAAATGCTTTCAATTTTTTAAATGCAGCATACTCAAATGATGGTTTAGTTCTATATGTTCCTAACAATAAAGTTCTTGAAAAACCTATTCAAGTTCTTTACTTAAACGGCAATGATAATGCTGAGGTTTTATCTGTTCCAAGAAGTTTTATTTATATCGGTAAATCTGCCGAAGCATCAGTAATTGCTAATTATAGGGGAATGGGTAAAAATCCGTATTTATCAAATGTAATAAATGAATTTGTTATTGAGCAGAATGCACATTTAAATTACTATAAAGTTCAGAATGAATCACAGAATGCTTATCATATTGATTTAACAGACGGATATCAAAACAGAGATTCAGTTTTTAATCATCTTTCTTTATCATTCGGGGGATTAATTGTGCGTAATGATTTAGCATCTCTTCTTGATGATGAAAATATTCAGACACATTATTATGGCTTATATGTTGGTCAGCAAAATCAGCATATTGATAATTATACTTTTGTAGATCATGCAAAGCCAAATTGCGAAAGCAATGAATTATACAAAGGAATTTTGGATGATAAAGCAAGAGGTGTATTTACCGGTAGAATTTTAGTTAGACAAGATGCGCAAAAAACAAATGCTTATCAGTCAAATAAAGCAGTATTGCTTTCAGAGAAAACCCAAGTTGATACAAAACCGCAATTAGAAATATTTGCGGATGATGTTAAATGTTCTCACGGTGCAGCTATAGGAAGATTGGATGATGTAGCCTACTTTTATATTCGTTCAAGAGGAGTTCCGGAAGCAATTGCAAAATCAATGTTAATAAAAGCTTACGCTAGTGATGTACTTGATAATGTAACAATTGAAGAATTTAAAGAGCAGTTAAATCATATGATATTTGAAAGCCTACACAGAGTTGAAGTAGAATAATTTATGAAAAACGAATTTGATATTTTTCCTAAAGAGGAAACAATTAATAGAAGAAAGTTTGATGTTTATGAGCTAAGAAAAGATTTTCCAATCTTATCCCGACTCGTAAACGGAAAACCCTTAGTCTATTTAGACAACGCAGCTACAACACAAAAACCAAGCAGCGTTATAGAGAATATTAAGCATTACTACACTTTTGAAAATGCTAATATTCATAGAGGTCTTCATTTCCTTAGTGAACTGGCAACCGAATCGTATGAAAGTGCGAGACTAAAAGTAAAAGAATTTATTAATGCTATGAGTGCTTCCGAAATAATTTTTGTAAGAGGGGCTACCGAAGGAATAAATTTAATTGCCAACACAATGTGCAGAGCAAATATTCTCAAAGAGGGAGATGAAATAATTATTTCTCACATGGAACATCATGCAAACATTGTTCCATGGCAGCTTCTATGCGAAAGGAAAGATATCAAATTAAAAGTTATACCAATTACCGATGATGGTGAATTGGATCTTGATGAATTTAAAAAGTTAATTTCGGAAAAGACAAAATTAGTTTCTGTAGTTCATATTTCTAATTCACTTGGAACTATTAATCCGGTTAAGGAAATTGTAAAAATTGCACACAGTTATAACATTCCGGTATTGCTTGATGGTGCTCAGGCTGCACCCCATGTTAAAATAGATGTACAAAAATTGGATTGTGATTTTTATGTTTTTTCCGGACACAAAATGTTTGGTCCAACTGGAATAGGAATTTTATACGGCAAAACTAATCTTATGAATGAACTTCCTCCGTATCAAGGGGGAGGAGATATGATTAGAACTGTTACATTTGAAAAAACTACTTTTGATGATCTTCCCCATAAATTTGAAGCTGGAACTCCAAATATCTCCGGTGGAATCGGTTTGGGAACTGCGATCGATTATATAAATCAATATGATAGATTAGAACTAACAAAGCATGAAGATAAACTTCTTGAGTACGCAACTGAAAAATTATTGGAAATAGAAGGACTTAAGATTATCGGTAAAGCTAAAAATAAAGCTTCGGTAGTTTCTTTTGTAATTGATGGTATTCATCCGTATGATATAGGTACTTTGATGGATACATACGGCATTGCTATTCGAACTGGTCATCACTGCACTCAGCCTATAATGCAGAGATATAATCTGCCGGCAACTGCTCGTGCATCATTTGCATTTTATAATACTTTTGATGAAGTGGATAAATTGGCTGAAGGTTTACTGAAAGTTAAAAAGATGTTTCAATAAGAGGTTGGAATGATTGATAAAGGAAAATTAGAACAAGATATAATTGCTAAACTTAAAACGGTTTACGATCCTGAAATACCGGTTGATATATGGGAATTGGGACTAGTTTATGAAATTAAAATAGATGATGAAGGGAACACATACATAAAAATGACTTTGACTTCTCCTGCTTGTCCTGTTGCTGGTAGTCTTCCTCCTGAAGTAAAGGAAAAAGTAAAGACCGTTGAAGGAGTTAATGATGTATATGTTGATTTGGTCTGGAATCCCCCATGGGATAAAGATATGATGAGTGAAGAAGCAAAATTGGAATTAGGTTTTTTTTAGTTTTAAAAGAATTGGCAATTCATGCTGGGCGACAAATCTTTTATTGTTAGTTTTTTATTAAATACTAACAGATGCTGGTATTGTTGATAGGCATGATGCTGTAATCAAAAAAGAGTTTATAAGTTTTTACAAAAAATCTACAAAGGAAAGATGCATGTTTAATATAAATCAAAAACCACCGATATATGATCCGGAAGCAGTTCAGCCTATGAGAGATGAATTGCTTTATATGGGATTTGAAGAATTAACTACACCCGAAATTGCTGAGGAAGTTCTCGGTTCAAAAAATGATGAAGTAATATTTTTAGTAATTAATTCAGTTTGCGGTTGTGCTGCGGGGAGTGCAAGACCTGGAGCATGTCATGCAGTTCAAAATGATTTAATTCCGGATAGACTTGTTACAGCATTTGCTGGACAGGATAGAGATGCAATTGATTTAATAAGAGAGAAATATTTAACCAATATTCCTCCTTCTTCTCCATTTATGGCATTGATTAAAAATGGAGAGCCGATATTTGTAATGCCAAGGCACCATATTGAAGGAAGATCACCTCAAGAAGTTGCCGATTCACTAATTGATCAGTTTAATGAAAACTGTAAAAAACAAGGTCCGGCAATTTCCGATGAAGCTTATGGAAAGCTTGTTCATGCAAGAGCTTGTGGTTCTAAAATTCCGCTAAATCAAAACTAATTTTCTTTTTCAAAGAATAACAAAAAGAAAGATTTGATACAAAATGAAATTTAGTGCACAAGAAGAATATGGATTGAGATGTTTACTTAGAATTGCTAAGTATTACGATACAGAAAGAATACTTACAATTCCGGAAATTAGTGAAGCCGAAGGTATTACTCTGCACAATACTGCAAAAATTCTAAGAACCTTAAGATTAGGTGGATTTTTAGAAAGTGAAAGAGGACAGAGCGGAGGTTATACTTTAACTCGTTCACCTGATAAAATCTATATTGGTGAAGTTCTTAATGTACTTGGCGGAAGATTGTATGATGAAAAATTCTGTGAAGCTCATTCAGGTGCCGCTGATATTTGCACTAACACTATAGATTGTTCTTTAAGATCATTGTGGAAGTTTATGCAGGATGCAATTGATAAGGTTGTTAACAATCTTACAATAAAAGATCTGCTTGGTTCTGAAAGTCAGCTTACTTCATTAATAAATGGAAATGCTGCATTGCAGATTGTTGAATAAAATTATGGGACTAATCTTCCGCTTGGGTTAGAGTATTGATTAGTCCCAACTATTTAGTGGAGAGGTTAATTTTCTTAGTCTATAGAATCCAATTGGAAAGTAAATCAAGCTTAGAAACAACATAATACCAACCGCAGTCAAATTAACTTCAAGTCCTTGTCCCTTTTGCGTTATTCCTATAAACGATTCTAAAAATGAAGTACTTGGTATCAAGTACATTATCCAGTTTATAAAATCCGGAATTGTAGTCTTTGGCCAGCTGTATCCTGATGCCAGAAAGAATGGAAGGGATGTAAAAGCATAAAACTGCAGCACAGCAATCTTTCTTTTAAGAAATGTTGAAATAAAAATTCCAAATGAAATAGAAGCAGTTAAATGTAATATTGCTATAACTGATAAAGCAAAATAATTTCCGTTGTTGTTAATCTTAAATAAACTGAATAGCACTGTATAAAAGAAAAATGCTAATATTCCAAAAAAGATTAGATAGATAAATGATTTCTGCAATACTGTATTAAGCAATGAATTACTTATAAACTCATTTATCTTCTTTTCCTCAATTTCTTTTGTAAAAGTGAGAGATATTCCGATTAATAAAGTCTGTTGAATAATTAAAGCAAGTAAACCCGGGATAATGAAATCACCGTAACTTTCAGTAAAATTGTATAAAGATCTCATGTCAATCTTAATCGGCTCAATTTGAGCAAGACTTTGCTCGGGATTGAATTTATTGCTTTCAAAATACTTCAACTTTATTCCTGCACCAAAATAAGCAGCGGTTTCATTTACAGCTTTATTTATATCATTCGATGTAAGAAATCTTGTATTATTCAGAAATAATGGGATGTTGGTGGATTTCCTTTGCTTTAAATCTTTTTCAAATCCTTTATCAATAAATAGGAATGCCGGAATTTTATCTTTCTTAATTAATTCTTTTGCTTCATAAAAATCTAATTGATTAGAGTAAATTGATAACTGCTGATGTGCTTCTAAGTATCTTGTAAAATTTCGTGAAGTTTCAGTATTGTCATTATCTACAATAGCTATCTTAATATTAGTCTCAACTTTTGCCGAATATACAGTTGAATAAAAAAACGCAAAGAAAAACGGAGCAAGAATAATTAAAGCAAATAGACTGGTTTCCTCCTTAATGAAATTTAGTTCTCTAAACAATATATTTTTAAAATTCTTCAACTATTCAATCTCTTTTTCTTTTTTTGATTTATCACAAAGTATGATATAATCAGTATTACAAGTGTATAACCAATAAGCAGATTAACTTCTCTAGCAGCATAAAAAATTGAACTGTTCATATAGTTTGTTTTTAGCAATCCTTCTAAGAAATGAGTAAATGGAATAATTTGTGCAAACCAATTGTGAAGATCGGGCATTAGGTTTAAAGGATAAGTCAAGCCGCAGAACAAGAAAGCCGGAGTATTTAGAAGCAGAACAATTTCTGTATTTAACAGCTCATTGTTAGAAACAGTAGAAATAAAAATCGATAATGAAGCCGAAGTTATAATCAATAAAGTAAATAAAATAAAAAGCGGGAAGAAGTTGTTGTAAAAATCAAAATTGAAAAAGGGAAGTATAAGCAATAAAAGTGCAGCTAAGTTTATATATTGAATCAACAATTGCACAATCAATCTGGATAAAAAGTTAGATTCACCTTCACTGCTTTTATTATCATTTGAAATAACCGAAGAAAGCATTACCGCCAACTGCAAGGTCACGAATATTAATCCGGGTACTAAAAAAAATGAATAGCTGTATGTTTCATTAAACAACGGTTTTGATTCAATATTGATAGGGTTTGCAAGACTTAATGAAGAATTAAAACTTTCCCCTTTGGCTTGATTTTTCTTGATAAAAATTCCGGCTGAAACAGTTCTAATAATTGTGGATGCATCTTTTAGAATCATATTACCGGTAACAATGTTTGCTGTATTTTTATAAACAACTATATTTTCCGGTATTCCGGCTTTCACATTCTTTTCTAAATTTTTGGGAATGAAAAAAACTGCTTCTAATCTTCCAGAACTTAACTCATTCTCAATTTGATTGAAAGAATCTACCGTCTTGGAAATCTGCATATAGTTTGATGCATCCAAATATCTTACAATTGTTCTAGATAATTCGGAATTATCAGAATCAATAATTCCAATCGGTAAATCTCTGGCAATTTCATTTGAATAAAGAATGGAAAAGAAAATTGCCCCGGCTAGGGGGGCTGCTACGGCAATCAAGAGATTTTTAACTTTAAAAGCTCTCTTAATTTCTTTCCTTATATTTACACTCATGCTAAACATTATTATAGTTCAAACTGTACAGTCATTCCCGGTTTTATATTATCATTACTTAATTGTACTAAATGAATTTCAAAAGTTTTTAAGTCGAATTCCCCTTTTTGATTGGTAGGCTTCCAAGTTGCAAAATCTGCTAATGGACTTATATAAGAGACTTTAAACTCAGATATCTTTCCTAATGCTGGAAGATATCCTTTTACTTTATCTTCTAGATTCAGACCATTCAATCTGTCTTCTCTTATCTGCAAAATAGCATATGATTCATTCTCTTTTTGGATTGAGATTATTGGATAACCGCTGTTTACTATTTCACCTTCGTCTGCAATAATATTCGAAATAATTCCATTTACTGGTGAGATTATCGTAAGTTCTTGTAAGTATGCCGAAGCTTCATTAAAAGCATTTTCCGCTTGATGAAATAATGCTTTTGCTGCTGCTTTTTCTTCTTCTCTTGCTCCGTTATTTACCATATCAAGTTTTGCTTTAGCAGCTTCCATTTGAGATTTAGCAGCATTATACTTGAATTCAACTTCATCCTTTTCATGAAGTGAGACTGCCTTTTCTTCATAAAGATTCTGAAATCTATTCCATGTTTTTTCTGCAAATAAGTATTGTTCTTTTGCTTGAAGATATAATTGCTCAACTGCTTTTTTCTCTTCTATTCTTGCACCGTTTAATGCCATCTTATATTTATTATAAGCTGCTTCTTTTGCACCTCTTGCCTGTTCAACTTTTGCACGCATTTCTTTGCTTTCTAAAATTGCAAGAGTATCACCTTTTTTTACCGGACTTCCTTTTTGTATTAATATGTTTTCTAATCTTCCGGGAATTTTAGAAGAGACATCAATTGTTGTCGACTCAATAAATCCAACAGTTATATTTTTTGATTCATCACTATTTGCCATATACACAAAAGCCGTAACCAATATTAATAATGGGATAATCAATAGATATTTAGCATTAATTTGTTTCATAATTATTCTTTAGTTATATATTTCCAAAAATTTGTTAGGTGTTCCAATTAGTTCATAAATTGAAGCCAGGTTTTTGTAATACTGGTAAAGACTTATTACTCTTTCCAGTTTTGTTTTTTCTAAAGCAAGCTGTGCATCAATAACTTCCAATGAAATTCCCAAACCGGATTCGAATCTTTGTTTGTTAACTCTTAGATTTTCTTCAGTTAATTCAATATCACTCTGCAGTTTTAAGAAGTTCCTTTTACTGTTTTCAAATTCAGTTAACTTACTATTGAGTAGTAGATTCATTTTATTTTCAACATCACTTTTTACAAGCTTAACTTCATTCTCTAAATGAGATGCTTCTTGAAGTTCATTATAATTCTTAAATCCGTTAAACAGATTCATTTTTAATTGAATTCCGACAGACCAGCGAGGTTCTAAAGCAGACAAATATTGAGGATAGATTTCATATCTGCCGAAAGCCGCTATCTGGGGTAAAAACTCAGCTCTTACTGCATTAAATTTTTGCTCAGCACTTACCAGCTTTTCGTCAAGCATTTTCAATATCGGTTGATTAGATTTCATTAACAACGCTGCTTCATTTTTTAAAAATTCCACATCATTAAACAATAACGAATCATTGATTACTATTTGCAATGAATCACTATCATTGCAAAGCTTTTCCTTTAAGGCGAGGACTGCTAAGTCGTAATTTGATTTATCATTCAATAAATTTCTTTCTGCTTCTGCTAAAGCAACTTTTGCTCTCAATACATTATTGTTTGATATAAAACCTTCTTTGTAAAGATTTTCTGCTCTCTTATAGTGTTCTTCAATTCCTTTAATTACTTCTTCTCTTGTATTGATAATACTATTAACCAGAATAATGTTTAGGTAAGCGGAAATGGTTTCTTGAATTATTCTGTTTTTTGTCTGATCTAATTCATGTACAGCCGATTTTAATTCGGCAGATGCATTCTTCTTGGCAGCTAAAAGTTTACCGCCCGTAAATAAAGGCTGTATGCCGGTGAAGCCGGCTTTTTGAAATTCCTTTTTCTTTAAAGTAGCTGCAAATGGGGGAATTAAATTATTGAGCTGCGCTAAAGCTTGATTATAGTAAATCAATTTATCTTGATTTTGCAACGGCAGACCGGTCTGAAGAATATTGTAAATGTTTGCGATTTCTGTCTGTGTACTTGCTTGAAGAGAAATTATTCCATCTCTAATTGGAGCAAGATCAATTGATAAGTCATCATTTAATCTGTTATAACTGTAATCAAAATTGACCGAAGGAAGAAAATTTCCCCAAGCTTTATTATTGTTGAATTCCTTTTGTACAAGCTTTTCTTCATATTTTTTGATTTCAAGATTTCTGCTTAATGCTAAATCAACAGCATCAGTAAGAGAAGTTACTTGGGCAAACATCGTAGTAGAAAATATGATTGCTAATATTAATTTCTTTGTCATAACAAAAATTTTTAAGTGCTTTTATTTTTCTCTATATAATTTAATTTCAGTCCAGATTCCGGTATCCTTGCGGGAACCGAAATGAAAATATTAAAATATCAATGTCATTCATGTAATGCCGGAATCTCAATAACTACTTACTTCTTATCACAATACCATTGTTAATTAATTCTTTAATACCGTTTCTAAAATCAGTTAGTGAATAAGCTTTTGGATTTTTAGCCCAAGTTTGAATTGAATGTCTTATTCCACCAAAAACAAAAAATCTGAATACTGAAACATTTATATCTGAATAGAAAATTTTCTTTTTTATTCCTTCTTTAATAACTGTTTCTCCAAGATCAAGAAAGCTGTCATAATATTTTATAAAGTCGTTCCAAGTATCGTTCACATGATTCTGTTCGTTCACAAATACAATCCCAAGAGCGGGATTAGATTCAAACACATCAAATGTTGAATCAATTATACAGTTAACTTTTTCTATTGGCGAAAGTGTTTTGGAATCGGCAATATCCTTTAATTTCAGATTCAACTCTTCCCAGATTTCAGTAAAGATTTGATAAAGTATATCTTCCTTGTTTTTGAAATAGAGATAAACACTTCCGGCTGCTACATTTGCTGTTTCTGCAATTTTGGAAATCTTTGCATTATAAAATCCGTACTTTGCAAAAACTTTAATCGCAGCTTTAATGATATCTTCCCGTTTATTACCTTCTTTAACTCTCATATTCTCATAAATGATTAATGAATCACTATTCAAAAATAAAATGAAAATAAATTTTCGTCAAGTTAAAAATGAATTATGATTCAGAAATGATTAAGAAAAACTTCGGAACTGTAATTTGCAGTTCCGAAATAATTTAGAAGGTTGATAAGGTTTCAGTTAACCTTGTCTTTCCATTAAGTTGACAATTTGATACAGCTTATCATTATAGAGATTTATTAAGCGATCTTTTTCCTCAGCACTAAGCTTTATAATATCTTTTGTATTCTGGATTGCCTGCGATTCGGTTTTGATTCCAGGTATCACCGTTGAAATTTCATCAAATGCTAAAATGTAACTCATACTAAGAGAAGTTTTACTGATATTCATCTTCTCTGCTAAAGGCCAGACTTCCTCAAGCATATCTAATGATTTACTTAAGATTTCTTCTGTTAATCTAAAATGGCGGTGATCATTTGGAGGGAATGTTGTTTCTTTTGTAAACTTTCCTGTAAGGAGTCCAAATTGCAGAGGCATTCTTGCTATAATTCCGTAACCATTCTGTTTTGATTTTTCGAATAGATCAATTGCTCTTTGGTTGATAACATTAAACACTAGCTGAAAACCATTTCCAATTTCATTCTTAATAAAAAAATCAGCTTCCGGAAAAGGGTTAAAAGTATTCAAAGAAATTCCCCAATATCTAATCTTTCCTTCTTTTTCTAACTGCTGCATAGCCTCAATACACTCGCCGTTTTCTATGTGTGTTAATTTAGCTGAATGGAGCTGGTAATAATCAATTGAATCTCTTTTAAGTCTTTTTAGACTCGCTTCACATGCATTTAGAATATGGTTCTTTGAGTAATCTAATGCTATTGAATTGTCAGTATTTAATCGGTGTCCGACTTTTGTAGCAATAATAACATCTTTTCTGTTTCCAAATACATTTCCAATTAAATCTTCGGAATGTCCTAAACCGTAAAAATCTGCCGTATCAAAAAAATTAATTCCTAAATCAAAAGATTTTTTAAGAGCTTTAATTGATTCATCATCATTAACTTCTCCCCAGCCGATTGGAATATCACCTGCCATTGCAGGTCCTCCAATTCCCCATGCACCAAAACCAACCTCACTAACTTTTAAATCGGTATTACCAAATTTTCTGTAATTCATTTTACGCCTCAATTTTATTTAACCAAGAGAATCTATATAACTGCAAACTAAAATAAGCTGAAATAAAAATCATCATTGAACTAAAAAAATCTCTAAGGTAATTTATTTTGTATAAGCAAAAGGAGAATAAAAATGATTGAGAAATTAAACTAATAATTCATTTTGAATCGATTAATAATAAATTGACATCTAACTCTTTATTTGTTATAATTGTGCCGAGAAAAGTTTCTCGATTTTGGAGTTTTAATGAATCTTATAAAAACCTATAAAGCTACCCCTGAACCTACTTTGAGAAGACTTCCAAGGTATGTTCATCTATTAAATAAATTACGGTTGGATGGACTTACAGAAGTTTCCAGTACAATTATTGCTAATGAAATGAATTTAGATCCTACTCAAGTTAGAAAAGATATAGAATATACAGGTGTAACCGGAAAACCCAAAACCGGTTATAATATTGAGGAACTTATCAAGGGAATTAAAGGATTTTTAAGCTGGAACAAAATAAATGATGCTTTTATTGCCGGAGTGGGAAGTTTGGGAACTGCCATGCTCGGTTATACAAGATTCAAAGAATATGGATTGAATTATGTTGCAGCATTTGATAATGATCAAATGAAAATAGGGACAAAAGTTCATAACGTTCCAATATTCTCAATTGATAAAATTCCCGATCTAGCAAAAAAAATGAAGATAAAAATTGGAGTAATAACTGTACCAGCTTTTGCAGCCCAAACTGTAGCAGACCATATGATTGCCGGAGGAATTAAGGCAATCTGGAATTTTGCTCCAATTCAAATTAAACTTCCGGAAAATGTAGTTTTAGAAAATGCTCAGCTTACTCAAAGTCTTGCAGTTTTAACACGACGATTGTTTGAAATAGATTAAAACATTTTAAATGACTAATCAAAATTCCTTTTCTGTAAGTATAATAGATTCATAAAGTATAGATGGACTAATTGGAAAATATGATTTCTGCTAGGAAGTTGGATCAATTTCTATACTCATTTACGATAAATCAATTCATAATATTATTTTAGGTATCAGTGCTAATCCATGAATTTTAGTTTTATCAGAGGTTAGCAACCCGATTACTAATACACTTCATAAAGGAATGCTTCTTTTTAAATTCATTGACTATGTTGCATAAACTTCAACAAAGATAATTTTTAAGGTTGCAAAATTTGCAACACATTTCTCAAATTCTTCTATTTTCTTTAATAAAGATTAGTTGGTCTATTTTTTGATTTTTAAAGACTTTCTAAACAAGGAGGGTCTATGTCCAAATACTTTTTTTACATTTATTTAATGATTTTTTCATTTAGTTCTATTTTTGCGCAGGATCTGGAAGAAACACAAATTGAGAATTTTCAGACAAATAAGGTAAAAGGTACTCTTGAATTATCTTCGGGCACTTTTCAAGTTGCATACACAAGTGCAAATGAAAAATCACCTTTTATTGCCGGGACGAATTCAAAATTATATGTTGTATCTGAATATACTGAGGCAAATAGCACAGGTCCAATAAAAATTGCAATTTATGAATCGACAGATAATGGAAATAATTGGACAAGAAAAAAAACATTTTCAACAAGTACTCAAAGTTTAGTATTACCACAGGCTTTTGTTGAAAACAATTATTTATATGTCAGTTATCAGCAGATTGTTGATAATGGTAAAAATGCAATAAAAGTTGCAAGAATGTCTCTGTCAGACTATTCATTGGAGTATACTACTGTCGAATACTCTAGCACTGAACTAATGAGACCTTCCATAATTGCTAATGGTTCAACAATTTATGTTGCTTATGCAGATAAAAGTAATAGTAAATTTATTATTGCAAAAGGTACTTCTGGAGGCACTTTTTCAAAAATCTATTCTCCAACGAACAGCTTCACTTATCCTGATGGATTATTTAGAACTGATGCAACAAATGGAAGTGGAACCGATATGTTTGTCTATAACGCAAAAATATCTGGATCAAATAAAATCATTGTTTTGGCAAGAACCGGGACTAGCTCATTTACAAAAGAATATGAAAAAAGTATTAGTTCATCTGGTGCATCTCCAACAATTGGTTCTTATGGAGGCAATTGGATTGTTGGATATTCGGAAGGAACAACAATTAAATATTTTTACAAGTTAAGCGGGAGTGTATCTTCGGAAAAAACTTTGACGACAAGTGCAAAATTTCCTGTATTTGATATGACAGATTCTCCTTCAGGTTATATTGCAGCAGCATATGTTAAAAATTCAAGAATTTATTCACAATCATCTAGTGTTGCTCAAATCAGCACATGGAGTCCAGCTGCACAACTTTATACAGATAATTATGAACCGAGCAGTGATGATTTTATATCAATGTGGCCAAGTAATACGCAAAAAGGTGTTGTGTTTGCAAATAAATATGCTGCAAATGATTATGATATTTTTTATACACCTATGGGTAGTGAGCTGCCGTTTTTAAATGTAAATCCTCCTACTATAGATTTCCCGAATTCTAATCCTGGATCAGATGAATTTGCTATTGCTTCAAATGTCTCATGGACTGTTAATGAAAATGCTACTTGGTTATCGGTAAATCCAGGAAGTGGTAGTTATAATGACGACGTTACAGTTACAGTGACAGAAAATACAAACACTTCTCCACGTTCTGCAACAATTACTATATCTGCAAATGGCGTGTCGTCTAAGACTGTAACCGTCAATCAACCAGGAAAATCAGTAGACTATTATCTTAATGTCCCATCGAGTCCAGTTAATTTCCCATGGCAAGGTGGAACTGAAACGAAGGGAATTAGTTCAAATGTTTCTTGGAGTGTAAGTGAAAGTGCTGATTGGCTAACGGTCAGTCCGGTTCAAGGAACAAATAATGGAAATATCCAGATAACAGCTTCACAAAATAATTCAACATCCTCTAAATCTGCAACGATCACAATTAGTGGTAGTAATGGAGTTCCTTCTGTGCAAATTCCAGTAACAATTGAAGGAAAACCAGATGGACCTGGAGTGAGTGTTGATATTCCATCAGGAATTATTGTATCATGCAATAATGAGTTTTTGGTTCCTATAAATACAGCAGATTTAACAGGTAAAGGAGTAATATCATTTCAATTTACTCTTAACTTTAATCCAAATTTAATTGAAGCAGTTAGTGTTGAACAATCTGGTACAATTTTACCATCAGGCTGGTCAATAATTCCCAATATCAATAATTCTGCTGGTTCCATCACAATTGCTGCTGCTGGCGCAAGTGAAATAAGTGGTTCTGGCATACTGTTGAATATTAAATTCAAAGGAAAGGGAACTGAGGGAACTTCAAGTCTCACACTAAATAATTTTCAATTCAATAGTGGAGTTCCTACGGCTATTGTAACAAATGGATCTGTAAATTTAGTTTGTAAAGTATGTGGAGATGTTTCTGTTGATGGTTCGGTAAATGCATATGATGCAGCACTTATTTTAAGACATACAGTTGGATTAATAACCTTGAATGCTGATCAGCAAAACAATGGTGATATTAATGAAGATAATAATTGTAATGCATATGATGCTGCACTAATCTTACGTAAAGTGGTCGGTCTAAGTGTCCCAAGTCCTAACTGCTTTGGAGGAAAGAGTAATGATTCATATAACCAGCCAACTATAAATCAATCAGATCTATCGTATAAAAATGTCGAAAACATATTATCTCTAGAAAGTAAAATTCCACAGGTGATTCACTCATTATTTCTTGAAATAAATGGAAGTGGCGATATAAATATTGCTGGCTTACCAGCTGATGCAATTATCGAAAAAAACAATATAAATGGAACCTTTAAGATTGCGATGGCTACGGCAAGCGGAGTAAACCTTGATAATATTAAAATTATAGGGAAAGAAGGAGTTTCAAACAGAATTGACAAGCTAATTCTGAACAATAGTGAAATTAGTTTATTGAATCTTAGCAACAACTCACCTGTTAATGAATATACCCTTTATGATGCTTATCCAAATCCATTTAATCCTAAAACAAATATTAAGTTTTCAATTCCTGAGGATTCATTTACAGTCGTTAAAATTTTTGATCTTCTTGGAAGGGAAATGAAAACTTTGCTTAGCGAAGAGTTGATGTCTGGCACTCATCAACTTGTTTGGGATGGTACTAATAATTTTGGAGAACAAGTATCAACAGGAATCTATATACTTAATTTAAGATCAAATTTGTTCTCATCATCTATAAAACTAAATTTAATTAAATAGAGGTAGAAATGAGAAAAATAATAATATTATTTGCTTGTGTTACAGTTTTGCTTGGTCAGTCGATTAATGTTAATATACCTTCAAATTTGCAATTTACAACAAGCGATGGGATTATAGAAGTACCAATAGTCGTTAGTTCAATCAGCAGTAGTATGGTTGTTATTTCATATCAGTTTGAATTAATATATGACTCAAATGAATTTGAAGCATTGGAAGTCTTAAAGAGTAATACACTAACCCCTTCTGATTGGTCAGTCTTGAGCAACTTGAATACTGCCGGTCAAGTCAATATCGCTGCGGCAGGTGCAAATGAATTGTCGGGAGATGGTAATCTAATAATTATAAAACTAAAGGGTAAAAACCAGCAATCGAATTCTAATCTTACAATTCAGAACTTTATGTTTAATGGTGGAAGTCCGTCTGCAAATGTAAATGGAGGCTCAGTGTTGGTTGGAGTTACTGAAAAGGAGAATTTCCCTTTAGACTTTGATCTATCCCAGAATTATCCAAATCCGTTTAATCCAACAACAAAAATTGAGTATTCACTCCCGAGTAAAGAATACGTCATATTAAAAATATATGATATAATGGGAAATGAAATATCCGTCTTGGTAAATGAACAAAAAGAGGCTGGGAAATATCAAACTAATTTTGATGCTTCAGCTTTAACAAGCGGAGTTTATATATATTCTCTCCAAGCTGGAAACTTTTATCAATCTCATAAAATGCTTCTTATCAAATAACTAACTTCATATACTTAGGTGGTAATTATATAATCCTAATTACCACCTAATATTATATCAATTGATCCTTTTAACCACTCTTTTTTTGTACAAATAATTTTTAAAATAAAAAAACCGGAAACCAGTTTTACTGTTCGGCTCTGCTGGTTCCCGGTATATTATCGGCCCTCGATAAATTTATCGATATAAGACAAATTCCGTTCCAACTTAATTATTTGCAATAAAGAGAGTTTTCATTTTATTATGTTGTTAATATGCAACTTGTCCATTTATAAATGTTGCAAAGATTGCAACATTTGTTCGAATTCATTCGAAATTCTCATTAAATTTTAGGTTTAATATTTGATATAAGATAAGTGCTATGTTAAAATCTTATAGAAGTGTAAAAATATTATTCATAGTTATTTCTCTATGTCTTTCTTTAGCAACTCTAGTTTTATTGCTTCTTTATTCATTCCCGTATAGAATAGTTGTTGATGAAAAACAAGTTCTATCAGATACCCGTTTTAATATTTATATAGATGCTGATGAAGACGGTATCAGCGAAAGAATTACTCCTTATATTCATACATTAACCGACTTAACTTATATAACATTAAATTCTGTCGAACCTAAAAATGATATCGGAGCTTATCATTTAAAGAGAAAAATATCTAAAACGGCGCAGCTTTTTTTTGATGACTATAATGGAGATAAAATTCGTGATCTCATTATTTATACTATAAATCTGGATACACTTTTTGTATCAATTCTTGATATAAAAAAAGAGTATGAATATGTTGATGAACTTCCATTAATTGTTAGAGAACCTTTATTTAATAAACAATGGGATATTAATAAAGCGAACGGGAATTTATACGATTTTGATAATGACGGTAGATTAGAGCTTTTAACATATATTCAAACAGCTCATTCTGTTCCAATGCGTGGATTTATTATCTATGACTTTGAAGAAAATAAAATAACAAACCAATTTCTGACTGCACAAGCAGTAACTAATTATTATATAAACGACTTCAATAATGATTCTAACCCCGAAATTCTTTATACAACAACAGCTCCGGGTAATTTTGATAAAAATCTGAGACATAACGATTGGGAAACGAGGTTTATGATATTAAACTCCAAACTAGAATTAATTTATGAATCGGAAGTTTTAGGAGTTTACCCTTCTTCAACTGGATTGAGTATTATCGATATAGAAAATGAACCAAGAATTTTTATAACTGCTCATCAAAATAATAAAGATGAAGGTGCCAGCATTTTAGTTTTAAATAATAATTTAGAAGTTATTAATAAAGTAACATTTTCCAATGAATCTATTTCTGTTAGCACTTTCTCTTTTAAAATAAATAATGAAGAAAGGCTTCTAGCAGTAATAAGCGACAATGATAAAAGAATATTTAGAATTTATGACAAGAATTTACAAATCCTAAAAGAAAAAGAATTTGATGGGAGTTTAATAATATCAACAAAAAGTTATTTTTTGAATAATGACGACAAACTCTATTTTATAGGTGGAATGGATGATAATTTATTTATTATGAATACTGAATTAGAATTATTAGCATTAGATGAAATTCCAGCCGAATTAATAGATGATGATTATTATTTATCCATTGGTTATGCAAATAATACAAATCATTTTTTAACCAGAAAAAACAACATCCAAACTTATTCACATTTGGAAAGCAGTTTTATTCATAGCTATATCATTCCCATTTCAATGCTTAGTTTTCCGGTTTTTTATTTCCTCTTGCTATTCTTTAATTCAATTGTTCATTATGTAAAAAAATATTCCGATTCGTTGAAGTATTTAATCAATCAAGAGAATAACAATGTTATTTTGATTGATCATGAAGGTATACTTAAAGAATATAATCCGCAAATAATTAGCAGATTGAGTTCTGATAATAACAAAACCGGTGATTCCATTCTAACCAAAATTCCTAAAAATACAGTTTTATACAGATTGGCATACGATGCAATTCACAACAGGATTACTAAACCAATATCGGAACCTATTTATAATGAACTTGGAATTTCGGAAGGAGAGTTATCTGTTACTCCTCTTAAATCAATGTTAGGTTATGTTTATGCTTACTTAATTAGGTTTGAAGACAGAACAAAAGTAATTCAGCATGAGAGAAATTTAATCTGGGCATCAACAGCTCAAAAAATTGCTCATGATATTAAAACGCCGCTCTCCATAATTCAGTTAAATCTTAGTTCGCTTAAAGCTAGAATTGAACAAGAATTTATTGTAAAAAAAAGGGATTATTTTTCTGATATTGAAATGATTCAGGATGAAATAAAAAGAATAACCAGATTAACTAAGGATTTTCTGAAGTTTTCAAATCTTGAGAAGCCAAATTTTCAAGCAGTAGAATTGAAGGAAATTATTGAATCGACAAAAAACAATTTTTCCTCTTATTTTGGTAATGGCATTTCAATTGAAATTGATATAGGCAAAAATGCAGAATACATTTTAGCCGATCCTAATCAAATTGAACAACTATTACAGATATTTATTGAAAATGCAATTGATGCATTAAATGGAAATGGAACAATAAGAATTAAAACTGAAGTAGTAATTAATTATAACAACCTTTCTAAAGAATCAGTTTGTATCTGCATTAGCGATAATGGTTCGGGTATAGAAGAAGAAAAAGTTGCCAGAATTTTTGAACCTTACTTTACAACCAAAATTGAAGGGACAGGTTTGGGACTGGCAATTGCAAACAAAATAGCAATGGACAATAAAGGCAGGGTAGAAGTAGAATCTGAGCCTGGTAAGGGAACAATCTTTAAAGTTATTTTTCCAAAGTTTACTTTTTAATGGTGATTTATGGTTGCAAAAATTTTAGCTATTGATGATGATAATAAGTACTTAATTTCTATAAAAAAACTGCTCGAAATAAAAGGCTTCAGCGTAACTTCAATTTCAAATCAGAGAGAAATATTAGATGCATTAAATCAGTTGGATTATGACTGTGTTTTGCTTGATGTAAGAATGCCGGGTTTAAATGGAATTGAGATTTTTAATATCATCACTAAAAAGAATCCTTTTCTTCCTGTAATTATGATCTCAGGTCAAAGCAATATTCATATTGCTGTTGATCTTATAAAAAAAGGAGCTTTTGATTTTATTGAAAAACCGATTGAAACAGAAAGACTTCTAATAACAATAAATAATGCAATCAGCAAAAAAGCTCTTCAAACAGAAAAAGAATTTCTGTTTAAAGAATTGCAAGAAAATTTTAGAATGATTGGTAATAGTGAACCTTTCAAAAAATTGATTCAGAATATATCTAGTCTGGCACCAACAAACGCAAAGGTATTAATTGAAGGGGAAAGCGGTACCGGTAAAGAATTAATTGCATGGGCAATTCATAATAACAGTAATAGAAAATCAAAACCATACCTAAAAGTTAATTGTGCTGCAATACCAAGCGAGCTTTTAGAAAGTGAATTATTCGGACATAGAAAAGGATCGTTTACCGGAGCAGAAAAAGATAGAGAAGGAAAATTTATTGCTGCAGACGGAGGCACTTTATTTTTGGATGAAATTGGTGATATGAGTTTGAATCTGCAAGCAAAACTACTTAGAGTACTTGAAGAAAGTGAAGTTGAAGTTATCGGTGAAAATATTCCAAGAAAAGTTGATGTGCGGATAATTGCCGCAACCAATAAAAACTTACCGGAATTAGTAAAAGAAAAAATGTTTCGTAATGATCTTTACCATCGCTTGAATGTAGTTAAATTAATTATTCCACCGTTAAGAGAAAGAAGAGAGGATATAATTCCTCTTGCATATCATTACTTAAATTATTTTTCTAAACAGTACAATAAAATGGTTGATAAAATAAATCAGCAGGCAGAAGCAAAATTAAGAAATCATCATTGGCAGGGAAATGTAAGAGAATTAAGAAACATAATTGAGAAGCTGGTGATATTCTGTAAGGGGAATGAAATTTCGCTAAATGAAACTATTAACGCACTAAATGTAAAATCTCAGTTTGAACCGAAGGAAACTGATGAAGTTTTTCCATTAAGATTAGCAAAAATAAATTTTGAAAAGGAATACATTTTAGAAGCACTAAATAAAAATGATTGGAAAATAAATGAAACTGCTGATGCATTAGGAATTGATAGAACAAATCTTTTTAAGAAAATGCAGAAATTGGGAATTGATAAATATGATGAATAAAAAAGGGGCTTGATTAATAAGCCCCTTTCAAAATTTTGAATTAATTTAAACCCCGTTTTTTTATTAATGCATTAATATCCGGTTCACTTCCTCTAAATAATTCGTAAAGCTTCATTGAATCGTCACTGCCACCTGCTGATAAGATATATTTTCTATACTTTGCAGCTAAATCTTTGTTAAGTACATTTCCACTCTCTACAAATGCATTAAACGCATCGGCATCAAGAACTTCAGACCAGATGTAGCTGTAATAACCGGCTGAGTAGCCGCCTGAAAAAATATGGTTGAAATATGTACTTCTGTAACGCGGAATTATTTCATCAATTAAGCCGATTTTTTTCATTGAAGATGTTTCAAATTCTGCTGCATCATATTCTATTGGCTCTGTAATTGTATGCCAGTTCATATCAAGATAAGAAGCTGCCAAATATTCAACTGTTGCAAATCCTTGATTAAACAAAGCAGCATTTTTTACTTTATTTAGTAGTTCATCGGGAATAACTTCACCGGTTTGATAATGGACAGCATAAGATTTAATTACATCAGGATGAAGTGCCCAATTTTCCATTACCTGAGAAGGAAACTCAACAAAATCTCTTGGAGTTTCTGTTGCAGCTACCGATTCATAAGTGCAATTTGATAATAAACCGTGCAAAGCATGTCCAAATTCATGGAAGAGTGTGTGTACTTCATCCAGACTCAATAATGCCGGTTTATCTCCGGTTGGTTTAGAAAAATTTCCTACATTATAAATTATAGGAGTAATCATTTTCCCATCTTTTTTATGCTGTCTTCTAAACTCATCCATCCAAGCACCGCCGCGTTTACTTTCCCTTGGAAAATAATCAGTGTAAAGAATTCCTATGTGAGTCCCGTCTGCTTCTTTTACTTCAAACACTTTTACATCAGGATGATATTTAGAAATATCATTTCTTTCTTCAAACTGAATACCGAATAAACTTTCGGATAAAGTGAAAACCCCTTTGATTACATTATTAACTTCAAAATAAGGGCGAAGTTCATCTTCATCTAAATCATATTTTTCTTTTTTAACTTTTTCTGCATAGTACCACCAATCCCAAGGTTCTAATTTGAAGCCGCCGTTTTCTTTATCAATAATATTCTGCATTTCCTTAACTTCTCCCTTAGCCCTTTCCAAAGCGGGTTTCCAGAGTTTATCCAATAATTCATAAACATTATTCGGATTGCCTGCCATGTTCTCTTCAAGCACATAATCGGCATGAGTATTATAACCGAGTAAATTAGCTCTTGTTACTCTAAGCATTGCCATTTTAGAGAGGATTTTTTTGTTATCTAATTCATCATTATTATCCCCTTTATTTATATAGGCTTTGTAGAGTTTCTCTCTTAGATCTCTTTTACTTGAATACTGCAGAAAAGGAATCATACTTGGTTTATGAATTGTGAAGAGCCACTTATTTTCATAACCTTTTTCTTTAGCTGAATTTGATGCAGTTGAAATTACATTTTCGGGCAAGCCGGCTAAATCTTCTTCATTATCAATTATCAATTCAAATTTGTTTGTTTCCTTTAAAACATTTTCACCAAACTGAACAGATAAGATTGAGAGTTCTCTATTTATTTCTCTAAATTTTTCCTTTTCTTTATCTGATAAATTTGCGCCGCCTCTAACAAAATCTTTATAATATTTTTCAAGTACTTTGTTCTCTTCCGTAGTTAAATCCATTTTATCTTTATTTTCATAAACTGCTTTCACTTTTTTAAATAAATCTTCATTAAGATTAATATCATCCTTATGTTTTGAAAGCATCGGAGAAATTTCTTTTGAAAGCTGAGTCATTTCATTGCTGCTCATTGATTCATTCATAGCAGAAAAAACTCTTTGTACCTGCTTTAATTTTGATCCGCTGTAATCTAATGCAGCAATAGTATTTTGGAATGTAGGTTTATCTTCGTTTTCTATTATATCACTTATTTCTTTTTTGTGAAGTTCAATTGCCTCTTTAAAAGCTGGGAGGTAATGTTCAGTTTTAATTCTATCGAACGGTGGAGTTCCAAAAGGAGTTTTCCAATCCTCTAATAAAGGATTGCTTTCTGCATTTAAATTTGCAAAAAGTGCTAGTGAGAAAATCATCATAAATATCCTCTTCATCTAATATTCCTTAGTTTAATTTTATAAGTAATTAGAAAATTACAAAGATGGTTTGTAAGTAAAAAGAGAAAAGCCGGAATTGATTTTTATAAAATTAAATGTCTAGAGACGCAGCACACTGCGTCTCTACTCTAATCCTTAAAAACAATCTCGTATTTAGCAAGCATTCTATGAATTGATCTCCTATCAATTCCACATTCCTGTGCAGTTTTAGAGATGTTGCCGTTATTTTTTTTAAGATGATAAGTTAAGTAAGCAACATCAAATTTTTCCAGCACATTGTTCTTCGCATCTTTATAATTCTGATCCATTGTAAGCTTATCAAAAAATGCATCATTTTTATTTACCGGTAAAGGAAGATCGTCAATAGTTATTACCTGCGATTGACACAAGTAATAAATTTTTTGAATTACATTCTGAAGTTCTCTGATATTTCCGGGCCATGTATAATTCTTTAAAGTTTCCGCGGCTTCCGAGGTTAAAACTTTAGAAGTAATGCCATCTTTCTGTGAAATTTTATTGAGAAAATGATTTATAATAGGAATGATATCATCGCGTCTTTCTCTTAAAGGAGGGAGTTCAATTGTGCAAGCATTTAATCTGTAATACAAATCCTCTCTAAATAAACCTTGACTAACAGCATTTTCCAGATTTTTATTTGTAGCAGCAATAATTCTTACATCAATATCAATTTCTTTTTGTCCCCCAATTCTTCTGATTTTCCTCTCTTCTAAAATTCTTAAAAGTTTTACTTGAAGAGATAAACTAAGATCACCAATCTCATCAAAGAAGAAAGTTCCGTCATTGGCAAATTCCATCAATCCAGGTTTCGTTTTTAATGCTCCGGTAAATGCTCCTTTTTCATAGCCGAATAATTCACTTTCAAAAAGACTTTCGGGGAGTGCGCCGCAGTTGACCGGAACAAAGGGGTGTCCTTCACCATGACTTAATTTGTGAATTGCTCTTGCAACCAATTCTTTTCCGGTTCCGCTTTCACCAAAAAGCATTACATTAATTTTTCCTTTAGAAACCTTCTTAATCATCTCAATAACTTTTTGCATTGATTCGCTTCTGTATATTATTCCTTCAAAAGGAGTATCATCATGAACGGAATTATCTTTATTCAGTTCCATTGATTCAATTGAGCAGAAGGCTCTTTCAATAGTTTCAAACAATTTGCCAGAGGAGAAAGGTTTTTCAATAAAATCGAATGCACCGTTTTTAACCGCTTCTACACTGCTTTCTATGGTACCGTAACCGGAAAGAATAATAACCAAAGTATTAGGATGAAATTTTTTGGCAGTTTTAAGAATATCAATTCCGGTCAAATCGCCAAGTTTAAGATCGGTTATAATTAAATCGAAACTTTCCTTCTCAATTTTATTTATAGCTTCTTTGCTGCTGCTGCATGCTGTTATGTTAAATTCGTTTTTATGAGAAAGAATTTTTTCAAGACTTTCAAGCATTTCTAATTCATCATCAACAATTAAAATCTTTTTCATTTGTTAACCTTCACTTTTGGAAAAGAAATAATAAACTTTGTTCCTTCATTTATTTTGCTTTCAACAGAAATTTCTGCTTTGTGATTTTTGCAAATGTTATTCACAATGTAAAGTCCCAATCCTGTCCCCTTTCCTACTTCTTTTGTTGTAAAGAATGGAGAAAAGATATTTTTCAAAATGTCTGGATTAATGCCGCTGCCGTTATCGGCTATCCATAATTTATAATGTGCTTCATTTTCGAAAATATTTATATCAATTTTTCCGTCATATTGAATTGCATCAATTGCATTGTTAACCAGATTAATAACCAATTCTTCAACTTGCTGGGAATCACCTTGAATTATCGCTTCATCAATCTGATAAATCTTATTTAAGGAAATTTTCTTTTTGGGAAGAAAAGGTTCAAGAATTTGCAGACTTTGATTTACTGTAGAAACCAAGTCAATCTTGCTAACTGTTGTTGAAAGTTTTTTACTATGCCTTAAAACATTACCTGTAATTTTAGAGACTTTTGAAATCTGATTTTGAATCACTTCTAAATCGGGTTTGAATTTATTGAGAGCATCAAATTTCAAAGCTTCCAATAAGAGATAATCGGTTCTAGAAAAAATAATAGCGATGTAGTTATTAATCTCGTGCGCCATTTGTGCTGTAAGTTCACCAACAGTAACCAATTTTTTGAAATGCCGCAATTGTTCAAAATGAAGCTCTTCAATCTGTTCTCTTGATGTCTGAATCTCACTTACCATACTGTTAAAATGTCTGTTCAAAACTCCGAATTCGTCATTTCTTTTATCTGGAAGTCTAGTATCTAAATTACCTTCCTCAACCTTTGTTAAAGCCTTAATAAATAGCTGAATATGGTTATTAATAAAATGATTGAATAAGAAAATGAATCCAATTACAAGTAAAACTATAACTGCCATTCCCAAAAAAATTAAATGAAATGTCCCGGTATAAAAATTTATTTCTGCTTGAGTTAGATGCGAATCAACATCAAGATAGGCAATAACATTTTCTTCTGTGTGGCATGTTTGGCATTTTTCTTTATTTAAGATCGGTTCAAAAGCTGCATATGCTCTCCTGGTTTCATCAATTTTAATTTCTCTTTTGTTTGTTTTATTGAACTGCTCAACAATGTGATTAGGATAAAGGATATGCAGATTTTTACCAACTTCAATTGAGTCATTAGAATATAGTATGGTACCATCTTCCTTAAAAATTCTAATGTGGCTTATTTGTGATAAGGAATTTATCTGTTCAATTATTCCTTCAATATCCTTGTTTGGACCAAGCATCATTGCATTATCCAAGCCATAGTACAGCATATCCAAAGTTGTAGATAATAAGAGTTCGGATCTTTGTTCAAAATTCTGCTTGAACTGATTTACCAAAAAATGAAGCGGAATACCAACGCTTAGAGTTATGAATAAAATTGAAAGAATGATGAATTTACTTTTTATGGTTTTGAACATAGTTCAATTTCCTTAAAGAACTAAAAAATATTTTAGGCAAACAAAATAATTAAGATAAAATATCTGAGTGTCCTATTACTGTCGCCATGTGACAAACTTGTCGCATCAAAAAACATTTAAAAACTGATCAAAAACTGAAAGAAGAATAATACAAAATAGAAAATGTTATATATGGCTCAAAAATAAGGTATTTATTTCCTAAAAAGCAAAAAAGAATTAACGACACAGATATCTTTGTTGGCATTAAGATTGCATACAAGTTGTTATGAAAATACTAATGTTATCCAAAGACGAAAATTTAATAAAGACAATGATTGGCACTCTCAATCCGGAAGAGAACAGCTTTTCAATTGTTAATGATATTGAAGATCCTTTGGATATAATGTCAACAGTATGTTCATCTTCTCCTTCGGTTTTAATTGCAGATGATGATTATTTAAGGCCAAATACTTCTCGAATTCTGCATTCGATTAAAAAAGTAAATCCGAATTTAACGACGGTCTTTTTTACATCAGATTCTACAATTGAACTGGGAAGAGAAATTTTACCGATTGGAATCCATTTTTATTCTATTAAACCTATTTCAGAACAGGAATGTAAAGGATTAATCCAATCGTTTAGCAAATTAAAACAGAGAACTAACTAATTAACTTCAACAAAAATGAGGTTGTAAATGAAACAAGTAGTATCACTTATTATCCTTCTTACTTTGTGCCTCAGTTTAAATGCACAAATTAAGACTTATCCAGTAAGTCCTTACATGGTTGAATATGGTGTTAACATAGACACAACACTATATCATTCAACTTACACTGGATTAAAAACAGTAGGTAAGGGAGATTTAGTTTACTTAACATCTGCAAAAGATGCAGCAGCTTATGCTTGGACCATCAAATCAGCTCCAAATGGTTCTACAGCAGCTTTGGATTTTACTAATACTAAATTAGTAACTTTCAGACCAGATATGACTGGTGATTATGTTGTTGAATTAACTGCAGACGGCGTTGCTTATGAAATTACAATTGTAAGTGCAACTTTCTTAGGAAACAATGCTACAACATGCGGTACTTGCCACTCTACTCAAAAAAATGAATGGGAAGAAACCGGACACTCAACAATTTTTACCAGAGCTATTGACGGTACATTAAGCGGTCATTACGGCTCTAGCTGTATTTCATGTCACACAGTTGGTTATAATGAAGATACAGAAGCTGACAACGGTGGTTTTGATGATGTTGCTAGAACACAAGGCTGGGTTTTACCTGCAACTTTACAAGCAGGCAACTGGGATGCTTTAAATGCTGATCTCAAAGCAAAATCTAATATTCAATGCGAAAACTGTCACGGACCTGCAAGCGGTCATACTTCATCCGGATTTAGTGCAGCAAAAATGGATGTTACTATTGAAACCGGTATGTGCGCAAAATGTCATGATGATAACCATTATCACAGACGTCCAAAAATGTGGGCTAGCTCAGCTCATGCTCATGCAGACCAATTAAGTGCTGCTGGCAGACCTAACTGTCAACCTTGCCACAGCGGTACAGGTTTTATAGCTGAATATGATGAAACTCCTGGTATTGAATACAGCACTACAAATCCTGGAAATATTTCTTGTGCAGTTTGCCACGATCCTCATGCTTCTCATGATAACCATGATCCAATGATTACAGGTGCTCAGGAAGGTCAAGTTTATCATTTAAGAACAATTGCAGACGTTGAATTGAACGACGGTACAATTGTAACTGTTGGCGGAACTGGAAAACTTTGTATGAACTGCCACAAATCAAGAAGAAATGCAGAAGAATATGTACAAAATTATTCATCTCACTTTGGACCTCACTATAACAACCAAACTGACATGGTGCTTGGTACAAACGCAATAACATTCGGAAGATATATTCCTTCTTCAACACATAGAGATGCATTAGAAAACTTCTGCGTTAGCTGCCACATGGCTCCAACAGCAGATTCTAATAGTCCTGCTTATGATAAGATTGGTGACCACTCATTTAATATGAGTTATGATAACGGTACACCTGATGATGAAAGTGATGACATAGATAATGTTGATTTCTGTCAAACATGCCATGGTGCTTCAATCACATCATTTGATTCGTTTATGGCAAGAAAAGATTATGATGAAGATGGTACAATTGAATCAGCTAGAGAAGAATTACACGGATTATTAGATGAAGTTGGTAAATTATTGCCTCCTTATGGAGACCCAGCAGTAACTGTTACTAATGCATATAGCAAATTGGAATTAAAAGCTGCTTACAATTATTTATTTGTAGAAGAAGATCAAAGTATGGGTATGCACAACTTCCAATATGCTGTAGGTTTGTTGAAGGTTACTTTAGAAGCACTTAACTATGGTGTATTAACTGAAGGCGAAATTATTGATATAGCTGACGTACCAAATGATAACGGAAGACAAGTATTTGTAAGATGGACAAGATTCGGCGGTGACGGTGTTAGCGATAACCCAATTCACAGTTATGTAGTTTATAGAGAAGACGGTTCTGCAGAAGGTAAAGTTAATGCAGATTATACTTCTTTTGATCAAGTTCCTGGTGATGCTGCAAGCATTAAAATAGGATCTACAGTTTTAGCAGAAGGGGCTTTCTGGACAACAGTAGCAGTTGTTCCTGCAGACTTCTCGTTAGAATATAGTGTTGTTGCTCCTACTCTTTATGATGCAACACCAGCTGATACAGTTGAAACAACATTTATGGTAAAAGGTGTTACAGTTCAAGGATTAACTGCAGAAACAGCTCCAAAGAGCGGATTCTCAGTTGATAATTTAATTCCAACTGTTCCAACAAACGTAAATGGTATTGTTGTTTCTAATAAAGTTGAATTAGCATGGGATGAACCAGTAGATGAAGATTTCAACTACTTTGCAGTTTACAGAAGCAGATTACCATTAGTTAATCCAACTGAAGCTCAATTATATGCTACTACAACAGAAAATACTTTTGTTGATGAAAATATCAGCGGTGCATCAAGATGGTTCTATAAAGTTACTGCATTCGACTTTACAGGAAATCAAAGTGATTTCTCATCACAAGTAATTATTATGCTTACTGGTGTAGCAGTTGAAGATGGTATTCCTGAAAGCTTCAACTTATCACAAAATTATCCAAACCCATTCAACCCAACTACAAACATTAAGTTTGCAGTTCCAGAAAACTCTAATGTTAAGATAACAATCTACAACGCAGTTGGTAAAGAAGTAGGAGTTTTGGTTAACGGCCAATATACACCAGGATATTATAACTATTCATGGGATGCATCAAACTTAGCATCAGGCGTATACTTCTATGAAATGATAACAGATAATTTCAGACAAGTACAAAAAATGATGTTAATGAAATAAGATTAAGTAAAAATACTTAATAAAAGAGAGCGGGAAATTCCCGCTCTTTTTATTTTAAAGATAGTTTAAATAAAAATTCAGTACGAACTAAATTTCCCCTTTGAGAGATTTAGTGATTACTTCGGTCTTAGAATTTACATGAAGCTTTTTGTAGATGTTTTTTATGTGATGCCTGATTGTCTCAATAGAATTATTCAATTGTTCCGAAATTTGTTTATAGCTAAATCCCTCAACCAAATAATTAACAATTTCTTTTTCTTTAGGGGTTAATATTTCATTTAAATTGCTCTGCTTTTTTGGAGAAAAATGATGAATAACTTTACGAGCAATTTTAGGGGACATAGGAGCACCGCCGTTTTTCAACTCAACAACAGCATCTTTTATTTTTTCTAACGGAGTATTTTTAATTAGATAACCGGTTGCACCCGCACATAGAGCGTCAAAAACTTTATCCTCACTTTCATAAATACTTAAAACTAGAAAATCACTATTTGGATATTTCTCTTTTATCATTTTTATCCCGGCAATACCGCTTATACCGGGAAGTCCAATATCCATAATAAAAATATCCGGTTCTATATCTTGATTAAAATTATCGAAAAAATCTTTAATAGAATTATGAGCAGAAAGTAAAAGTATATCTTCCTGGAATTTGAAGAACTCGGAAAGTCCGTTTCTTATTTCGTTTATATCTTCTACTATAACTAATGAAATCATAATAAGAATCTAATTAATAGTTGAAATACTTTAAATCACCCGAACATGTGATTTGAAAATGGTTTAGAAGTGAACTCTATTGAAAAACCGTTATTATTTAAGTAATTAATTTCTCCTTTTATTGCTTCGGCCCGCATTTTCATATTTTGTAAGCCATTACCTTTATTCAAATCAATTTCACTCATTCCAATTCCGTTATCACTTATTAATAATTTTATTTGGTTATTATTTATTATAAACTGAACAAGAACTTTATCAGCATTGGAATGTTTTGCACAATTATTTACAGCTTCTTTGAATATAAGAAAGATATTCTCTCTAAATCGTAAGGGTAATTTAATATCTTTTTGGGGGATATTAATATCAAACTCAATCCCAATATCTTTGTCTCCTAAAATATCGAAAGCAGTATTCTTCATTCTCGATATCAATTCAGAAAGCTTATCTTTTCTAGCATCAATCGACCAAATAATATCACTCATAGAGCTAATTACTTCTCTGCTGGTACTTTCAATGTTTTTAAGTCTTTTCGAAATTTCATTTTTATTTTGTTCGTAATTCAGTAAACCGGCATTAATAGAAATCTTAGTCAGTGATGAACCGATTTCATCATGCAGATCGCTGGCAATTTTTGTTCTTAACCGCTCCATTGCAATTAATTTGTTAATTCGTACTTTATAAAAGAAATAAAATAAGGTGATAACAAATAGAATAACAAGTAAGTAAAACCACCAGGTCATCCAAAAAGGGGCTGCAATAATAATCTTAAGTGATGTTCCTTGCTCATTCCAAATGCCGTCATTATTTGAAGCTTTTACTTCAAACAAATATGTGCCCGGATTCAAATTAGTGTAAACAACACTTCTGTTTTTTGTATAAATCCAATCGTTATCAAAACCGATTAATCTATAAGCATACTTATTCCTTTCAGGAAAGATATAATTCAAAGCCGTGTAATGAATTGAAAATACATTTTGATTATATCTCAAATTAATTTCATTTGTGTATGATATACTTTTTTGAAGCTCAATTGGTTTATTAAATACCAAAAACTGTGTTAAGTGAACATTAGGTATAAAGTTGTTTTTATTTATGTTAATCGGATTGAAAGAACTAAATCCATTTATGCTCCCAAAATAAATTGTCTCATCAATTTTATAAACTGAATTATTTGTAAAAACATTTGAGTTAAGTCCGTCATCTGAATTAAAATTTATTATGCTGTTGTCAACAAGATTAAGTTTACTGATTCCATTTGTAGTACTTATCCATAGAAAATTGCTGTTATCATTAACTATGGATTTTACATTGTTTCCTGCCAGTCCATTTGATTCAGAAATCATTTCAAATGAATTAGCAGTAGGATTAAATTTATTTAAGCCGCCCCCCTCAGTAGCAATCCAAATAATTCCATTTTTATCTTCCCAAATAGAATTAATGTTATTGCTGCTTAAGGTTGATCTATTTTCCGGAATACTAAGATAATTATGGAGATGCAGTTTGTTATCAAATTTGTAAAGTCCGCTTCTGTAAGTCCCAAACCAAATATTATTATTACTGTCTTCAAAAATATCTGTTATAAAGTTCGAGTTAATTTTGCCATTTTCTTTATTGAATTTATCTTTGATGATTAGGTTTTGATCAAGAATTATAATCCCGCTTTTCAGTGTACCTATCCAAATATTTTTTTTGGAATCTAAAAAGAGTTTTTTTACTGCGTCATTTTTAAACTCATTAGGGACAACAGAAGAACTTTCCATTTTATATAAATCGATTAAGTTTATTCCACCGAAAAATGTTCCGGCTAAAATTTTGTTATCCGGCAGTTTAATAAGTGATTGAATATTATGGTCGCTTAATTTTATTGTAGGATAAACTTCATTAAATTTTTTTATTTCTTTTGATTCAAGTTCTTTAATGAATAAACCGCTTGTACTTCCAATTAGGAGTTGGTTTTTGAATTTCAGAAAAGAAGTAACTGCTAAATTGTTATTGTTTTCAGATAGGTTATAAGAATCAAATTTGATTTTACCCGGAAGAATATAATTAACTCCTCCTTTCTCGGTACCAATCCAAACTATACCGGAGTGATCTTGGAAAAAAGATAAAATGCTGGTTGAGCTTAATCCTTCTTTTGTATCATAATTTTGGAAAGTAATGTTTGAGGGATTTAGTATGTTTAAACCTCCTTCCCATGTACCGATAAATAAACTTCCGGAGTAACCCTTCGGCTGCATTAAAGCTAAAACTCTTTTCTCAGAAAGAGAATTCTTTTTGGTTTCGGAATGATTATAGTTGATGAATATTTTATTTGGTTCATCAAATTTATATAGTCCATTAGTTTGTGTACCAAACCAAATTGTATTTGATGAATCTTCAATAATATCCCAAATAAAATCAGCCTCAATATTAAATGTAATATTACTGTTGTTTCTCTTGTTGATGAAACTGTTTTCTTTATCAAAAATATTAATTCCGTCTGTTATTGTTCCAATCCACAATCGATTTTTGCTGTCTTCAAAAAGGCATGAAATACGATTACCGCTAATTGTCGAGTTATCATTTCTAAAAATTGTAAAGCTGCTGTCTGCGGAATTAAATTTTATCAAACCCTCTGAAGTACCAATCCACATTACCTTATCGGGATTTTGTTTATCTTGGTGAAGTGACCAAACTTCATTAACTCTCTCATATTCCGGGAAAGCAGTCTGAAGATTAATTGTAGAAAAAGTTTCATTTACCGGATTGAAAATAGAAATCCCGCCGCCGTCGGTTGCAATCCAAATTCTACCATTATTATCAAGAAGTAAATCTCTAATGAAATTATTACTTAAGCTGTTCTTCGTTTTGTGATCATAAATAAAAACTTTATGGTTGTATCCATCATATCTTACTAGGCCGAATTTTGTACCGAACCACATAAATCCTTGCTCATCTTGAATAATAGATGTAATACTGTTTCTTGAAGGATCAGATCCAAATGTAAGTCCATCAAATCTGTTTGAAAGGGGTTGACTCTTTAAGTTAAGAAAGAGAAAAAGAATAATTAAAAATGCAGTTAAAGATTTAAGGCTCATTACAACCCGACTTATGTTCTAATTAACTAAGTAATAATAAACAAAGTGAAATTTATTTATAAAAAAATATGATGTTAAACTGAAAATAAAAAGTGAGCTCTGTCAAAGTAAATCATTGAGATGAATCACAATTAAAGCCTATATCCCATATTCATGTGATTGTAGAGGGATAAAAATATAAGGATTATTGAACCACAATTTTTATTAATAGAGGGAAAAGATATGAAATACCTTGTTCAAATACTTTTTTATACAATGCTGGCAATAAACATTCTTGCACAAAACTCAGGTTTTACTGTTACAAGTACAAAAGTACTTCCAAATCCCAATGGCTCTGATCCGGGAAGTAATAGTAATTACAGTAATTTGTTTACTTCTTATCTAGAACCAGAAAACAGTGGAATATATACTAACTTTGCTCAAGTTGGGGCAGAAATACAGAATCAAGAAAATATAAATGATACTAGAATAGAAATTATTGATAATGCTGCTCAAATAGGAGTAGTATCTTGCTGGGCTGAAATTAATCCATCAGCTGGCGGCCCAATAAATACAAACACTGTAAAGTTTTTTGCTATGTATCAAGATCCAGTTGTTCAGACTGGTACAAGTTTTAATGCTCAAGCAAGAGTTTCATTTAGAATTTTGTACCAACTTCAAAATACAAGCGGGCTTGCGAAAGACCTTAATTATCTTATTAAGTTTAATATTGGATATAATTTCCAAGGTAATGCTGCATCCGGACAAAGATATTATAATGTTGCCCTTTATCAATCAGATGTAAACGGAACATTAGGAACAAATCTTTATACTACAGGACAAGCGACAGCAAATCTTCAAATAAGAGAGAATGGAACAGCTTATTCAAATGTGCCAGATGGTGAAACAAGATATATTATTTTAGAAATTTGGGCTTATGCCGCTTCTGAAGATAATACATTTAATTTCTTTAAAGTTGACGGCAGTTCCGGAATTTCAATCGGATTTGATGATGAAGCAATTCCGTTGAATGATAATTTAAATAACGATCCGGGAATTGATAACCTTGCTAAAATGAAGTTTCAACTACACAACTTACTTGCAAGCGATGCCACTGGTCCGGCAATGGGAACTACCGGAGCGTTTGCTTATAATAATATGGATTGGCTGAACGGGACGTCATTAGCATACGCAGTTAGTGAAAATACAGATTTACTAAATAGTGTTGACGGAATTACAGTTGATATGACCGGTTTTGAACTTTTTGATTTTGAAGATGTGGATATTGAGGGACAACAAGAGGATGAAAGAGTTTATATAAATGGGACAGCAAATATTTATCAAGATGGAGTATTAAAACTGCAGCTAGAAAATTGTAGAATTGGGTTGAATGTATCTTATCCAGCGCCATATGGACCAGGATTTTCGACAACCGGCGGAGGCTGGGGGGAAATAAATACTGCAAACAGTGATGATGCTTGGGAAGCAGAATTTGATGCTAATGGTACCGGACAAGTTGATTTTGTTTTTAATTCAATGTCTTCGGTTATTAACAATCCTTTTTATGATGCAGTGATTTCTATTGTTCCGACATTTGTGAGAGAAAAAATAGTTGGATTTGATATTCCGGATGGTGGGGGAGTGCTTAACTATTTGGCTGAGTATTATGTCTCTTTCAATTTCACAAATGCAAGTAAATCATTAATTAAGGGAACGCAGAATTTAACAGCAGCAAGTAATGGTATGGCAAGATTAATTGAAGGAAATCCAGGTGGAGATTTGCCAGTTGGAATTGAAGTAATTAGTCCTGATAGATATTGGGAATTTGGAACTACAGCTTCAAGTTTTACTGCTAATATAACTTTTGACTTAACTGGTGTTGGAGGAGTAAGCAATATTAATAATATAAGAATACTTCATAGAGAAGATGAAAATTCATCATGGTCAATTCTTGATCCAAATACAAATACATACTCTATAAATGGAAATCAGATAACCGTAAATGGCATAACAAGTTTTAGTCAGTTTGGAATTGGCTCAACAAGTCAGAATGCTCTTCCGGTTGAACTGACTTCTTTTACTGCAATGCAGAATGAAAATTCTGTTATACTAAATTGGTCAACAGCAACAGAGCTCAACAATTACGGTTTTGAAATAGAAAGAAAAAACCTAAACTCTGAAAATTGGTCGGTTATTAGTTTTGTTCAAGGATATGGGAATAGTAATTCAGTAAAAAATTACTCCTATGTTGATGATTCACTTGTTAAATCTGATAAATATCTATATAGAATTAAGCAAATTGATTTTGACGGAAAGTATGAATACTCGAATATAGTAGAAATACACTTCAATGAAATTCTGCCTGGGGGTTATGTTCTAGAACAAAATTATCCAAACCCATTCAACCCAACTACAAACATTAAGTTTGCAGTTCCAGAAAATTCTAATGTTAAGATAACAATCTACAACGCAGTTGGTAAAGAAGTAGGAGTTTTGGTTAACGGACAATATACACCTGGATATTATAACTATTCATGGGATGCATCAAACTTAGCATCAGGCGTATACTTCTATGAAATGATAACAGACAATTTCAGACAAGTACAAAAAATGATGTTAATGAAATAAGATTAAGTAAAAATACTTAATAAAAGAGGGGCTGTCTCGAAAATAGCTATGTCATCACGAGCAAAGCGAAGTGATCTCTTTTTCGAGTTGAATTCAACAGATTGCTTCAGCAAAAACCGCTTCGCAATGACCATTTTAATCTTTTGAGATAGCCCCTTTTTATTTTAAAGATAAATTGTGACAGAATAAATTTCCCCTATGAGAGATTTAGTAATTTCTTCTGTTTTAGAATTTACAAGCAGATTTATGTAGATTGTTTTTGTGAGATTCCTAATTATTAAATCGTTAAACAATATTTTACATAGCATTATTCATTTCTTTCATTTATTTTCTTCCATTATCGTTAAAGAGCGGGATTAAATTATCGATAATGTGCTTGAGAGAGAAGATCACTTATCTTCAAATAAAAATAAGAATCACAAAAAAATAATAAATGAGTTTATTGCAAATCATTATATCGATTTTTGTCGGTATTTTAATGGCTGGTGGTTTATTTTCTATAAATCTGGCTGTTAGAGGTATTGATAGAAAATTTAATCTTTACTATTTCTTAATAGTAACCGGAATGTCATTATTTCTGATACTTTCGCTTATTTCGTATTATGTAACTGAAATCAATGATTTTATTTTTGTAGAAAAAGCAATTAATGTCGTTCTACTACTGAGCTGTTTAGTTTTGATTCTACTTGTTCAGGAAATATCTAACTATAGAAATAAAAATATTTTTTTACTTTTAACAGTTCCCCTAATATTATTTTTGATTGTAAACTTCTTTAGGAAGTATGGAATATCAATTGATGAATTAGTAAGGATTAATAAAACCGAAATATATTACGGAGAAAAGTTAAATAAATATGAAATTGTTCAATCGGTTTGGCTGCAATTTATTAAAATATATCTTGCTGTTCTTCTTCTATACATAATTAAGGCAATTCATTTTGCTTATAATAATAAACGAAGAAAAGATGCACTTCTTTTACTGATTTCATTTATGCCTGTTGTTATTTCAATGGGAATAACAATTTCCTTTTTTGATCAACAATCCGTTAATGTCAATTTTATAATCGAAATCAGCTTTGTACTTTTCGCAATAATTCTAAGTTCAAAAAATTTTAATGATATTATAAATTACAGCAGAGTAAGTAAAGCTCTTGAAGAGAGTGAGTCGAGATTTAGAACACTTTTTGAAAAATCAGCCGACCCAATGCTGTTAATTCAAGGGAATGAATTTATTGATTGTAACGAAGCGGCAGCAAAAATATTAAACTATGAGAGCATTGAAGATCTTAAGAAAATTACACCTGACCAGATTTCTCCTGAATATCAATCTGATGGTCAATTATCTAGAACAAAAGCACAAGAATTAATTGCACTTACTAAAATTAGGGGAAGTCATAATTTTGAATGGATTCATACAACTAAGGAAGGAATTGAGTTATGGATTGAAGTTACATTAACTCTTCTTCCTTTTGAAAAGAATGACTTGATTTTCGTTTCATGGAGAAATATAAACGATAGAAAGAAAGCTGAAGAAGATTTAATTTCTGCCAAAGAAAAAGCGGAAAATTCGGAAAAAGTAAAGACAGCCTTTCTTGCTCAGATGTCCCATGAAATTAGATCGCCTCTATTTGGAATTCTTAGTTATATCTCACTTATTAAAGAAGGATTAGTTGAAGGAAATCTTGATAAAACGGAATGCGATCAGTATTTCAAAACAATTGAACTTTCAAGTGCAAGATTGATTAGAACCATCGACTTAATCTTGAATATGTCAGAATTGCAGACTCTTTCATATAATCCAATTTTTACAATGCTCGATCTCAATCCATTGTTAAGTAATCTGCTGGATGAATATCTAGAAACAGCAAATAAGAAAAATATTAAACTAAGCTTTAGTGCAGAATTACCGGTTACCAATGTAACCTGCGATGAATACAGTGTAAACCAAATATTTGCTAACTTAATTGATAATGCAATCAAATACACAGAAGAAGGTGAAATAAAAATATCAATTGAATTAAATTCCGAATCAAAAATAGTTGTTAAGATTATTGATACCGGGATTGGAATGTCGGATGATTTTTTATCAAATCTTTTCACTCCTTTTACACAAGAGGAAATTGGTTATACAAGAAAATATGAAGGCAACGGATTAGGTTTAGCATTGGTCAAAAACTATTGTCAAATCAATAATATTGATCTTGCCGTTAAAAGTAAAAAGGGTATTGGAACCGAGTTTAAATTGACCTTTCAATAAAAACAAACCATGTAGATTTTTATTTAATATTCATTATAGTTATATTACAACAACTGCAATACATTTCAGAAAATTAGGTTAATGTTGGTATCTAACAATCTTTCTACTTTATTAAAAAGATATCATAACAGCTTTGCAAGCGTAATTGATCTTTCCTTCAATGATGACGAAGTTTTTGTTTTTGATTTTTCTGAAAGGAATAATGAATTAAATTCGTTTGATATTGATAATATAGATCAGTTTTCAGACTATGTTAAAACCAAACTTCATCAGTATAAGTGTAAGATTGGTGCCGGAGGTTATTTGGAAAATAGAATTATTTATAAAAGAAGTAAGCATTTTGGTGAAGGTAACAATTCAAGAATAATACATTTGGGAGTTGATCTTTGGGTGGATGCATACACAAGAATAATTTCTCCGATTGATGGAATTATTCACAGTTTTCAAGTGAATGATAATTACGGCGATTATGGTCCAACTATAATTCTTGAACATCAAATTGAAGAGGAAAAATTTTATACTTTATATGGTCATTTATCGCTTAAATCATTGGAAGGAAAATCACAAGGAATGAAGATAAGTAAAGGAGAAATCTTTGCTGAACTAGGTGATAAAAACGAGAATGGTTTTTGGGCTCCTCATCTTCACTTTCAAGTTATGACAGATATGCTGGGAAAGAATGGTGATTTTCCCGGAGTTGTTTCTTTAGATGAATTGGATTTTTATAAATCTATTTGTCCCGATCCCAATTTAATCCTAAATCTAAAGAAATTAAGATTGTGATGAGTACTTCAATAATTCAAATAAAGAAATCAGCTTTAGCAAAAAATGTAAAGTTTGTAAAAGAGTTAGTCGGTAATAAAGTAAAAATATCCGCTGTTATTAAAGGAAATGCTTACGGTCATGGAATTGAAATAGCAGTTCCCGCATTAGAACAATTAGGTATTAATCATTTCTCTGTTTTCAGTTCTGAAGAAGCAAAAAGAGCTTTTAAGTCGTCTATCAAAAAATCAAACATTATGATTATGGGATACATAGAACCCGGAGATTTTAGTTGGGTTATTAAAAATGGAATTGAATTTAATGTCTTTGATCTGGAGATACTCAAGACTTCATTAAAATATTCAAAACGATTAAATAAAAAAGCCGTTATTCATTTAGAGATTGAAACCGGAATGAACAGAACCGGTCTTACAAAAAACCAATTATGCGAAGCAGTTAAAATTCTAAATGAAAATAAGAAATACTTTTTTATTAAAGGAACATCTACTCATTTTGCTGGTGCAGAAAGTATAGCTAACCATGTTAGAATAACTCAGCAGTATAAAGTATTTCAACAGCGACTAAAATATTTAGAGAAAAATAGTATTAAACCGAAAATCAAACATGTAGCTAGTTCAGCCGGAGCATTGAATTATCCAAATTACAGATTGGACATGGTGAGAACCGGTATTATGATTTTTGGATACTGGCCCACAAAAGAAGCTTACATTAAATATTTAAGCAACCATAAGCTTTATGTCGATCCTCTTGAAAGAGCAGTTGTTTGGAAATCAAAAATTATGTCTGTTAAAAAAGTTCACCAAGGCGAATTTGTTGGATACGGATTTGGATTTCAAGCTGCGGAAGAAATGAATGTTGCAATTGTTCCTGTTGGTTATACAAACGGATACAGCAGAACACTAAGTAATAATAGTCACGTTCTTCTGCATGGTAAAAGAGCGGAAGTTATTGGAACTGTAAACATGAATATGATACTTATAAATATTAGTCTTATCGATAATGTAAAAATAGGTGATGAAGTTATTCTCATTGGCAAACAAGGAGATCATGAAATATCAGTATCAAGTTTTGCTGAAATGAACAACGGACTGAATTATGAGTTGTTAACTAGATTATCCGAAAAAATAGAAAGAAAACTAATCGATTAGAGAATCAATCGTAATTGAAATGTTTAATGAAATTATTGTGAAGTTCTTTGTCTTCATATTTATCAACCGCTGAATGCAGCAATTCCTCTTTGCTGTAACCCGATTTAATCTCTGTAATAATTACTTTTTTGCTTTCCTCATCTACTAAATAAATAATTCTCCATGTTCTGTAAGCAAGAACATAATTATTAGTCGGATTAAGATTTTCATCCAAAATATTTGAGATTCTTTTTCTAGAAGCATCTGTAGGAGAGAACTCAAGCTGAAGTTTTGCAAAGTTTACAAGATGGATTTTGGAATACTTTTTAAGCCAATCAGTTTGAAGTACTGCTTTACTTTCTAATACAACCTTAAAGATAGTTTCTAAACCGCTTTTAACCCAGCCTGTTTTTACATTAGGGAATGAATCGGAATAAGGAAGATAAGGTTTGATATCGAGAATTGGAGAACCGTTAAGAATATCAGAACCTGAGATATAAATATTGAGTTTATCAATCCTCTCGAGTTTAACGCAGCTTAAACCAATATGGTTGGGTCTGTGTGGTGACCTGGTTGCAAAAACACCAATTTTACTTCTAGTATGTCTTGGCGGAGTTACTAAAGGTTTCCAATTCTTATTAAGATGAAATTGATAAATCACCCAAATTCTCTCAAAACCTTCAAGATCTTTTAAAGCCTGCTCAAAATTATTTTTTGGAAAGAGCTTTATTACTGACGTGATTCCCTCGGATAATATTCCTTGTCTTGGGGTTTCATATCGATGTTCTAATTCAGATTCTAAAACTCCTATCGGATGTATCATTATTTCTGCCATATTACAAAATTACTATAATCATTTAATTGAACAATCCACTTTTGTGATGTAAAATTATTATTCTACAGTATCATTTGATTTTAAAGTTATTATTTTGTTAAAATAGTGTAAAAAGAGTTGCATTATAGAGATTTATTTCTCGATAAAGCATATCTTTGTTTGTGAAAATATAAAACATTTATTGAGGACATTTATGGACTTAAGAAAATCTTTAGGAATTAATAGTGATGGAAAAAATGAATTACTTAAAACAAAGAGACTTGCGCAGTATATCAATCTAAAGCTTGCAGCCCTTAACAGACCAGTGTTTAAGGGATTAAAGGACACAAGATTTTTGGATTTAGCAAATGATTTGATTAAAAATCATAAAGAGAAAAACAGACTTTTATCAAATTATCTTTGTCCGGCTGACCAGAGAATTCAAGACTTTTTAGATAAATATTTATCGGATTATAAAGAAGAACTAGGATTCAGATTACCCTCGGTTACTTTTATTTTAGAGTCGCATGATCTTGCTAGAACTCTATCAATTCCACCAGATAAAGATGAGTTCGTGTCAGATATAATTAGTTCATACAGAATTAAGCAGGGAATTTTACATAATCCTAAAAATGATAGAAGAACAACCAAAGGTGTTTTTCATATTGCAGAGGGAGGATTGCCAATTCCCGATGATAAAAAAGCAGTTCCTAAAGTTACATTTGCAAGATTACTAACTGAGGCATTAAATCCACCAAGTGAATTATTGCAATTACCTTATACAGCTTCTCAAGAAGAGAAAGCTGAAATATTTGTTTCGCTATTACTTAGACCGTTTGTTAGTCCTGAGGTCCCCGGAAAAAGTAAATCTAAAAGCATGGAGATCAGATTCTTTGCTCCGGGAAATTTAGTGAGCAATTTGGATTTTGTTGAATCAATTTTTGGAAATGCCGGCGATCCGTATTTACCTGAGAATGATGCAGCATTAGATATTGAAGGATGGTCTGGTCATACAGGATGTGTAATTTTAGCTCCTCATTTAACCAAATTAAAAAAGAAAGAATTAGGACTCCCTCATATTTCGGAAGCAACTGAAAGACAAAAACGTGATGGTATGTGCTGGGAAAATGAAGATGAATTTTACAATAACGGCGGTGCTTTCAAAATTACAGCAAGAACCGATGAAGGAATTATTGTAACAGTTATTGCAGATAATTATTTCGGCTATTCCAAGAAAGAAGTAAAAACCCAAATTAGTTATGCAGCTAATTTATACGGAAATGTTGAAGAAGAACATGCCGGCGGTTCAACTGCATTCCCAAGTTATAATTTAGGTGATGGATTTAAGGACGATAACCAGTTGAACACAAACAACACCGGCTTTGATGAAATGATCAAAATGTATTCTTCCATTATGGATTATAAAGAGCAAGGATTTGCTGTAGATAAAAATTATGAAGATATTATTTATGTGCCGGAAGATTCTAAATTTGAGCTTGTTGAACAAAAAGTATCATGGAATAAAAACGGAGTTGAGAAATCAATAAGACTTCATCCTTCCCATATTTATGTACTTCCTTCGGGATACAAAATCAGAATGGAAAAGAATCCTTTTATTCCGTCGTGGAGATTGGTTGGAACAAGTGCAGAAGGAACTTTCTGTCATAAACCATGTACCGTTTCGGGGGGTGGAAAATCTGAAATTTCAAAGTCAATTACAGATGCAATAATTTATGGTCCTTTCTTTACGGCTGATTATGAAAAAGATTTCAAATTTGTTGAAGAAATTATCAATAAAGATTACAGTAAAAGATTCAAAGAGATTTATCCTGATGCCGGAGAAAGCAGACCTATTCTTAGTCCCGAAAGATCACTCGGATCAGTTATTAAACTTCTTACTCCTTCACCTTCAAGATATAATGATGAATACAATAAGTGGTTGAAATCAATTCCACATTACATAAAAGGTTTGGTTTATATCGTAAAAAGATTTTATAAACCGGAGTGGGGTAATAATTGGAGAGATTATTTTTCTGTTGATATTATTGACGGCAAACATGGTAATGAATTGAAATTCAAAAACAGAAAACTAGTTGCCAGCTATCTCAGAGTCGGTTTGATGAATGATAATTCATGGAGAACATTTAAGCTGCGTCAAGATTTTATTGCTTCGGATAAAATTCAAATGGAAGATGACATTACCGTTTCTACCGTAATTCCTATTAATGAATTTGAGTATATCGGTAAAGATCATCCCGCAGTAAAGTTTACTCAAAACTGTGAGTATAGATTTTTCCAGCGACCTGATGAAGCAATTCACAGAGGTTATGATAAACAAGCTGAAACAGATTTAGCAGAACCGAATACTTTCATCTCAAATTTTGAACCGTTAACCGTTAAAGATGCTGAAGAAATAATTTCCGATGCAGTTGAGTTTGATAAATATACAACTCCTATTAAGAGATTAATAGAAAATGTAATTAATGATAAAGATCATAAATATTTTGTTTCTTCTTCTCATCCAAGAATATTTGAAGGACAACCTTCAAAGAATATGCGTTATTTGCAGAATCGTCCTGATTTAATTAAACACAAAGAAAAGTATGTATCCGAAGTTGGAACAAGATTATTTAATAAGATTCCAATTGAAAAATCAGTTGTAACTCCGGTTAGTTCAGTATTAGCCGGAAGAAGAAATAATCCGCCCGAAAAGGGAATAAGATCTTTAGCAGTATATAATCCAATTCACTTTCAAGAACTTCCTGAATTATTTATGGACTTTGTCTGCAGTCTAACCGGAAAATCTCCATCTACAACCGGAGCAGGTTCAGAAGGGGCTTTAACTAAAGGACCATTTAATGCGTTATGTGCAATTACGGATTTGAACAATGCCTTGGTATCATTTATCCTAACCGGGTATGATGGTTTTACAACTGCTGCCGGTTATGTTGGACCAAAATATCGAGTCGATCATGATATAAGTCTTTTAGTTCCTGAATTATGGAGCAGACTTCGTCCGGAAGAGCGAGAGCATGAATTTTTAATTGAGCATAAGTATCTTGAAAAATTAGAAGATTTTGAATATGAAGGAAAGAAAGTGCTGGCAAGCAGATTGGGTTATAGAATTACCGATAAGTTTGCAAGAACATTTTTAGGAAGAGTATTTGAAAATCCTGATGCGGTGTTTAATGAAGAAATGTTAAAACCTGAATTGCAGTCATTAGAAGATTTTGTTGACGGGGTAAACAATATTGTTGAAGCCCAGCAGCGTGTAGCAAAAATGTATTTTAATGATGGAAGTATAAATGCTGCATGTCCTCCGTTAAAGGCTATACTTCACATTATGGCTTTCGGTGATTATAACGGCAAAGATATAAGCGATTCTGATATAAGAGAAATGTTTACAAGAGAGTATCTTTTAGGCAGCGACTGGTATAAAGAGAGACTCATTAACAAACAGAAAAACGATATCGCATTGTGGCACAGACATGTTGATTACCTTTCGGATGTAATTAAAAAATCTTACAATATTTCCGAAGAACAGTTGAATGACTTAAAAGAGAAGTTGAATAAAGCTGATGAACATCTTAAATATGTAAAATCACCAGAATATCTGAAAAACCTTCATGGCTATATCGGTTTAGATCCTCTTTATAGATAATTCTATTTCTTAAAGGATTGATTCCCATTAAAACGGGAGTCGATCCTTATCTTTTTATTAATACAATTTGGAAATATTAACAGTGTTAATTATATTAGCGCTATTAAATAATTGGAACTAATATGGTGAACAAAGAAATTCAAGAGGAAAGAATGCGTTCCTACTTTATTGATTCGGCTAAGGAAATCTTAAAAGGGGAAGGATTAAAAAATATCAGTGTAAGAAATATTGCAGAGAGAGCAGGGTATTCTTATGCAACTCTTTATAATTATTTCAAAGATGTGAAAGATCTAATCTTTGAGTGCGTTAAAGATTTTCAGGATGAATGCACTACTTTAGTTCAAAAAGATTCAAAAAAAGCAGAACAAGGATTTCAGAAAATAAAAGTTATCACTCAATCTTATATGAAATATTTTGTTCAATATCCTGGTATTTTTGAATTGTTTTATATAGAAAAGACAAACGAAATTGCAGGCAAAAAGCAGCCGACAGTTGAAATGATATACTCCTTTTTAGACAGACTTTGTGAAGAAGAATGGAATTATTTAACTGAAAATAATTTGATTACTATTGATGAAAAGGAATTAATGAGCAGCAGTTTAAGATATACTGTTTTGGGAATTTTAATTCTTTATCTAACAAGAAAACATCCGGCAAACTATAAAGAATTCTTAAAAATTTCTGAGATACAGATTAATAACATTCTAAAAATAAAATAGCTTAAGGTAAAATTGAAAACAGCACTAGAAATATTGAAGCATTATTATAAACATGATTCTTTCAGAGGAAGTCAAGAGGAAATAATAAATAGAATTACCAATGATAAAAAGCATTCACTAGTATTGATGCCTACAGGAGCCGGTAAATCCATTTGTTATCAAATTCCGGCACTAATGTTTAACGGGGGAACGATTGTTATAAGTCCTTTAATTGCTTTAATGCAGGATCAGGTTGATGCGTTGAAAAGAAAAAATATTCCTGCTGAATTTATAAACTCGACTGTTAAACCGGATCAAAGAGAAAGAAGATTAAATTCATTTGTTGAAGGAAAAACAAAACTACTTTACGTTACTCCGGAAAGATTCAGAAAGAAAGAATTCATTGAGAAAATAAAAACCGCAAAGATTGATCTACTTGCTATTGATGAGGCACATTGTATTTCTGAGTGGGGACATGATTTTCGTCCGGATTATTCTAGAATAGCCGAGTTCAGAGGTCTAATTGGAAATCCTTTAACAATAGTGCTTACTGCAACTGCAACTCTAAATGTTCAGAAAGATATTGTAAATAAACTCGGTCTTCAAAAATCAGAAATAAAAATTTTTCATGAAGGAATTAACAGACCGAATTTAAGATTGGAAGCAGTTGATGTATTTGATGAGAAAGCAACTTTTCAAGCAATAACAAATGTGCTTGATAATTATAAGGGATCAGGAATAATCTACTTTTCTTTGATCAAGAAGCTTGAGTACTATTCACAGAAGCTTAGAGATAAAGGATACCGGCACGGAATTTATCATGGTAAACTTGATTCACAAAGAAGAAAGCAGATACAAAGAGACTTTTTAAGCGGTAAACAAGATGTTATACTTGCTACTAATGCATTTGGAATGGGAATAGATAAAGCAGATATCAGATTTGTAATTCATGCCGAAGTTCCATCATCAATTGAATCTTATTACCAAGAGATAGGAAGAGCCGGAAGAGACGGCAAAGATTCGCTTTGTATGCTATTGTATAATCAAGATGATCTTTATACTCAAATGGAATTTATTAAATGGGCAAATCCGGATGCAAATTATTATTCGAGAATGTATGATCTTCTTAAAAATAATATGGAAGCTGCAAACTCGATTGGATTTGATTACTTAAGAGAAGAAATGAGTTTTAAAGATAAAAGTGATTTTAGAGTTAAAACTGTCTTATCGATGCTTGATAGATATGGAGTTACGGAAGGGGATATCGAAAATAAAAATTTAAAAATAATTAATGAACTGCCGCATGAGCTTCAAAGTGAAGAACTGCTGAAAGAGAAGTTATTGAATGACAATAAAAAACTGCTTTCCGTGGTTAATTATTATAAAACTGAAAATTGCAGAAGAATCTACATATCAAATTACTTTGGTTTTTATGATGAAAAGAAATGCGGCAACTGTGATATTTGCGATCTGATAGAGGATGACGAATAAACTAAGGCTGATTGACAGTTTCAATCAGCCTTAATAAAATTATTCAAAACTTATTTATAGGTATAATTCGATTCTATATTAAAGTAATCTTCTAGTTCCTTCAGATTTATATTCATAAGTGATTTAGTGCTTTTCAAAGTGCTCATGCTCAAATAAACATAATCATTTGCTTTTTTTATGCAATCTTCTTCAAAGTTTTCGCTTGGAAGAATTTCATTTACCAGATTAAATCGTAATGCTTCTTCAGCATTAATAGAACCGCCCCGCAATAAATAATTCATTGCAACCTGTCTGTTAAGATATTTTGGTAATAAATAGGGGACGGCACCACTAGGATGAAGTCCAAATTTCACATGAGAAAAAAGCATTTTAAAATCGTTGGTAACAAATCTGAAATCGCTTGCCAAACTTAATCCTAAAAATGGTGTAACTATTTCCCCGTTTACAGCAGAGAAAAATATTTTCTTGAACGAATAGATTTTTCTGATAAGAATAATAAGCATATTAATTTCAATCGCTCTTATATCAGATTTTTCAAACCTGGTTATTTCATCAAGCTTATCTTTTTCAATTTTTCTCCCGGTAATTTCGGATAAGAAATTAACATATGCATCTTCACCTTGACAATTCTTTTCAGTAAATACTATAACTCCTTTAATGTTTGGATCATTCTCAACCAAATCAAACCAAGGTAAAACTTTATTTGCATGATCTAAATTTGTAAGTGCTTCAAATGCATTACACTTAAATTTAAGAACGGCAATTCTATCAGAAATTGAACACTTAACAAAATCTGATTCAAACTCAATTTGAAGGGGCTTTTTCATATTCACCTCAACCTTTTATGTTAAGTAAATTTACTATTCCTAAAAATCTTCTAAATTTCAAATAATATTTATTATCAATTACAATTAAATCTTATCTACAATAACCCCTTCTGATTTCTTTCTTGAAGTTATATAGTAGAATGCCGGAATTACAAAGAGAGTTAATATTGTTGAAACTATTAATCCCCCAATACTAACAACACCAAGAGGCATTCTCATCTCTTTACCCGCATCACCTATTCCCAATGCCATTGGAAGCATTCCTAAAATAATTGCTATTGTGGACATTAATATTGGTTTCAACTTAGTTGGGCATGCTTGTATTAGTGCTTCTTTTACCGGTCTTCCTTCATCACGAACAAGCTGATTTGTGTAATCAAGCATTAGAATTGCATTATTAACAACTATACCTATTAACATAATCAGAGCCATAAGAGATGTAATTCCAAAAGAAATATTTGTGTGGAATAAGGAAGCAAATACACCAATCATGGCGAGTGGAATAGTCAATAAGATAAAAAATGGCTGCAGAAAACTTTCAAGAATTGCCGCTAATAACATATAAGTTAGAAGTATAGCTAAAACAAATGCAAACAGCATATCGGCTATCATGTCATTCATCATTTTAACATTTCCGCCCCAGATGTATGAATAACCCGGAGGAAAATCCAAACTGCTTAATCTGTTATCAATCTCTGCAGTAACATTTCCCAAAGGTACATCAGGTGCGGGTGAACCGGTAAACTGAACAGTAGTGTATTTATCTCTGTGAAGAATTTTTGTATAACCAACTGTAAAGTTTACATCAGCTAATTCTGCCATTTTATATACAACACCGGATTGAGTAACAACCGGAATATCACCAACTTCCTCAGGGGTATCTACATTTTTGTCATTTAATGTTATTGTTATATCATATTCTTCACCAAGCTCTCTGTATTTAGAAGATTCAAGTCCGGCTATTGCAGCTCTTAAAGTGAGAGCAATTTCTTGTACTGTGATTCCGGCTTCTGCAAGTTTTTCACGCTTTGGAAATATTGTGATTTCGGGTTTACCTGCTCTGGAACTGTTATCAAAGTTTATTAATCCGGGAACATCTTTTAATTCAGTAACAATTTTATTTTTCCATTCTTCCAGCACATCTAGATCTTGTCCTAATAAATAAAATTGAATTGGAGCACCTCCCATACCCATACCTGAACCGTAATCAATCAAAATTCTGGCATTTGGTATATTGGATAAATCATTAACAAAAGTAGAAATCATTTCATCTAATCCGGCATCTCGTTCATCCTGATCAACAAGTTGGATACTCATGATAGCCATGTTTGAACCGGTATTGAGATCGCTGATCTTGCCGAGATTGGTTAATAAGTATTCAACTTCGGGATATTCTTTCAATCTGTTCTCGATATTAGAAAGTACTTCTGCTGTTTCGTAAAGATTATAACCTTCAGGTAGTTCAACTTCAACTTTCAATTTACCGTCATCAAGATTTGGCATAAACTCAAAGCCTATGTTAGGAGCATAAATTATTGTTGATGCAATAAACAAAACAAATGAAATTACAATAACAATTAATGCTCTCTTTTTATTTGCAAGAGTTTTAGCTAACAGTTTTTGATAATAATTATCCCACGAATGAAAGATATCATTAAGCTTACTGCTCAATTTTCCATAAGTTAATTTTTGAGGAAGTATTAATGAAGCCAACATTGGTGTTAAAGTGAATGAAAAAATCAAAGAAAAAATTGTTGCAAAACTGGCCGCAAGCGCAAGCTCACTTAAAAATCTACCAACCATTGATGACATATTTGCAATTGGGAGAAACACAACTATGTTTGTTAAAGTTGAAGCGAGAACTGCGACTAAAACTTCGGTTGTTCCTGTATAAGCAGAACGTTTATTATCCATCCCGGTTTTCTTATGCCTGAATATGTTTTCGAGCACTACAACGGAATTAGCTACAAGAACCCCAACAGAAACGGAAAGTCCCATTAATGTCATCATGTTAAGCGTTAAGCCGAAAGCCTGCAGCAGAAGGAAAGTTGAGATAATTGAAGTCGGCATTGAAAGTGCAACAATAACAGTAGAACGAAAATCTGAAAGAAATACTAAAAGTACAATTGATGTAAAAATAATACCAAGAATAATGTTGCTCATAGTATCATCAACTGTTGATTTTATAAATACAGATTCATCGTTTACCATTTCCAGACTTGTACCTGAAGGAAGTGAAGCTTGAATTTCCGGTAAAGCTTCTTTTACCGCATCGGCAACTTCTACTGCATTACCTTCCGCACTTTTTACAATTCCAAGTCTAACAACATTTTCATTTCTGAATTCTTTAATACCGTCAAAGTAAACAGTACGTTGACGAATATCCTTACCGGAATCGGCAACTGCTGCAAATTGACGAAGCTTTTTATAGCCAAATGGTGTTGGAATTTGAAGCTCTTCTATTGCTTCCAAACTTTCAAACTCACCATCCATTCTAACAGTAAACTCTTGATCATCAATTTGGAAATATCCACCCGGCATATTCATATTATGCGCGGCTAAAATTTGAAGAAGCTGAGGCATGGAAATTAAGTTTTCATAAATATCTTTATTTTCAAGAATTACTCTAATTTCTCTTTCTTGTCCCCCAGTAATATCAACTCTTGCAACACCTTGAATTTGAGAAAATCTGTCTTTAAGAGTTTTATCTGCAATTCTATATAATTCACGCGGATCAAGATCACCGCTCAAAACAATATCAATAATTGGGAATGCACGTATGTCAACTTTTTGAATAATCGGACTTTCGGATGCATCCGGCAAATCATTTAATATGGCATCTATCTTATCCTTAACCTCTTGATTTGCAACATCCACATCCTTACTTAAACTGAATTCAATTATTATGATTGATACTCCATCAAGGGAATAAGAGTTGATGCTTTCAATCTGACTAACAGTTGAAACTGCATCTTCAATTCTTTTTGTAACTAATGTTTCTATTTCTTTTGGTCCCGCACCCGGATAAACTGTCTGAACAGTTACATAAGGAATCTCAACATCCGGCATCTGATCTAAGTTAAGGCTAAAGTAAGCAAGCAGACCAAAAATTAGGAAAACGAAAATACCCATTGTTGTTAGAATGGGACGATTAATTGATGTTTTTGCAAGAATCATTTTTTCCCCTAGTTTACTTCGTTTACTTTTTGTCCGTTACTCAGCATGTTAGCTCCTTTAATAATCAGCTTATCACCGACTTTCAATCCATCTATTACTTCAACTGAAATTGCATTTCTGCTTCCGACTTTTATTTCTCTCAATTCTGCTTTGCCATTATTGGAAATATAAACTGCTTCATTCTCATTATTATTGATAATCAAATTTTTAGGGATAATTATTGCTTCTTGGTTTTGATAAACTTTAACTGCTATTTCAGTTGTTAAACCCGGACGTAGTTCATTATTTTTATTATCAAATTCAATTTCAGCGTAAAAAGCCCTTCTATAAGGATCAACTGCAAGAGAAATATCTGATACAAATCCATTATAAACTTTACCGTTATAATTTATTTGTGCGTTCATCCCTTTTTTTATTTCTCTTATTTCACTTTCTGATGCCCAAATTTTTGCTTTCATTTTATTTAGTTTAGCTACTGTAAATAGTGGAATTTTTGAATCAACACCATCTCCTTCATTTACCATTACTTCTACTATTATTCCATCATAAGGAGCATCAATAAATAATGCTTGATGAGCCATTTCATAATTTCTTTTATTCACTAAGTATTGAGTTTCGGCACCGTCAAAATTAGCTTGAGAAGTTTCACCCGCCTCCAGTAAGGCTTTCATACGCTCATAAGTTTTCTTAGAATTTTCGTATGCATGAAGTGCCTGCTCATATTGTACTGCGGGATTATCGGTTGGGAATTGAACTACAATTGCATCTTCTTTAACATAATCACCAACTTTGTAGTTAACCTTTTCAATTCTTCCTCCAACTGCAGAGGCTCTTGTGGTCTGCATTATTCCTGATAAAGTTGAAAAGTATTTTAAATCTTTTTCGAAACTTTCGTAGTTAATTTCTTTAACAACTACCGGAACACCGGTTTCACTTTGTATCTCATTCATACTTTTGTTTTCAAATTCTTTATCACTGCTGCAGTTTGTTATCAAAAGTGAAATAATCCCAAAGAATAACAATCCGGCTATTTTTGATTTTAATTTCATTTCTAAAATATTCTCCTTAATCATTTATTATTTTTTTATAAAATCAATTTCGGTTTCGCTAAGTATACCGAGTAATTTATCAAGCTTAGCAAATGCAATAATATAATCGTGAACAACCTGAAGTCTGTTTGTTTTAGCGGTCTGTAATTCAATATTTGCATTCTTAATTTCAAGCTGAGTTCCGGTTCCTTCATTGTATCTTGTTACGGAAATATCATAAGCTCTTTCTGCTAAGCTTACGTTTCTTTCTACTGCATCAACTTGAAGTTTTACTCTATGCAGATTATTAATAGTATTTTTCACTTCTGAAACAGTATAGTCTTTTAAAGTATTGATTTGCTCTTCGGTTTGTCTCAATCCAATTAAAGATTGATCTACTTTATTCTGAGTTCTTCCGCCGTTAAAAATATTCATCGAAAATGACAGTCCGACTGTGGTAGCTGAATAGTTTTGAAAATTCCAAGAATCGGATGAACCTGCGTAAGTATAATTTCCGAAAGCGGCAAGCTGAGGCCAGTATTCGGATCTATCTAAGGCTATAAATTCTTCGTCAATCTGTTTCTTTACTTTTAATGAGGAGATATCATAATTCTTTGATAATGCGATAGAAAGCGCATCATCAATTTCCGGAATTTCTTTATTTGTATAATTGATTTCCCCGGTTACGTTCAATTCGCTGTTTTGGTCAACACCAATAACCAATTTCAATTTGTTAAGAGTATCTTTATAAAGATTTTCCAATTCATATACTTTGGGTCTAATATTCTCTACCATAACCTCTGCCTGCATCATCTCAAATTCAGAAGTTAATCCCTGCTCAAAATATGATTTCACATTTTTAAGATTTTCCTCTGCATTAGCCAACGTTGCTTTAGTAATATCAAGCATTTGCTTGGTAAGCAAAGCACCGTAAAAAGCCTGCTTAACATTAAAAACTACTTCTGCGGTTTTTGCTTTTAATTGTTCTTTTGATAAGTCTAAATAAATTTGAGAAGCACCAATTCCTCTAAATACAGCTGAGTTAAATAGAATTTGTGTTACCTGAGCAGAAGCTTCAAAATTGTTTGTCTGCGAGAATGATTGAAGTTTGGATTCCATTGGCAAAAATTTTGAATTATCCTGTGGAAGCACCCCTTCATTAAACAGGATATTGTAAGTAGCATTTGTAAGTAATGCTTCAAAATCGGGGAAAGCCATTTTTGGTTTTGATAAGAAATGTGAAAAGTTAGCAGATAAATCAAATGAGGGAAGAGCATAACCGAAAGCCTCATCAACAGCTTCTTCCGCTTTTTCAACATCAAGTTTGGCAATCTTAATATCTCTGTTATTGCTTAAGGCAGTTTCAATTGATTCATTTAGTGTTAGGGTTTGACTGTAATACTGTGAAAAGAATAAGATCAACAGTATAAAAATAATTCTTAATCTTTGTTTAAGATTTTGCATCATCCGTATCTCATTATGTTTGTTTATAACTTATTTTTTAATTCCATTGTAGATCAAGTCGATAAAATTACTTATTTCAATTTCCAGTTTGTCGAAGGTTGGTTTATCAATAAACTTTGAAGTTATTTGTGAATACTCGAACATTTCTACAGCCTGAACAAAAAGAAGTATAGTTTGAGCGGTTTTTTCGGTATCTATTTTCTTCAACTCTCCTTTTTTTATTCCCTCTTTTAAGATTGTGGTAAGATAAAATTCAGTGTTTTGATAAAACTCTCTGAATGATTCATAAATAACTCTTCCAATCTCAATAAAAGCATTTGGAGTAACATTGTATGTTTTCTTATCGGTTACAATGGGTGAGATCAACATCAAAAAAAATATTTTTAACTTAACTTTAGTTGATTTAACAGAAACTGTCTCCTTTTCGAATTGATCTATTTTCCATTTATATATTCTTGTGATGATTTCGTTTAATAGATCTTCTTTACTTTTGAAGTAGTAATAAATACTGTTTTTCTTTATTCCAACTTTCTTCGCTATATCTTCAAGAGTAGTTTTATGATAACCGTAGTAAGCAAAAGTATCTTCTGCGGCTTCAATTATCTGTTCTCTTTTTATGTCGTAATTTTGTGATGATTTTTTATCCGGCATTTTCGTACTTTCGAACTTTTGAGTTAAATGTTCGAAAAATAGAAAAAGTGAATAAATTATCATAATTATTTTTTTGAGGAGTTGTAAATAGAATCAGATTGCGGAATTATTTTTACAAAAACCTAAATTGGAGCTGCTGTCGGAAGGCAGACTTTAAAGATACTTCCTTTATTGAGTACAGATTCCACGAAAATCTTTCCGTTATTTTGTTCAACAAATTCTTTGCATAAACCTAAACCCAATCCCGTACCTCTTTCACCTTTAGTTCCCGTTTGAGATTTTATAACACTTATGTTGAAAATATTATTAACAGTTTCGTCATCCATTCCAATTCCGTTATCAATTACTGAGATACAGACTCTGCCATTATTAATTTCGGATGAAATCTCAATCAATCCATTTACCGGTGTGTATTTAATTGCGTTGTTTAACAGATTTCGCAGAACTATTTCAACCATATAAGGATCAGCAAAAGATTTTATAGAATTGTTAAAATTATTCTTGAGTTCAATATTCTTCTCTTTCAATTGTGAATTATACAAAGCAGCAACTTTTTCGATTAACAGGTTAATTTCAATATTATCCGGAGTAAAAGCAATTTTGCCGGTTCTTGAAGCAGAAAGATTGAGAAGGTTTTCAAGCAGTTCGTAAGTTTTAGTTGTTGTTTGATACATATAAGAAACAAACTCTAATCTTTCCTTTTCCGATAATTCAGCGTATTCTTCTTTTAGGAAATACGAATAATTAAGAAGGGTTGAAAAAGGATTCTTCAAATCATGTGCAATAATTGAGAAGAGTTTATCTTTTGCATTATTAAGTTCAACCAATTCCTTGTTGGTTGTTTCTAATTGGTTCGATTGCCCTTCAATCAATTCATTTTTCTGCTTTAATATAACGTTAACTTTCTTTCTCTTCTTATTTGTTCTATAAAGGATTACGGTAATAATTGTAACAAAAAGTAAAAGAGCCAATACAGAAATTAAATATAAATTTTTCGTTTCATTCTCATACTTCTGAGCTTCAATTTGTCTTTGGAATTTTTCAAATTCAAATTTGGTTCTAAGATCATCAATTCTTCTCTTAGTATCTTCATCATTTATTTCAGAATTATAAACTTCATATTTTTTAAGCGATGATAAAGCTGAATCGATTTGTCCCAAATCTTCATAAGCTTTTGAAAGCCCTAAGTAGCTGTCTCTTAAAAATCCTCTTAGATTAAGATTGCTGCTAATTTCTATGCAGTCAATAAAGTATTCCTTAGCTTTAATAAGTTTCCCTTCGGCTAAATTTACTTCTCCTAAAAATTTATATGATTCAGCAATTCTTAATCTATTGTTGTCGTTTTTTGCCAGAGTTAATATCTCATAAAAATATTCTTTTGCTTCGCCATAGTATTTCTTTCTTATGGCATTTTCGGCAAGACCCTTTAAGGAAATAATTACTCCGCCAACGGAATTTATTTTTTGATATGCTTCCAAAGATTTCTTAAAATAAAATTCTGATGAATCCCCGTCTATTTCCAGAAAAGACGATGCAAGCGAATTAAAAACATAACCTATTGTTTCCGTATCTTGAGCCGCAAAGGCATAAGGCAGCCCTTCTTTATAAAACTTTACAGCTCTATCATTTTTAGAAGTTTCCTTATATACAAGTCCGATGTTAACTAAATTAATTGCAATACTTCTGTCTTCACCAATTTCTCTGTTTAGTTCCAAAGATTTGAAATAATATTCCAATGCTCTATCATAAATAGACCATTGATAATAAATTGTACCGATGTTATTAATTGTTGAAGCGAGATGTTCTTTGTTAGGAAGATTTTTTCTTATTTCAAGAGCCTTTTCAAAGTAATAAATTGCGCTGTCGTATTGTGTGAACTGCCAAAAAATAAATCCGGCATTGTGAAATGCAACTCCAACTCCTGTTGAATCATTTATTAATCTACGTACTTCGGCAGATCGCTTAAAAGCATGTACCGAAGAATCTCTGTTCTTAAGTCTATTATAAACTCTTCCTAAATTTTCATAATCAATACCAAGTTGATTATAATTATTACCGAGTTTAGCAGTTTCTATGGCGGATTTATAATTTCTGTATGCAACGTCAAATTCTTTTAGGTAATAATAAAATGATCCTTTTAATGAATATGCTTTTGCAATACCGTCTAAATAATTTCTTCTTGTAGAAAGCCTTTGAAGTGAATCGATTTTTATAAAATCATAATTGCTGATATTCTCCGGATCAACATTCTCCAGTTCTTTCATAAGATTATTAATCGCACTTTCTTCTGAAGATTCATCCGAAGCACAATTACTAAATGCCAGAATAAAAATTAATCCTGCAGCAACGTATTTTATAAACCGATTTATTTCCATTTACTATTTAATTTATTATCACATTATCGCAAAAAATAAAATTTTCTTAAGAAACAAAATTATTCAAAAATTTAAATAAAAAATTTATTCGTTTAATAACAAATCAATTCTTTTAAAACTATATCCTTTTTCTATTAAGTAAGTAATTAACTTATCGAGTTGATTGTAAAATTTATCTGTTCTTTCAGGAGCAGTTCCTATATGGCTTAAAAGTATAAAACCATTTAATGAATTACTCCTTTCATAACTTAAGATACTTTCAAATATTTCATTTGAGCTTCTATAGTTTTTCATAGTTGGAGTTGTGTAATCTGCGGTAGAAAGAGTTCCTTTGGAATAATTTACTAATTGAAGTCCTAGTTCATTTGTCCAACTAGATATTTCTTCATTATACCATTCAAAAGGGGGAAGAAAAAGTTTTACATTTTTGGAATCAATATGATGATGTATCATCTCTTGATAATTTTGCTTCAAATCTGATTGAAACTCGGTTTTAGAAATTAAAGTAGAGTCTCTCTTACTCCAATCAGCATAAAGCAGATGCTTATCTGAATGCGCACCCAAGTAATGATTATTTTTGACTAATTCATCTATAAGATTTTTATGATTTGGATTTCGATAAAAATCACCGGTTAAAAAGAAAGCAGCTTTAATATTATGTTTATTGAGAACTTCATTAATTATTTCTCCTCCTTCTGCATATTCATGTCCGGTAAATACAAGAGCAATTTCTTTTTTTGAATTATCACCACGAACGATTGCTCCTTGATCAAGTTCAAGACTATTTTGAGTTGAATTTCCAATTGATTCAAGAGAAGATAAATAAAAGGAAAGACTTGCAGTTCCGTCCATAGTCGGTTCGTTTGTAGAGTAATCACCGTAATCATCATGATAAACTACATAATCATTTTGGAATTCTGAATATTCATCACCATTGTAAATTTTAATCCCGATAAGTTTATTAAAAATTGAAGCGTAAACCGGACCGTCAACTAATCCTCCTAGAGTTTGATATTGATGATTATGCCAAAAAGCTGAATGAGGATCTGATGGATAATCGCCCCAAGCAGGAAGTCCAACAATCATAGTTGTGCCCCAAGGATTAACACCAAATAGCCAATCGAATAATGAGTTTTCCATTTCCTTAAATTTATCATCACCTGTTATATTGGAATAGATACGACATTGAGTTAAAGCAGCGGCAATTAAATTGTTTGAGCACCAGATAAATGGAATACCATTTAGAAATGGATTATCATTTGCTCTTTCGTAAATTTTTTCAAGTCCAATTTTTATATAATTAACAAATTCATCTGAGTAATTAGAATTTGTATTTGCTATGTAGGAATGTCCAAGATTCACAAACGGATACCATTGATAATGCTTTGCCGTATCGGCTCCCATCCAAGGAGTAACTATTTCTTTCCTTCCAAACTCTGCACTTTCATCAAGATAGTTTTTATCATTAGTTAAATTGTAAAGCTGAATTGCTGCTAACTGCATGTCATCAACATAATTATCTTCTTCATAAAAATAAGGAGCACGGCAAGGGGCAGTTTGGCAGACTCCGGGATTTTCTTTCCCAACTTTAAAAGCATTTAATGATTTCTCTTTCAAAGTTTCCGTAAGTTCAGGATAATACGGTTTCAGAATTTGTGAAGCTAATGCAAATGCAGAAGCAAATTTTCCAACTGTTGAAGCTAATCCTTCGCTTCTATTATTGTGTTTAAAAACTCCTTGCGGTTTTCCGGTTGCAAGATAAACAGGTCTTTCAAGATTTTTTCCGTAAGAAATTGAGTCTAATGTTGGAAGTCTAAATCCCATATGGTCTCTATCATCGGCAATTTGATTGTAAAATTCAATGTCATTTGGATTCATCTTCAACAGCCAGTCAATTCCCCATTTTATTTCATCAACAATATCTGGAATACCATTGGGACCTTTCAAACCTTTTGCATTATAATTATCCTTAAAAGCTTTTGGATTATTTTGAAATGCAAACATCATTTGAAATAAAGCATTAGCAGAAGTTGTAACATATTGAAGATAATCGGAAGCATCATGCCAGCCTCCTGTAACATCAATATGTAAAGAGTCATCTGCCGGATGATAAATTCTAAATCCATCATTAACATGACAAGAGTCATTTAAGAAAGGATTAAATCCGCATCTTTGCTGCCTCATATAGTTAAGTAAAAAATCAGCTGTTCCATTATAAACATCATTACCAATTCTAAAAATTGGAGAGATAACCGTGTTTGCTTTTACGTAATATGCGCCGGATGTTTTTAATTCTGTAAAATCTGCTCTAAAACTTTTAGGGAAGTTAAGATAATTATCAAAGGATTCTATTTTATCTGATGTAAAAACTAATTCATCGGTAACTGCATTATAGATTTCTATTTTTTCAAGTTCCAAATCTGTTTTACTCAAGATAACGGCAATTTTAGTTCCGTTTTCCTTGTATCCAATTTGGTTTACTCTAATCCATGTTTTATCGCTATTTGCATGAACCGTAATTAGGAAAGATAGAAACAAAATAATGAAATACTTAACAGACATCGGCAGCCTTTTTTATATGTAAAATAGCAATAAAAAAGGTGTAAATAAATTTATGAATGAATTTTAATGAGTTTTATTAGGTAGCATTAAACAGATCTTAGTCCCTTTGTTAATTGTGCTTTCTATATTTATTTCGCCTTTATTGATGTCAATAAATTCTTTACAAATTATAAGTCCAAGTCCTGTACCTCGTTCACCTCCGGTTCCGGATTGTATTGGTTTTTCTTCAAGTGAAAATATTTTTATAATTTCATTTTCCGGAATTCCAATTCCTTCATCTTCAATGCAGACAATTGTTTTATTATACTCAGCAAAAGTGCTTACTTTAACAACTCCATTTTGATGAGAATATTTAACTGCATTATTTATAAGGTTTCTTAGAACCGCATCAATCATGTTCAAATCGGCATAAGCAAAAACTTTATCTTTCTGAATAAAATCAAATTTCACATTTTTATCTTTAGCCATTTCTGAGTATAAGTTAAAATTTTCATTAATAACTTTTTCTACATCAATTAATTCGGGATTATATTTTAAGTAACCTTTTTGAGACCGTGACCATAAAAGTAAATTTTCTAATAATCTATAACTCGATTTTGTGGATCGATTAACCGACTCAACAAGTTCTTTTAATTCATCTTGAGATAAATTATCAAACTCTTTCATTATCACATCGGTTACATTCATTAAGTTGCCAAAGGGATTTTTCAAATCATGTGCTATAATTGAAAATAATCTGTCTTTAGTAGAGTTTATTTTGGAAAGTTCACTTTTCTGCTGCTCAATAAGTTCATTTGTTCTGGTAAGCTGTTCATTAGTTTTCTTCTTTCCTTTATAAAAAATATAAGATATAACCGCAGCAATAAGAAGTGAAAATGAAATAAGTATAAGCAAATCTCTGAGTTGCTTTTCCTGGCTTATTTGCAGCAGTTTAATAGCATTCTCCCTTCTTAAAAGTTCGTTCTCTTTTTGATTTTTATCTGAAGTATAGAGTATTTCCATTAAATCTAACTGCCGCTCGGCATCCAGTACTTTTATAGAATCATTTAGTGAAGAAAACTTTTGCTGAAAATCGAATGCTTGTTTAAAATCACTTTTTTCATAAGCAATATTAGAGATCAATTTATAAATCTCAACAAGTTCTACTCTGCCGTTTACTTCTTCAAAAATTGCTTTACATTTATTCAAATAATAAAGAGAATTGCTATAATCTTTCTTTGTATAATATACTCTTGCTTTACCTAGATAGATTTCGCCGACTAATATTTTATTCTTTTCAATATGAGAAACTTTTTCATAAGCGGTGTCATAGGCTTTAAGTGCAGAAGTAAAATCGTTTTTTTGAGTAAATACAATACCCATTTCATTTAGAGTATTTGTCATTCCCCAGTAATCATTTAACTTATTTCTTACATCATAAGAACTATTAAGAAATTCTAATGCCTTATCGTAATCTTTATTTTCGTAATAATAACTTCCCAAGTTTTTAAAAGCATAACCCAGCAGAACTTCAAAGTTTTTTTCAATTGCTAAGTCTAATGTTTTTTGAAGATAAACTTGGGCAAGAGAATCGTTTCCGCTTCTTAAGTAGAGATTGCCTATGTTATTGTATGCAAAAGCAATCTGTTCATAATTTTTTAATGAATCTGCAATAGCTAATCCTTGAAGGTAATTAGTCAGTGCTTCTTTGTAATAGGACATATTTCTATATCCAACACCAATAAAGCTGTAGCTCATAGATTGTCCAACCGGATAATCAATAGTTTTTGCAAGCGCTAAAGCTTTTTCGCTGTATTTAATAGTTTCAATTGGATTTGAACCTCTAGCTCTGAACGCTAAAGAATTCAAAGAATCAACTTGATTCTTTAAACTTTCTTGAGGTTGAGCCACAAGGATTACATTTGTGAAAAAATAAAATGCAATAATATGTATAGTTTTCAATTCTCTCTCAGCTTAGGAAGTACAGCACCTATTTTAACTTAAATCTGCTTTTAATAAAACAAATTCTTTGTCAATTTAGTTAAATAATCGAAATGAATTAGCAAAATTATAGCATGCTTAATATTGAAACTACTGCTTTGTACGTTAATGTAAATTCTAAAAGATCTTAATCATATTTATAAATAAACTTGAAAGCAATTTTACTTATTTTTGTTTTCACAAAAATGAAACGGAGTTTTAATGAGCAGTGAAGTAAATAAAATTATTTATTCTATGATTGGTGTAAGTAAGTATTACGATAAAAAACCGATTTTGAAGAACATTTATCTTTCCTATTTCTACGGTGCTAAAATTGGTGTGTTAGGTTTGAATGGTTCTGGTAAAAGTTCGCTTTTGAAAATATTAGCCGGAGTTGATAAAGATTTTAATGGAGAAATTGCAGTTTCTCCTGGCTATACTATTGGTTATTTAGAACAAGAACCGCAATTGGATGAATCAAAAACTGTTAAAGAGATTGTTGAAGAAGCAGTTAAAGATGTTTTGGATGTAATGAAAGAATATGATGAGATTAATGCAAAATTTGCCGAAGAAATGACAGATGATGAGATGAATGATCTGCTCGAAAGACAAGGAAAAGTTCAAGACAAACTTGATGCTATGGGAGCTTGGGATATCGATTCAAAACTACAAATGGCTATGGATGCGTTGAACTGCCCACCAGGAGACACTTCAATAAAAGTTCTTTCAGGTGGTGAAAAAAGACGTGTTGCTTTGTGCCGACTTTTACTTCAAAGACCCGATATTCTTCTTCTTGATGAGCCAACAAACCATTTAGATGCTGAAACAGTTGCATGGCTCGAAGCTGAATTGAATCGTTATCCCGGAACTATTATTGCCGTAACGCATGATAGATATTTCCTTGATAACGTTGCCGGTTGGATTTTAGAACTCGATCGCGGCGAAGGCATTCCTTGGAAAGGTAATTATTCATCTTGGCTTGAGCAGAAACAAAACAGATTAGCACAAGAAGAAAAAAGAGAAACGGAAAGACAAAAAACTTTACAAAGAGAATTGGAATGGATTAGAATGTCTCCCAGAGGAAGACATGCAAAATCTAAGGCAAGAATTACCTCTTATGAAAATATGTTAAGAGAGGAGAATGAAAAAGTTCAGAAAGATTTGGAATTATACATTCCTGCCGGACCAAGATTGGGGAATGTAGTTATTGAAGCCGATAATGTATCAAAAGCATTTGGTGAAAAACTTTTATTCGAAAACTTAAATTTTGCATTACCTCCGGGAGGAATTGTTGGGGTTATTGGTCCAAATGGAGCAGGAAAAACCACATTATTTAAAATGATTACCGAAATGGAAAGCGCAGATTCGGGATCATTTAAAATTGGTGAAACAGTTAAACTAGCATATTTAGATCAAAGCAGAGAATCTTTGGATCCAGAAAAGACAGTCTGGCAGCAGATTTCAGAAGGATTAGATATAATTGAATTAGGAAACAAACAAGTTAATTCCAGAGCATATGTAGGACAATTTAATTTTGCCGGCGGTGATCAGCAGAAGAAAGTAGGTGTGCTTTCCGGCGGAGAAAGAAATAGAGTTCATTTAGCGTTAATGTTAAAATCGGGTGCAAATGTTATTCTTCTTGATGAACCTACAAATGATTTAGATGTAAATACAATGAGAGCGTTGGAAGAAGGTCTTCTTAACTTTGCCGGATGTGCTGTGGTTATTAGTCACGATAGATGGTTCTTAGATAGAATCTGTACTCACATTTTAGCTTTTGAAGGAAACAGCCAAGTTGTATGGTTTGAAGGAAACTTTTCCGATTACGAAGAAAACAGAAGAGCAAGATTAGGCAAAGATGCTGATATTCCTAAAAGGATTAAGTACAAAAAACTTACAAGATAAATAGTTCGAAAGAACAGAACTTTTTTATTAGTTCGTAACCTTTAAAATCCGGTATATAGTTCTTATAAACTTCTACCGGATTTTTTATTAAGCTTTTTTCTCATGTTTATCATTTGCCATTTCTAGTAAACCGAAATTTCATTATCTCATAAGTAAGAAAATAAATCATGATTAGTAAATATTTATTCAAATGCTAATATTGTAATTTATTAAGAAGATAATGGGAGAAAAAATCTATTATTCGTTTTAGAGTGTAAATCATTATAAATAAATAAGTTATCTGTTTATAAAATTATTCGTAAGAATGATTCTATTTAAGTGAGAAAGTTATATCCCAAATTTTATACTTAATATATAGTTTTAATTTTGGCACGTATTTGGTTAGATTAGTATTTCTCATAATTATTTTTGATTGGTCAAAAATGTTAGCAACAATTCATTTTCTTAATATTTTACTTCCGGTTCTTTATTTAGCCGGATTTTTAGTTTATTATTTTGATTTCACTAAGGATGTAAAAGGATTAAACAATACTAAAAGAATATTTCTTTTTGTAACACTAGTTTTTCATGTATTTTATCTTTTTGCCAGAACTGTTGAATTTAATCACCCGCCAATCACAAATAAATTCGAGATTTTTACCGTCCTCGCATTTTCAATTATGTGTTCATATTTTCTGCTTGAACTTCTTACAGATATAAGAAATACCGGAATGTTCATTATTATATTTGCATTTTTCTTTCAGTTGTTTTCTTCAATGTTTATCGAAGATTTAATTGAAGTTCAAGAAGTCCTTAGAAATCGTTTATTAGGAATTCATGTAATTAGCGCAATGCTTGGTTACAGCGGCTTTACAATTTCTACTGTATATGGTTTATTATACTTGATGCTTTATAAATCGATTAAAATTAGTAAGTTCGGATTGATGTTTAATCGTCTTCCAAGTTTAGAAACTTTGGAAAAACTCAGTTTTAATTCATTAATAATTGGCTTTATTCTTTTAACTATTGCTATTATTATTGGAATTATTTGGCTCCCTTCTGCTTTTCCTAATTTTAGTTATCTCGATCCTAAGCTTGTTGTTACCGGTGTTGTTTGGATAATTTATGGGTTGGTAATTGCAGCAAAATACAGTGGATTTTGGTATGGAAGAAAGCTTATTATTTTTTCACAAATTGGTTTTGCAGTTGCAATCCTTTCGGTTATTGCAACAATTGTATTTAAAGATAGTTTTCACTCATTTTATTGATTATGAGTTAATATAAAAATGAACTTAGTAGGTATTACAATAAATCACAGAACTGCTCCTATTGAATTAAGAGAAGCTCTGCATCTTAGCAAAAATGAAATAGTTGACTTGATTCCAAAGCTTAAAGAGACTCTCTTTAATGAAGGATTTATAATTTCTACTTGTAACAGAACAGAAATATACGGAATTCCGAAAGTCAGCAAACTTCACTATCAGCATATAATTGATTTTCTTTTAGAGAATAAAAATATATCCGGATTAAAACCGGAACATTTTGAAAAATATTTTTCTTGCGGTGCCGTTAAACATCTGTTTAAAGTATCAACCGGAATTGATTCACTTGTTGTTGGCGACAGCCAAATATTAGGACAGGTTAAAGAAGCATTTGAAATTTCAGAAGATATGAATTTTTCAGGTTCTGTTTTAAGAAGAGTTTTTGATGTTGCGGTAAAAGTCGGTAAAAGAGCAATTAGAGAGACTGAAATCGGTGAAGGTGCTGTTACCGTAAGTTATGCAGCCGTTCAAGTTGTAGAAAAGATTTTTGCAAGTCTTGATAAAAAGAAAGCATTGGTAATAGGTGCGGGAGAAACCGGTGAACTTGCAGCTATTCACCTTAAAGATCGCGGTGTTGGTGAAATTGCAATTGCGAATAGAACTTTAAGCAGAGCAGAAAAATTAGCAGAAAAAATTCATGGTGAAATAATTCCGTTCTCTCAGCTTAAAGATCATCTTCATCATTTTGATATAATTATTAGTGCAACTAGTTCTAATGAACTTATAATCACTAAAGATGATATTAAGCAGATGATGAAAAGAAGAAAGGGACTTCCAGTTGTAATTATGGATATTGCAATTCCAAGAGATATTGATCCAGGCTCACAAGAAATAGATAACGTTTTTTATCATGATATTGATTCACTGGAAGTAATTGTTAAACAGAACATGAAGAAAAGAGAGAAAGAAATTCCTAAAGTTGAATCTATTGTTATGGAGGAATTAGTAAGTTTCTTTTCTTGGTATAACACTCTTGAAGTTGTTCCGACTATAAAAAGAGTTAGAGAATTTTTTGAAGATATACGTAAAGATGAATTGGAAAAAATAAAGCATAAAGTTACTGATGATGATTATGCAAAATTAGAAGATATGACTAGAAGAATGATTGGCAGACTGCTTCATAATCCAACTATTAAACTTAGAGAAATTGCCGAACAGGGAACCAATATTCAAGAGGTAGAAACTCATTCGGTAATTCTTAAAGAATTGTTCGGACTGAATAATGGTCATTCAAAAATTTATAAACCGGAAGAATCAGATATTCCAAAAAAAGAGGAAAGTAAAGTTGAGTAAAAAAGAAAAATTGATTATCGGTTCACGTTCCAGCGATCTTGCAATGTGGCAGGCAAAATTTGTTAAAAAGGAATTAGAAAAAGCTCACAAAAATTTAACCGTAGAAATAAAAGAGATTAAAACCAAAGGGGATAAAATCCTTGATGTGGCTTTATCAAAAATTGGTGATAAAGGTTTATTCACAAAAGAATTGGAGATAATGCTTTTAGATGGTGAAATTGATATTGCAGTTCATAGTTTAAAAGATCTACAAACAGAAATCCCAAAAGGATTAAAACTTGCAGCAGTTACAAAACGTCATGAAGTTGAAGATGTTTTAATTGCTAGAAAAAAGGGAATGACAATTGAAAAACTTCCTGTTGGCTGTAAAGTCGGTACCGGATCATTAAGAAGAAGATCGCAGTTGAAACATTTACGTCCAGATATTCAAGTTGAAGAATTAAGAGGAAATGTTCCAACTAGAATCAAGAAATTTTTGGAATCAGATTGGGAAGCAATAATTCTTGCAAGAGCCGGTGTTGAAAGATTAAAATTGAAGAAACATATTTCTTCATTCATAAGTACAGATGAAATGCTTCCGGCAGTTGGACAAGGTGCACTTGGTATTGAGATTAGAAACGATAATAAATTTGCAGAAAAGATGGTTAAAGTTCTGCATGATGAAAATACCTACTGCTGTGCTTTAGCTGAAAGAGCTTTATTGAAAACTTTAGAAGGGGGATGTCAGGTTCCTATTGGTGCACATGCAGTTGTTAAACCTGGCGGTTTATTTTTAGATGGAATGGTCGGTTCTCTTGATGGTACAATTACCTTTAGAAAAAAAATAAAAGGTAAAAAATCGGATGCAGAAAAAATTGGGAAGCAGTTAGCAAAAGATTTGAAGAAAGCAGGAGCAAAGGAAGTTCTTGATGAAATTTATAAATCTGCAAGAAGCAAATAATTGAGCAGTAAGATAAAAAATATAGTTGTAACAAGATCAAAAGAGCAATCACAGAATGATTTTGCCGAATTAGAATCACTCGGAATTAATGTGATTTATTTCCCGGCTATAAAGATTGAAGAATCTGAAAGAATTATTGATCTCAAGATTTTATTAAGTAAAAACAGCCGATTTGATTATATAATTTTTCCGTCATTTAATTCTGCTAAATATTTTTTAGTAGCGCTTAATGAAACTTATTATGATATAAATCTTATTAAGCAAAAAATTGCAGTTGGAAGTAAGACTAAAGCATATTGTGAAAAACATAAAATTCATATTGATTATGTTCCGGAAGAGTATAGTGCAGAAGGTGTAATTAAATATCTCTCCGATAGAGATTTAGAAGGAAAGAAAATTCTTATTCCAAAATCTGAAATCGGAAGAAGAGATTTGGAAAATTATTTAAGAGAAAGAAAGTCGGAAGTATTTTCAATTCCGGTTTATAAAAATGAGCTTCCAAATGAAGATGATTTAAAAAATATTATAGATGAAGTTAATGAATCAGAAATTGATTTATTCCTTTTCACTTCTCCATCAAATTATGAAAACTTTGTAACACTTATGAATATTGAGGATGAAGCCGATTACTTTTCAAATAGCAGAATAATTGCAATAGGTAACTCAACTAAAAAAGTTATTGAAGAAAATGGTGTAGAAGTTTTTTCCGTTCCTAATGAATTTACAATTGAAGGAATGGTAAACGAAGTAAAAAAAATAAATGATTTATTTGTTGTAAAAAGTTAATAAATATTGAAAACTGCGGAGGATTTGTTGAGCAAATTAAAAAATGATCTTTTTTTAAGAGCAAGTAAAAGAAAAGAAGTTGAAAGAACTCCTATTTGGATTATGCGTCAAGCCGGAAGATACTTGCCTGAATATAGAGCTGTTAGAGAGAAAGCTGATTTCATAACTATGTGTAAAACTCCCGAATTAGTTGCTGAGGTTACTGTTCAGCCTATAGATATTCTTGATGTAGATGCAGCAATTTTGTTTTCAGATATTCTTGTAATTCCGGAAGCAATGGGAATGGAATTTACAATGATTGAAAGTAAAGGTCCTCAATTTCCAAAACCAATAAGAAATGAGGAAGATGCAAAAGAATTAAAACCGGTCGATCCTTATGTTGAATTAAAATATGTGATGGATGGAATCAAACAGACAAAAGATGCATTGGATAACAGAGTTCCGTTAATTGGTTTCAGCGGCGCACCTTGGACATTATTGACCTATATGGTCGAAGGGGGTGGTTCTAAATCTTTTTCTGAAGTTAAGAAGATGATTTATAATAATCCCAAACTTGCTCATTCTATTCTTGAAAAAATTTCTGTTGCGGTTACTGATTATCTTAATGCAAAAATTGAAATGGGATGCAATGCAGTTCAAATATTTGATACTTGGGCTGGAATACTGACTCAAGATGATTATGAAGAATTTGCTTTACAGTATGTTGAAAAAATTATCTCCGGTTTAAAAGTTAAAAAAGAACCGGTTATATATTTCCCGAAAGGAATTCACTCAAGATATGGCAGATTAGCAAAGATAGGTGCCGATTCTATTGGTCTCGATTGGAATTCTGATATTGGCAAAGTTAGAGAGAGAATCGGTAACAAAGTAGCACTTCAAGGTAATATGGATCCTACAATTCTGTATGCACCAAAAGATAGAATTAGAAGTGAAGTAAAGAAGATTTTAAAGAGCTTCGGAAAAGGAAGCGGTCATGTTTTTAATCTTGGACATGGAATTCTTCCCGATGTTAATCCTGAACATGCAAAAGCTTTAGTTCAATTTGTGAAAGAAGAAAGTAAAAAATATCATTAAAAAATAATGTAAAAGATAGCTCATATAAGATGAATTATTCATCAGCTATTAGAGAAGTTAGGAGAAAAAATGTTTGAAATAAATACAGATCTGATTAAAAAGTATGATAGACCTGGTCCACGATATACAAGTTATCCAACCGCACCTCATTTTCATGAAGGATTTACACATGAGCAATATTTAGATGAGATAATAAGAACTAATCATGAGGCACAGCCCGATCTATCTTTATATTATCATCTTCCTTTCTGTGATACGTTGTGCTACTTCTGCGGCTGCAATATGATAATCACTAGAAATAGAGATAGGATTAAACAGTATATAAAATATCTTAAAAATGAAATTGATCTTTTAAGAACTTATTTAAATAGTGATAGAAAAGTAATTCAGCTACATTGGGGTGGTGGAACTCCAACTCATCTTGATCCTGATGAAATTTCAGATTTAGTTTCCTTTATTAAGCAGAGTTTTGATTTCAAGGAAAACTCTGAAGAAGGCTGTGAAATTGATCCGCGCGGATTAACTAGAGCTCATTTGGAAGCTTTAAGAAACGGTGGATTTAATAGAATCAGTATGGGTGTTCAGGATTTTAACGAGAGAGTTCAAAAAGCTGTTAATAGAATTCAGCCGGAAGATATGACAAGACAAGTTGTTAATTGGGTGAGAGAACTCGGGTTCGAGAGTATAAATCTTGATTTAATATATGGACTTCCATTTCAAACTGTTGATGAATTTGCTAAAACTGTTGATACCATTATTGATATTTCTCCTGATAGAATTGCAGTATTTAATTATGCTCATGTACCTTGGATGAAAAAACACATGGCGTTAATCCGTCCGGAAGATATTCCGATTCCTGAAGAAAAATTAGCAATCTTAAAAATGACTGTTGAAAAACTCACAAGTGCCGGATATGTTTTTATAGGTATGGATCACTTTGCAAAACCTGAAGATGAAATGGCCGTTGCTCTTAGAGAGAAAAAACTTTATAGAAACTTTCAAGGTTACTCAACTCATGCCGGTACAGATTTATACGGAATGGGAATAACCAGCATTAGTCAGATTGGACAAGTGTATGCGCAGAATATTAAAAGAGAAAAACCATACTTTGAATATTTGGATGAAGGAAATCTACCTATTGAAAGAGGCTACAAGCTTAATCAAGATGATTTATTAAGAAGAGATGTTATAACAAAAGTAATGTGCGATTTTGAATTAGATTTTGACTGGGTTGAACAAAAATATAAAATCGATTTCGAAAAATATTTTGCTTATGCATTAAGCAATTTTGGTGAAATGATTGACGACGGTTTAGTTACTATTGAAAAGAGAAAACTTACTATCTCTGAAATGGGAAGATTAATGATAAGAAACGTTGCTATGAATTTTGACGGCTATATTGAAAGAAAACAAGATACGGCTAGATATTCAAGAACTGTATAATAATTTTGTGCCGCTTCAATAACATAATTTGAAGCGGTGCACTTAATTTATTGGAAGAATAATTCTGAATAACGTAAATGAGGTATTATCACTTTCTATTTCCAATTTACCTTCATGCTGCTCTACAAAATCTTTACAAATTGAAATCCCGATTCCGGTTCCTTTTTCATTATTAGTTCCTAAAGTCGATTCTATCAAATCACCATTTAGAATTGTGTTTATTTTTTCTTTGGGCATTCCTTTACCGTAATCTTTTACTTCAAGGTGCATAAAACTACTGTTTTTATAACAGTGAACATTTATTGAAGTATCTTTTGGACTATATTTTACTGCATTTGAAATTATATTTCTGAAAGCAGAACTTAACATACTTCTATCACCTTTAATAAAAATATCTTTTTCTATTGACTTATTAAAAGAGATACTTTTCAATTTGGCATTAAGTTCTAAATCGCTTAATACATGCTCAACCAATTCAGAGGCGTTTAATTCTTCTTTATTAATAGAAATTTTTTCTCTTTGAATTAAAGACCAGTTTAATAAATTATTTATTAACTCAACTAATCTATTTAGATTTTTTATGAGGTGTGATGAGTATTCTTTAATCTCATTTTGATTTTTATTTTCAGATTCTTCATAAATTAATTCAGAAAAACCGAGTATGCTGGTAAACGGTCCTTTTAGATCGTGGGCAATAATTGAAAACAATTTATCTTTTGCTTCGTTAGCGGATTCCAATTCTTCATTTTTTAATTCTATTAAATTTACCAGCCTTTTCATCTTTTTATTTAAGAATAATGAATAGGTTAATAGTCCAAGTACAACTACACTCAATATTATAAATACAGTTAAAATAAAATTTTGATACTCAATTTTGCTTTTTTGTAGTTCATTTTCCTTCTGCAGAAGAACTCTTCTTTCTTCTGATATTTTAATTAGGTTTCTTGTATTAACCTCGCTAATGCTGCTGATAATTGATTCATTTAATAGACTATCATTAACATTAATAAACTTATAAAGGAAATAATTTTCTTTACTGATATTTTTTGTTGATCTGAAATACTCAGCAAACTTTTTATATGTATCCCTTTTAATAATTCTATAACCGAATTTTTCAGATAGTTCTAAAGATTTACTAAGATGAAAATATGATTCTCTTTCCAAATTTTGATTTAGTAAAATTGATCCTAAATTATAATGTGCAAGGGCTTGAGAAAATTTATCGTTAATTACTTCTGCTAATTCTTCTGCTCTGTTATAATTCTTAATTGCTTTATCGGCTTCATCTTTCTTCTCATAAATATTACCCAGCAAATTATATACTTGAACAAGACTAATTTGATCATCTATCTCAAATAGTATATCAATCGATTCAATTAATAATTTTTCCGCTTCATTAAGATCATTCATAACCAGATATAAATTTCCGAGCCGGCGTAAAGAATAACTTATCCCAATAGGATCATTTATTTCTCTAGAAATTTTTAATGCACGATTTATATATGATTCTGCCAAATCAAAGTAATTCAATCTTTGGAAAACCAATGCGAGATTGTTAAGTACTTTTGTAACCGATTTTTTATCACCAATTGCCTCTCTTATCAATAAAGATTCTGAATAAAATTTATAGGCATTTTCTACATCCCCTTTCCGCCAATAAATAACACCCAAGTTGTTATATCTTTTTGCAAGTGAGATAGAATCATCTCGGTTTTTTGCTATAGTAAGACTTTTATTTATATATGTTACCGCCGAATCAAGTTCGCCAAGTTTCCAGAAAATTAATCCCAAATCATTGTAAGCAGATGAAATTATTTTACTATCATTTAGTTTATTTTTTAATGCAATTATTTTTTTTGAATACTGATTTGCCTCGGTATATTTATAGAGGCGGGCATAATTAAGACTTATTTCCCAGTAAATATCTGCAGCTTTATCGTAATTTTTTTTTGAAAGGAAAAAATCGGCAGCTTGGCTGTATAGTGAAACAGACTTTTCGTATTCGGAAATTTCGCTTAAAAGGAAAGCAAGAGTATCATAAGTATTAAATCTGGCAAGTTGATTTTGACTCTTAACTAATGAATCGGCAAAAGTTAAAATATGATTTACTGCTTTTAAAGTATCTTTAGAAGCTAAAAAAGTTTTGAATTGAGCAATTTTCTCTTCAGCAATATTCTTCTCTTCTGCGCTATTAATTTGAGCAAATGTTGAAACCGTATAGGAAAGCAGAATTAGAATAAAGCATAAACTATATGAAAGTAGAAACTTAAACACGGTATTAAACAAAAATCCCTTTTGTTATTAAATACAACTAAAATCCCTTTTACAATAAGAAACAAAAAAATTAAACGCAGCTAAGCAGTTGGTTTATCCGGCAAAGGTTGTGATGTAAAAAAGTCATTGTAAAATCTTTCAGTATATTTTTGTAATAATTCATTAACTTTTTCAAAACTATCTGCAGCACAAACTAATCCGGCATGATATTTTTTTTGAAGCTTCCAAACAATTTCTTTTTCATTATAATTATCGAGATTTGGCCATTCTTGTTTAGCTAAGGATAGAATTAATCCGGCATAATCATTTTTAACTTCTGGAAGCTGATAACCTTTAAATTCGCTGCTGACTTCAATTTTGGCCCATTCTCTCCATAAATCAATACCGCTTGCTGCTTTAACTAATTCATGAATATTGGCTCCGCCAACTCTTGCTGATGTTTCTAGAAAATATAATTTACCATCTTTATGTGATTTTATGAATTCGGTATGTGAAATACCTCTAACTAAACCCAAACTGTTCATTACATCTTTATTTAGATATAGTAATGCCTTTTCTAAATCAGTTCCACGCTTAATAGTTTTTGTCGAAAAAACTCTTCCTTCATGAGCTACTTCCATAGGCGGTTTGCCGTATTCGCTGGCAATAGCAAACTCAATTTTGTTATTGTAAACAATAGTATCAACGTGATAAATATCTCCCGGAACAAATTTCTCTAAAAGATAAAAAGACTGCTGATCACCGAGTGAATTTGCAATTTCCCAAAACTCAATAGGATTATTAATTTTCTTAATTCCAATTGCACCGGCTTGAAGTCTTGGTTTTAATACATAAGGAGGTTCATTATTTTCCATAAACTGATTGATTTCATCATGATTGAGAACATGAACAAAATCCGGTACTAAAATTCCAACCTCTTTTGCTCTCATTCTCATAGCAAGTTTATCTCTAAAATATCTTGCAGTTGTATCTCCCATTCCGGGAGTTCTTAAGTGCTCTCTTAAAGAAGCTGCTTTTTCAACATCAAAATCATCTAATGCAACAATTCTGTTTAATTTATGCTTTCTTGATAAAAAACTAACTCCGTAAATTACATCTTCCATTTTCCATTGTTTGTCAACGTCGTTTATATAAAAAATATCATCAATAGATTCCTTTGGCCAGTCGGCATTTTCAAGACTTTTTGAAGTTAATAAAAATACTCTTGCTCCTTCTTCCTTACATTGGCGTAAAAAATCATGCCCCTTTTCATAGGATGAAATACAAAGTATTGTAAACTTATCTTTCATAATAGTCTCAAAAATTTTAGTTCAATATATAAAAGTATTTTGATGTTAGCTAAACTAATTTTTAACCGAGAAAAGGAATTTATAGTGCAATTTGACTTATTATCTTCTCTTATATTTTGTAAATTTCATGTCTTAAATTGAAATGATGAAAGGAATATAAATGTCTAAAACTGCTGTGGTTTTATTAAACTTAGGAGGACCTGATTCAATAGAATCAATCGAGCCATTTTTGTTTAACTTATTCAGAGATCCCGATATATTCAAAATTCCAATTGGACAAAAGTTATTTGCAAAAATTATTTCTAAGAGAAGAGCTCCGAAAGTTGCCGAAGAATATGAACTTATCGGCGGAAAATCTCCGATTAATGAATGGACAGAAATTCAAAGAAAGATGCTTGATACCGAATTAAAAAGTTATGATCCGAATATTGATGTTTTAGTTGCTATGCGCTACTGGAAACCCTTAACAGAAGAAACCATAGAATGCATAAACAAAAACGGTTATGATAAAATCTATCTGCTTCCTTTATATCCTCAGTTTTCTGTTTCTACAACAGGCTCTTCTTTTAATGAATGGAAACGAAAATACAAAGGAGATGAAAACAAAGTAGTATATATTAATAATTATCATGATGACTTAACTTATGTAAAAGCCATAAACGAAAGAATAGATCAAACATTATTGAGATTTCCTGAAGATATTAGGAAAGATGTTCAATTAGTTTTTAGTGCACATGGAACTCCAATGAGTATGGTAAGAAACGGTGATCCGTACAGCGGACAAATTAAAAAATCGATTGAACTCATTATGAAAGATAGAAATTACTCTCATGAGCATCATTTATGTTACCAAAGCAAAGTTGGTCCCGTAAAATGGCTTGAACCCGGAACAGATGATAAGATTGAAGAACTTGCAAAGGTAGGGAAAAAACATTTATTGATTATTCCGATTAGTTTTGTTTCCGATCATGTTGAGACTTCATTTGAACTTGATATTGAGTATAGACACGTTGCAGACGAAAACAATATTGAGAATTATATTGTTATGACCGGATTAAATGATTCCAAAACATTTATAAAAGCTTTGAAAGATATCACAATAAAAGAAATTGAGAGGAACAAGAATTAATGAATAAAGATGTATTGGTGCTTGGTGCTGGAATATCCGGTTTAGCAACTGCTTATTGGTTGAAAAAAGAAGGGTTCAATGTAAAAATATTAGAAAGGAATGACGAACCCGGCGGAGCAATGGAAACCATAAATGAAAATGGTTTCTTGATAGATTTCGGTCCAAACAGCGGATTAGAAACAACTCCTTTAATTGCGCAGCTTGCAGAAGAAATCGGAATTAAAGATCAGATGATTTATGCAAATGAAGCAGCCAACATAAGATACATCTTGAAAAATAATCAGCTTATGCCTCTTCCCACTTCGCCACAGGCTTTTTTAAAGACGAATCTTTTTTCTGCTAAAGCAAAACTCAGACTTATGGCTGAACCATTTATCGGTAAATCGAATGATGGATATTATCAAAGTATGTCGGAGTTTGTTGTAAGGAGATTGGGACAAGAATTTCTAGATTATGCAATTGATCCTTTCGTCTCGGGTGTATTTGCCGGCGATCCTTCTAAGCTTAGTGTGAAGTCAGCTTTTCCAAAGCTATATAGATTAGAAGAAATTTACGGTGGACTAATTAAAGGTACAATTAAAGGAGCAAGAGAAAGAAAAAAGAATAAAGAAAAATCCAAGCAGTCCGCTAAAATGTTCTCTTTTATAAATGGAATGCAGACTTTTCCCAAAGCTATTTCCAATCAATTAAGCGATATTGAATACAATACTCAATTAAAAAAAATCGAAAAACTATCAAAAGGATTTAAAGTTTATTACAGTAAGAATGGTGAAGAAAAGAGTATTGAAACCGAAATATTACTATCAACTATACCGGCTTATGTTTTATCGTCATTAATTAATTTTGATGACAATTTGAAATCCCATTTGAATGATATTTATTATCCCCCGGTTATGGTTTTGTATTTAGGATTTGATAAGAAAGACATCAACAGAGAACTTGATGGATTTGGGTATTTAATTCCTTCTAAAGAAAAAAAATCTTATTTGGGTGCGATTTGGAGTTCAACAATTTTTCCGAATAGAGCAGAACAGGATAAAGCTTCTTTTACTTTATTTATAGGAGGAGCAAGATCACCTCATTTATTTGAATCCGATAAAGATAAGCTGATTGATAAAGTCCTTAATGAATTTAAGCAGGTAACAAGTATTTCCGGTGATCCTGTTATTATGAGGCACAAACTTTGGAATAAAGCTATTCCCCAATACAATATTGGTTACATTGAGCACGAAAGATATTTTGAACAGTTTGAAAAAGAGCATAAAGGATTTTTCCTTAGCGGTAATTACCGAGGCGGAATTTCAGTTGGGGATTGCGTAAAAAATTCTAAAATAACCTTTAATAGAATAGTAAATAATGTATAATGTAAAATGCACAATGTATAATGTGGTTGGATGTGACAGGTAGTGGCAAAAATATTGTATTGGAAAAGAGTTTGGAGTTTGCCGTTAGAATTGTAAAATTTTATAAAATTGGTTTAAAGAAGGAGAGAACTTTTGAACCAATTTATAAACAGCTTCTTAAAAGCGCTACTTCAATAGGAGCTAATATTAATGAGGCTCAAAGTGCATTTACTAAAAAAGATTTTATAAACAAGCTGGGTATTTCGTTAAAGGAATCAAGAGAAACTGAATATTGGTTGAAATTATTTTTTGCATCAGATTTAATAAATGAAAAAGAATTCAAAAGTTTATATAATGATTGCATTGAAATAACTAAACTGCTTACAACAATTATAAAAAAATCAAAAGAAAACAATAAATTGTAAATTATACATTCTACATTATAAATTGAAAACGGAGTTGACATGTCATTTTATCCTACATTAAGATTAAGAAGATTACGTTATAATCCTATTTTAAGAGATATGGTAAGAGAAACTGAATTACAAAAGAACGATTTAATTTATCCCTTGTTTGTTCGTCCGGGAGAAAATATAAAAACAGAAATAAAATCTATGCCCGGTGTTTTTCAAATGTCAATTGACATTTTAGTTAAAGAATGCAAGGAAGTTAGAGATTTGGGTATTCCTGCTGTAATTCTGTTTGGAATTCCGGAACATAAAGATGAGAAAGGTTCTGAAGCTTACGATCCTAATGGAATTATACAAAGAGCAATAAGAGCAATAAAAGCTGAAGTAAAAGATTTGCTAGTAATTACTGATGTATGCTTATGCGAATATACATCTCATGGTCACTGCGGATTATTGAATGGAGAAGAAATTCTAAATGATGAAACAGTATCATTGTTGGCTAAAGAAGCTGTTTCTCATGCAGAAGCTGGTGCAGATATAATTGCTCCAAGCGATATGATGGATGGTAGAGTTGCTGCTATCAGAAAAGCGCTTGACTATAAAGGATTTCAAAATATACCAATAATGAGTTATGCTGTTAAATATGCGAGCGGTTATTATGGACCTTTTAGAGATGCTGCTGAATCAACGCCAACATTCGGAGATAGACGTTCTCACCAAATGGATGTTGCAAATTCTAATGAAGCAATTAGAGAAGCTGATCTTGATGTGGATGAAGGTGCCGATATAATTATGGTAAAACCTGCCGGGGCATATCTTGATATTATCTACAGAGTTAAAGAAGAATATCAAATGCCTACTGCGGCTTATCAAGTAAGCGGTGAATACTCGATGATAAAAGCAGCCGGACAACTTGACTGGATTGATGAAGAAAGAGTTATGATTGAATCATTAGTTGCAATAAAACGTGCCGGTGCCGATATGATTCTAACTTATTTTGCTAAAGATGCTGCTAAGTATATTGATAGAATAAGGAAGTAAGCTAGAATTCAGATTAGAAAATAAGTAGATGCTGTTTTCTGGAATAGCTTGAATTTGTAAGATGCTGGAAGTATAAAATTGTTAGTTGGATTATTTTATTACAAAAAGTTTGAATCAAGGAGTTAGAATGAATATTAAGAGAAGTGAAGAACTATTTAAGGAAGCGCAGAAATATATACCCGGTGGAGTAAATTCTCCGGTTAGAGCATTTAAGTCTGTAGGTGGAAATCCTTTATTTATTTCAAAGGGACACGGATCTAAAATGACTGACGTTGATGGAAACGAATATATAGATTACATCGGCAGCTGGGGTCCTCATATCTTCGGACACAATCCGGATTTTGTGAAAGATGCTTTATACAATGCTATTGAAAACGGTGTAAGCTTTGGAGCTCCGACAGAAATAGAAATCAAAATGGCAAAACTTGTTACCGAAATTATTCCATCTTTAGAAATGGTTAGAATGGTAAACAGCGGAACAGAAGCAACAATGAGTGCAGTTAGAGCCGCACGCGGTTATACCGGAAGAGAAAAATTTATAAAGTTTGAAGGCTGTTATCATGGACATGCTGATTATTTCCTAATAAAAGCCGGATCGGGTGCGCTGACTCTTGGTGTTCCTACTAGTCCGGGAGTAACAACAGGGAATGCCAAAGATACATTAATGGCAGATTTTAACGATTTAGAGTCTGTAAAAAAATTAGTATCTGAAAATAAAAATGAAATTGCCGCAATTATTGTTGAACCTATAGCAGGAAACATGGGCGTTGTAAGAATGTCTGATGAATTTGCAAAAGGATTAAGACAGATATGTGATGAAGAAGGAATAGTTTTAATTTTTGATGAAGTTATGACCGGATTTAGAGTTGCCAAAGGGGGAGCACAGGAAGTATTGGGAATTAAACCTGACCTATCTACATTTGGAAAAATTATAGGCGGCGGTTTACCTGTTGGAGCATTTGGCGGAAAGAAAGAAATTATGGAAAGAATAGCTCCAAGCGGACCAATATATCAAGCCGGAACATTGAGCGGGAATCCTCTTGCAATGTCGGTTGGTTATGCAGTTTTATCTTATATCAAAGAGAATAGTAAAATCTATGAATTGCTTGAAGAGAAATCTGTTTATTTAGAAAAAGGAATGAAAGAAAATCTTGAAAGACTTGGAAAGAATTATGCGATGAATAGAGTTGGAAGTATGTCTTGCATGTTTTTTACCGAAGAAGAAGTAACAGATTTCAAAACTGCAGTAAAATCAAATACAGAGCTTTATGGAAAATATTTTCATGAAATGTTAAAGAGAGGTATTTATTTGGCTCCGGCTCAATTTGAAGCAATGTTCGTATCATCGGTTCATTCAAAAGAAGATTTGGATAAAACCATTGATGCACATTATGAATCATTGAAAGCAATTTTATAAAGTTTGTTTAGAAAGTCTAATTTTCAGAGTCGGCTTTGCCGGCTCTTTTTGTTTTCACAAATTCAATAAAATCATTAAAAGTTTTTAGTTCTGTTGGTGATAAGTTAGTCTGCGCAACATCCAATGCAATTGAAAGCCACCTCAGATTTATTTCTCGCACTGCAAATTCAATTAATTCCGAACTTTCGGGTTCATTAAGTTTTATTAGTTCAGCAAAAGCAATAACAGCCTTTACATTTGTAAGATTATGAATTTTGTTATTATTTGCGATTAAGATTAGTTCGTCATGCAGATCATCAAAGTTTTTACTTAACTCAATTGCAAAATTACCTGCTTCTTTAATTAATTCTGTTTTTTGTGTAGATCTCAAAATCGGTTCGCCGGCAATTTTAATTAAATTATCAATAGATTCCTTTGCTTTTATTTTATTTGATTGACCCGTTTCATAATTTTTTTGAATTGCATTAAAGATAGTTTGGTTAAGTACCTTCTGAGCTCTTTCAACTAAAGATTGACCATAATTAATCATATCCTTTGAGATTTTTAATATCTCTTCATAATTGCCTTCTTCAGCCATTTCTTCTAGCTGCGAAATAGAAAGAGTCGGTTTTTTTACTTTAGGTCTGGCTTCCTCCCAGCCCATTGAAACAATTGGATTCTTTGTGGCTAATTCATTAGTTAGATTTTCTATAATTGTTTTTATTTCGTCTGTGGTAGGAAGTATTTTAATATCGTTATAAATTAATTTTTGTACTACAATGGAAAGATGATCTTTTGAAATTCTAAAAGAAATTAAAATTTGATCTCTTATTTCACCATATCTTGGTTTACTTATTATAAGATTGGGAATTATCTTCTCTAATTTTTGCAGAGTTAGTTTTACTTTTTGAAGTCCTTTTTTATTTGAGATCAGCGTAAGATTTTCAAATTCCAATATAGATCCTCTTCTAATTTATTAGATAAAACCGGCTCCTATTGCAGTGCCTAAAATGATTAACATTGCAGCAACAGTAACTTGAATTCCTTTAAAGGTGACTTTTTCAAGAAGATATTTGCCAATAGCCGATCCCACAAAGGCACATAAAGTTCCGGCAATAATTAAACCTCTTATTTCATCTCCAAAAAATATATCAAGTTTACTACTTAAAAATGTTGAGCCGTAAACCAGCAAACGGGATAAATCAATAATAATTGCTGATAAAACAATAGTTCCTATAAATTCTTTTTTATCCAATCCTGCTCTAAGAAGAAATGCAGTCCGCAATGCTCCTTGATGCCCTGAAAGTCCCCCGAAAAAACCGGATAAAATTCCACCTAAAGGAATATACTTTTTCTGAATCTGCTTACTTCTTAAATGCGGAATGATTTCAAAAAAAGCAAAAAATATCATTAAAATTGCAATTAATAACTTAACCGGAGTAACGAATAATGTATTATCGAAAAGAGTGTAAGAAAATTTAAAGGATATTTGACTGATTACATTTAATAATGCTGCACCAATAAATGCTGCAATTGCAGCCGGAATCGCAAACAACAATACCAACTGCTTATCTGCGCTTTTACCAATAAGAAATGCTTTAAATATGTTTTTAGCAAGATGTACAGCAGCCGTAGCTGCAATAGCAGTTTCTATTGAAAAGAAAAGGGCAAATGCGGGGAGGAGTAAAGTTCCTAAGCCGAAGCCGGAGAAAAAAGTTAATCCGGCAACAAAAAAACTGACTAGGCAAATTAAAATATAATCCATGTTGAAAGTATAAATTTAGTTAAAAAAAAAGGGCAGTAGAACTGCCCTTTGAAAATTTAGCTTTGTGATTCTTTCGTCCTTCGGAAGGCTGAAATAATATAACCAATCACCATAACTAATGTCCCTAACCAAACTAGATTAATAAAAGGTTTAATACTAGCATCAATTGTTAATGTTTCTTTCATTTCTTTTTCAGCAACTGCTGGTTCGTCAGCAGTTCCGTTTATGTTTGAGACTTGCAGATTAATACTTCCGGATGAAGCTTCAACAGAAGTGAGTTCGAATTTCAGATTTTCACTTTCAATTAACGCAGGTTGATAAGTTCTTTCACCATTTAATATTTCCAGATATGGTTTTACATCGTATGATTTACCGTTTACAACAACATTTAATACGGCACCAACTTTAATTGCACCGCCGTTCATCATTGCTTCGGAACTACCATCACCTAATTCAAAAGTATTAAAAGTGATCTTTGCACCAAGAGCTTCAAAAGAATCTCCTTTAACCATTCTAGTGCTTGTTCCATGATTATGTCCGTCACCTTCACTGTGAGATTCTTCACCGCTGTTATAACCAACCGGAGCAATGTAAAAATCCTTTGTGAACTTTGACCATATATCAGGTTCTCTCATCAAACTGTTATTGAATTCTGCAACATACATTACAGGAGAAATAATTGATTCATTGTTCCCTTTTTTAACTAATATATCGAAAGCATATTTCTTTCCGTTATCAATCGTTCTGTATCCGTTAAATGTAAGATCATATCCTAAAGCACTAACTGTTTCACCTTTTGCAAGATTAACCTGTTTTGTTTCAGAAGTACCTCCGGTTGCAATCACACCTAAAAAGAATAATGCTAATCCAAAATGTGCAATGTAAGCACCTAAGAATGATTTTTTTCCTTTGAATATTTTATATGCAATTTCAACATTAACCCAAAGAGCAAAAGCTGTTGTTAATGTAAATACTATAAGCATAAAATTGGTAACATTTCCAAACAGCACAATTAGTACTGTTGATGCTAAAGCTGCACCTAAAGCAAAGTAGGAATTTTTGATCAATGATTTTCCGTTTGTATGCTTCCATTTTAAGAGGAGACTTAAACCGTTTACAATTCCTATTATAATTGCTATTGGTAGATTTGCTTCATTATAAAATTTGATTTCAACAGACTGACCAAATATTGGTGCAGAGGTACCAATCAGAATAATTATTGCAGAAGCAATCAAAGCAATACTTCCAGTAAATAATGCTAATTCTCTTGAGAATACATTTTCTTCATAATTGAATTTTTGATTTAGATATTTCCATCTATAAGCAACAGCGCCAAAACCAAGAAGTGTAAATGAACCTAAAAATAAAACTAAGAATAAATAAACAAGTGCACCCGGAGAAACAAATGAGTGAACAGAAGAATCTCCTAAAATACCGCTGCGAGTTAAGAATGTGCTGTAAAGTACAAGAACGTAAGTCATTATCGCAAGAAGTAAATTTGTTTTAACAAATCTTCCTATTCCTTTATTCTGATTCTTTTTTTGAACAAGCATAGTGTGAATTGCGGCAACGCTTATTAACCATGGCACTAAAGAGGAGTTTTCAACCGGATCCCATCCCCAATAACCGCCCCAGCCAAGCACACCGTAAGCCCAGTAACCGCCGAGCATAATTCCTAATCCTAAAATCATTGAAGCTGAGAGCATCCATGGAAGAGATTGTTTAACCCATTCATTGTATTCATTTTTAATTAAAGCTGCAAAAGCAAATGCAAAAGGAACGGTAGCCATTGCAAATCCAATAAATAATATTGGTGGGTGAATCTGCATCCAGAAATTCTGCAGAAGCGGATTTAATCCTTTTCCTTCAATTATAAATTGATTTAACGAAATTCCATTTGCTTTTAGAATTGCTACTAATTCTGGACCAACTTTAACGAAATCTTTTCCTGAACCAGGATCAGAGAAAAAGAAACCTGACATAAAAGATTGACTTAAAATAGATGAATTAAGTTTTGCTACTTCAATAAATGTCGGTTCTGTCCAAATAAAATTAAAAGGACTTTTCAACAAAGGATTAACCATAACAAGAAGGAAAGTTACGGCAAGAGAAAAAACCATCATAACTCTTGGTTCTAAATCGCCTCTTCTGCTGGTATATTCTAATAAAATTAAACCAACAATTACAGTTAATAAAGTCCACAGCATAAAGCTTCCTTCTTGTCCGGCCCAAAAAGTAGACATCAACAGACCGGTAGAAAGATCGCTGCTGCTGTAATTAAAAACATATTTTATTTCATAATTATGAGTTAATAGGGCATGCATTAAAAGTAAACTTGCGGCAATAACAAGTATTGTCATTGAATGATAACCTATACGTGCAAGTTTTAATGTATTATTATAATTCTTATAAGTAAAATAATACATTGCCATTGAAAAAACGCTGGCAAGAAGAGCCAGGGTCAGAAATATATTACCTATCATTATTTACTCCTTTACTAAAATTTAGCTTTTTGTATCTTCGTCAAATTGTTCTTCATATTTAGAAGGACATTTTGTAAGAATATCGCTTGCTACAAAAACACCGTTCTGAAATTTGCCTGTTACTACAACACTTGTTGATGATTCAAAGTTATTTGGGATTGCTCCTTTGTAAACAACTTTTAATTCTGTTCCATGATTATCTACCATGTAGAAAGAGAAAAGATTTTTTTCGGAATCAATATGATAGTTTTTTGATTTAACCCAAGCTCCGGTAGCTTTTACCGTGTTGTCGGTTGTCATTACATTCTTGAAGTCATTTTCATAAGCAACATTTGTTTGAGTAAACAAATAAGCCATCATACCTAAGAAAACAACTATTATGAATCCGCCGAAAATATATTTGTTATTCATTGTTTATTCTCCTTTAATTCCTTTTCAATTTCCTTCAATCTTTTATCGGCAGAGTATAAGAATAAGAAAATGCCAAGCCAAATTGTAAGAGAAATGAAAAGAACTATATAAATTGAGTTTGTTTCTAAAAAGTTATATAAGCTTTCCAAAATTTACCTCAGATTAATTTTTTTGATAATTTATCTTTTATAATCAGTGATTTATAATTTACTTTCCACATCCACCAGTAAAGTATTGTAAATGCAATTAGCGAAAGATAAAAAACTACCTGCATGTTAAAATCCATTCTAAAATCTACAACCGGACCGCTGGTATCATCATTTGCCGAGCCGGGATGCAAGCCAACCATAATTCTTGGCATAATGAATATGAAGAAAGGAACAGTTAAGAATGCAATGATTGAATAAACGGCTGAAAGTCTTGCTCTCTTATCTTCATTTTCTATTGCTGAACGGAGTGCAAATAAAGAACCGTAAATTAACAACAGAATGAAAATACTTGTTTCTCTTGGATCCCAATGCCAAAACGCACCCCATGTAAACTTTGCCCAAATTGAGCCGGTAACTGTTGCTAAAATTGCAAAAACCATCCCAAGCTGAAGAGCAGAATTTGATTTTGCATCATCATCCAAATTCTTTTTTACTAAGTATTTAACACCGTAAACCATGGCAGTAAGAAAAGCAATAACAGAAAGCCATGCAGTAGGAACATGAAAGAAAATAATTTTTGCTTTTTCTTCCAATCCGGGAATTAGTGGAAATTGATACCAAGTTTCAGGTGATTTAACTACAGGAAAAGCTAACCCTGCTACAATAACAAAACTCATCAAAATGAAAAGAGTTATACGCCAAACCATGTTTACCTTTCTATAAAAAATTAAGTAAATATTAAGAACAAAAATTAGACCAAAATAGTCTTTTATTCAAGACTAATCGGAATGAAAGTCATAATTTAGTAATTATGTGAATAACCAGAAACTGCTAATTTTTTAAAATCAATAAAGCTTATTTTAATCATAAAATCTCAATTATTAGTTGAAATCGAAACATTTGCTAAAACAAAATAAGATAATAGAATCTTTAATCCAAATAATTCTATGAGAAAAATATAAGGAGATTTGTTAAAATCTCCTTATTAGAGAGAAAAATAATTCTCATTTATTAGACTTTTGCTTAATGAGGTCGTTCATTTTTTGAAGATTGTGAGATGCTTCGGTCCAGCCGTTTTTAAATGCTGCATAGTCCGGACCCATCATAGCTGTTGCATATCTTATTGAATTGGCATAGAACAGCCACTGTTTAACCCAAAGGTTTTCGATATTTTCATCGAATGGATTTTCAGAATTTTCTATTCTCATTTCCCATGCATGAAGCATTAACTTTGTAGCTGCTGCAACTATATCATCAGCTTCTTTATTTACTTTTTCAATTTTTGATAATTGGCTGCTGACCCATGATGATGAATGGCAAGATTTACATAGTCCGCTCATTATATCTTTTCTATTCTTTTGCTCGGTTTCATCAATTAAACCATCTGCAAGTCTGCCGTCGAAAGTGGTTGGTAATCCTAATCCATCTTGATTCACAATTTCATAAGTGCTTCCTTTTGCAATCTGCGGATGAGAATAAATTAATCCGAATATTCTAACCCATATTCTTGAACTGAAATTGTGAGTCCTTTCAGAAACAACAACTCCATTTTCATCAGTAATTAAGCTATTATGGCATGATGCACAAGTTGGAACCTTAAAATCTTTACCCACAACCCATGGGACTGAATCAAAAGTCATCTCTGATTTTTTCGATTCAAAAATATTTCCATGTTTGCTTTCTTTATAAACATTGTAAGCCGGAACGTCAGGTTCAAGATGGCATTGTCCGCAAGTATAAGGTTTTCGCGCAACTTCAATTGAGAAACTGTGTCTTGGATGACAAGATGTACATGCTCCTCTGCTTCCATCAGGATTAATTCTACCGACACCTTGATTTGGCCAGTTTGTTAAATTTGGAACTTCGATTTCTCCAAGATCAGATTCAATTATTCGCATTCCATCAACTTTAACTTCTGTACCATGACAAGCATAGCAAGTTTCATTTGCATTAATTTCACTTTCTCTGGATATTTCAATCTCACCGTCAACAACATCTTTAATTGCGGTTGTTGTTTTTACTAAAGCATGGTATGTAGGATTTTTAGTAAGGTTGTCATTTGCATGGAATTTTTTTGTTCCTGTATACTGCTCAACTTCTGTTGGATGACAAACCGCACAATCTTTTGGTGAAACTACAACATTAATCTGATATCCAAAGTGATCAAAATTATCTGCGTGCAATTCAATATTTTGAGAATGGCATTCGTAACAGCCTATAATAATTTCTCCTGATACATTAGAATTGTTTTCTGTAATAGAAATTCTTCTGGCTAACATTTCCTTTTTTAATGCATCGTTAATTGTTGTTTTTGAGTGGAGACTTTTTTCCCAATCCTTAACAATTCCCGGAGTAATGGTTGAGTGACAATCAATACAGGCTTGAGTTTCATCGCTGTAAGGCTGTTCTGTAACGAATGATAATCCGGTTAAAAACATAACCGGTAGTAAAATCATAAAGAGAGTTTTCATATAGTTTTTGCTATTTGGATGACTTTATCCAAAATAAACATCACAAAGAAAAATGGCAATAAAAATCTAGGTTTTATATTGAGAGCTAAAGACACTCTATCCAAAATATAAACAGTATTAAAACTTGTGCTACTGCTGCAAACAATTACGAAACATCAAGTAAGCATTTTCTTATATTAATAAAAGAAATTTTTAGATGTTAATAGAGGAGTGATAATGTTTAGTTCCGAAACTTACAAAGAGAGAAGAGAAAGATTAACAGAACAAATTAAATCCGGTATTTTGTTTTTCCCGGGGAATAATGAAACTCCAATGAATTATCCGGCAAATACTTACCATTTCAGACAAGATAGTTCCTTCCTTTATTACTTTGGATTAGATCAAAGCAATCTTGCCGGTCTAATTGATGTTGATAAAAATGAATCGATAATATTTGGCAATGACAGAGATATTGATGATGTAGTGTGGATGGGCTATGAAACTCCATTAAAAGAGAGATCGGAAAAAGTTGGAGTAACAAAAACAAAACCTTTCTCCGAATTAAAAACCTATTTGCAGTCAGCTTTAGCTTCCGGCAGAAAAGTACATTTTCTTCCGCAGTACAAACATGATATCATAATTGAATTTCAAGAATGGCTCGGGATTAATGCCAAGTATGTTAACAAATATTCTTCAATTGAACTGACCAAAGCAGTAATTGCTCAACGTTCGGTCAAAAGTGAAGAAGAAGTTGAAGAAATTGAAAAGGCGTTAGAGATTAGTTATTTGATGAATAAGACTGCTATGAAAATGTCGAGACCCGGAATGATTGAGCGCGAAGTTTTTGGAGCAATAGAAGGAATTGCTTTAGCTAAAGGAAGCGGTGTAAGTTTCCCTATAATCTTTTCAATTCATGGTGAAACTCTTCATAATCATAATCACAATAATGTAATGAAAGATGGTGATCTTTTAGTACTCGATTCCGGTGCTGAATCTTTGCTTCACTATGCAAGTGATATTACAAGAAGTTTTCCTGTGAGCGGTAAATTTACTGAAAAACAAAAAAACATATACAACATCGTTTTGAAAAGTCAGCTTGAAGCTATTGAGATGATTAAACCGGGAATTAAATACCGCGAAGTTCATCTGCATTCGGCAAAGGTTATAGCAAAAGGATTAAAAGAATTAGGGTTAATGAAAGGAAATGTTGATGATGCCGTAGCCAACGGAGCACATGCTTTATTTTTTCCTCATGGTTTAGGGCATATGCTCGGACTTGATGTTCATGATCTTGAAGGACTTGGAGAAGCATTTGTTGGTTATGATGAAGACACAAAAAGAAGTGATCAATTTGGGTTAGCTTATTTAAGATTGGCTAAAACTCTTCAACCCGGTTTTGTTTTAACCGTTGAACCCGGTATTTATTTTATTCCTCAATTAATTGACATTTGGAAAGGGGAAAACAAACATGCTGATTTTATTAACTACGATGAAGTTGATAAATATAGAGATTTTGGCGGAATTAGAATTGAAGATGATGTTTTATTAACAGAGAACAGCAGTAAAGTATTGGGTAAACCAATTCCAAAATCGGTTGATGAAGTTGAAAAAGCATGTAATAGTTAATAGATAATTTTGGTTTGTAATTTCTGGATTTCGCTTTACGATATACTGAATAACCTTAGTTGAAGTGAGCAGCATTAACTGTAATTAATACAGTTTGCTTGTTGTTAAGCAGACAATCCGGAAATCTCCAGCAAGAAACGAATAAAAAGAAAATTTTTTCTATAACGGACTCATAAAATGTTAAGCGGCAAATATTACGATCTCTACAGTGAACTAAAAAAAGTAATCCCATCAGAAAGAATATTTATTGATGAGTTAAGAACATTAGCATACGGCACCGATGCAAGTTTCTACAGATTAATTCCCAAAATAGTTGTAAGAGCTGCAAATGAAATTGAAGCGCAGAAAATTATTTCACTTTGCAATAGTTTTGAAATTCCCATCACTTTCAGAGCTGCCGGTACAAGCTTATCGGGACAAGCAATTAGCGATTCCGTAATTCTTCAATTAGATCGATCTTGGAACAATTATAATATTTCTGAAAATAGCGAAGAGATAAAAATGCAGCCGGCTTTGGTTGGTGGGTTCGCAAATTTATATTTAGCTCAATTTCATAAAAAAATTGGTCCTGATCCAGCTTCAATTAATTCATCAATGATAAGCGGCATTGCTTCTAATAATGCAAGCGGAATGACAAGCGGAATTGCAAAGAATACTTACAATACATTAAAATCATTGAGAATTATTTTTCAAGACGGAACTATACTTGATACTTCTGATGAATTGAGCAAGGTTGAGTTTCAAAAGAATAATTCTGAATTCATTGAAAGTATTAAGAAGCTTTCTGCTGAAGTAAAAGGGAATGAAAAACTAACCGGCAAAATCAAAAAGAAATTTGATATAAAGAATACAACTGGATATGGAATAAATTCATTAATTGATTTTGACGATCCTTTTGAAATTATTTCTCATTTGATGATCGGCTCGGAAGGAACATTAGGATTTATTTCAGAGATAACACTTAAGACAGTTGACGATCCGCCATATAAAGCTACATCGTTAATTCTGTTTAAGGATATAAAATCTGCTTGTGATGCTATTCCAATATTCAAAGAACTTCCGGTTGCTGCTTCGGAAATTATGGATAGAGCTGCATTAAAATCGGTTGAAGATATTGATGGAATGCCGGCATACCTAAAAGAACTAAATGAAAATGCCGCCGCATTACTTGTTGAAACAAATGCCTTTGATGAAAATCAATTAAAAATTCAGATAGATCAAATCATTCATTCGATTGATCATCTAGCAAAAGAAAGAGAAGTTGAATTTACTACTGATAAAAAAGAATATAAAAAACTTTGGGACGTACGAAAAGGATTATTTCCAACAGTATGTAAAAGCAGACGAAACGGTACAACTGTAATAATAGAGGACTTAAATTTTCCTACATCCGATCTTGCCGATGCGGTTTTGGATTTACAGCAGTTATTTAAAAAATATAATTATGATGAAGCAATTATTTGGGGACATTCACTTTCGGGAAATATTCATTTTGTTATTAGTCAGGATTTCGCCGATCCAAATGAAATTGAGCGGTATAAAAATTTCATGAATGAAATAACAGATTTAGTAGTTGATAAATATGACGGATCATTAAAAGCTGAACATGGAACCGGAAGAAACATGGCTCCTTTTGTTAAGAAAGAATGGGGCGAAGATGCTTATCATTTAATGAAAGAAATAAAGAAATTATTTGATCCGAAAAATATTCTTAATCCTGGTGTAATTATTAATGATGATAGTGAAATTCATCTTAAGAATTTAAAACCTCTGCCCGAAGCAAATCCGATTATAGATAAATGTATTGAATGCGGATTTTGTGAAGTCAATTGTCCATCAAAAGATGTTACACTTACACCACGACAAAGAATAACAGTCTGGCGTGAAATAAATCAAAGAAAGAAAAATTCATCGCAGCATCTAGAGCTTAATTCATTGCTTAGCGATTATGATTATTTAGGAAACGAAACTTGTGCAACAGATGGACTTTGTGCTACCAGCTGTCCGGTTGATATTGATACAGGGAAACTAATTAAAGAAATTAGATCGGAGAAGATTTCTCATTCGGCAGAGTTTGCTGCTGATTTTATTGCTCGCAACTTTTCAATAATATCACGAAGTGCTAAGCATGGACTTAATTTTGTCCATTTGTTTCACAAGCTTTTAGGAACCGATACTCTTAACTATTTAAGTAATTCATTAAGTAATATTTCAAAGGGATTAATCCCTCATTGGAATGAAGCAATGCCTAAAGGGGCTGACTACCCTTTACCAAATCTTAGTTTAAGCAGTGATTTGAAAGTAGTTTATTTTCCAAGCTGTATAAGCAGAAGCTTTGGATTGCAGAAAGAAACGAATGAAAAATATTCGCAGACATACATAACATTAAAGCTGCTTAATAAAGCTGGATATGAAGTTTTGTATCCTACCAAAATAGATTCTTTATGCTGTGGAATGCCTTTTTCAAGCAAGGGATTTATTAAACAAGCAGATTATAAAAGTGATGAGCTTTTAGCTTCCCTCATTGAGAAATCTGAAAATGGAAAGTATCCTATTTTGTTTGATACAAGTCCTTGCCTATACAGAATGAAAGAGTATATGCAAAAGGCGAAGAAAGAATTAAAAATATATGAGCCGATAGAATTTATTTTAGAGCATCTTGTTGATAAACTGAATTTCAAAAAAGTTGAAGATGTAATTACAATTCACACAACATGCAGTTCAACCAAAATGGGATTGACTGAGAAGTTTGAAAAACTTGCAAAACTTTGTACGGACAATGTAATTATTCCAAAAGAAGTTGGATGCTGCGGTTTTGCCGGCGATAGAGGTTTCACTTATCCTGAACTTAATAAATCAGCATTAAGAAATCTGAAATCCAGTCTGCCCGAAAATTGTACTGAAGGTTATTCAACTAGTAAAACATGTGAAATAGGTTTATCACTTCACAGCGGTATTGAATATAAATCAATAGTTTATCTTGTTGATAAAGTTACAGATTAGTTTTTTGTAAGAGTTAAGAGTCAACTCCGAAAAGAGTTTGGCTCTTGATCAAATTATTTTTTGTTATTTAAAAAATTATAATCCGCATTTTCTTATCATCTTATGAAGGTTTGTTCTGTTAATGCCAGCATGTTCGGCTGCTTTAGTTATATTTCCTTCAAATTTATCCAATAGCCTTTGTAGATATAATCGTTCAACTTTTCTTGATGCTTGATCGGCAACTTCTTTTCTTAATTGATCCATTTCTTCCCAAGTTGAAGGGATTTTTTCAATATCAAAATCAAATAAATCTTTATCGGTAGAATTAAGATTCATATCCAAATCATTTATTGTAATTTTATTCCCTTCTGAGAGAATAACTGCTCTTGTGATAAAATTCTGAAGTTCTCTAATATTTCCGGGCCAATCATAATTAATTAAAATATCCATAGCATTGTCCGAAATTGATTTTAACGGAATTTTCATTTCCTCACATGCTTTAGCAATAAAATGATTTACTAAAATGGGGATATCTCCTTTTCTGGCTCTTAAAGGGGGAACGTTTATTGGAAGGACATCTAATCTGTAGAACAAATCTTCTCTAAATTTATTTTCTTTAACCAAATGAAATAAGTTTTTATTTGTTGCAGCAATAATTCTAACATTCGATTTTATAGTATTATTTCCTCCAATTCTTTCAAATTCTTTCTCTTGAATAACTCTTAATAATTTTACCTGTGCATTAGGATCAAGCTCAGAAATTTCATCAAGAAAGATTGTACCTGAAGAAGCCAATTCAAATTTTCCGATCTTTCTTTTATCTGCACCGGTAAAAGCCCCTTTTTCATGTCCGAATAATTCACTTTCCAAAAGCTCTCTTGGAATTGCAGCACAGTTAATTGCAATAAAGGGGAACATTTTTCGATTACTGAAAAAGTGAACTTGTCTTGCAACCAACTCTTTGCCAACGCCGCTTTCACCGGTAATCAGAATGGTACTGTCGGTATTGGCATATAATTTTATTTTATAATAAACATCTTTAATCGCTTCGCTTTCACCAATAATGGTTTTGTAATCTTTATTCAACTGTTCTTCTAAAGAGAGCGCATGATTTTTTAATATCTTTTGATTGATAGTTTTTTCAATCAATATTTTTAGTTCGGTTAGATTTGTAGTTTTGGAGATATAATCAGAAGCTCCTAATTTCAAAGCTTCAACCGCTGTCTGTACCGAAGCATAATCAGTTACCATAATTACCGGAACATCTTCAACTTTTTGTAATTTATTTAACAATTCAAGACCGTTATCTTCATTCCCCAGCATAAGATCAAGCAGTATTACATCTGGAACGGAATCTTGAATTAGTGATATTGCATCATGTCCGTTTAATGCAAAAGAGCATTTATAATCTTCATCCAGTACTAAAGAAAAATCGTTTATAAAATCAATGTCATCATCAATTATCAGAATATGAGGTTTCATTAATATATCCTTCGTTTAATTCTATTAAGAAGTTAGTCCATTGTGAAGTTGAACTTTGCAGAATTAATCTGCCGCCGTATTTAATTAAAATATTTCTTGAATTAAATAACCCAAAACCGGAACTGCTAAGAGTCGAAAATCCTTTTTCAAAAATCTTTTCTTTATTTTCTATCGAAATTTCTTCACCGTTATTCATAATAGTTATTCTAAATTTTGGGGCAACCCATTTTACTTCAATAATTATTGAACAATTAATTTTTTCTTTAAATGATTTAACAGCATTTACAACTGAATTATCAATTATATCTGCAAGTTCATTGGCTTTTATTAACGCATATTTTTTTAATTCAGCCGGATAAATAAATTCAACATTTACATGATTTTTTTTAATCATTGTCTTATTAGCTTCCAACACTTGATCAATTACTTCAATGGGATTGCATGAGTATTCAGAAATTGTGTTGTTTCTTATCATCCTCATAATTTCTTTTAGGATAACGAAAAGCTTCCTCTCTTTTTCAGTAAAGAAAAAATCATTACTAATTATTTTTTTGTTCAGGATTTTTATCTCTTCAACTGTCTGCTTTAAATGCTTTGTAGATTCTTTCTCAAAATCAATCTGTTGAGATATTGAAATGATTTTTTCAATGCTTTTAATTGTGAGTGAATTGAAAGTATTTATTCTTTCCTTCAATTGTTTTTTATACTTTTCGTTCTCGTTAATATCAGGGGGAATTGACTGCTGAAGGAATATCAAACTATTTATATTTTTTAATGCCCATTCACCATGAGAAAAATTAATCACTTGATTCAGCAGTTCATCTTTATAATCACTGATATTTCTTTTGATGATATTAGATTTAAGACTTAGAAAAACTAAATTGGGAATAATTACACCAAACGAAGCAATTATAGAAGGAAGAGCAAATTTTAGAAATAGTGATTGTGAATCGTATGATAAAAGCAGAATTATCCAGAAAAAAGAAAAGTTTACAATTACTAATCCTATTGAAAGTCTGATATCCCAATTAAATTTTTCATGTCCGTACTTAATACTCAATCCAATCATAATAATAGTTATAAAAATTATAACAGCGTAAAACTGAATTTCACTTTCCATTGTTAAGTTGAATAAAGTGTTGCCAAAAACTAATGCATCTTTATAAATTCCGTCGTCTTCATTTATTGTTAACTTATAAGGGGGTTTAATATTATTTACTGTTACAATATTTCCGCTCTGGAACTGGATTTTAACATCATACAGAAAATTTTTATCTGCACCGAAATGAATTATATCTTCATTTTTATGTGTTGTGGAAAAATTATTAATCCCGGTTTCTCTGTATCCAACAAGGCTGTCGGTATTATTTCTATATAACCAAATCTTACTGTTTTTAGCCGAAGTGTTTGAAGCAACACCTACAAGTTTTATTCGGATATAGTTTTCATCATCAAGATTGTTAACAAGAAGTAAATTCTTGCCGTTTTTTATTAAGTAAATATCCAAATCACCGTCGTAATCTATATCAGCAACTGCGGAATTATAAAACTGGGAATCCTTGCTTATTCCGAAATCATTATAACTCTTAAAGGCTTTTCCTTTCTCGTTTAAGAGCAAGGTTGTGTTATTATTGCTGGTAAATTTTGTTACAAGAAGAATGTCTAAATATCCATCATTGTTAACATCAAAAATGTTTATTGATTTATGACCTGAATAGGAGAATTGAGTAAAATTATTAAATCTGTTTATTAAAGAATCAGTTGCATCCTTGAATATTCCTTTTCCGTTATTTAATGAAATTGAAACAAGCTGTTCATCGCTGCTTCTTATTAAATCAAGATCACCGTCATTATCAATATCAGCAAATCCGCTTCCGTGGGTATTTTGAAAAACTTTATCATCCAAATGAGTTTTGGAGACATTAATAAATTTACCATATTCATTTAAATGAAGCCGGTCTTTCCACCAAATAACAGATTGAAACCAATCCAAATCTCCGTCATTATCTACATCTGCAAAGGTTGATTTTGCATTCCATCCTTTAGATAATTCATTATAAGATGTATCTAATTCAAAAAACTGTCCGTTAAAACTATTTGTAAAAAAGATATCATTACCGGGCTGGTCTTCTTTTCCGTAGTAATATGAAAGGTTAATGTCCAAATCACCATCGTTATCAATATCAACAGATTCAATATTCCTAACCGGAGATTTCAGAAGATATTCAGGTGAATAAAGAGTTTTATGTTTTGTGAACGTAAAATCTTTGTTATTCCAGTAAACCGAAATTCCGCTTCCTATACTATCGATAATTGATACAATAACATCATCATAATAATCATTATTAAGATCTGCAAAATCATAAATCCGAATTGCCAAATCTTTTAATTCATCATCAAGCTTGAATAATCTTTCTTGAAACGGGAATTGATTATTTCCCACATAAAGGTTGTTAAGCTCTGGGGGATATACATTTCCAACAATTAAATCGGTATAACCATCATTATTAAAATCATTAAAAAAAGATTGAGTACTTGAACTCTGTTCTGCTCCGTCAACAAGATAAGATCCGGCTAATTCATAGAAATAAAAGTTATTATATCTGTTTCCTCTGAATAATTTATTGTCCGAAATCATAAAAACAAGAGAATCATTTTTTATGAAAACTTGTGAGGGCTGAAATTTAGAAGGATAATTAACCTTCACTTGAAGAGAATCCTTTAAAACCGAATATGAGGTGATTCCAATTTTTGAATCATATAAACTGCCTGAAATTTCTGCAAGACTTTTATTTACTTTTTGAAATTTATTGTCTCGTAATTCAAAAATATTGTATTCATTATGGTAAGCATAGATGATTTTATTTACTTCAATAAGAGAAATTATTTCATAATTCGAGTTATCGGCAAAATCCACCTTTGTGAATATTTCATTTTTGTATTTATAAATACCGTCGTATTTAGTACCAAACCAAATTGTTCCGTCATGTGATTTAATTGCAGACCAAATATGGTTTTTAAAAGGATTTTTAATTGGAATAAAACGATTGTCCTTTAGTCTTATCAATCTTCCAAAATTACCATGAATGTAATAATCATTTTCATCAACTTTAACAACGCTGTTAAGAGGAACATCAACAATGTAATTAAGATTTGTCCAATTACCGTTTTCAAAAATTTTAATGTGCGAAAAATATTTTGTATCAAATGCCCATGCAAAAAATTTATTCTCATCAATTTTTATAATTTTAACGGGAGTTAAAGAATCATTGTATGAAGTATTATATTTTATCCAACCATTAGCAGAACTTCTATAAATATTAAATTGAAGATCATGCAGCCAAATATCATTATTCTCTGCAACATCAATAATTCTAAAAGAATTATCCTCCGAAGGAAAACTGATTTCAGTCCATTTAAATCTTTCTCCGCCAGTTAATAAAAGAGAAAAATATGTTGCAAAAATAAGATTGATAAGAAGTTTCATATTACAATATCTGCAATTTGGAGCTATTTGTCCAGTTAAATTGTAGCCTTAAAAAGCAACAGTGTTGTACGTCAATATAACAACGACAATTTCAAAAATGGCTGAAATCAACCAAAAATGTCCTTTTTTAATTAGGAATGATGTTTGTTATTTGAGTAGAATGGGAACCGAATTTGAAAACGAACACATCAAAACTTATAAAATCTGTCCGGTCTGTAATTTTTTTTGCAGCACAAAGGAAAAAGATCAATTCTGTTCATTGTGCGGGGAGAAATTGAAAGAATACTGCAGCAGCTGCGGATGTGAGATTTCAAATCCTTACGCCAATTTTTGCAGAAGCTGCGGGGAACCATATAGAATTGAGAATAAAAGCAAAGCAAGGACAACAATACACAAAAAGATTTAGGAGAAGACAATGAAAAGGATATTAGTACTTTTAATTATTGCGGCATTAATGGTAGTATTTAGTTCATGTAAAGATGACGAAGACAATCCAGCCGGTCCAACTGGTGGAATAAAAGAAATTACAATACAGCATTTTGGAATTGATTGGTCGGAAGGATTAGTCGGTGATCAAATAACAAACTTTAATAATTCTGATGGCGAAACAATTGCTTGGTGTCCGAATGGTAACGGAACTGGCTGGGGACAAGGAATCTGGTATAGAGCAACATCAACTAAAATTATGAGAGTAAATACAAGTGATTTTAATGGATTGAATTCAATTGATACTAATCTGTGGTCGGATGATGTTTGCGCAACTCCTTTGGCACCGGGAGCAGTTTGGGCGACAAAAGCTAACGACGGATTTGTTGTCTTCAGAGTTTTAGAAGTTGCAACAGATTCGGCTTCAATAGCCAACGATCCTTTATGGAGTGCAAAGGTTCAGTACAAGTTTTCAACAACAACACAGTTTTAATGTAATTAATAACTAACAGAGATTATAATGAAAAGGGAAATCAAAGTAACCATTATACTTTTACTAAATCTATTATTTCTAAACGCTCAAGAGGGATGGTATTACCAAACTCCAAACAACATTAGAGATGTAGCATTTGTTACGGAAAATAAAATTGTTGCAGTTGGGCAAGGAATTTGGATTTCAACAGATATTGAAAAGAATTGGGAAGGTATTTATCCCGGTTATGATCAAGCAATGGATATGCTGGGTACCAATAAATGGTTAGAAGCTGTTGATTTTCCTTCTACATCAATTGGCTATGCGGTTGGTAATGGACCAAAGACCGTTATACTTAAAACTACAACAGGAGGCTCTAGCTGGAAGGAATTAAATCCATCTTTTCCTTGGCAAGCTTCGGAGCTCCATGACGTAAAATTTATTGATATAAATACAGGATTTGCAGTTGGAGGAACTTTCTTAAACGGTAATTGGAAAGGAACAATTTTAAAGACTACTAATGGCGGCAGTGATTGGACTGTTGCACATGAATCTTCAATATTTTTTCAATCAATTGATATTACTCCAAATAACACAATCTGGGCATGCGGAGGAACTCATTATTTAGCTAAATCAACAGATTTGGGTAATACATGGACTGAATCAAATGCAAACTCAGGTTCCGAGACTTATGGGATAAGTTATAAAATCAAATTTATAGATGATGATAGAGGATTGCTTCATATTGGTAATGCAAATAAACTTTTCAGAACTACTAATGGCGGAAGCAATTGGGAGCTTCTTGAAACTGGGTTAGATGGAAATTCAGTAAATATTGAATACTTCTCTGATGGAACAGTTTATACAGTTTTACAAAACGGTTTAGCTCACAGCGGTTTTTATAAATCAACAAATCACGGAACAACATGGACAACAGTTAAATATGTGGAAGACATTTATTTTAACTTGAAGTTCCTTTTTAAGGATAAAAACTTTGGATTTTTCAATATTAATTCTGCAAACAAATTTATAACCACAAAGGATGGCGGATTAACTTACAATGATTTTAATATTAGTACAGATTTCTTGTACTTCAAAGAGAATACATTATACGGCTGGGCTTCTTCTTACGGCAAACATCTGTTGAGAACAACAAACGGTAAAACTTGGAATATAATTGAATCATCAACAACTACTGGCAAAGAGATATACAGCATTAAGGGGATGCAGTTTTTTGATGAAAATAATGGTTTTGCCATTGGTGTAATTAAACTAAGCGATGTTTCAACTCAACAAGTATTAATGGGTACAAATGATGGAGGAATAACTTGGGAAGTTAAAGAATTACCTTATGGACCTGTTGCAATACATTTTGTTGATGAAACGTATGGATGGGTTGTAGGAGCTTTGGGAATGATCTATAAAACACTGGATGGAGGAGCGACTTGGGGACCGCAAACATCGGGTACTTCCGAGATGCTTTTAGATGTTTTTTTCTATGATGAAATGCTCGGTTGGGCTGTTGGAGAAGGAAATACTTTATTGAAGACTGAAAATGGAGGATTGCTCTGGAATAAAATTGATCTCCCTAATTTTACAAATTATGCAAATATTTCTATCTCCAGTTATAGTGGTGAAATTTGTTACATGGTTGGAACTGATGGAATTTATAAATCAGCAGATGCCGGTGATACATGGATAAGTCTAAATAAACCGGCAAATACAACCGGTTATTATAATCAAAAAATTATTATGGTAAGTGATACTGAGCTTTATCTTCTTTTCTATGATACTTTCTATCACTCAAATGACGGAGGCGGTACTTGGAAGTTAGTTAAAAAAGATGCTCATTATATTTATCCTCAGACTCATGAAAACATTTGGGCGACATATGCAGGAGGAATAATTTATACATCTAACAGCGGTGTAGTTTCTGTAGAAGATGAATCAAAGCAAACAAATATTGTAAGTGATTTTAAACTTTTCCAAAATTATCCAAATCCTTTTAACCCTACCACAAGTATTGAGTACTCAGTACCAAGTAATGAGAATGTTACTTTGAAAGTGTTTGATATCCTTGGAAGAGAAGTAGCCACACTTGTAAATCAGCAAATGAATCCAGGCAATTATAAAGTTCAGTTTGATGCCTCTCAATTAGTAAGCGGTGTTTATTTTTATAGAATATCTGCAGGTAATTATAATAAAACAATGAAAATGCTTTTGCTCAAGTAGAAAATGTAAAAGTGTTTTAGGAGGAATAATTGAAGAGATTAATATACATACTATTGATTGCATGTTTTTCAGTATTAAATGCTCAGATGAATGCTGTTTGGGAGCAGCAGACAAATGCTAATTCATATTATGCAGCAAGAGCACAGGAAATAAAATATGATTCTGAAGGAAATATAATTATAGCAGGTTACAGCTGGTACGGAGTTTACAATTCAAACCAGACTGTTTTTGTTGCGAAACTTAATCCCGATAATGGAGAAATAATTTGGCTTCAGCAATATATGGGTGAAGATATTGGCGATTATGATAATGGAACAGTAAATGGTCTTTATTTAGATAACGAAGATAATATCATTCTCTTTGCAAAATATTTTTCACAAAAAGTTATAAAGTATGATAAAGATGGAACCTTCATTTCCATTGATGATTATACTTTTGATTTTCCATTTACAATTAATGTATATAACAATGATATACTTTTTGATAAAGTTCATAAAGATCCATCTGGGAATTTTCACCTAGGAGGTATCATTGGAGATTATAACGCTGTCTATTCTTATTATGCACAATTCACACCTCAAGGGGCATATTGGAAACATAAAACAGATACTTTAAATGTGATTGAGTATAACATGGGTGCTTCAATCATAAGTCTATACGATGACTTCAAAATTCATCTAGTTGGAAGAGGATATACAGACCCCGGTTCAAATACAAAATATGGAATCGTATTATCATCATTAAATACAGAAGGAAATTGTGAATGGGGAAATCCCAATTGGTTTGAAGATTATGAAAGATATCCATTAAAAATTCTTAAAACAAATGATGGTACTTTTTATGTTACAATTTATTTTGTTAATAGCTCAGGTGATTCACGCGGAACTTACTTAAGTAAATATGATCCAGTCGGTGATTTAATTTGGGAACGAAAAATTGATACAATTCGAGTAACTGATATGGAATTTGACAAAGGTGGAAACATTTGGCTTGTAGGCTCCGGAACAAGTTCAAATGTTACTGCAAGGATTAAATACAGCGGCGCAGGTGAAAGAACCTTTTACAAATTAGATGAAGATAGTTTTGCAGCCGGTAACCTTTTAGTAAACGAAGATAATGATATTTACTTTACTGCACATAATTATGAAGGGGTGTTTGTTCAAAAATATGACTGGAAAGGGGATTTTCTTGCGGAAATAAAAATCAGCAATAATTACAACTTCCTTAATAATTCTATTCTAGCTTTTGATCCAAAAGGAGATTTGATAGTTTGTTCAGATTGGCAAGAAGACATATTCATCAAAAAGATTTCTGATCTTACGGTTGATGTTAAAAAAGATAATATTCTGCCGACAGAATTCTCACTTTCGCAGAACTATCCTAATCCATTTAATCCTTCAACAAGTATAGCTTACTCGGTACCAAGTAATGAGTTTGTGAGTTTGAAAGTCTATGACATTCTTGGAAAGGAAGTTGCTGTTTTAGTTAACGAAGAAAAATCTGCCGGAAATTATGAGGTTAATTTTAATGCAGAAAATTTATCGAGTGGAATTTACTTCTATGTTATGACGTCAAGAAATTTTTCCAAAACTAATAAAATGATTTTGCTTAAATGATTGCAGTACTTAATAAACAAAGAATGAAAAAATGCCTCAAACGGAGGTTTACATGAAAGCTTTAAAATTATTATTAGCCCTTGCTTTATTTACTTTTGTTCTATCAGCCCAAACTACCAATACTTATTTCGAAGATTTTGAATCGAATACCGAGGCAGGATGGACTTTTACTTCATCCAATGCTGAAGTCAGTTATTTAAATGGAGCTATGAACTTTACCTCATCGGGAGATGATGTAGTTTATATGTTTCCCCCAATTCCGGCTACTCAAGATGATTTCTCTGTTTTAGTTCAGGGAGTTGGAAACAGTGCCGGAGGTTTTGGAAGAATAGGTTTTAATTCAATGATTGCCTTCTTTATTGAAGACTCAATCTATATCGTTTACTCAGAAAATCTCCAGTACTATAATGAACAGGATTTAGTCTGGTTAACAAGCTATCCTATTCCGGATGAAGTAATTAGTATGGAATTATCTGTTTCAAGATCTAATAATGATTTAACGGTTAACGCATCTGTTAATGGGAATAATTTTTATAACGGAACATTGACTAATGTAAATCCGGATTTATTCAGCGGACAAATGGCTGCTTATATGATTGAAGATGAAAATGAAATTGTGTTTAATCTTGATCATATAGAAATCGATTATAATCCTTACCTAAATGAAGATGTAACATTTTTTGAAGATTTTAACAGCTCAAACATACCTTGGTTTAGATTTGGTGATATGTCCAATATTTATAATTCAGTCTCAGTTAATGATGGGAAATTGAACTTTACTTACAATGGAACTGAAGAGAGCGAATGTTATGTAATGCCTCCAACACCGGCTGTTACTGATTTTACAATTGAAGTTACGGGAGGAGCAGGTTCAACTCACAATGCACCGTTCGGCATTTCAAGATATTTTGATTACAAAACCTATATCACTTTCTTCGTAGAAGATAACCAAGCATTTCTTGGTTATTCATTCGACAGCATAGAGCCTATTATTGTTAATTCTGCTCAAATAAACTTAACCACCATTGAGAAAATAAAGTTTGAAACAGAAAATTCGGGATTTAATATTGATATGCATTTATGGATAAATGATCAGTTAATTGTTTCCGGCACTATTGAAAATGCAAATGAAAGACTTCTTTCGGGAAAACTGGTTCTAGGTTATGACCGCGGAAATATTATGGATGCTTACCTAGAGTCTGTTTCAATAAATTATAAACCTTTTGCAAATGCAGTATTATCAACAACAAGACGTTACCATGAAACATTTGATGCAAATAATGTGAATGGATGGTTGTTCCTTGCACCTGAAGCAGATATTTCAACACAAAACGGAGAACTACTTCTATCAACTTATCAGGATGATGTAATTCATATTCTCACTCCAATTGAGGCTTCTACCGGTGATTTTTCCATCGAAATAAAATCTGGAAGTATGGCGAATGCTCTTGAAGGAGGAGGATTCGGCAGAATGAGTTTTAATTCAATGGTCGGGTTATTTGTCGGTGGAATCGGAGAAGGGGATGATGAATCACTTAATATTGTTTATACAGAAGATATTCAATCATATACAGAACCGGTTGTGAACCTATTAGGAAGCATTCCATTATCAGAAGAAATGAGCAGTATGAAAATTGAAGGAATACAATCCAATGGTAATTTGCTAGTAAGAGTATTTATTAATGGAGAGATAAGCTTCAGCGGAGAAATAGAAGATGTTAGTCAAGAACTGCTTAGTGGAAATATATTTTTAGTTGTTGATCCTGATGGATCGGGAGAACTTTCACAATGGTCTTTGGATGAAATTGATATAAGATATAATCCTTATTTACCTGGATCTAATTCTTATCTTGAAAATTTTGACAGTGATAATATCCCTTGGTTCAGATTCGGAAATTTTGATAATATTGTTCAATCGATAAATATTCAAGATGGAAAACTTAATTTCAATTATAACGGTACGGAAGAAACAGCACTCTATGTTTTGGGTCCGGTTGGCGCAGTAAAAGATTTTGCTATTGAAGTTGAAGGAGCCGGATCTCAGCTTCATGATGCACCATTCAGCATATCAAGAGTATTTGATTATAAAAATTATATAACCTTCTTTATTGAAGATGATAGAATTCATCTCGGTTATGCTATGGATAGTTGGGAACCAACAATTATTAATTCCGCAGCTTTTAATCCGCAAAGTATAACTAAAGTCAAATTTACAGTTGAGGGAGATGCTCCTAATCTAACCCTTACTGCAATGGTTAATGATCAATTTGCTTTAAGCGGAATGATAGGGGATGCTACTGAAAAAATTGCTTCCGGACATATTGCATTTGGCTATGACAGAGGAACTATAGTAGATGCATATATAAATTATGCTGCATTTGATTTTACTCCTTATATAACTGATGTTAAAGATGAAACACAAAATATAATTGCCCAAGATTTTCAGCTTTACCAAAATTATCCTAATCCTTTTAATCCAACTACAACTATTACTTTTAATCTGCCAAAAAGTGAATTTGTAACATTAAAGATATACGATATTCTTGGTAATGAAGTCGCAGTTCTTGTTAATAATGAAATGAACAGTGGAATACATTCAATTAATTGGAATGCTTCGCAATTATCAAGCGGGGTATATATATATACTATTTCGTCTCAAGGAAAAGTTATGTCTAATAAAATGTTATTGCTGAAATAAGAGTAAGTGAAATGGATCTGAGTTATTTGTTAACTAATAATATTAATGAATTATTTATTCCTTGAGGAAATTAAATGAAATCTATAAAAATATTTTTAATGATAATCTTTATGCACTCTATTAGTTTCTCCGGAATTATTAGAGTTCCATCAGATTATTCATCAATACAAAGTGCAATTGATGCAGCAAATTTTTTTGATTCTATTCTTGTTGCTGATGGGACTTACAATGAGAATCTTAAAATTGATGGAAAATCTCTAACAATTATAAGTGAAAACGGATTTACTTCCACAACCATAAATGGAAATTACAGCGGTTCAGTAATAAAACTTTCCAACAGTTCGGTTTTGATTTTGGATGGATTTAATATTACTGAAGGAAGCGGCGAATGGCTTGATCTTAACGGAAATACGATGTTCACTTTTTATGGAGGAGGTATTGTTTCCGATAATTCATTTTTATCTGTAATGAATTGTAAATTCTCAAATAATATCAGCGGTTATTATAATGAAAATCAAAATGGAACCGGTTATGGAGGAGCAGCTGTAATTTATAAATCCGATGCACAATTTACTAACTGCCGCTTTGAAAATAATAAAGCTTGGGCAGGCGAAAACTATGGCGGTGGTTATGGTGGTGCAATTTATGTTTGGACAGATTGTCAAGTAGATTTTAAGAATTGCGAATTCTATAATAATATAGCTGCTTATTACGGCGGAGCAGTTTCATTCACCGGGACGGACGGAGTAACAAGTGGTGTTGTTGCGGCAAATTTTGAAAGATGCTCGTTTGTTAATAATTATTCCGGAACCGGATCAAATCCTTTGGTTGGTAGTGGAGGAGCAATTCATTCAGATTATTTTGTTAATCAAATCTATGCTAATTGTTCATTCGTTTCCAACGATTGTGATTATTATGGCCCCGCAATTTATGCGAGAAGAGCATCAAGAATGATTTTTGTAAATACTCTGATGTGGAATAACGGAGAATTTCCAATTGAATTTGACGGCACATTTGAACCAAATTCTATCGCTGCCGAATACAATAACTTTGAATTTGGTGAGACTTCTATAAAAACCAATGGAAACACTAATGTTCATTTCCAGAACAATATTTCTGATGATCCGAAATTAGTTAATCCTGAAATAACTTATGAAATTCAAACCGGCTCCCCTTGTATTGATGCCGGTGTAAGCAGTTTTACATACAATAATCAAGAAATAATTAATTACTCTGAATCTGAATTCAGCGGAACAGCTCCGGATATCGGTGCATTTGAGTTTGGTTTTACAGTTGATGTAAAGGAAGATAAACTGCCGTTAAGTTTTCAACTTTATCAAAATTATCCTAATCCTTTCAATCCAACTACAACTATAAGTTTCCAAATTCCGGCAAATGAGTTCGTGAGAGTTTCAATTTATGATATTCTTGGTAATGAAGTTGCTAATTTATTAAACAATGAAATGGAATCGGGTTTTCATAGTTTAACTTGGAATGCATCTGATTTATCAAGTGGAGTTTATTTCTGTTTACTTAAAGCAGGTACCTATAAAATAACACGAAAAATGCTGTTAGTAAAATAACGGCATTGGCAGTGAGGGCTAGGGGAGAGGTGGTACTCTCCCCAAATTTATAATATTAGTTTATAACCAACTCCATGAACAGTTAATATTATTTTTGGTTTGTTCGGATCTTCCTCAATTTTTTGTCTAAGTTTAACAATAAAGTTATCGATAGTTCTTGTTGTAGTAAAAACTTCTTGATTCCAAATTTCCTTAAGTAAATCATCTCTGCTTACTGCTTTATTTTTATTCTTCCAAAGAAAATGAAGGAGTTCAAATTCTTTATGACTCATTGCAATTTCATTGCCGTTGTTAAATGCAGAATAATTAGAAAAATTTACAATCAAACTTCCAATCTCAGCTTCTTCAATTTGATCAGGCTGAGATTCTGTTGATCTTCTCATTACAGCCTTAATTCTTGCTAATAATTCCCGAAGACCAAAAGGTTTGGTAACATAATCATCCGCCCCTAATTCTAATCCCAATACTTTATCAATTTCTTCTCCTTTTGCAGTCAACAGAATTATTGGAATTTTAACTCCCTCCGCTCTTACTTTTCTGCATACATCAAATCCATTCATTTTGGGAAGCATAACATCTAACAGAATTAAATCAAATTTTTGAGTCATAATATTTTTGTATCCGGATTCGCCATCATCGGCAAACTCAACTTCGTAACCTTCAAACTCCAGATTGTCTTTCAGACCAATTCTCATGCTCGGTTCATCTTCAACAACTAAAATTCTTTGCATAACTTCCTCTTATTACTTTTCAATTGGAAAGAATAATGTGAATGTTGATCCTTTATCAATTTCACTTTTCACTTCTATTTTTCCACCGTGTGCATTTATTATTTGAAATACTATACTCAATCCCAGTCCAGTTCCTTTTGTATTATGGACTAAATTGCTTGGGACCCTGTAAAACTTATCAAACACTTTTTTCTGATCTTCTTTACTTATACCAATTCCAAAATCGGTTACACTTAAGTAAACAAATTCGTCATCTTGATTGGAAGATATTAAAAGTTTCTTCTCATCTTTGCTGTATTTAATTCCATTATCAATCAGATTTATCAAACATTCGGAAATTGCTTCTTTGTCTATTTTACTGCTTCTCAGTTTGTCGGTCAGATTCAATTCTATATTAAATCCTTTGCTGTTAAGATGAAATTTATAGGTAGAGATTACATTCTCTATAACCTCATTTAAATTAGCCGGTTCAAGATGATACTTTCTTTTACCGGATTCCATCTTAGAGAAATTTAAAATTGAGTTTACAATTTTGCTTAATCTTTGAGCTTCGTTGCTTATTATTTTGTAATACTCATTTTTCTTCTCTTCAGTTTTAACTCTTCCTAATTCAAGAGTTTCTGCAAACATTGAGATTAATGCAAGAGGTGTTCTTAATTCATGAGAAACGTTTGATACAAATTCCGATTTTAATTGAGCAAGATGAATTTCCTTTTTAATACTTCTAAAAAGAAAAATTACTGCTATAAGTAAAAGAAGATTCAATCCCCCTAACAGACTTAAATTAAAGTATGATCTCGACTTTACAATGTTCTCTAAAGATTCTCCCTTTAAAGTAATACCGATTTGATAATTAGGAAATAACCAGAACTCCTTTTGGGTTTCGATCGGTTTATCATTAAAAAATTTGTCGGTTGTGTAAATTAGATTGTTGTCCTTTGTTCTTGTAGTTCTGATAACAATATCATCTCTTGCAACTTCTTGTATCTTTGGAGCTAAAACTGAATTTATAAATTCATCCGGGTTAATTAAAAATCCCAGCAGAAATTTTCTGCCGTTCTGTTCAACAATATAAACAACACAGTTTATTCCAAGTGAATCATTGCTGAGCGGTTCTAATTTTCTGTAGCCGCTTGTAATATAATTATAAAGCTTCTCAATTTTATTTTGACTGGACTTTAGAAGATTTACAATTTCATCTTTACTTGAAGCATTGTTATTATTAAAAAATGTAAACCGCGAATAAGAAGTATCAGTTAGAAAGATATTTTGTAACGATCGTTTATTCTTAAAAAAATCTTCTAGTTGATAACTAAAAGAATTGGAATTATTAAATGCATTTTTTGATTCTAAATCATTAGCCCAGCTGTTAAGTACATCATCGGAAAATCGGTTTACGGAAAGAAGAATTGTTTCAAGCTGATTCGAATAAATATTTTCAAGTACTCGTTCACTTTCATTAATTGAATTAATCTCAATTGCAGTAAAGAATAATGCGGGAAAGAGGAATAGGAATCCCAGTATTAAACCGATTCTTTTAATTGGATTATTCATATTTCTTAGTCAAAATAGAGATTATACATTCTTTCCAAGCTTTGATGAAGCTCATCAAAGTTTATATTTCGGGAATAACGTAAGAATTCTTTCCCGTCAAAATAAATTATTATTGTTGGTACGGCAAAAATTGTTAATTGAGCAGCTAATTCTTTTTCCTGCTCAACATCAATGTAAGTCATTTTAAGTTTTGGAAAATTCTCATCAAGAAATGATTTTAACTTAGGTTTTAGAACTTTACAAACGTTACATGTTTCCGTGCTGAAATAATAAACTGAGGAAGTCTTGTCCAAATTGTGCATGTTAAATTTTAATTGTGAAGAAATATAGAATGGAAAAATAATAAAAGGGCGCCATAAAAACTTAAATAATACAGCGCCCACCAGCCAAAATATTTATCTGTTTTCTCTTTTACTGCCTCGGGAAGCGAAGAATGCTACTAATAAAAGCAATCCAAAAAATCCAAAAAATATCGATAAACTTGCATATACAATTGAACTTAGTGCCACAATTTTATCCTAACTTATTTCGTAATTTCTAATAGACATTATATCTATTAAAAAAGCAAAATGCAAAATTTGGTTAAGGCAATTGTTAAATAGAGCACAAATTCAATACATCAATTGATTTAAATCACTGATAAATCTCTTATTCTTTAACCTCATTATCGGGTTGATTTGATTCTTCCAGTTTATTGATTTTTGCTTGAAGAGTTTTCTCCAGACTAACCAATTGACTAATTTTTGATGCGTATTCTTCCTTTCTTAACTCAAGGTTGGAAGTCTCGTTTTTCAAATCTAAAAGCTGCTGACGCGAATCTCTAAGTTTATCTTCAATAACTTCAAGCGCTCTCTCTTTTTCATGAAGTTCTTGAATAACTTTTCTTTTCCGTTCCTCTGCTTCATTGTAGTTTTTGTGGGTTTGAGATATGATTTCCTTAAGATCTTTATCAAGCTGATTTCTCTTTATTTCTAGATTTTCAACTTGTGATCTTAATTCGTTAATATAAACTTTCTGCTTATTTTCTCTATCCTTAAGTTCTACTAAGGATTCTGTTAGTAGATTTTTCTGGGTTTTCAAACTTTCAATAGATTCTTCAATTGTTGATTTTTCTTTTTGAAGAACTTTTACTAATCCGCTGTATTCTGCAATTTGTGCTGTTTTTTCCAAAAAGATAGTTTCCTTTTCAGACAAATCTTTACTCTTTGCCAATATTTCCTGCTTAATACTACTTAACTTATTTTTTTCACTATCTAATTCTTCTGTATATTTTTTCAAAGTTTCTGAGAATGAAGTCTCAATTTTAATTTGACTCTCCTCAATTCCAAACTTTCTTTGTTCGGTCTCTTTTAACTTACTGTTTAACGATTTTAATTCATTTTTAAGTTTTTCTGCATCTTCTCTTTTTCTTAATATCTCTTCATGAATGTTAGTCTTAACAACTTCAAGTTTTCCGATTTCTTCCGAAATATCTAATTTCTTCTGCTTGAAATTTTCAACTTCAGTGTTATCCTTTGATAATGTCTCTTTTGAGATATTTATTCTGCTTATTAAATCATTAAGTTCTTTTTGTGATTCAATGATTTCGTTCTTGAAATTATCTTTTGATTTTTCAAGATCGGCAAATAATTTGTCCTTATCGTTTATCTGCTTTACTAATCCGGCAATGCTTGTTTCCAGACTCGATTTTACTTCTTCGTTTAGAAGAACTTTTTCGTCCAAATCCGAAATTAACTTTTTCTTATTGTTTTCATCCTGTTGAAGTGAATTTAATTTTTCTTGAACGGTTTCCAATCGATTTGTTAATTCAGTTAGTTCTAAATTTTTCTCGTTGTATTCAGTTTCTATGCTCCTAACTTTTTCTTGATAAACTTCTTCGCTTTCCTTTAATAAATTTACCTTTTGTTCTTTTTCTTCAATTTCTTCAGTTAGTTTATCATTATCACGATTAAGATTATTTACCTTTTCAATTTTATCTTCAAGTTCACTGGATACATTTTCTAAAGTATTTTTCAAATCATCAACTTGATTTGTTAATTCACTCTGCTCTTTAAGTTTTGATGCAAAATTTGTTTCATAATTTTCAATATCGTTTTCTAATTCTTCTTTTCTTTGTTTGAGGCTGGTTATATCGGATTCATAATTGGTAACTGTTGATTGAATATTATTTTTTACTTCTTCAAGCTGTCTTAATTCATCATTCAGTTTCGATATTTCTTCAAGCTTATTTGCTTTTTCATCTTTTAGATTTTTAACATGATTTTCAATTTCACGCTCCTCTAAAGAAATATCAGATAATTCTTTTCTTGCTTCGGAAAGTTTATTCTCAATTTCTTCAAGACTTCCGTACTTTTCCTGTAATGAATGAAGCTGATTTCTCAGTTCATCATTTTCTTCAAGTAATCTGTCAGTTTCTTTTTTTCCTTTTGATAATAAACCCATTTTAACCTCAATAAGAATTAAGTAAGTAACAAATTTATTAAAAATAGTGGATAGTTACATTATGAAGCTTCCCTTTTATATATATTTGTAATTGCAAATGAAATACTTAAAGCAACATATTAAAGAAACATTATCTCTGGCAATCCCTGTCTCTATCGGGCAGTTCGGGCATATTCTGATGGGAATTGTAGACAGCTTGATGGTTGGCAGACTTGGAGCTGAGCCTTTAGCCGCTGCAGCTTTGGTTAACGGATTGTTTTTTCTTGTGCTGGTATTAGGCATTGGAATGTCCCTTGCCCTTACTCCTCTTGCTGCAATAGCAAAGGGAAGTTCAAAAATTGAAGAGTGTTCCGAAATTCTTAAAAGCGGATTTTATGTAAATTTTGTGTTTGCAATTTTACTTGGGATATTGATTTTTTTTGGAGCTGATTTAATTAAATATCTTGATCAAACTCCGGAAGTAACACGACTCGCAATTTCATATTTAAAAATACTTTCGCTGAGTGTTATTCCTTTTTTAGTATTTCAAATTTTCAGACAATTTATTGAAGGTCTATCATTTGTTCGCCCACCAATGATAATTGCTATAGCAGCTAATGTTTTCAATGCATTTTTTAACTGGGTTTTAATTTTCGGTAATTTGGGATTTGAACCAATGGGATTGGACGGAGCCGGAATTGCAACTACTACAACAAGAAGTATAATGGCTGCTGTATTAATGTTTTATGTGATGAAATCATCTCACTTAAAAATTTATACATCAATTAAAAATTACTTTAGCGTTGATTTCAAGTTAATTAAGAAACTCCTTAAGATTGGTCTGCCAAGTGGATTTCAATACTTCCTTGAAGTTGCTTCTTTTGCTTATGCAGCTATTATGATTGGCTGGTTAGGTGCAAATCAATTAGCGGCACACCAGATTGCAATTAATCTGGCTTCCGCTACTTACATGATAATTTTAGGAATTTCCTCAGCCGGGATGATAAGAGTTGCTAGTGCAGTGGGAAGAAAGGATATAAAAGAAACAAGAAGATCAGGATTTACCGCAATGATTGTTGCAATGTCAATAATGATATTCTTTGGAATTATGTTTATTACATTAAAAAACTTACTTCCTAAATTTTATATTGAAGATACTCAGGTCATTGAACTTGCATCTTCTCTATTACTTATTGCTGCAATCTTTCAAATATTTGATGGAATGCAGGCAACTGCAATAGGCATTTTACGTGGAATAAAAGATGTAAATTTCCCTTTAGTGCTTTCATTCTTAGGATACTGGATTGTTGGTATTGGATCAGCTTATATATTTGGATTTATTTTAGATATGAAAGCATTCGGTGTTTGGATTGGATTGGCAATGGCATTGATGGCTGTTGGCGTAACTCTTACACTAAGATTTAATTTCAAAAGTCGTTCCGTTATTGAAGACTAATTTTTTACCGTCTCTTTAGTGAGAGTCTTTATTGATAGGAGATAAGAAGTAACTCCAACTGCAATTGTAAATAAAAGTAATTTTATTATTTCTGTTTTTACCGCAAAAAAAGCCGAGTAGCCAATAACCAAATTCAACATAGTAATTGCAATAATTTTTGCTCTTAAAGGCATTGCTCTGTGCAGATAATAATCTTTTATAAACTTACCTAAAAGTTTGTTGTTCAAAAGCCAGTTATGAAATCTCTCCGAACTTTTTGCAAAACAACTTGCAGCAATAAGAAGAAAAACGGTTGTAGGCATAACCGGAAGAAAGATTCCAATTACGCCTAAACCTACAAAAATCCAACCGCAAATTATTAATAAAATTTTCATATAAGTTTTTAATCAGCAATTAGTTTATTCAACAATATCAGCTAATAATTTTTCTAAATATTCTCTGTAGTTCGATTTAGGGATTGTATTTATTAATTCTTTGAACTGTTCTAGATTAATAAATCCTTTTTTGAAAGCAATTTCTTCAATACAAGCTACTTTTAATCCTTGTCTTTCTTCAATAACACCGAAGAAATTAGAAGCTTGTAGAAGGGAATCCGGAGTTCCTGTATCTAGCCATGCTACACCTCGTCCAATAGTTTCAACTCGCAAATTTCCCTCAGTTAAATAATGTTTATTAACATCTGTAATTTCAAGTTCACCTCTTCCGGAAGGTTTAAGATTTTTTGATATTTCAATAACCCTGTTATCATAAACATAAAGTCCGGGAACCGCAAAATCAGATTTAGGCTTTTGAGGTTTTTCTTCTATTGAAATTGCTTTGCCGGTCTTATCAAACTCAACAATTCCATATCTTTGCGGATCGGTAACTTTATAAGCAAATATTACTCCGCCTGTAGTGAAATCATTCACAGCATTATAAAAGAAATTTAATTTACCGTAAAAAATGTTATCGCCCAGGATTAATGTAACATCATCATTACCAATAAATTCTTCGCCTAAAATGAAAGCTTCTGCAATTCCTCTAGGAGCATCTTGAACTTTGTATTCTATATTTAATCCAATATTGTTACCGTTTCCAAATAACTTTTCATACATCGGAATAGTTTCTTCGTTGGAAATTATTAGAATATCCTTAATACCTCCAAGCATTAATATTGACAATGGATAATAGATTAAAGGCTTATCATAAATAATTGTTAGTTGTTTAGAATATACTTTTGTAATTGGATAAAGACGAGTACCGGCGCCCCCGGCTAAAACTATTCCTTTCATATTTATCTCACTTTAATGAATCCGTTTTTAATTGGTTTTTCTTCTTGATTAAAAATCGCAAACTTATAATCGCCCGCATCTTCAAATTTATATTTGAAAAAAGTACTTTTCCAGTTTTCGTCTATCTTGAACTTTTTTGAATCTACAAACTCATCATATTCAAAAGCTCTATTTTTCTTTTGGTAAATATAAACCAGAATTACATCAGTATTCAAAGGTTTTCCGTTATCAATAAAAATATATACTTCGCCGTTATTTTGGGAAAGTGAAGTTTCTCTAAAACTGTTATAAGGTTTATTGCTGAATACTCTTTCGGAGAAAATAATTTTTGCATCATCGTAATAACTGTAGCTCGTCTCTGATTTTTTTGCAATCGAATTATAGCTGCCGCTGAAAAATGCAGATAAGTAATTCTGAGCTAAAACTTTTTGCTCCGAATCCATTATATAAATTTTGTATTCACCTTCTTCTTTAAATGAGAACTCAAACTCCATCCACTTTTTCTGTTTATCGGGTCGATTGGTTTTACTGTCAAATGGTTTGTATTCATTATCAAACTTTTTATCAATAAATAAGTAGTAGATTTGGTCATTCAAAAAATTATTAGATCGATATAGGATTGAAATCCTTGTGCCGAAAGGTTGTATTTCCCATTTCAATTCTGCATCAATAGGTTTACCGTTTTCAGTAACACTTTTACAGAAGTATAATTCTTGAGCATTTAATGCTGCTGCAAACAAAATTATGTAGAAAAGTAAAAATATTTTCATTTTACCATACTTGATTTGCAAAATTAAATATAAACAAATATTTAGATAATTGAGAATTAACGGAATTGTATGAATACGATATTTAAGAACTTCAAAGTTATTGAACTTTCATCTGTTCTTGCCGGACCATCAGTCGGAATGTTTTTTGCTGAATTAGGTGCAGATATTATTAAAGTTGAAAATCCGAAAACTAACGGAGATGTAACGAGAAATTGGAAACTCCCCAATGAAAATGATGATGATCTTTCAAGTTATTTCTGTTCTGTAAATTGGGGTAAAAAATCAATTGGTTTGGATTTCTGTAATCCCGCTCATTATGAGATTCTGATTAAATTAATCTCAAAAGCGGACTTAGTAACAGTAAGCTTCAAACCCGGTGATGATAAAAAATTAAAACTAGATTACGAATCTATAAGTAAAATTAATCCAAAAATTATTTATGCACATATAACCGGATTCGGATTAAATGATGAAAGAACAGCTTTTGATGCGGTTATGCAAGCTTATGCCGGATTTACTTACATTAACGGAACAAAAGAGAGTGGACCGATAAAAATGCCGGTTGCACTAATTGACGTCTTAGCTGCTCATCAAATTAAGGAAGCTGTTCTTGTTTCATATATCAATCGTTTAATCAATAATGAAGGCTCTTACATAAATTGTTCTTTGCTGCAATCGGGAATTTCATCTTTGGTTAATCAATCATCAAATTATTTGGTTGGTAAAACTATTCCCGAAGCTGTTGGATCCGATCATCCGAACATAGTTCCTTACGGAACAACTTATAGAACAAATGATGATAAACTAATAGTTCTTGCTGTTGGGAATGATAAACAATTTATGAATTTGTGTGGAGTACTTGATATTATTGAACTTTCTATAGATCAAAAATTTTCTACTAATCATAATAGGGTGAAAAACAGAATTGAACTGAATGAAATTATTTCTGAAAAAATAGCTTCAAGAAATTCGGCTGAATTAATAGGAGAATTAAATGAAAAGAAAATTCCGGCTGCTTTAGTTCTAAATATGAAAGAAGTATTTGAGCAGAAACAAGCTGAAGAAATATTATTGGAAGGGAATAATCAGAAAGAATTAATAGGAGTGAAATCTTTTTGTGCAAATATTGATAAGGTTGAGAACAAAAAAGATTTACTTCCGCCGCCTAGATTTAATCAGCATGGAAAAGAGATTCTTAATAATGAACTAAATCTTAATGAAGAAGAAATCAATAAAATATTTTTGTGATTTTATTTTTTCCAGAATGCTGAAGAAAATATAATAAGAATGGTAAATAATTCTAATCTTCCTAAAAGCATTAAGAAAGATAGAAACCACTTTCCAAAATCCGGTATATGAGAAAAATTATAAACCGGTCCAACACTTCCAATAGCCGGGCCAACATTGCCCAATGAAGTAGCAACTGAACCTAAAGCAGATGGAAAATCTAAACCGATTAAAGACATGACTAATGTACCAAATATGAAAATTCCAAGATAGAACAAGAAAAAAGCAAGAATATTGGAAACAATATCCTGTCCTATAGAAGAGCCGTTAAATCTAACCGGAATTACTGCTCGGGGATGAATCAATCTTCTAAGTTCAAGTAAACTATTTTTGATTAGCAGTAAATGCCTTACTACTTTAATTCCACCGCCGGTTGAGCCGGCACATCCGCCGACAAATAATAGCAAGAAAAATAAGAGCTGATAAAAATTCCCCCAGCTTTCATAATCTGCTGTTACGTAACCAGTAGTAGTTACTATAGAAACCACTTGAAATAATGAATCGCGGAAAGATTTTTCGAAATCATTGTAACTCGAGGTTATTAAAGAAATAGCAATAATCACAGATGTTATTATAATAAATAAAGTGTAGGTTCTAAATTCTTCGTTCTTTTTGAGCACATTAAATTTAGCATGAAGAAGATAATAATGAACGGAAAAATTCATTCCCGCCAAAAACATAAATATTGTAATTACATAATCAATGTATGCAGATTCAAAAGCAGCTATACTATTCTGCTTTGTTGAAAATCCACCGGTTGCCATAGTTGTGAATGAATGATTTATGGCATCGAACAAATTCATTCCGCCAAAAAGTAAAAGTACAGTTTCTAAAAAAGTTAGAATAAAATAAATTCCCCATAATCTTTTTGCTGTTTCTTTAACTCTTGGATGAATTTTATCTTTAGTAGGACCCGGAACTTCAGCAACAAACAACTGCATTCCGCCAATACCTAAAATTGGAAGTATAGCTAAAGAGAGAACAATAATTCCCATTCCCCCCAGCCATTGAGTAATACTTCGCCAGAATAAGAGTCCGTGCGGTAGTGATTCAATATCATTAAGGATTGAGGCACCTGTAGTTGTAAATCCCGACATTGTCTCGAAAAAAGCATCTGTATAACTTGGGATAGAACCATGAACAACAAACGGAATTGCTCCGAATAACGACATCGCAAACCAGCCGAGAAAAACTACAATGTATCCTTCACGTTTTCTAATCTCTCTATCTTTTTCTCTTGTAAGAAGGAATGTAATAGCTCCGATTATGCTGGTTGATACTCCACTTATAACTAAAGCAAAAATATCATCATCACCATAATAAATTGAGAATGGGATTCCAAGCATCATAAATCCACCAACCAGAATAAGTAGAAACCCGATTACACTTAATATGGCTTTATACTGAATCATGATTGAAAGAGTTTTTCTACTTTGTTAATTTCAAATGGCAATGAAAAAACAACTACTTTATCGTTAGCCTGAATTTGAGTATCCCCTTTAGTAATAAACCCTTGATTATCTCTAATATATCCACCAATAATTGCATTTTTAGGGAATTTAAGATTCTTAACCGGCTTTTTAGTTATTTCGGATCCCGGCTTTGCAATAAATTCAAAAACTTCTGCATCAATTCCTTGTAAAGTGGCAATTGTAACAACATTACTTTGTCTGATGAACCTTGTAATATTATTAGCGGCAATTAATTTTTTATTTACAAGAGAATCCAAACCAATTGTTTGAGTAAGCGGGATATAATCAACATTATCAACCAAAGCAATTGTTTTAGATACACCTAGATGTTTAGCCATTAAGCATGCAATTATATTAGTTTCGGCATCATTTGTTACGGCAATAAATGCATCCATATCAATTATACCTTCTTGCGCCAATAGATCAATATCGCGTCCATCGCCTTGTATAACAAGGGTTTTACTTAACTGATCTGCAAGTTCATTGGTTTTGCTTTTATCCGATTCAATCAATTTTACATTAAGTGAACTTTCCAATAACTGAGCAGATTTCTTACCGATCTTTCCGCCGCCCAAAATCATAATATCATCTATTTTGGCTTTATCTTTTCCGGCGAGCTGAAGAATTTTTCCGATTCCTTCATGTGTTGTAGTTATAAATATCTGATCATTAGGAAGAAGTAAATCATTGCCGGATGGAACAATGGTTCTCATTCCCCTATGTATTGCTACAATTCTGAAATCTACAATTTCATATTCCTTTGAAATATCTTTTAAAGATTTTCTTAAAATAGGAATATTGGAATCGAGTTTTAATCCAAGCAGACTTAATTTTCCCCCTTCAAATTCTATAACATCAGTTGCAGCAGCTCTTTCAATAAGTTTTTGAATTTCAAATGCTGCCAGTTCTTCCGGATAAATTAAGTGATCTATTCCAACTGTAGAAAAAATACCTTTATTCTCTTTGGAGACATATTCCGCATTCCCAACTCTGGCTATAGTTTTTTTTGCACCAAGCTGTTTCGCTAAAATGGCAGTGTTTAAGTTTGTTTCTTCCGAAGAAGTTACCGCAACTACCAAATCAGTTTCTGCAACTCTAGCTGATTTCAGCATTTCTATGGAAGTTGAAGAGCCTTTAATAGTAAGTACATCGGTTACGGAATCAACTCTTTCCAATTGGTCTTCATCAATATCTATTACTGAAATATCATGTTCTTCAAGTGAAAGCTGTTTGGCTAAATGATATCCCACTTCGCCTGCACCCGCTATAATAATCTTCATTACACCATTCTAATTTTTATGAACCATGAAATTAAGGTTGTTTCTTGAAAATTACCATTTTGTTATAGTATTTATTTAACGCCAAAAAGTTGAAATTGTCCGCTAAGGATAAATTAATTACAATTGAAGATGAATTTATTTTCATTATTTTTGATGAGTAGTATTAATAGTAATTTATAAACGCTTTTCCAGCGCATAATGCGCCGGAGGAGTTATGAAAAACATACTTGTTGTAGTTGATACTCCCGAAGATTTAACAGCAGTTTCCCAAGTTATTGAGTATGCCGGCTATAAAGTTATTTCCACTAAAAATCCAAATGAAGCCTTAAATATCATCAATAGTTATAATCAAATTGATTTGATTATTTCCGATATACAATTAGAAAATCAAAATGGAATTGAATTTAAAAGAGAACTTGAAAAGGAAATTTATTCTTCACAAATCCCTTTTATTTTTCTTTCAGGGGTTTTTGAATATAAATATCTGCGCGAAGCTATGCTGTACGGCGCAAATGATTTTTTGTTAAAACCAATCAATAATAAAGAATTGCTGGAAGCTGTAAATAACTGCTTTAAAAAATATGAAAAGATAAAATTAACTATAGATGAAAAAATTGATGAAACCGGTGTTCTATTAAGTCCGTCATTCAATAATTCAAATGACTATAACCTGTTAATAGACAAAAAATATAAAATAGTGGGGTTTAATGATACCTTTAGAGAAATAGTAAAAAAAGCCTACAATACTGCCTTAACTATTGGTGAATCTGTTCTAAACTATCAAAAAATTATTGCTAAAGAACCTTTGGTTGAAAATATTAACAGAGCCCTTAAGGGAGAAATAATATCCAGAGAGATTGATTTAATTTATCCAAATGAAAATAGAATAACCCTCCAAGTTAATTACAAACCTGTCTTTAATAAGTACGGTAATATTTTTGCGGTTATTTATACTGCCAACAATATAACTGCAAATAAACAAATAGAACGAGAATTGAAAAATCTTTCTGAAAAGATGAACTTATTGGCAAAGACAGCCAGAATAGGTATTTGGGAATATCAGATCGAATCCAAAATTATTACATGGAATGAACAGATGTACGATTTATTCTGTGTAAAAAATAATTTGAATGTTTCTCTTGAAGATTGGTGTAATTTGATTGACGAAAATTACTTAAAAAATTTTATTGAATTATTTTCGAACAACAATTTTTCATACAAAGAATTGGACTTGAAGATTAAGAACCCTTGCTCTATTGAATATGTAAAGTTTGCTTTGATTAAATATGAAAATATGGTTGAAGAACGTAAGATATTAGGTATCTGCTGGGATATAACAAGTTATATGAAATTGTTTAGTGAACTAAATTCTGCTAAAGAATTTGCTGAGAAATCAGATAGATTAAAAACAGAATTTTTAGCTCAAATGAGCCACGAAATAAGTACACCAATCAATATTATCCTTAATTATATCAGTCTGTTAAAAGAAGAATTCTTTTCTAAGGATTCTAGAATTAATAGTTTTTTCTGGGGAATAGAAACATCAACAAAACGAATTATCAGAACTATCGATTTGATTTTAAATATGTCTGAACTTCAGTTAGGAATATATAATCCAATCTATGAAAAGATTAATATTTATGATGATGTTATCAATGATATTATGATTGAGTATGGAGAATACTTTCACAGCAAAAACAACAAAATTGAAATTGAAGGAGAACTTTCTGATTGTCTAGTTTATTGCGATAGATATTCAATGATTCAAATTTTTTCTCACCTGATTGATAACGCTAATAAATATACGCATAATGGAATAATTAAAATTGTTATCTGCTGTGACGAACACAATCAGTACATAAGTGTTATTGATTCCGGTATTGGAATAGCAGAAGAATTTTTAGAGGATATATTTACTCCTTTTACCCAAGAGGATACCGGCTATACAAGAAAGTATGAAGGTAATGGCTTGGGATTGGCTCTAGTTAAAAAATATTGTGATGTAAATAATGCAGAAATTTCTGTTGTGAGTAAAAAAAATATTGGATCAAACTTTACAATAAGAATACCAAAATAAATTAAACTATCACATTGATATTGATTAGATGAGGAGGTCTTAAAAGTTTTTGTAATATTTCTATACAAGTTAAAGTTCTAAGACAGCCTCATCTATAAAGAAAAAATTTATACTTCTAATTCAGCTAATTGTTTTGATTGAGTTAAGGAAAGTACTTTTTCCAAATCCAGTAGAATTAGTAATCTGTCTTCAAGTTTTCCGACTGCAGTTATATAATCTGCATCTATTCCGGCTACCATTTCAGGAGGAGCTTCTGTTATATTCTTTGGGATTCTCAATACTTCGCTTACTTCATCTACTATAAATCCTACGGTTGTTCCTTCTAATTCAACTACAACAATTCTTGTATTTTTACTTGATTCTCTTTTAGGTAATCCCATTTTTATTCTTAAATCAATTACCGGAATTACTCTACCTCTTAAATTTATTACTCCTTCAACAAAACTTGGTGCGGAAGGAACTTTAGTAATTGCCATCATTCTGTTGATTTCCTGTACTTTAAGAATATCAACTCCAAATTCCTCATTCCCAATCTTAAAACTAACTAACTGCAGTAATTCGTTAGATTCGTTGTTTTTATCCTTTTCATGAAGATTCATTTTCACAACCCCTTTTCTCTTTTTATTTATAATCTTACCCTTCCATTATCGAAAATAGTTGTCTATTTGTTTAATGAAATGACGAAAGAATTAATTCTTTTGTTTGTGGGATTTAAAGAAAGTTTCTCTATTTGATGCTTCCTTTTTGGAAATAAATTCCTCAGTATAAATTAATTCAAGAGGTCTGCGATTTTTTGTTGATTTTACTTTTCCGGAATTATGCTCTTTCAATCTTTTGTTTAGATCGGAGGTCATTCCAATATATCTTTTGGAATCTTTAAGAGAAGTCAATATGTAAACAAAGTAGGTCATTAAAAAAAGGTCTGAAGAATAAATCAACAGACCTAAAATATTTGAGGTGAGTATTGGATTTGATCACAAATGATTTAGAGTAAACACATTACATGTGAATTTGGGAAAAAACAATTCTAAATCAACTATTTACTATTAATATACATCTCAAATTGCTTTCTAAAGCAATATGGACAAAGACCATAATTCTTGTGATTAAATGCACTTTCAATTGATGTGAATGGTAATTCTACTCTAATTAATAAAATGGAATCAATGTTACACTCTTCTTTTTCGGAATCTAAATTGTGCAATAAATTGTTTTGAGCATCAGCTAAGAATTTTTCACCATTCATTCTTCCATTATATCTTCTCAAAATTTCTCCTCAAGTAATTTCTATGTAATATAAACAAGATATTCAGCAAAGAAATCAGTACAAATACTGATTTTTATACTTGACTAAAAAAACAAAGAAGATAGACATTAATGAATAGTT
>PAAX01000001.1 GCA_002698995.1 Ignavibacteriota bacterium | reverse complement strand
CAAGAATACAAGAATAGTGGTAGTAGAATTAGAAGGAACAACAATCGGATTTATAGTAGATGAAGTAAGCGAAGTATTGAGAATCCCAAAGAATATAACAGAAGCACCACCAGAAATGGTAGCGGGAATTGATTCTGATTATATAACAGCAGTAGGCAAGCTGGAAGATAGATTACTAATATTACTTGATTTAGAAAAAGTTCTCTCTTTAACCCAATCAAAACAGTTAGCAGAGTTAGAAGTATAAAGCTGAAAATCCTTTAGTTATGCTTAATAGCCCGGGAGACTGGGCTTTTTATTTTTAAAGCTTATTCCTCAAAAATGATCTTTTTTTCCTCAAATTATTTTCTTTTAATTAGAAATTTTACTCATAATTTTGATAAAGCTTTTTTAAAGTCAAAAATAAAATAAGCTATTTCAAAATGTCTATAAAATCAAAACCTATTAAGGAAGTAGAACGATGGACGTATCGGGAATAAACAATGTATCCTTAGAATTTCTAAAGTATGAGGATTACGAAGAATTAAAAACAGCAATGATTTCTGCATATAAAACAATGCCAAATGCCTACTGGAAAGGATACCACATACAGACTTTAATAGAAAAATTTCCTGAGGGTCAAATTATAATAAGAGTAAATAATCAATTAGCAGGATGTGCTTTATCTATTGTTATTGATTATAACCAATTTGGTGAAAACCATACTTATAGAGAAATTACTGGTAATTTCACATTTAGTACACATGATGAAGAAGGAGATATGCTCTATGGTGTTGATGTTTTCATAAAACCCGAATTCCGAGGTTTGAGATTAGGTAGAAGATTATATGATTACAGAAAAGAACTCTGTGAAAAATACAACTTAAAGGGAATTGCTTTTGGTGGACGAATTCCAAATTATCACAAATATATAAATGACTTGTCTCCCAAAGAATATATTGAAAAGGTTAGATCAAGAGAAATTCATGATCCTGTTTTAAATTTCCAAATATCTAATGATTTTCATCCTGTTAGAATATTAAAAGGATATCTAGAGGGGGATGAAGCCTCTAACGAATATGCAGTACTTTTAAGATGGGATAATATTTATTATGAAAAGCCATCAAAAAAAGCGACAACAAAAAAGAAAATTGTTAGATTAGGATTAATTCAATGGCAAATGAGACTTTATAAAAATATTGATGAAGTTATGCAGCAAGCAGAATATTTTATAGATGCGGTATCTGGCTATAGATCTGATTTTGCTCTTTTCCCGGAATTTTTTAATGCCCCTTTAATGGCTGATTATAATCATCTTTCAGAACATGAAGCGATTAAAAAATTAGCTGAATATACTTCTTCGTTTGTTAATAAATTTACCGAATTAGCTATTTCTTACAATATTAATATTATTACCGGAAGCATGCCCGAAGTAAGAAATAATAAGTTGTATAATGTTGGGTATCTATGCAAAAGAGATGGTACAATTGAAAGATATGAAAAAATTCATGTTACTCCAGATGAAGTAAAAGTATGGGGAATGCAAGGGGGAAGTCAATTAAAAACTTTTGATACTGACTGCGGTAAAATTGGAATATTAATCTGCTATGACGTTGAATTTCCAGAATTATCTCGTCTTTTAGCCGAAGATGGAATGGACATTTTATTTGTTCCATTCCTTACGGATACACAAAACGGATATTCGAGAGTAAGGTTATGCTCTCAAGCCAGGGCTATAGAAAATGAATGTTTTGTAGCTATTGCCGGGAGTGTTGGAAATCTCCCTAATGTTCATAATATGGATATACAATTTGCACAATCTATGGTTTTTACTCCTTGTGACTTCTCTTTTCCGACTAACGGAATTAAAGCTGAGGCAACTCCTAATACTGAAATGATATTAATTGCTGATGTAGATATAGATTTGTTGAGAGAATTAAACCAATTTGGCGCAGTAAGAAATTTGAAGGATAGAAGAAAAGATATTTTTACTTTAACAAAGAAAAGCTAAGCAAGGATAACTGATTTTTATCAACTTAATAATTTTATTAAACAGCCAATAGGCAGACAAAATGGCAAAAAGTAAAAAATTTGGAACTTTTGGAGGGGTTTTTACTCCTTCAATTCTTACAATCCTTGGTGTAATAATGTATTTAAGACTTCCTTGGATTGCCGGTCAAGCGGGGCTTTTAACAACTATTGGTATTATTCTACTGGCTCATTTAATTTCTATTTCAACCGGGTTAAGCGTTTCTTCTATTGCAACTGATAAAAAAGTACAAGCCGGTGGTACTTATTATATGATATCAAGAAGTCTTGGACTTCCGATTGGCGGAACACTTGGTCTTGCCTTATTTGTCGGGCTCTCTTTTAGTGTCAGCCTTTATCTAATAGGTTTTGCTGAAAGTTTCCTTAGTTATTGGGGATATGAAGTTACTAAAAACAACATACGTTTAACCGGTTCGATTATCCTTGCAATTGTTACAGTTGTCACCTTTATAAGCACTTCGCTTGCAATTAAAACCCAATACATAATAATGACTGCTATAATTCTTTCTTTAGCATCAATATTATTGGGAAATCATAGCTATACCGCTGCAGAACCACTTATTTATCCCATAGAAAATGCTGCTCCATTTATAGTTTTATTTGGAATATTTTTTCCGGCAGTTACTGGTTTTGAAGCAGGTGTTTCAATGTCAGGTGATTTACAAAATCCTAAAAAATCAATTCCCGGTGGAACTATTGCAGCTATTATAATAGGTTTAATTGTGTACATTGGTTTGGCTTTTTTCTTCAGCTTTTACATTTCATCTGATTTATTATATTCAGATTCAAATGCTTTGCTGAAAATTTCATTGATTCCTGAATTAGTAATTGCAGGTATTTGGGGAGCAACTCTTTCCTCCGCATTTGGAAGTATTTTAGGTGCTCCAAGAATTTTGCAGGCTACTTCTGTTGATAAAATTACACCAAAAGTATTTGCTAAAGGGTATGGTCCATTAAACGAACCTCGTAATGCAATCATTCTTACCTTTATTATTGCAGAAGCCGGCATTTTAATTGGTGAATTGGATGTAATAGCAAGAATTGTTTCTATGTTTTTTATTACTACATACGGCTTTTTAAATTTAAGCTGTGCCATTGAGAGCTGGGCAAGTTCAGATTTTAGACCGGACTTTAAAATTCCTAAAAGTGTTAGCATAATTGGTTCCGCTGCTGCTTTTATTGTAATGATTCAATTAGATTTTATTGCAATGATTGGTGCAACGGTAATTTTGGGATCATTGTTTATTTATCTTAAAAGAAAAGAACTTACTCTTGATACCGGAGATACTTGGGATAGTGTTTGGCTATCTGTTGTTAGAAAAGGATTAGCAAAATTAAATATTCGCAGAACTGATGAACGTAATTGGCGTCCGAATATTATTCTTTTCAGTGGAGGAGGAAATAACGAAAGACCACATTTAGTTGATATGGGTAAGTGGCTCTCTGGTAAACTTGGTATTTTATCAAACTTTCATTTATATGAAAATGCTGATTCAAGCTCCGTTCTTAAAAAGCTTCCAAATACTGAAAATATTTATAAGGATGAAGAAGGTATTTTTACTCAAGATTATTCTTGCAAAAACATTTATGAAGGAATTGATCTTATTACTCGCGTTTATGGATTTTCAGGAGTTGAACCTAATGCCGTTCTTATGGGATGGGGTAAAAATACAAAGGAACCCAAACAATTTACTAGATTGATAAAGAATTTTAATGAACTTGATCTTAATTGCTTTTTCCTAAACTACAATAAGGAAAAAGAATACGGCAAAAAAGAAAAGATAGATATTTGGTGGCGAGGTGCCGGAAATAATTTCACTTTAATTCTAACTTTAGTAAGGTTTATCCTTTCTAGTCAAGCTTGGCGTCAAGCAGAGATTAGATTTTTAATTATAAGCGACCATGCTTCTGTCATCGGAAAAGCCTACAAAAATTTATATCAGATTTTAGATCATTACAGAATTACGGGCACTATAAAAGTAATTAACAACGAGATTGAACAAAGAAGTCCGGTAGAAATAATTAAGTCTGAATCAGCTGATGCTGATCTTACAATTTTTGGTATTCCAGAAGTAAACGAGCATAATGTTTCTAACTACATAGAATCAATTAATAATGTAACACAACATTTGGGAACCACTTTGTTGGTGCATGCATCTTCCTACTTTAGTGAACTAAACATTGGGATAATAAAAACTCTTTCTTCTAATGATATTTCACCTATTGAGGTTTTTCTTCCGGAACTCAAAAGTTCCAAAAATGAAACTGTTGAAAAAATAGTATCAGATTTTAACGCAAAATATGAAACTTCCTTGGATAATTTCTTTGATATAATCAAATTCAATGTTGATCATTTTAATAAAGCAATGTTTCTACAACTAAAAAGGATTGGAGAAGAATATTTTAATAAGGTAATCAAGGAAATTGAGTCAAATAAAATTAATCATTCTACTTCAAAAATTATTACATATAGAACTGAGTTTATTGAGCAAATAACTTTTATTCATGATAATCTGATTAAGTTTTATAAAGATTTTTCTGATTCACAATCAGATGGAATTTCATATCTTATTTCAAATTCAATAACTCTTATTAAAGAACAGCCGTTACGCTTGGCTCTTCATCATTCTAAAGAAAATTTATCTGAGGCTGGTAATGCAGGCTTTAATAGCAAGATTAATAAATCATTTCTAAATCTTAAAAATAAACTGTTGAAAAAACCAATTTCTACCAATGTAAAATTTTCAAAGTACACTGAAGTAATGATGAAAAAATCTTTAGCCAACAATTTATTTTTATACTTAAATGAGATTGAAAAAAATTCTTACAAAACTGTTTCAGATATAAATAATTTTGAAGCCTCTATTCTTTCATTTATTGATAATTATGTAATTATGAATAGAACAAAAGTAGAGAGTGATAAAGTAAAGAATGAATTGAAAAAGTTTATTGTAAGCATTGATGAAGTAGTAAATAACTTCAAGATTAGTATTGATAATGCCAGAATTGATCTGCTCAAAAAGAATAGAACTAATATACAAAAGACTCTTTATGATATTGAGAGCATTGACGCTAATTATTTATTAAAGAAAGAATTTGCTCTTTCCAAAACTGAAAGATTGAGAAATGAAAATATTGCTTCATATACAACCGTAGTTAATAAAAATATTACAGTTCTCAGCAATTCCTTAATTATCCAATTCGAAATTGAAAAGTTGAAAGGAACCGGAATAAAGGAAATTTATGATTCAAAGAAAATTCTCTTTGATTTAATTGAAGATAAATTCATTTCACAAATAAATTTGGCAGAATCAGCTATTAGAGATTCAGTGCAGCAAAAAATATCCAAATCACTTCTTATTAACATTCCTGAAGAAATTAATCTTTCTACTATTTATAATAGAATTTCAGAGACTCTTCAGAAAGAAATAAGTAAGCTTCCAAAAGAAATTGAGATTCCAAGTGATAATTTTAGTCAGGTTGTTTCCAAAATTGATTTTGTTGAGGGAGATACTGTTTTCATTCAATTAAGAAAATTAGTCGAATATTATATTGAATCCGAATTTTTAGCTTCCTTCCAGCATAATACTTTTAAAACGCAAAAATTAATAGGAGAAAAGCTGGATGATATTCATGATGTAGTTAATTTAGCAAATTTCAATATCCAAGAAATGATGAATGAAGATGATGAACAAAATGACTACATTTTTGTATTAAATCAATTGGCTGATAAAATTACAGCTTCCATTGAAGAAATTAGAAATATTGAAAACGACTATTTTATTGGAATTAATAATGCATTTGAAAGAGCATTCAATTCCCTATCATCATACTCAATTTTAAAAGCCTCTACAGAACTAAGTTCTCATTCAAGGGAACTTGAAAGCAGAAAAGTATTAAATAAATTTTCCAGAGCAAGAAATAAAGTATCCAATTACTTCCAAAATATATTAGTACTACTTTTTTATAAACGCTCTGAAGGAATACTTTTTGCAAAAAAAATTGATGCCAAACAAAAAGATGAATTTAATCCTTCTAACTTGCTCATGTTTACTGAAAGCCTTCAACCCAAAAAAGAAATAGTTGATAATCTTCCATACTATTATAAAAAGCTATTTGGAGGCAGTTCAAGAGTAAACTCTGAGTTGTGGATAGGAAGAAAAAAAGAACTTGAAATTTGCAGAGAAGCACATAATAGATTTAAGTCAAATTACGGAGGTGCACTTTTAATTCTTGGAAATCGAAATTCCGGTAAATCAGCCCTTTCTAAAAGAGCAGCCGATTTATTTTTTGATCCTGATAATATTGTTAATGTGAATGCACCATTAGGAGGAACTTGCAGGCTTGTTGAATTTAAGGAGATTATAAAGAAAGCTCTGCATACTAATGATGATATAAATAGTTATTTCTCAAGATCGTTAAACAAAGCTGTTATTATTAATGATTTAGAACTTTGGTGGGAAAGAAACGAAAATGGTTTTGATATAATTAAGGAATTGGATGCAATTATTTCTAAGTACAGCAATCAAATATTTTTTATAGTTAACTGCAGTATTCATGCTTATAATTTTATTAAAAAGCTTTATGATCTCGATCATCTCTTTTCTAAAACTGTTTATTGTACCCCCTTTGATGCTGAGGAATTAAAAGATATTATACTTAGCAGACATCAAGCAAGCGGACTTAATTTTACATTGAATGGAATTGAAGAAGATAGATTAAGTGATTTAAAGCTGGCAAACCTTTTCAATAGTTATTTTGATTTTAGTGAAGGAAATGTCGGCAATGCCTTAATTGGCTGGCTTAATAATATTAAAAAAATAGAAGGTAATGAACTGGAAATTGACTATCCAAAAATATTGAGCAATTCTCAATTAAATAAATTGCCTGAAGACTGGATTTTCTATCTTTTGCAATTTATCCTCCATAGAAGAATGGATATTAATAAGGCTTGCAGAATAATCAATGAAGATATTTCAGTAATAGAAAACAATTTCAATAAAATGATTAATGCCGGTTTATTACAAAGCAGAGATAATAACATTTATGAGATCAATAAAGTTATTGAACCTTATTTGATTAATTACTTTTCAAAATCGGAAATAATATGAAATACGAATTTGATATTTTATCATACGTTTTAGTTCTAGCCGAAACAGCTTTGGTTGGAATTGCTATTTATCTTTTTACTAAATACACCGGTAAACTGCTTAGATATTTTAGTAAGGAAAAAAAATTAAGAAGAATTGCTGTAAAAATTTTTACCGCATCAGCAGCTTCTATATGGATTTTATTTCTGCTTTGGAGCTTAAACCTTTTTTATAATGTTGATACTAACCTTAATCCGGTTTTTATTGGTGTCAGCAGTTTCTTAATTATTATTTTCTTTTGGATTACAGGTAGAGATATTTTAGCCGGTATCGTTTTTACAATTGAAAATTCTATTGAAGAAGGACAGAAAATCTATTCCCCCTTTGTAGAAGGTAAAATTAAAAAAATTAGTCCCCGCTCTTTAAGAGTTGAGAATGAATCCGGACAAATATCAATTATTCCCTATTCCAAACTTATTTCTGAAAATATTAGTCTTATTACAAAAGAAAGTAGATTCAAAAATTATGATTCAGAAATTTTTATTAATTCGGAAGATACCCCTGGCAAAATTAGAGAATCTATTATTAAGAGAATTATGCTTTCTCACTTTGCTTCAGTATTAACGGAACCAAGAGTAAATTATATCGATACAGTAAATGGAAGCCATAAATTTAGAGTTACTGTTTCAACAATTAGAGAAGATCATTTTCAAAAGATTTTATTCGATATTAAAAGGTACTTTCAATAACATAATTATTATGTCTGTAGTATAATACCAATTAAAATTTATAAAGTAGGGACAAGTCGCGACTTGTCCCTACAACATTTAATATCCATTTCTATTGCAGTCATGGGCGTACCATGACGGAATCATTACTTCACTTGGAAGCTAAAACTGGTTCTGTCACGGTGCGACCGTGACAGCTTTTGAAATGACACAGATTAGATTCTTGCTGTCATACCGGTTTCAGACTTGCTGAATACCGGTATCTCCAAACAGATTTGTTTTGAGATTCCCGGACTGTTTAAAACAATCCATGAGGTTTTTAAAATTATTGCTGCATTAGAGTAGGGACAACTCATGAGTTGTCCCTACAATCTGCAAACCTCCGAGGTTTTCTAAACCTTGGAGGTTTTTAAATGCTATAGAGCCGTTGCATGCAACGGCTCTACGATATTGATAATTATTTCTATTGCCGTCATGGTCGTACCATGACGGAATCGTTACTTCACTTGAGAACTGATACTTGCTCTATTTCGGTGCCACCGTAAAAGCCTTTGAATAGTAATTCTCTACTGACTTATTATTTCTTTTAATTTCTTTTCAAGTTTTGTAAAGGCTTTGTTCGGATTCCCTAATATTTCTTCGTTTGTTAATCTTATGAACTGAATGCCAAATTGTTCTATGTGCTTTTGTCTTATTTCATCATTTTCTTTTACTTCCGGAAGTTCATGAATGTCACCGTCAATTTCTAATGCTACTTTTATATCGGGGGCGTAAAAATCTATTATGTATTGATCTACTGAGTATTGTCTTTTGAATTTTATTCCCATAAGACGGCGGTTTCTTACTTGCATCCAGACTACTTTTTCTGTGTAGGTTTGTTCCCTACGTAATTTTCTCCGTATCGGTTTTTGCTCCGGTCTGTTGAAATGTTTTGACATTGGTGTTTGTGTTTGTTTTAGTGTTTGTTTTAACTCTGCGTCTTCTCGACCTCACCCCCGGCCCCTCTCCTTACACGGAGAGGGGTGGAGATGGATTACAATAAAAAAATCTATCAAATTCCCAAAAGTCAATCCAAATTTTAAAAGTCCCTCTCCTAATTTTAGGAGAGGGATTTAGGGAGAGGTCACCCTTCCACAATCTTTATCTCCTCCTCCGTTAACCCATACAACTCATAAACCAATCTATCTATTTCCTTCTCTTCTGCCTTTGTATCTGCTTCCGGATTCTCTTTCTTCTTCTCTATTATTTTTTCTACTATTCCGGTGATTTGGGATTCTTGTTTTTGGGTTGGTTTTTTAATCGGAGTGTTTTCAATAAACCTTTTTGCATATGAATAATACCCGCCTCTAAACTTTGTTGAACCAGATTTTATGAATAAATCTATAAGCTGAGAATTCAATAAACCTACAAGATATTTGTAACTAAAAGAAGTATCTATTAAAATTAACCCATAACCACCAGCATTACCGCCACCAACAAAAGTGTATTTTCCATCAGAATCAAAATTAAAAGATGCTTTATTTGCTAAAACTCCAGTAATAATTTTTGGTTGAAACATCTCTTTAATATTTTTAGGAAATGGATAATGCCACCAACAATTGATATCAACTTCTGCTCTTTTCAGAAGTTTACTCTTATTCTGTCCTAAATATTCGAATGTGGCTGTATAATTTTTATTAAAATCTTTTTCTTGCATTAAGCTTACTTCATTATTTTCAACTATATAAGGCATAATGACAAATTGAGTAGTTTCATTAAAAAAGAATCTTTTAATATCACTACCCTTTAATACTGGTCTTAAAATTTCATTATTTAGTTGACAATAATTATTCAGAGACTTCGAATAGAACTTTCCTTTATTTGACCTTACAATATAAACTGGATCAGCACTTGTCTGTATTCCAACAAAAATTTTAGTAATCTCTTTAAGTGGAATGGTACCATTTTGCATTTTAATAAAAAGGGCATCTAATTCTAATTTATTAATATTCCACTCTTTATTAATAAGTTTTATTGTCTCTCTTTTTTCATATTTAAGAGGTAAACTATGCCTTAAATCTTTAATACTTGCGATTCTCAGATAATTAAATGTTCTACAATTCTTACTGAGTCTTAGTAAACATGTGTAAATTGTAGCTTCATCAAATACTTGAAGCTCTCCAAAATCTACAATTCTTGAAAGTGATTGACTTGAAGTAATCATATTTCTTAAACTTTCACCATAATTTGCATTCATGAATTTATTAGGAACTATAAAATCTACAAACCCATTTGATCGAATTAGTTGCATGCTTTTTTCAATAAAAATAACATAAATATCATAATTTCCTTTATTTGCAACCATATATTGCTCACGAAAATAGTTTGATAGGATTTTATTTATATCATTGATTTCTTGAAATCTTATATACGGCGGATTTCCAATCACAACATCGAAGCCGATAAAATTCCCATCATCGTCAAGCACTTCCGGAAATTCGAAACGCCATTCAAAAGCATTTCTATAAATTTCTCCTGTCTCTTCGGATTTAAGTTCATCCGATAACTTATCAATTTGTTTAACAAGTTTTTCTTTTTCCTTAGCCGTTTTCTTTTTATCTGCTTCGGAAAGTTCAACTTCAATAAGTCTATCGGATTCAAATTTAGTATGGAGCTCGTAGCTTAGATCATTAAGCTTTTTACGTCTGGGATCATTAGCATTAATTTCTGTTCTAAAATTCTTTTTAATATCCTCAATAAACCTGGCAAAGTTTCTCTTCTCCTCTTTAGTTTTAGCATTACGATAACCCGCAACAAAATTTTTATAATCATCAATAGTATATCTAAAAGTTTTAAGAGCCTTTTTAAGATCAACATCAAGAGCAAATCTGCTTATTAAAGAATTACCCTGTTTAATATTAATATCAATATTGGGCAAAGTCTGTAAGGACCTCACCCTCCCCTCTCCTAATTTAGGAGAGGGGCTGGGGGTGAGGTCATAGTAAGCATTTTTAAGAAGCTCAATCCAAAGCCTTAGTCTGCATATATTAACCGAGTTAGGATTTATATCAACACCAAATAAGCAGTTTTCAATTATGGTTTCCTTTTCATGAAAAAGAGCTTCCTGCACTTTTTGAAGTTCGTCTATAATATTCCCTTTATCGCTAAGGTGATAATCAAAAATTTCATCGGTTTCAACGTTGGTAACAATAAGCTCATCGTTCTCAATCTCAACCTTATACTGCTGTATTCTGCTTCCATCGCGGTAGCTTAAAACTTTCAATTCGGATTTTACCGCAATAATTTCATTAAGAGCAGAAACCAGAAAATGCCCTGAGCCCACAGCCGGATCGCATATTTTTAATGAGTTTATTATATGGTTTGCTTTTTTTCTCCCTTCGGCATCAATATCAATTTCTTTTTTAAGATCGTTAAAGTCTTTGTAAGAGGTTTTTAAATGATCATTAAACTTTTGAACAACCGCACGGCGTATAGTTTCGCGGCTCATATACATTGTAATAAATCCGGGAGTAAAAATAGAGCCTTCTTTGTAACCATTAATTTTTTCGAATATTCTTCCTAAAACAGAAGCATTAATAAGTGATTTATTTTCTTCTTGAATATCATCACCGGTACTTTCGGTTGAAAAATCGTAAGCATCCAAAAAATCGAGAAGATATTTAAGAGTGGAAATCTCACCATTTAATCTTTTTGAATCACTCCCTTTTAGAACGGTTCCGCTGTAATAGGGAATTTTGTAACGGTCTTTTAATCCGCTTATATCAATTGTTTTTCGTTCAAGCGTGCTTATATCAAAAAGTGAACTGTTTAGATAAGGGACATTATTAAACTGAGGAAGAATATCCTTACTTCTTTCATCTTCTTTAACTGCCAATACTTCATGAAATAATTCTCTCAGAATATCAAAATCTTTAATGAGGGAAGAATCTAAGAACTTATGTGATTTATCCCCTTTATTATAATTTACTAATTGAGCCTCAAGCAGTTTTAGAAATAGAATTCTGTTAATCCATGTTATGTTTAGTTCAAGAGCAATATTAAAAAGCTGTTCATCCCTTGTTGTGCCGTATTTTTCCTTATCGTTAAAGTAAAGATCGGAATCTTTTGATTTAAGAATTGTGATTGTATTTTCGAGAAGGGAACCGGAATAACGCTGCGTTTCATCTTTACGGCGGATAATCTTTTTACTCCCCTCTTTTACTTCTTCCAATCCAATTATATGAAGCAGTTCTTGATAAAAAGGTTTGTTTAATGTGTTGCTGTCGTTGGCAAATGTTTCTTTAATTAAATGCGGTTTAGAAAAAATTTTAAAGAGAGGTATAAGTTTCTTCTCCTCCTTAAAATCATAATCACTCAGATTAAAATGCACAAACTCAATTTCAGTCTTTAATTTTTCCAGAAAAGGTTTTGCAATTTCATTATAAAAATGATCTGTATTGCTGCTTACTTTTTTATTGTTTTTCCAGCTTAAGTAATCTTTTTTAAGCTCAGTATCCTTAAAGAAAATTCTCTCAAAAGTTTGAGCATCAAAAATAAACCATTCATAAAGGTTGGTAATTACAATAGATTTTAATTCGTCATTTTTTTCATCAATTCTTTCATTAAGATAATAACGGATAACCTCATGCATCGCTTTTGTATTTAGGTTATTCTGTTTAACCATTTCGCTTGAATTATTAGGATGTTTAACTTCGGTAATAACCCCAACTTTATCTTTAGCAGATTTACCAAGATATATAGCTAAATCGGTTCTCCCCTTAGTATTAACATTATTTTCCGAATAAAATGTTTTCTCAAAAAAATTAGCAATAAGCTTTTTATTGTATTCTTCCGATTCATCAACATTAATTGAATTAATAAAAATGTTGAGTTCTGTTTTGAAATTTTCAAATTCGTTTCGGAGAGGTTTTATTTTTTGATAAGCTTTGTTTAATGCAGCTTTTGGTGTAAGTTTTTTAAGAATCACTAAGGTATCCGTCGTTCAATTAGTAGCAATTATTGAAGACTAAAATAATAGAATTGAGTTAAAAGTAAAAATGTTGTTTGCAATGTTAGATTCCTTTATTATTTACTTTTGAGATTCAAGCTTGCTTCAAGCAAACCTCCGAGGTTTTCTAAACCTCGGAGGTTTTCAGATGCTGTAGAGCCGTTGCATGCAACGGCTCTACAATATTGATAATTATTTCCATTCCATTGCCGTCATGGTCGTACCATGACGGAATCTTTATTTCACATGAGAACTGATACTTGCTCTATCACGGTGCAACCGTGACAGCCTTTTAATGTAAATAAAGTAGGGACAAGTCGCGACTTGTCCCTACAACATTTAATATCTATTCAATATTATCAGTTGTAGGGGACGATCCGCTGCGGCGGATTCGTCCCCTATATATTGTACTGCAAACCTCCGAGGTTTTATACAGAATCTTATGTCTAGTTTCTAAAAGTCTAAAATCTGCTTTAAAGAAGTACCCCACCCCACTTCGGAAGTACCCCCTCCCACTTAAAAGAATCAATTTAGATTCTTTTTTAGTCAACGTTGATTCTTTTTTAATCAAGCTTGATTCTTTTTGTCCCAAATTTGTCTCATTTATAATCAATTTTGATTCTTTTTATATCAACATTGACTCTTTTTTACTCAGCTTTGATTCTTTTTATATCAATGCCGACTCTTTTTTAATCGCTTTTGATTCTTTTTGAATAAAATTAGATTCTTTATGATGGGGTTATAATGCACTGTTGATTATTGAGATAATTCGTTGGGTTTTATTTTCTCTGAATTAAACAAGTATTAACACAAGAAAATAATCAATAGTAGTTTTTTCATTAAATGATTTCCAAAATTGATTGAACTGCTATTACTGTAGGGACAACTCATGAGTTGTCCCTACGTTATTGGAAATCTATTCAATATTATCATTTAAGATTCCGGCACTTCGGCCGGAATGACATGAGTCATTTCCATGGCCGTCATGGTCGTACCATGACGGAATCGGTATTTCACTTTAGAACTGTTCCTTGCTCTGTCACGGTGCGACCGTGACAGCCTTTGAATAGTTTTTTCAATTATTGATTTCCAAAATTGATTGTACTGCTATTACTGTAGGGACAACTCATGAGTTGTCCCTACAATCTGCAAACCTCCGAGGTTTTGTCCAAAGGACTCCCTTCGGGAATAAACCTCGGAGGTTTTTAAACTAAAAGAAGTTTAGATGTAACAGAAATAAATCACTTAATTATGAATCCGGTGAAACTGCGGTTTTGGATTTTCTATTAAATCTTTCTTTAAGATCATCATAAATAGGTTTTGCTGCAGGAACATTCATTTTAGCAGCCATTTTAACTGAATTATAATACGAAAGAGCGGCAATATAAGCTTCACTTCCGCTAAGCATCATAGTATCATCAAATCCTGAAATAATCTGCTCTAAAGGACGATAAAATTCGGTTAATGTATTTAATGCATCAAGATCAATTTTCATTTCAGGTACATTCATATACTGCGGTGCAAATTGAGGAGAATTTTGAGCATAATCTAAAGCTTTATCAACAAAAGGAATTGTTTTATCACTCATTTTGGGGAGCATCTTTCTATCTTCAGGGGTTAGAGCAATAAGATAAGGCTGCAATTTTGTTTTAAGTGTTTCAATTGCGGCATTAATTTCGGTAACATCTGCTTCCGGTATTTGGATAGCAATACGATTATCTTCAGGCATGGCGCCTCCTTATTAGTTTGTAGTTTATTGAGGTTTTATTTTAGAGCACATCGAACATAACAGCTCTAAATTCTTTTAAAGTTTGTTTCAACGATTCAAATTTACTTGAAAATGGTGAATAATGAAAGGAATTTCTAAAGATTGGTTTAATAATATTGAAGATGGAATTATATTTCTTTTTAGAAATGTGTGTGTACTTTAGCTAATGGTTAAAACTAAATACCTTTAGACAAGCTAAGATTAACTTCTTCATTTTAGAAGTTCGACTAAAATTTCAATTAATTACTAACTGAACTCTTTTACCGCCGTTACTGTATGATGGACAGCCCCCTTCGTTGATTGAATATTCAACATCTGTAATTACAAAATTTTTGGGTGCATAACCCGGAGCTTCTAATGTGAATTCATAAGTTCCGTTCATATATCCAAATCCAAATGGGACATTGCAATAAATAACAGAATCACTTACAGCTATTGAATAAGAATTTCCGGTAATCCAAAAGTTGTTTTGAACAACTCCATCAATTTTGAGATTTTTTATTTTCACAAAATTTATAAAAGAATCATTAACTGTATCTCTTACAGACGTAACGTGAAAAACCGCTTCTTTATATTCATGAATACATGGACCGACAATATTTTTGTCCCCTTTTTCATCTGTACAAGAAAATAAAATGGTAAATAAAAGTATTAAGATAAGATATTTGCGAAATGTCATAGCTAGTCTCGTAAATCAATTAATATAAAACTAGCTAAAATTATTAATAGAAAAAATTCCATTAATTATGGAGTAGGAAAGTCGTTGCACGCAACGACTCTACGATTATGATTTTAGGTATTATGCTCACTTTTTAATTTTATCAGAGCTGATGGTTGACATACAAACTTCTGAGGTTTTTGAAATTATTGATTTAACAGTAATCATGGACAAATTAGAATATAAGTGTGCTGGAATTTAAGTAGGGACAACTCATGAGTTGTCCCTACAATATTTTACATCGAATTAGTATTAATCAGTTGTGGGGGACGATCCGCCGAGGCGGATTTTGTCCCCTACATATTACTGCAAACCTCCGAAGTTTTTTCCAGAAGGGAGTCCATTGGACAAAACCTCGTAGCTTTTTTGAGTTAGATTGCTTGAAATACTGTTTTTGAGATTCCGGATTGCCTGCGGCATGGCAGACACTTTGGCTGGAATGACATAGGAAAAATATTATTAGTGTAAAATCTCGTTTAATTTATTATGAAGTTTTTCAATTTTCTGATCGGCTTCTAATTTATATTCTTGATACTTTTTAGTTTTATCTTCCTGAAGTGATTTATTGGCTTCTAAATAATCTTCCATTCTTTCTTCATAAGTTTCCATTAAAGAAGCTATTTTCTGATCGGATTCTTTTCTTAATGCATCTACTTCTCTTTCCTTTTGATTTTTCAAGTAAGCTATCTGTCTTAAAATTCTCTGCTTTTCATTTGCTCTTTCCCAAACTGCAGAAACAGTAGAAAAGATTGAAATCATTGAGCCAAGAACAAAAGCAATTCCGCCCCACTTTAAACCTGAAAGCATAGTTTGACTAAAGAAAGCTGCAAATCCGTCCATGCTTCCGCCGTTATCAATAAAAGCACCTGCAAATCCACCGAAAATAAATACTAACATGGAGATAATCAGATTGTAAATCATTGCATTATTAAATGCATTTGAGGGATCTAAATTTTTGTTGGAATCAATTCCTTCTACTTTATATTCAAGTATTTTTAAAGTCTCGGTATAATTTTCTTCCAGATTTTTAATTGCCAAATTATACCTGGTTCCAACTTTCGATTTAACTTCTTCCTTTTCCTTTTTAAGATATTCAATCGATCTTAGATTTTCCTGCATTGTATAATCGAAGACTCGAATTTCTTCTGCTACACCTTCATAAAACTTTTTAGTAATTGATTCTTTGACATCTTCAATTATTGATTCAAATTTCTCTATTAATTTTAAGGATGAATCTGTGATTAAAATATTTTTATTCTCACCGTAATTTTTAATGAATTCTCCCAAGAAGAGTCGTTTCTTATTAATCTGATCATTGAGGTAATCATTAATTTTTAATTCACTTAACCTATCCAGCATCAAGTTGAGTTCAAGAATCTTTTTATCTTCTCCAAAGAATGCTGCTGTAAAAAGATTCTCAAGTTCATAATAAAGTGATGAAAATTCATACTCGGTAAATACATTATAGATGGCGGCAGATTCTAAAAAGTATTTATATAATGGCAGATGATTATTTTCAATCGCAAAGTTTAATCTGTTTTTATCGTAATCAATAATTTCACTTATCAGTTGAACTGCATTTTCATAATTGCTAAATCTATTTTCAGTAATTGCCTTATAAAGTTTAGCCGAAACGCCGTTGTTCTTAAATGTCTGTGCAAAATCAAAATTTTGTGCTGCTTCTTCTATTCTCTCAGATCTTAAATTTACAAATCCCTTATAGAGATTTGTCAAATAAGAAAATTCATTTTTCAGTTCATCGGTAAGTTTTGATTTTTCAATTTTCTCTTCACTCTTGGTTAATAATTCAATTGACTTATCCGGTGCATAAATTCTTTTATCAAATGAAAATACAACCGCCGCAAGTATATGCTTCAAAAAATTAAGATCATTAGAGTTTCGTTCAATTAGATTAATTGTGGAAAGGGCAAAAAACTGTTTTTCTTTTTCAGATTTTTGAGTGATCCATTTTGAATAGAATTTTTTGATTTCACTATAATCACTTACAATTGATACACGTTTGTTTTTATTCAAAAAAAGTTCTTCGGCTTTTTCCAAAATATTGGCGTCGGAAAGCCAAAATAATGGAGCCGTATCAATTCTTATTTGATAATCATTTAACTCAATTGGAAGTTTAAATGCTTCTTGGATCGAAATTCTCCGAAGAAAATCAATATAATCAACATCAAACTGAATTAAATTCAGAAACTTTTCTTTAGCAAAATTTCTGAACTTCGAATTCAGCAGTTCGCGCTGAAGATATTCTTCATCAAATTCTCTTACAAGAATATGTGGATCTGCATTTGCCATTCTTCGTCCATGAAGATTATAGTGTAATCCTTTACCAAATCAATTATCGATTATTTTCCGAATTAGTTTAGCTTTTTACTTTATAAAGTTTGCTACGTTTTCTAAAGGTCTGCCTAATACTGCTTTTTCCCCTATTTCTATGATTGGTCTTTCAATCAAATCTGGATTTTCTACCATAAATTCTATAATCTGATCTTTAGTATAGTTCTGATTCTTAAAATCCAAATCCTTATAAGCTTTTTCTTTTTTTCTTAATAAATCGGAAGGCTCTAAATTCATTTTTTTTAATAGAGTTTTAAGCTTATTTTTTGTGAACCGTTCTTCATAATATTTCACTATTTCAAAATCGGAATTATTTTCTTCAAGCATTTTCAAAGCTTTTCTACTTGTTGAACAAGTCGGTTTGTGGTAAATTTTAATTTTCATCATATTCCTTCTAATTATTATTGATTTCCTAAATTAAAAAAAAGGAACAGCATGGCAAAAGCAGAATTAAAAACTAAAGAAAATAAAGGAAACGTAGATAAATTTCTTAACTCGGTTGAAAATGAACAGAAAAGAAATGATTCATTTTTGCTTCTTGAATTGATGAAGAAAATTACAAAAGAAGAACCCAAAATGTGGGGTAATTCTATAATTGGTTTCGGAAATTATCATTATAAGTATGAAAGCGGGCGCGAAGGAGATTGGTTTTTATGTGGATTTTCTCCACGTAAGCAGAATTTAAGCATTTATCTTATGTGTAATTTTGACGGTCTTGAAGATCTTCTTACGGATTTAGGAAAGTATAAAAAAAGCGTGGGTTGCCTATATATCAAAAAGTTGGAAGATATTAATATCAAAGTATTAGAAAAAATGATAAAACGGGCAATCCAGATTTTGAAAAATAAGTATAAATAAAAATTCGGTTAATTCTTAAGTGGTTAATTCTTCTTGATGATTTTTCTTTTTAAAAAATCAAGTTGATACTTTTTTTTATTTGCATTTGATTTGTCCCTTCACAATTTCGGGAGTTTGAATGAATATTCCTTTAGTCGTTTCTAAAGAATTAAACATAACTGTAAACCAGGTAAAAGCTGTAATAAATCTTTTTGATGAAGGAGCAACAATTCCTTTTATTGCACGTTATAGAAAAGAGAAAACGGATGGTTTGGATGAAGATCAATTAAGAAATATTGAAGAAAGATTGAACTACCTTACTCTGCTTGAGGATAGAAAAGCTACAGTTCTAAAAAGTATTGAAGAACAGGGTAAACTTACAGACGAATTAAAAGCAAAAATTACTGCGGCAGAAAAACTTCAGGAAGTTGAAGATTTATATCTTCCTTATAAACCAAAAAGAAAAACACGCGCTACAATTGCGATTGCTAAAGGTTTGGAACCTCTTGCCGATTTTATATTACAGAATCCAAAATTCAAAGGAAATTTTGATGATGAGTTATCAAAATACATTAATGAAGAAAAAGGGGTTAAGACAATATTTGATGCCAAGCAAGGGGCAAAAGATATTATTGCCGAAAGAATTTCGGAAGATGCTGATATAAGACAGTTGGTAAGAGAATTTTTAATTGAAGAATCGACTATAGTCTCAACAAAAGCAAATACAAAATCAGAAGACTTACCTAAGAATAAAAAAGATGTTTATGAAATCTATCATGATTTCAAAATGGAAATTAAGAAAATCAAGCAGTATCAAATTCTTGCTTTAAACAGAGGAGAAAGAGATAAATTTCTTAAAGTTGTACTAAGTTTTGATAAACCTCAAATTCTTTCTGAAATTTATGACAAATATCTTACTTATGATGAAACCGTATTTGAAGAATTATTAAGAGAAGTAGTTGATGATTCATTTACTCGATTACTTTATCCTTCAATAGAAAGAGAAGTTAGAAATCAGTTAACCGAAAATGCAGATTTACATGCAGTTGAAATTTTTGCCTCAAACCTAAGACAGCTTTTACTTCAGCCCCCAATTGCAGATAAAATTATTATGGGAATTGATCCGGGATTTGTTTCAGGCTGTAAAGTTGCAGTAATTGACAGTACAGGGAAATATTTAGAAGGAAATACAATTTATCCTCATCCTCCGCAGAATAAAATGAGCGACGCTAAAAGAACGGTTGCTGCTTATGTTAAGAAATATAATGTAGAATTGATTTCTATTGGAAACGGCACAGCAAGCAGAGAAACGGAATTAATGATTGCCGAATTAATAAAAGAGAATAATCTTAAATGTAATTACTTAATTACAAATGAAGCCGGAGCCTCAGTTTATTCTGCTTCAACAGTTGCAAAACTGGAGTTTCCTGAATTAGAAGCAGCACAAAGAGGAAATATTTCCATTGCAAGAAGAGTTCTCGATCCTTTAGCCGAGCTCGTAAAAATTGATCCAAAATCAATTGGAGTCGGTTTGTATCAGCATGATGTAGATCAAAAATTGTTAGGAAAAAAGCTGGATGATGTTGTGGTAAGCTGCGTTAATTATGTTGGTGTTGATTTGAATACAGCTTCGGCATCATTATTGACTTATGTATCAGGACTATCTAAAAATATTGCGAATAATATTGTAGAATATAGAAATGAAAAAGGAAAATTTACCGATAGGAAGCAATTATTACAGGTAAAAGGGATTGGAGAAAAAGTATTTGAGCAGTCAGTTGGATTTTTGAAAATTCCAAACGGAGAAAATCCTTTGGACAATACTTTTATTCACCCCGAGTCATACAATGCAGTAGAAAAACTTTTGAATATTGCGAAAGTTGATTCAAAAGAGATTTCAAAAAAAGGTTCTTTGATAGAATTATTTGTAAAGTCTAAAAATCTTGAGAAGATTGCCGAGGAGATAGAAACGGGAATTCCAACTCTTCAGGATATTTTAGAGAATTTAAAGAAACCGGGACGCGATCCGCGTGAAGAAATGCCTAAACCAATTTTAAGAAGTGATGTTCTGAAAATTGAAGATTTGGAAGAAGGAATGAGATTAAAAGGAACCGTAAGAAATGTTGTTGATTTTGGTGCCTTTGTAGATATTGGTGTTAAGCAGGATGGACTTCTTCACATTTCCCAAATAGCCGATAAATATATCAAACACCCGATTGAAGTGCTTAATGTTGGTGATATAATTGATGTAACAATAATTTCGGCTGATAAAGAAAAAGGAAGGATTGCACTCAGCATGATTAAGTAATTCTTTAATTTTAATAGGCAGTGAATGAATAATCATGTTTCATTCATTGCTTATTAAAAATTTTATCCTTCCTCAATTGATCTTAAGCATACAGTTAAAAATTATAATTGACTTTACGACTAATAGAAACTAAATTTTTCTCGATAATAGAAAGCATAATCATTTTAATAAAAGAGAATAAAATGAAAATAAAAACTTTTCTGTCATTTTTATTTATCATCGTTACTTTAATCTTAGTAACCAGTTGTGAATTAAAAAAAGATGATGGTTCAACTCCAACTGATCCTACAACTGAAACTAATTTCACGGTAAAAGGTAAAGTTTATGATTTAATCACAAATGGAGTTCTTTCTAATGCAGTTGTACGCTTAATTTTTAATGAAACTGAAAAAGGCGCATCAACAAACAGTTCCGGAGAGTTCTCATTACAAATTGCTCTAACCGGTGATACCGAACTTAAATTGATTACCTCAAAAAACGGATACTTAAAAGATACAACTACAGCTTATGCAATTTTGGCTAACAGCACATTAACCGTTGATGATATAAAACTTATGCAGGATACTTCTGCAGCCGTTATCCCAACTCCGGGCAAACCGGCTTCTATATACTTAAAAAATCAAAGCGTTCCAAGCATTGGAGTTAAAGAGAGCGGATCGCCGGAAACTGCAAGACTTTTATTTGAAGTTCAGGATTCAACCGGTATTCCTATAAATATCGAAAATCAAGTAGCTGTTTCATTTAAGATTGGTGCGGGACCAAACGGCGGTGAGTTTCTTTCCGTTGCTTCAGCATTAACTGATGAATTTGGTCAAGTAGAATTATTTGTTACAAGCGGTACAATTGCAGGTGTAATTCAGATTGTTGCAGAATTTACTTCCGATAATAGTTTGATTAGATCACAACCGGTTGCAATTGCAATTCACGGCGGTTTGCCATATTCAGATAATTTCTATGTTGTTTCGGAAAAAGTTAATTATCCAGCATACTCAGTCGTAGGTTTCCCAATTGAATTTACTGCTTATGTTGGTGATAAATACAGCAATCCAGTAAGACCGCAGACCTCAGTTTATTTTTCGACTTCGAGCGGAATTATTGAAGGATCAGGTCAAACTGATAAATTAGGAACAGTGACTGTAACTTTACTTACAGGTCCAACTCCTAATCTTCCTGAATATGGTAAAGGTTATTTTAGTGTTGAAGCAAGAACAGTTGATGAGAATCAAAATATAATTATAGCCTCAACAGCAAAAATACAAAGTTTTGAACCAATCATTACATTATCTCCAAATAATTTTGATATTCCAAATTTAGGTTCCCAAGAATTTTTAGTTACTTTAATGGATATTAATGGAAACCCAATGTCAGAAAATCAATCTTTAAAAATTAGCATTTTAGAAGAAAATACTCTTAAATTAGATGGGGATATTGATGTTTCCATTCCCGATACACAAAGTAAGACTTGGACTATTTTCTATTTTACAGCTACTGATACTTCTAAAACAGAAAATGAACAATTAATTACAATTGAAGCAATTTCTGATGGTGCAAACGGTAAAACAAAAACATCGTTATTTGGAATTACAAGATAGATTAAGGGCTATCTGAAAATATGAATTTTAAGGCAGCCTAATTTTATTTAATTAACCAACGGATTAATCCGTTGGTTAATTAAAACCTCCCATCTATTTCAAAACCGCAATTACTGCATTTCGATTTATTCATATGTGAAGATGTAATCGAATGCCAGTTTCTTTCAATTAATTTTTCTTTACAATTAGGACAGTAAGTAGATTGACCTTCTTTGTTATGAATATTTCCTAAGTAGCAATATTTTAATCCGGTCTTTAGTGCGATGTTTCTTGCTCTAATTAATGTAGCTTCCGGGGTTCTGGATTTATCCCGCATCTTAAAATCGGGATGAAACGCAGTAAAATGGAGCGGAACCGTATCTCCTAAATTTGCTAAAATCCAATCGCACATTTTTTTAATTTCATCATCACTATCATTTTCATCCGGGATTAATAATGTAGTAATTTCAAACCAAATGTCGGTCTCATGTTTTAACCAAAATAAAGTATCTAAAACATCATTTAGATGAGAGAATGTAATTTTATGATAGAACTGTTCGGTAAAAGCTTTTAAATCAACATTTGCAGCATCAATATATTTATAAACATCTTTCCTGGCTTTTTTATCGATATATCCAGCCGTTACCATTACGGAATTAATTTTTTCTTCTTTTGCAATTTTTGATATATCAATTACATACTCGCCAAATATAGTCGGATCATTATATGTAAAAGCAATTGAAGGGACATTGTGGTTTTTAGCTAAATTTATCACATCCTCAGGAGAAGCATAAAGTGCATTTGTTTCATCAATTTTAGCTTTAGAAATATGCCAATTCTGACAAAACTTGCAGCCCAAATTACATCCTGCAGTTCCAAAGCTTAATATCTGACTTCCGGGATAAAAATGATTAAGAGGTTTTTTTTCAATTGGATCAATTGCAAATCCGATTGGTCTTCCGTATCCGGTTGAATATAATTTACCGTCAATATTTTCTCGGATAAAACAGAAACCTTTCTGCCCTTCTCCAATTGTGCAGTAGCGGGGACAAAGTGTACATAGAATTTTACCGTTATCTTTTGTCTCCCACCAATCAGCTAATTTATAATTTTGAGAAATCATAATTATTATGCTTCTTCAAAATACATCCAATGCTTTCTTCCTTTTTCTTTTAAAGGTGCTCCGGAAGTAAATAACAAAATATCTTTCTTTTTTACAATTCCATTTTTCAGAAGATAATCTTTAGCATGCTTTATTGATTTCTCTTCATCTTTTTCAAAATTTTCTAAAAATATGGGAATTACTCCCCAATAGAGATTAAGATTATTCAATGTTTCAAAACTATCTGATACTGCAACTATTGGCACCGTTGGGCGATACTTTGAAATTACTCTTGCTTTTCTACCATGATGTGTAAATGCTACTATTGCTTTTGCATTTATTTGTTCAGCCATTTCAGAAACTGATCTTCCTGCAGCGTCAAAAATATTTGAAACAACATCTATAGGAATTTCCCTTTTAATTGATCTGGTATAATGACTCGAGTTTTCGGTCCTGTCTAAAATGCTGTTCATCATTTCAACAGTATCAATTGGATAATTGCCAATCGAAGTTTCACCGCTCAACATTACAACGTCGGTTCCGTCAAGCACTGCATTTGCCACATCAGATGCTTCGGCTCTTGTAGGCATAGGATTGTTAATCATCGATTCCAGCATTTGTGTTGCAGTGATAACAAACTTTCCAACTGCATTACACTTACTAATAATCTTTTTCTGAATTATTGGGACTTCATATGGTTCCATCTCAACACCTAAGTCCCCTCTTGCAACCATTATTCCATCTGCCTGCTCTAGTATAGAATCAAAATTATTTACTGCTTCAGGCTTTTCTATTTTTGCAATTACCGGTTTATTATATCCTTTTGCTTTCAGCCATTCTTTTAATTGTTTTATATCCTCAGCTTTTCTAACAAAAGAAAGTGCTATAAAATCTACACGGTGCTTCAATGCAAATTCCAGATTTTCTAAATCTTTTTCAGTGATAGAAGGAGTTGATAAATTCATTCCTGGCAGATTCATTCCCTTTTTTGATCTAAGAATTCCCCCTTCAATAATTTTACAAACCAACTGATCTTTCTTTTTAGAAATTATTTCTAATTGGATTAATCCATCATCAAGTAAAATTTTATTTCCAACTTTAGCATCTTTAACTAATTCTTTATATGTGGTTGAAATTACTTCCGAATTACCAATAACATCTTTTGTGGTTATAACTATTGTTTTACCTTCTTTAAGAATTGCAGCACCGCTCTCAATTTCACCTGCACGGATTTTAGGTCCTTGTAAATCAATAAGAATAGGAATAGGAGCGGCTAAATCAACACAAGCTTGATTTATATTAGTGAATACTTCTTCGAAATACTTAAAGCTGCCGTGTGAAAAATTAAGTCTAATTCCATCAACCCCGGCTTTTACCAGATCTTTTATAAAATTTGCTGAATCTGTTGCTGGTCCTAATGTTGCTAATATTTTTGCTTTAACAAAATTTCTCATTTATTTCTTCTTTTTAGTTTTTTTTGTTTGAGTTTTTGTCTGCGCAGGCTGAGCGTTGCTTGGCGCCTGCTGTCCTTTCATAGCTTGACGCATTTCCTTTAAGGTTTTTTCTACAGTTCCAAACAGGGTATTTACCGGATAATGTCCATGTTCATTAGGTTCACCAGCTTTAATACCTGTTAATATTTCAATTGCTTCCGAAACTTTTTCTACTGCATAAATTCTAAATTCCTTTTTCTTCACTGATTCTATAACTTCATCCTTCAGCATTAAATCCTTAATATTCTGTTTAGGAATAATAACTCCCTGATCTTTAGTAAATCCTTTTAACTTGCAGACTTCATAAAAACCTTCAACTTTTTCGTTCACTCCGCCAATCGGTTGAATATCCCCCTTTTGGTTTACCGAACCTGTAATTGCATAATTCTGCTTAATAGGAACGCATGAAAGAGAAGAAAGCAAAGCACATATTTCGGTAATAGAAGCACTATCTCCATCTATGGTTCCATAACCTTGTTCAAAAACAATACTGGCGGTAAAAGATAAAGGAATTTTCTTTCCAAAGGTTTCTCTAAAATATCCTGTAATAATTAAAATCCCTTTGTTATGAGTATTTCCGCTTAAGCCTGCTTCACGTTCAACGTTTATTATATTGCCGTTACCCAGACTCGTTGTTGCAGTAATTCTTGAGGGTTTGCCAAATGAGAAATTTCCGTTTCCGTAAACTGCCAAACCATTTATCTGTCCAACCCTTTTCCCTTTAGTATCAATTAATATTGTTCCCTCATCAATCATCTCTTTCATTTTTGATTCATAAAGTCCCTGTCTATCAACCATTGAATGGTAAGCTTGATTTACATGATACGCATTAACAAGTTTATCGCCGTTATCCTTTGCCCAGAAAACCGATTCACGAATAAGATCGGCTAAATAAGAAAAACGTGTTGTTAATTTATTTTGATCACCGGCATATCTGGCACCATGTTCAGTTATTTTTGCAATTCCACTTTTATCAAAATCCAATAGGTCTTCAGATTGAACAAGTTTCTTAATGAATTGAACATATTCGCTAATTGTTCTTTCGCTTCTGTTCATTTCATAATCAAACTCAGCTTTCACTTTAAAGATTTTATTAAAATCATCTTCGGCTTGAGAGAGATATGAATAGATATAATTATTACCAATGAAAATAATTTTCGTATTTATTGGTATTGGTTCTGGTTTAAGTACACTTGTAGTTACTTGGAATACACTTGCAATATCCTGTATTTCCAAAAATCCATATAACAAAACTCTCTTTAAACTTTTCCAAACACCCGGTTCTGAAAAAGCATCGATTGCATTTATAACAAGATAACCGCCATTAGCTCTTAATAAAGAACCGGCTTTAATTTTAGAATAATCTGCATACCATCCGCCGTAGCCGTCATTAAACTTTTCAATATTTCCAAAAAGATTTGTATGAGTAGGGGAAGTTTCAATAATAACAGGACATTCTTTAACTTTAGAATTATCGAGAATGATATTTACTTCATAATCTTTTAGATAATCAATTATATCGCCGTTTTCTGTCTGCTGCTGTGCAGGTTTAACACCTTTGAAAATGGCTAAGTCCTTTAGAATATTTTCTTCTACAAGATCTAAATATTCCTTAATATTTTTTACTTTGTATTTTTTCTTAATATCATTAAGAGCAACATTAATTAGCTGCGATACACTTTCCTTTTCAAGGCTTTCTAATTCTTTTGAAAAATCTTTATTTATTTCCCAGCCGGTTTTAAGAACAGTTTGAAGTTTCTGCTGGTACTGATTATACTTTTCTCGAATGCTTTCAGCTTGCTCTTCGGTAATAACTTTATTATTTATATATTCATTTAGGTTATGTATCAGAACGGGTTCATTATTTATAACTGCAAATATTTCGGGACGAGGAGTATCACCAATCTTTAATTCCCCAAGAGTTAGTTTTTCTTTTTTTAATTCTTCTTCAAATCCACCGAATAGCTCTTTGTGCTTCTGCTGGAACTGTTTAATTAATTTTCCTTTTTGAGATGTAAACGGTTCGTTTTCTAAAACTTGAGGAATATTATCCTGCAGATATTGAATTGTCTGCTGTAAATCTTTTTGAAATAATATCGCTTTTCCTGAAGGAAATGTTAAAAGTATAGGTCTGTCTCTATCATCAAAGTTGTTAACATAAGCGTAATCAAAAAGTTTAGGACAGCTCGGACTAATAGCTTCGAGCATTTTTTTAACTGTTGTAAATTTACCCGTTCCTGAAAGACCGGTTATAAATATATTATAACCTTGACTCTTAAGTTCAACTCCTAACTTTAGAGCCTTCAAAGCTCTTTCTTGTCCAATAATTCCTTCAATCGGTTTTGCTTTTTCGGTTGTTTCTAATTCGAAAAGTTCAGGGTCGCAAGTCCATTTTAATTGTTCTGTTTTAAGCGGGGTTTTTCTTGGAGCTGAAGCTAATTTCATATAATTCTCCATCTGTTCAACAAATTGATGTTTCAAAATAATAATAAATAGGTTCTTTTAACAGAACAAGAGAGACAGCTAAAAATATTTTTGCAGTAAATTACTTTTTATAATTAACAAAGTAGATGCCTACTATAATAACAATCATTCCAATTATATGAATAAGAAAAATCGGTTCATTATCAATTACTCCCCACATTACAGCTACAATTGGAATTAAATATGTTACTGTTGATGCAAAAACTGCAGAGGTTGTTTGAATTACTTTATTGAATAAAATTAGAGCAAATGCAGTTCCAACAACTCCAAGTATAAAAAGAAAGAATAATGATTCGTAAGCAGATTCATTATTCTGAAGCACCGAAAGAGTATCTGTTGTAATTAGAATAATAATAGAAATCGGGATAAGAGTCATAAATGCTAATGAAGTCAATGCTATTGGATGGACATCTTGAAAAAATCTTTTTACAATGTTGGCACTAATTCCGTAAAATAAAGTTGCAAGAACTACAAAAAGTGAAAAGTAATTAATTTCACCAATTTCACCGGAACTTCCTACAACTATTAAAAGAACCGAACCAAAAATTCCTAGAATTAATCCGAATATTTGATTTATTCTTTTCTCAGTTCCAAAAAATAGAGCACCAACAATAAATGTAAATATTGGGGTTAAAGCATTTAATATTCCCGCTAATGAACTGGAGATTTCAGATTCAGCTAAAGCAAATAAAATTGCGGGAGAGAGATTAGAGAGTACTGCAAAAATCAGAAATAAATATTTGTATTTACTAAAATACTTTTTATAATTTTTTACAGCAAAAGGAAGAAGAATTATTGAAGCAAAAAAGACTCTAATTGCCCCTACCTGAATGGGAGAAAATGCAATTAACCCTTTTTTAATTAGTATAAATGAACTTCCCCAAATTATTGATAAAAAAATTAATACTAATATCGAGTAAAGATTTGCATCACTTTTTATTTTTTTAAACAATTCAGTTCCAAATTAAATCGCACAAAAATAACAGTTGAGTTAATTATAAATCCAATTTTTATTTATTGGTTTCATAATTTTTGAAAATAATTGTAAAAGTTGTTCCATTTCCCTTTTCGCTGGAAAAAGTGATTTCGGCATTATTTATTCTGCAATATTCTTTTATTAATGCTAATCCTAAACCATTCCCTTCATATTTTCTAGTATAACCGGAATCTTCCTGGGTAAACGGAATAAAAATATTTTTCTTATACTCTTCTGAAATACCAATTCCGGAATCCTCAATTTCTACACAAAGATTTTTATTCTTATTGTAGAAATTAACATTTACAAATCCCTCTCTGGTATATTTTATTGCATTATCAATTAGATTGTTAAAAATTTGACCGACTGTATATTTATCCCCAATAACAATAGTATTATCAGCATTATTGTTAACCGAGAAATTTAATCCTTTTTCTCTGGCAATAAATTTAAATTCATGATTTTGTTCTGTAATTATTTCTTCATACAAGTCAATTTTCTCGTAAACCGCTTCATAAGATTTGGTCTGAACTTCACTCATATTAAGAATTAAATCAATTGTTCTTATAATGCGTCTTCCGGCATTGGACATTACCTTAAAACTTTCTTCAACATCCTCGGTAATAATTTCTTTCATTTCTTCTCTAATTAAGCTTGCAAATGAAAGAAGGCTGTTAACCGGAGTTCTTATTTCATGAGACATCTGCGCAAGGAATTCCGATTTCAACTTATCGGATTGTTCTGCTTTTTCTTTAGCTTTTTCAAGTTCTATTTCCATCAGTTTTCTTTCGGTAATATCCATATTCAAACCGATCATTCTAATTGGATTATTATTTGAATCCTTGAAAACCTGTCCAAATGCTTTTATATATTTAGTTTTTCCGCTGCCGGTTACAATTCTGTATTCGGGATTAAATTCTTTGTCAAATTTAAGCGCATCTTCAATTGCTTTTTCAACTAAAATTCTATCTTCGGGAAAAATACGAACTCTCCAAAAATCAAAGTTGATAATTGAATTGTGTTTTTCAGTTTCATAAATTTTATACATACCGGAATCCCAAAGCAGCTTATCTTTGGAAATATCCCAATCCCAAATTCCCATTTGTGCTGTTTTGGTTGCAAGTCTAAATCGTTTTGCAATTTCATTTACTTTTAAGTGATGACGTTTTTCGTTCGTTATTTCTCTATCCATTACAAGATAAAAACTTCCGGTAAATACAACTCTCGATTCAAAATAACGAGGTTCTTTTTCTTTAATTACCGAGTATTCAAAAGTATTTACTTTTCCGGGATGCTCGGTAACTAATTGGAAATGCTGATCAAGAATATTTTCATTATTTATTGGAGGGAGCACCTCATCAACTCTTTTACCAAGAAATTCTTCCGGAGGTGCAAATAATAAATCCGGATTTTTAACATAGTAATCTACATATCTGTATTCTTTATCAAAGATAAACATAGAATCGGGAATTGCTTTTAAAATTGCATTTCCCTTTTCAGCTTCCAATTTATATTTAGCTTCTGCTTCTTTCAGTTGTGAAACATCCATAAATACACCAATCATTTTGGATGGTTCATCAAACTCATTTCTGCTTATAATTTTTCCCCGGTCATAAACCCATTTGTAGTTTCCGGCTTTGGTTTTTGCCAAATAGGTAATTTCATAAAAATCGGTTTTTCTTTTTATATGTTCTTGAACTTTTTCTTCTACATCGGGAAGATGATTGGGGTGAATTAATTTTAATCTCTCTTCAAATGAAATTGGGAATTCGCTTTCATCAAATCCTAATATTGTAGCATAATTTTTATCGCATTCAACCGTCTGAGTTTCATAATCAAGCTCCCACCATGCAATGTTCCCGGCAGAATGTGCTATTTCCAATCTTTCGTTTGTCTTTCTAATTTTCTGCTCAGTTTCATACCGTGAAGTTATATCATTTATTTTACCAAGTATTTCAATAGTATTTCCTTTGCTATCCAATTGATAAGGAACAAGATTAACAGTGTACCATTTTTTATTTTTTGAAAAACTGAAAACTGTTTCATTCCCATCAAATGCTTTTTCAAAATTTTCGTGAAATATTTCATAATGTTCTTTTCCAAAAACAGTAAGAATATTTCTTTCATCTCTGCTGTGAGATGACTTGGAAATATCTAATTCACTTGCAAGTTTACCGGCACTGAAAGTATTTATAAACTCATCATTAACTTTTTTGAAGCGGAAAATGTGAATGTTAAGTTCTTGAATAGTTTTTATAAAATCTTCTGAGATTTGTAGTTTTTCTTCTTCCGTTCTTATTAAATCGGTAATATCAATAAAGGTTAACTGAAGAGTTTCATTCCCGTTAAAAATTAGATTAGAAAAATTGGCATTAAGCCAAATTATTTTACCCGATTTATTAACAATTCTGAAAATAAATTTATGTATTGACGGATTATAAGTTTCATATTCTCTATACTGCTTAATAAACAGTTCAATGTCATCGGGATAAATAATTCTTGCAATATCATCTTTTGTAAATGAGAGAATTTCTTCTTTTGAAAAACCGATAAGTTTACTTGCGTTTTCATTAACAAATACAATTTTTTCGTCCTTAAAGATTACGAATCCGAACAATGAGTTGTTTAGCATTTTATGCAATGCAATTTCAAATCTTTTCTTCTCATCGTTATTAATAGAAATTGCGAGAAGCTTTATTGGAGTTCCTTCATCATCTCTTTCAAAAACTGAAATTGTATCTGAGATCCATACAGTTTTTTCATTCTTATCTTTTATTCTATAATCTATTGAAATATAATTATCATTGCCGGCAATCAGTTTTTCAATTGCTTTAATCAGCTTCGAATAATCTTCAGGGTAAACAAGAAATTTTAATTGATCATCAAATTCATTAATTTCATCAGATGTGTATCCGAGGTTTTGAATTAAATTCGGATTTATGTTTACTTCACCGGTAATTAAATTATACTCCCACCAAAATACTTTTCCCGAATTGAGAGTAATCTTTAGATTCTTATTTTCATTCCGCAGCAAAACATTTTCATGAATAAGATCATTTACTTTTTTTTCTAATAAACGAATCAAAAGATCGGGATCACCATTTATATTTTTATAATCATCTAACATTAAATAAAAAAATTCCTCAAAAAACTTTAAGACAAATTATCGAATAAAAAGAGTGCAAACTTAATATGAAGCTGTATTGCTTTGATCATCAAGTTTACTAAAAATTTCTGCATTGTTATTTATAACAAGGCATTGTGAAAGGATATCATGAAGTGCTTGTTTTTTCTCAGTAAAAGCCGCCATAATATAACCGATATAAAAAAAGATAGAAGAAAGAATTTTTGCAAAATATCTTGCCGAGGCTCTTCCAAATGAAATTCTGTTCCCTTCAACATCAGTTACCTTAATGGATAAAACAATTTTACCAAAAGTAGCTTGTTTTTGTGATGACTCCATGATTGCATAATAAAGCCAGCCGGAAATAAGAGCAATCAATATAATTGAAACAGCTACTGCAAATACCATAAATCCAACTGCAATCTCCGATCCGTTTAAATCTTCCGGAAAATTTGATAAAACAAAATTTTGATCGTATCTCTCTTCAAAAAAAGGTGCAAGACTAAATGAGGTAAAAATTACAACCGGCACAATAAATATTGTTCTTATTAATCCAAGAATTATTTCATCAATAATGTAAGCCACAAATCTTTTCCAAAAGCCGGCATATTTTTCTACATAACCTAATTCACTGTTCATAGTTTTATCTCTATTTGATTTAATTTTGCTGCCGAATTCAATTTAATATTAGGAAATTTTTGCAACAGTTTAAAGCCTAATGTATCTTTTGCTTCATCAGTTCCGTGCACTAAAATTATTCTTGATGGTTTAAGATGTTCTGCCAAACTAATTAATTGATCACCTCTTGCATGTGCTGTAAAACTAAATTTTTCTATAGAACATTTGACTTCCATACTTTCGGAAAGTTCTACTTTGTTTCCAGTACCGGCATTTAAAACTTTATATCCCGGAGATTCTGGATCAAGATAACCAACAAAAGCAATACCAAATTTGGATTGATTTAACCAATACAATAATAAACTGTATGAGAATGTATTCCTAAGAAGCATTCCGCTGCTAACCAAAACAATACCGGGATTTTTTACATAAGTTTGTAAATCATTTATCTGGTATGCATCTGTTTGTTCTATATTACTGAGTTCAAATTCGGGATCGCTGTAATTTACAAGGAATCTATTCTTATCATATAACTTATTTATTTTTGTGCCCAAACCGCCTGTGTAAAATGTTGTATCAGTCAATTTTCGTTTAACTAATTTTTTATGAAGTGTTGATAATAATTCTTGAGTTTTTCCAAGAGCAAAAACCGGGACTAATACAGATCCTCCTTTATTTATAATTGAATTAAGGTAATTGATAAATCTATCGCTTTCCTTATCCCAATCGTTAAAATCTTCTGTAGTTTTTGCACCGTATGTAGATTCGGTAATTAGAATATCAACAGGTTTTGAAGGAGGAAGTGCAGTCTGCATTAAACTTTGCGGATTAAAATTTATATCGCCGGTATAGAAAATTCTTTTCCCTTCGTGCTCTAAAAGTACAGAAGCAGAACCTAGAATATGTCCCGCATCATAAAATCTCACTTTAATAGTTTCATTAGAATTATGACGCAGACCAATAATTTCAAAAGTTTCATTATACCTGTAATCTATCATTGATCTTACAAGAAGATCGACTTCCTCATGTGTGTATAGAAGTTCGGGAGTATCTCCCAAACTTTCGCGTAAAATTTTTACTGCATTGTGAAGTGTATACTCGGCAATTTCAACAGTCTGTTTGGTTGCATAAATTCTAACATGAGGATACTGCTTAATTAAGATTGGAAGTGCTCCGATGTGATCTTGATGCGCATGAGTTACTATACAAAAATCAACCGGTAAATTTTTAAGAATATCTAAATTTGGTAAAGAGGCATAACCAATTTTACGAGGATGAATTCCGCAGTCAAGTAAAATACCAGTTCCTTCAATATTTAGATAATAACAACTGGCTCCAATTTCGTCTGCTCCGCCTAAGGGAAGAAACTTTATATTCATGAATCCTTCTCTTCTTCAATTTTAGAATTATCTATAATTTTTTCTATTTCTTTTTTCTGAGTTTCGGTTAATGTACTTTGTAATTGCTGAAATAAAAGTCTTTCTTCTTTTCTAGTATGATCATATATCTTTATTCCGACTTCATTCAGGTTTTCTATGTCACTAAAATTCGGATTTAAGTTTAACAGCATTCTCTCAATTATTTTGTGATCATTTTCATATTCGCTGCATAACTCGGTATAAATATGATCTACATCTTTTAGGTAGTCAAAAATTTTCTGTTCGGTAAAAAAATGGGATTTGATTTTCGAATTGAATTTATCTTTTGCATAAAGAATTTTATCATTTAGATTATTGGGCAGACCTTTATAATCGGGTACATCCTTTTTTAAAAGTTGTGCTAAAATTAAAAAATCGTGATGTTCTTTAGATAATTGGATTAAGAATTTTTCACGTATCATTATTAGCTTTTTTTTCCTGTTGTCTTTCTCTATAGAGCTGACCTATTTCAGCTCCCAAAACAAATAAAATTGATGAATAAAAAATCCAAAAGATAATTACTACAATCAATATAAATGCACCGTATAATTTGCCGCTGCTTAAAAAATTTGAAACGTAATAACCAAATCCGGTTTTAGCTAATTCCCATAATAAAGTTGCCCAAAATGCAGCTACAGCCGGCACTCTTTTTCCTAAATTTTCGTATGGTATTAAGTAATAAAATAGAAAAAAAAGAATATAAAGTATAACAATAGAACCAATCGAAAATAAAATATCGATTAATTCGTTTAGTTGAAAAGCCTTAAAAAGATTTGAATACTCAGCAGCATTTGTTAATACATTAAGAACCGGTAAAATGAAGGTTGAAAATGCCAGAAGAATTATTAGAAGAACTACCATTCCAAAATCTCTAAGCAGAGCAATAAATGCATTTTTGTTTTCTGTTACTTTAAAAATTCCATTTAAGGTAGTTCTCATACTGCTGAAAAGCCAAGTTGAGGTAAAGAGTAAACCAAACGCACCAAGATAAGCAGTAATTGTTTTGTATTGAATAACTTCGGTAATTCTAGACATAATAAACTGCATGGTATAATCTGAATATTGAGGATATGGAATTACAGTATCAATAAGAGTTTTTAACTGAATTTCTATTGTTTCGGGATTTATAATATTTCCAAGGATAGAAAAAACAAGCAGTACAAAAGGAATTGCACTTAGAAGTATAGAATATGCTATTCCCCCGGCAGCAAGATACATATGGTTTTCATCAATTCTTTTAAACAACTTTCTAAAGTAATGATCAAAAAAATTAATTACTCTTCTGTATCTAGCTGTTGTAAAATATTTACCAACTATTTTCAGAAACTTAAACTGTGACATTCATCCTTGACGGAATTGATTGATAGTAAAGTTCTTTTAGTCTATTTATACTTATTGATATTTCTTGATTTACAATAAGTTTTTCCCCTCCAACTTTTCCAATAAATTTATAAGGTGTAAATGATTTAGAAATTTCCTTTTCAAAAGCATCTTTAACTTTTGGTGAAATTGAAATTATTACTCTCGATTGAGATTCTGAAAAAAGTGAAAAATCAATACGATTATTTATTGGAATAAGAACTTCGGCACCTAAAGGTTTCTCGTAATTAATTATACAGCTTTCTGCTAATGATGTTATTAATCCCCCTTCCGAAATATCATGCGCCGATCTTATCAATCCCTTCTTTATTAAACTTAATAATGTTGTTTGTAAATCTTTTTCTTTTTGTAAATCTAATGCAGGTGAATTTCCTTCAACCAAATTATAAATAACTTTGAGATATTCACTTCCGCCTAATTCTTCATTATCAATTCCAAGAAGATATATTAAATCCCCTTCCTCCTTAAAATCTGCCGTTGTAATATGATCTAATGATTCAATCAATCCAACCATACCAATAGTAGGAGTTGGATATACAGAAGTTTCTGGACTTTCATTGTAAAAGCTTACATTTCCGCCAGTAACAGGAGTGTTAAAATATCTGCATGCTTCTCCCATTCCTTCTATTGCCTGCTTAAACATCCAATAGTTCTCTGGTTTATATGGATTTCCAAAATTCAAGCAGTTAGTAATTGCTAAAGGAGTACCACCGGAACAAACTACGTTTCTAGCAGATTCAGCAACCGCAATTTTTGTCCCCTCTTTTGGATTTAAATAAACATATCTTCCGTTGCAATCGGTTTTTGCAGCTAAAGCTTTATTAGTATCTTTAATATAAATCACTGCAGCATCAGAACCGGGACCTACAATTGTGTTTGTTCTAACCATTGAATCATATTGATTATAAACCCATTTTTTTGATGCAATGTTTGGAGAAGAAACAACTTTTTCAAATACTTCAGTTAAATTTTTTGATTCAGATAAAGAATTAAAATCGAATGAGTGTTTCTTTTCAATATAATCCGGTTTTTTAGTCTCTCTATAATAAACCGGAGCTCCGCCGCCGAGGACTAAATCCCACGCTTTTAACTCTGCTTTCATTACACCATTTTGATGAATTTTAAGTATACCCGAATCATTTACAGTACCAATAACAGCACAATTTAAATCCCATTTTTCAAATGTTTCAATTACTTTATCTTCGTATCCTTTTTTTGCTACCACCAGCATTCTTTCTTGACTTTCAGAAAGCATAATTTCGTAAGCAGACATTCCTTCTTCGCGCAAAGGTACTTTATCTAAATCTATATCCATACCGGATTTTCCCTTTGCACTCATTTCTGAAGTAGAGCAGGAAATTCCGGCAGCTCCCATATCTTGAATACCTATTATCCAGTCATTCTTTATTATTTCAAGAGTAGCTTCAAGCAGTAATTTTTCAGTAAAAGGATCACCAACTTGAACCGATGGTCTTTTAGCTTCAGATTTTTCACTTATCTCTTCAGAAGCAAAGGTAGCACCGTGAATTCCGTCTCTTCCGGTAGAAGAACCGACAATTAAAACCGGGTTACCATTACCTTTTGCTGTTGCAGATGCAGTTTGATCAACTTTAACAATACCAATTGCCATTGCATTAACTAAAGGATTTCCTTTATATGATTCATCAAAATAAACTTCACCGCCAACGGTAGGAACACCAAAACAATTTCCATAATCAGCAATTCCTTTAACTACTCCTTCAAATAAATATCTTGTTCTTGCATCATCAAGATTACCAAAACGGAGTGAATTTAATGCAGCAATTGGACGAGCACCCATCGTAAAAATATCTCTTAATATTCCGCCTACTCCTGTTGCAGCCCCTTGATAAGGTTCAACTGCAGAAGGATGATTATGACTTTCAATTTTAAATGCTACTGCAAGTCCATCACCAATATCAACTAATCCGGCGTTTTCTTCACCGGCACCGACTAACAATTTTCCACCCTCTCTCGGAAGAGTTTTAAGAAGGGCTATTGAATTTTTATAACTGCAATGTTCACTCCACATTACACTGTATATTCCTAATTCGGTAAAAGTTGGGATTCTCCCTAATCTTTCACAAACCCAGTTATACTCTTCTTCAGTAAATCCATGTTCTTTTGCTAAATCTAAATTAACTTCCGGCTCTAACATTTCCATCCAATTTTAATTAGAAATACAATATAACATTTTTCATAAAGTTAGAGAATTTTGAAAAAGCATAAGAGCAATTTTTATTGAAAAATTAAGGCACATTTATTGAACCTTATATCTCAACAGATTCCAAATTATGCTTTATTTAAGAGTTATTTAGAGTTATTAAGAAGCGAAGTTGAATGTAATAAGTAAAAATTACTTGTAATTATTTCGAAGGGAATATGCAGTTCGGTTCATACAATTATTATAAAATCAAATTTTTTTTAGATGTGCTACAAACGCCGGCAGAAAGATTAGCTTATCTAAAAAAATTAAGGAAAGATGTTGAGAGAATAATTGACTGTTTTTCTTCTCATAAAGCTGTTCCATTAAGAATGTATGCCGATGAAAGAGTAAATCTGCCCGATGGTTGTCCCGAACTCACACAGTTTCTGCAGAATGCAATACAATCTCAATCTCCTTTTCCTAATGATAAAAGAATGCCCAGTAATGAAATTTTAAAAGAATTAGTAAAAAAAGAGACCTTACAATACGAAAAACTTTTGATGGTGATTGATTCCGAAGTTGATCATATTATTAAAACAGGAGAACCGGTTGGAAGGGAAATCAATAAAGAAGTAAAAAGTAAGGTTGAAAAAGAAGATTTACCGATTGAAAACAAACAGGTTTATCAAGAGTTAAATCCCGATAAAATAACAAAACTTCTTATTGAAATTGACAAACAAACCGAAGAATTAAATAATGTAAGAGAAGAATTAAACATTTCCGAAGATATGTTAAAATTTGTTGTTGAACTGTTAATTAAGGAAGGATTCATAAAAAATGATAAATTGAATAGTACTTCAAATTTCGTAAAAAAGTATTCAACTCCTCAAAAACAAAAACATAAAAACGTATCTAACGGATAACTTCTTCTAGTAAACTATTCTTTATTTGAGTTATCACTCATACATCCAAATAATTTTTCCAGATTTCATACAACTTATAAGTTGCTTTAACATCTTCACCGCAGTACACTGCAACATCCTTTATTCTTCCGGCTTTGTAAAGTTCTTTAACTTCCATTCCGGTTACACCTTTACTTTTGGGGGATTCGATTCCAAAAGCATGACAGTAAAAATCTAGATTGAATTTTCTAACCAATCCATAAAAAGTAAACTTTTCCAGCAAATCAATATGCTGGGTTGTATTATATCTGTTGCCAATAAAATTTACTGTCGGCTTTATTCTTAATACTGCCGAACGAAGCATTAAAAATGGAATGTCGAATTGTCTTCCGTTAAAAGTGACAACTTTATCAGTCTTAGAGACAAATTCCCAAAATTTTGAAATCATTTCGGTTTCATTACAAGCTGAATACTTTATTTTCTTTTCTTCAACTTCCCAGTCTTCATCAATGCCATCATAAAGGACCAGAGAATTTTCCGTATCGGTATTAAGCATTGCAATTGCTGCTATTTTAGCAGTAAAAGGATAAAGACTTAAATAGCGGATTGCTTCATCTGTCATTTCCTGACGTTTATTAGGATCCGTTTCTTTTTCAGCATATCTTAATAAATATTCTTTTTGAGAATCGGTTAAAGAATCAAAGTCGAACCCTACAGTTTCAATATCGAAAACTATAGCCATTTTGATTTACTTTTATTTGTTAATGATTTACTTTTTTTTAATCAGAACATCAGTTTCAAAATTTTGAACTGCATCATAGAATTCTTGTGGTAAAGGAATTGGAGTCTGAGTTGATTTATCAATATGAACGACAACACCTCCACCTTTAGCAATAATCTTGTCAGTTATTTTTTTATATACCAAATGCTTAAATCCAAAACTTGTGTTTTTTACAAAATCAATCTTTGTAAAAATAATTAGTTCATCATCTAAATGAGCTGATTGTAAATAATCACAATTATTATGAACCATAATAAAAAAAGAATTCCCTTCAAGCAATTCTTTTAAATTATATTTTTTCTTTAGATCTTTAACATATTTTATTCTGGCATTTTCAAAATAGTTAAAATAAACAGCATTATTACATACACCGAGCATATCAACTTCATGGAATTCAACAACTTGGTTTAATGAATGATTAAATCCTTCCATGTAATCTCCTTAATCTACAACTTGATTAATAATTTCAACAGCTTTTTCAATTTCTTCAAAAGTAACATCAAGATGAGTTACTGCTCTTAAAAATCCCGGTTTACCATCTGAAATTAATAATCCCTTTTCTTTAGCCCTTTTAATTATTTCAGTCGATTTATGATAAAGCGGTTTGAATGCTACTATGTTTGTCTGAACTAATTCTAAATTGATTGAAAAGGCGCCGGTTTTAGAAATACCTTGAGCAAGAATTTTTGCTTTTTGATGATCATCTTTTAATTTGGCAAGATTATTTTCAATTGCATAAATTCCGGCGGCAGCTAAAATTCCAACTTGTCTCATTCCGCCTCCCCAAGCCTTTCTAATTCTGAAAGCTTGATTTATAAATTCTTTCTCTCCAACTATTACCGAACCAACAGGAGCTCCCAATCCTTTTGATAAACAGCATGACGCCGAAATGAAATATTTTGTGTAATCTTTTAAGGCTATTCCAGATTCGACCGAAGCATTCCATAATCTAGCACCATCTAAATGAAAAAATAAATTGTGCTTATCACAAACATTCTTAATTGCTTCAATATTTTCTATTGGCTGTATTACTCCGCCTGCTCTGTTGTGAGTATTTTCAATCTCAACTACTTTAGTGCGAGCCATGTAGTATGCTTCTACAGGTCTGATATTTTCCTCAATCTGCTGTGGAGAAAGAATTCCGTTTTCTCCTTCTATTGTAGAAACTTGAATTCCACTTAATGCAGCAGGTGAGCCCGATTCATATTGGAAAATATGAGCATCTCTTTCGCATAGCACTTCATCACCAGGATTAGTAAGTATATTCAAACAAATCTGATTTCCCATCACTCCGCTTGGAACAAACAAAGCTGCTTCTTTTCCTAAAATTTCAGCAGATAATTTTTCAAGTCTAGCAACAGTAGGATCTTCTTTATAAACATCATCTCCAACCTCAGCATTGTACATTGCTTTTCTCATCTCTTCAGATGGTTTAGTTACAGTATCACTTCTTAAATCAATAAAATTGTTCATGTTTTATTTAACTCCACCGGTAAATTTTCTAACCCAGTAAAAGGCCAAAACCCATATTGAAAAAGCTAAAGAGAGGTAAGGGACAATTAATGGATTTCTTGTATAAAAAGTTTTTTCTTCAATTAAATTAACTTCTCCAACAAATGAATCCTTTGTAAACATTTCGGTTTCAATAGTAGTATTTCCGAAAGGATCAATTATGCAGGATATTCCCCCATTTGCAGAGCGGACTAAAAATCTTCTATTTTCAACTGCACGAAGGACAGATATTTCCTTATGCTGATAAGGTCCGCTCGAATTTCCGTACCAGCTGTCATTAGTAACAACAGTTAAAAGGTTTGCCCCTTTATCAACAAACTGAGCTACAAAATCGGGATAAATTGATTCGATGCAGATAACTCCAGCCGGCTTAATTTCTTGTGCAATGCTTTCTAAATTAGTGTTAAATACAACCGTATCATTCCCAACATTCCAGCTTGAGATACCGACATTCCATCTAAGTAAATCCCCTAAAAAAGGAATGTGTTCAACAAGCGGAACCTTTTCACCAAATGGGACTAGTTTTATTTTTCCGTAATAATCTATTTTTCTGGAATTGGGTTTAAACATCAAAACCGAATTATAAGAAGTATATAAATATTTCCCAGTATTTGTTCTCTTTGCATTTTTGGGGGCTTCATCCTCTTTGAAGAAATTTATATGAGGCATTCCTGTTATTAAAATTATATTGTTTGCATCAACAAATTTATGAATAGTATTTACTTCATTAGGATAATTGGAAGAAAGAAGATAAACCGGAAGTGCACTTTCAGGCCAGATTATAATTTGCGCACTATCTTTAATTGTTTCTTTAGAAAGATTTAAGTATAAATCCAATTGCTCAGATAAATTACCGGCTTCCCACTTTTTCCATGGATTTAAATTAGGCTGTACAACACCCACTTTTAATCTGCTTCCAGTAATCTCATAATTATTCAATCTGAAATTCCCATAAATTAAGGGAAGAGAAATCAATAACACTAATATTGCAGATTTACTGCTTGATAATCTTTTGCTCTCAATATATTCTTTTACAATAAGATAGAGTAGAATATTTATAATAATTATCAACAGCGATAATCCGTTTGCCCCAATAATATCGGCAATTTGAATGAATAATAAATTTTTAGACTGACTATTTCCCAGAATCAGCCAAGGAAATCTAAAATCTGTTATACTGTAAAGAAACTCATAACTCACCCAGAACAAAGGAAATCCGATTAGCGCTGTAGTTTTACCGAATGATTTTCTAGCAAAATAATAAAATGTAGAAGGGATTAAGAACAAGAGAGGATTAAAGAACATCAAAACAGTTCCTGAAATCATAAGGAATGGATCAGCATCTTTAGTCCAGCTGCCCACCCAGTACAGTGTATTCAAATTAAAAAAGAACATGGTGAAATAAGTAAATCTATTTATTTCAGCTAATCCTTCTTTTTCTTCTAAAACAAAGAAGTACGGCACAAGTGCAGCAAAGGTCAATATCCATAAGGGAATTGGGGGAAATGAAATACCGAGGAGTACACCGGATAACAATCCTAGAAGTAAATGATTTCTTCTCTTAATTCTTTCTTCAGGTGTTAAGGGTATTTTGAATTTTTTGAACAATTAAAAAGCTCTTTGAAATGATTAATCTATTTTGAAAAGCAACACTGTCGCATAAGCTTCCGCACCTTCTTCTCTCCCAACAAAACCAAGCTTTTCGGAAGTTGTAGCTTTGATCGAAACTTGATCAGTACTGCATTCTAAAATTGAAGAGATACTTAACTTAATTTTCTCTAAATGGGGAAGAATTTTCGGTTTTTCCAAAACTAATGATGCATCAAGATTTCCTAAAGTAAATCCTTTTTCTTTTACCAGTTTATAAGATTCCTTAAGTAATATTTTACTGTCAATATCTTTAAACTTCGGATCATTATTAGGGAAATGTTTACCTATATCTCCCAATGCTAAAGCTCCTAAAAGTGCATCGCAAACTGCATGAAGAAGCACATCTGCATCCGAATGACCAAGCAGTCCAAGTTCTGAAGGAATTTCAATTCCTCCTAAAAATAGTTTTCTATCTTTACTTAACTGATGAACGTCATAGCCAAAACCGATTCTAATATTCTGCATTATCTTCTTATCTCAAAATCTGAAAATTCATTTTTATTTTCGGTCCATTTAACTGAATAATCTTTAACATGTGCATGCATCGGACCAATTTTCAATTTATTAACAAGTTCTTCTAAATACTCTTTACTTCCCTCTGCAATAGTATAAACTTCTCCGGAATATAAATTTTTAGTGTATCCTTTTAATCCCAGATTTTTTGCATGCTGATAAACAAAATATCTAAATCCAACACCCTGCACTAAACCAGAGACTAAAATTTCTGCTCTAACTATTTTCTTTTCCATTTTTATTAAACAATGTATCGTAAATTTCTGAAGAAATTAATCCAAAGAAAATCAAACCCATTCCGATGAAACCAAAATTACTTATTTTCTCATTCAATAAAAAGAATGCAAAAACTGCAGCGAATATCGGTTCGAAAGAATAAATAATTCCGGCTTTAGTTGGAGTAATTAGCTTTTGAAATTTAGTCTGGATACCAATATTTACCACAGTTGCAAGAATGCCGGTATAAAGAAGACCGAAAATTAAACTCTCGGTAAGTACAAATCTAATTTCACCTAAATCTGAAATTCCAATAAACGAAGCGGATAAAATACCAAGTATTGCTGTAGTGAAAATCTGCAGAGAAAAGAGAAAAATAAACTCATATTTATTTGTATAAATATCAATATAAACTACATAGTGCGCAAAAATAATTGCGCAGACTAACGTCATAAAATCGCCGAAGTTAAAACTTCCTCCCAAATCAGTAATAAAACTGATTAAGTCATTTCCTCCGCTTGAAAGGAAAAGCAATCCGATAAAGACTAATATTGTACCAAAAATTGCTCCTTTGGTTGGGATTTTCTTTTCCATATAAAATTGAAGAAAAGGAATCATTACAACAACAGAGCCGGTTATAAATCCGGATTTAGTTGCAGTTGTGTGATTAAGTCCAATTGTTTGAGTAACAAATCCCCCAAACATTAATACTCCCAATACCAATCCGGCTTTCAGAGTTTCCTTGTTTAGCAGTTTTACTTTTGGCAGGAAAAAAGGAAGTATTAAAATTGATGCGATTGAAAATCTAACAGCAACAAAAATGAAAGGAGTTGAATCATTTAATGATTCTTTAATAATTGGGAAAGTTGCTCCCCAAATTACCGTAATAATTAAAAGTGCAATTTCTCCTTTAAATCTTTTTCTGAATGCATTAATTGAGGAATTATTCATTTCCGGTATGATATCCAAAATTTTTAAGCTGAGTAATATTTGAACGCCATTTTGCTTTTACTTTTACATGAAGTTCCAAATAGACTTCTCTTCCTAAAAATGCTTCTATTGATTCGCGCGATAACTGCCCGATCTTTTTTATTGATTCCCCTTTATGCCCAATAATAATAGGCTTTTGAGAATCTCTTTCAACAATAATTGAAGCCGAAATAAAATCTTTTCTTCCATCTCTTTCTTTGAATTCATCAATTATTACTTCGGTGCTGTATGGTACTTCATCTTTGAATATCTCAAAAATCTTTTCCCTAATTATTTCTGTCACAAAAAATCTTTCATTTTCATCAGAGAGTTGATCCTCAGGGTAATACTTTGGTCCTTCAGGAAGAAGCTCAATTATTTTTTCTTTTAAGGTTTCTACATTAAAATTTTTGGCGGCTGAAATAGGAATAATACTTTCAAACATTTTTAATTTTTCAAAATGCTCAATTATATTTTTCAATTCATCTTGATTAGAAAGATCAATCTTATTAATAATCAGAACTTTCTTTTTTCGTTTGTTTCCTAAAATTGCATCAACAGTCTTATTAGAAAAAAGCTTATTCCCCTTTTTATCATAAGAAATATCAAGGAGAAGAAGAATTAAATCCGCATCTTTAATTGAACTATCTACAAATTCCATCATCTTTTCTTGAAGGAGATAGTTAGGCTCTAAAATTCCGGGAGTATCAAGAAAAATAATTTGAGCTTTTTCGTCGGAATAAATCCCGGTGATTCTCTTTCTTGTAGTTTGCGGCTTACTAGTAATGATAGATAATTTTTCACCGATAACAGCATTCATCAAAGTAGATTTACCGGCATTTGGCAGACCCAAAATTGCAACGTAACCAGATTTGAAATTCATAGTTCTCTTTTTCTTTTATCTGAAAAATAGATAAGCAGAGTATGAAAGGCAATTTTGAAGAGTAATTCTGTTTAATAAATTAAATCATTTCACTTGGAGAAGTGATCTAATTTTTTCTTAAAATGAAAATGTGATTCCACCATATAGAATGAGGCAATAAATAGAATTATAATTAATGCACTTCCAATAATTGTAATACTTGAGTTTGAAAAGATATTTGGGAAATTCGGAAGCATAGTTGATAATCCGTGGAAAAATTTTTCGAAAAACTGGAATGAAGTAGATCCTTCCGTATCGGTCTGTACTTGAAATGAATAAATAAATACTGCAGAAATAATTATTACAAAAAATCCGATCACAAACTTAAAGAAATTTGAAGCTTGAGAATCAAAAGAAATTGCTTCAGTAATTTTTGACATTACTAACTGCGAAATATTTTTAGGTGCTTCATCAACAGGAATCTCTTTGAGTGTTTGATGAACAAACTTATGTGCTCTTAATCTTGATAATTCGGTTTCATCTTCATTTATTATTTTATTAATCTCGTTAACTTTTGAAGATGACAAATTATTATCAACATAATCGTTCAACAAATCATCGTTTAACAAATCATCGTTTAACTTACTCATAAAATTTCCTCATGATAATTATGTTTAATTAAAACATCACGCAAAGCATTTCTTGATCTGTGCAGCATAACTTTAGTATTGACAATAGAAATATCCAAAACTTTGCTTATTTCATCCAATGATAAATTATCGATATAAAATAATATAACAACCAAAGCATTTCTAGGGGGAAGTTTATCAATCATTTTAAGAACAAACTCTTTTGCATCATTAGAAGTTGAATATGCTTGGTTATCATCTTTCAATTCAAAATCTTCATCAATAGAAAGCATTTGCTTCTCTATTTGTCTTTTCTTCCTGGTAATTACTGTTAAAGCAGTATTATAAACTATTTTATAAAACCAAGTAGAAAATTTTGCTTCCATACGAAAATCTTTAAGCGAATTAAAAGCTTTTAAAAACGAATCCTGCAAAGCCTCTTCTGCATCCATCTCATCTTTCAGTATTCTTTTTAATAGAGAAAATGCCCTGTCTTTATATCTGTCAATTAAAAGAGCATAATCTGAATGATTCCCTTTTAATATAGATTCTATTATTTGGTTATCGCTTAAGTTTTTCATTTGTTTATTATGACTAAGTGATTGGATTAAAGGTTACATTTTTTCTTCTAAAGTTATTTGTTTATTTCTAAAAAGTTTTTTTATAAAAATCATTCTTGTTTGTAACCTTTTTGTCAACTGCCATAGTCTTAACCAATAGAAAACGAATTACAAGTTAATCTTGGAAAAATTTAGAACAGTTAAAAGGAGAAAATAAAATGTCACCAATGTTAATACCCATAATAGGTTTTTTAGTAATTGGAGTAATAGTTGTAACTTATTTGTATCTCCGATTTAGAGAAAGACAATTAATGTTTGAAAAAGGAATTTCATTTCAAGAGATGGCTGAATTTCTGAAAAAGAAACGAAATCCTGTTCTTTGGCTAAAGACCGGAATAGTGCTGGTTTTATTTGGATTAGGTTTAGGATTTGGAATCGGATTGGAAGATTACGGTTACGGAGAATTTTGGATTCCAATGTTTATCTTTGGCTTTACAGGACTGGGTTTTATACTCTCTTTCTTTGTCGGAAGGAAATTTGAATCAGTAGAATAATTATAAAAAAAGGGAGCTATTTAATGCAAAAGCTCCCTTTAAATTTTTAATGTTAGTTCAGAATAATTACTTTACTAAAATCATCTTTTTAACATCAACTGAATTGTTATTAACTCCTTTAAGAACATATAAATAAGTTCCGCTAGTTAGATTTATTGCATTAAAATCAACTTGATAAGTTCCGGCTTCTTTCATTTCGTTAACTAATTCAGCAACTTCTTCACCAATCATGTTATATACTTTCAAAGTAACGAAATCTTGTTCAGGTAAATTAAATGTGATTTTTGTAGCCGGGTTAAAAGGATTAGGATAATTTTGTTCTAAACCAAAAACTTGTGGTATATTATTCTCAACAAAAACTTCATCGGTAAATTCATATCTGCCGTCAAAATCAATCTGTTTTAATCTGTAGTAAATTTTATCGGCATTTAATTTTGATATATCATCTTGATAAGAATATTGCTGAGGTTCTGTTGTAGTTCCAAATCCTTGTTTGAATGCAACTAAATTCCAGTCACTTTCATTTCCATCTTTTACAATTTTTCTCTGAATTTCAAAACCTTGATTATTGGTTTCTGTTGCAGTTGCCCATTGCAGATTAACATTACTTCCTGTCATCATAGCATTGAATGAAGTTAATTCAACAGGAACATTACCGGCTAACCATTCATCTGCTGCATCTTCTGCATTGGCTTTTAAATCATCCAAATCTTTTCCTGCAACAAAAGCAAATCCAACTTCCACAGCTTGACCGTCAAGCAATGTATAAGGACCGCTTCCCATATAAGTTCTGTAATCACCGTCAGCTGAAATAGGAGTTTCATCAACTGCACTGATCCAATCATAAAGAACTAAACGAATATCTCCTTCATCAAAAGGAGAAGCAGTTGTAACTTTTGCTCCAGCTAATCCGTTTAATGCAACAATACCATAATAATTTACATCGGCGGCACCACCGTTTTCATATTGATATGTTAAATTTCTCGCTTTATCAATACCACCTCTGTTTTTATCATAATTGTTAAGACCAACATCCCAATCGGCAAACATACCAACATAAACATCCTGCAAAGTAAATCCGGCATTGTTTCTTACTACAAGTCTAACAAACATGTATTCATCACCAGTATTAGAATAAGAAACCTGTAATACATTTAACCCAAGAGGAGAAGCAGAATTTTGATCTTGATAAGAAGCATCAGCAACTTGATTGAAGAATGAATCGCTGTAAAAACCATTCATCCCGTCAGTAGAAACCATATCATTAATAACAGTTGCACTACCGCTTGTAAAACTGCCAACCATTCCATTAACACCGGCAGCAGGATGACCAATCATTAATCCACCGGTAAATAAAGCATCAACATTACCATCATATACAAATCCGGCACCGCTGCCTAAATCATTATGCCCAATATAACCGTTATTAAAAACGGTAACTTTAATTGAACCAGTATCGTGATTTAATGTTGCCTGTGCAAAAAGTGCTGTTGATAAAACAAGAGTAAGAAAGATGTAAAGAGTATTCCTCATAAGACCCTCCAGTTGTTAATTAGTTAGTTCATTAATGCTGTTAGTTGTGATACTGCATCGCTTGCCGGTTTGTAGTTTGGTTCAAGTTCAATTGCTTTATTGTAAAAGCTAATTGCTTCAAACCATTTCCCTCTTTTTTCAAAAACTTTGCCCAAGTTGTAGTAAGGAAAATGTCTTGGTATATAATTTTTAGCATCAATAGCTTTATTAAACCAGTCTATTGCTTCATCATCTCTGCCCAATGATACTAAATAGGAACCAATATCATTATAAGGATTTCCAAAATCGGGATCAATTTCAATTGCTATTTTACAATTAATAATAGCATCTTCTATTTTTCCTTTTTTACTTAAAGCCCATCCTAAAAATGTATATGCTTGTGCGGTTGGAAAAAACTCAATGGAAAGTTTGTAATTTTCAATTGCCTCATCAATTTTTCCGTTCATTTGTAATTGAAACGCTGTCTCTAAATATTCTTCGGCAATTGTTAATTTATTCTTTTCAAGCATCTTTTAGAAGTTTAGTGATTATTTACTTCTGTAGATACTTATTTTTTACAAAAAAATCAAACTCCTTTATTTTAATTTCTATCTACCATAAGAAAATGATCTTGTAAATCTATTTTCCAAATAACTTGTGTGAGGATTATTACTTTCTATATTTTCATTTAAAACCGTAAATCTTCTCGCATTTGTTTCAGATTTTAATTCTTCTATTGTAGGACCATTTCTTAATTCATTTACTCTTGTTGTTCTAGTGCTATTCTTTTTACTATCTAAATAATAAATTGAAGGATTTTCTAATTTCCTTTTTTCATCTTTTCTCTTTCTATTAACATCAATCGGTTTTATGTAAGTTGGTTTTTCTCTTACAACAGTTTTTCTTCTATCATCTATTATTTCAGAACGTCTTATTACTTTTACATTCTGTTTAACAGCAGTAGGTTTATTAATATAATTAGGAACGAGATCATATTCCTTTAATTCGCTCTTGTTATTGTTCTTAAGTTTTGAAAGTACAAAAGAAATAACTATAACAGCGGTAAAAAAGATTGATCCGTATAACAGTAATGTCTTTATTATAGGTACTAATTCCATATTATTCCTCCTTGAGGTAATAAACAATTGATGTGCCAAGATTATTATTGGAATTAGTTTACAGTATTTGTTAGTTAGATTGTGAATTTGGAAGGAATTTCAACAATTTTAAGAACTAAAATAAAATCCGGTATTTCATCTTAAAATAGTAAATGTATCAGAACGAGATTTTTCGCTTTATGAAACAATTATAAAATTCTTTTTTACTCTGTTAGTATTCTGAAAATTACAGTTGTTTTCACCTCTGCAGCATTCGTCCACATTTATTCCGCAAGTTAAACATTGTCCATGACCATGAACCCAAACAATCTTTAATGAATGTCCGCACCAGTTACATCTTTCAATATTCTTTTTTTCATCAATTTTATTCATCATTTAGTATCTTTCTATATTATTTGAAGGGCAATTATAATAAAATCCAAATAATACTTCAAATCTTGTTTTATATCATTTCATAAAGGGGGTTTAATGAAAAAAATATTGATTGTACTCTTTCTATTTTCAGCAATAATTATAAATGCTGATGAAGGAAGATTATTGAGATTTCCCACCACAAACGGTAATCAAATTGTTTTTACTTATGCGGGGGATTTATACACAGTTTCTATCAACGGCGGAACAGCTAGAAAATTAACTACTCACAAAGGTTTGGAAATTTTTCCCAGATTTTCTCCGGATGGAAGCATGATAGCTTTTACAGGTCAGTATGACGGAAATTCTGAAGTTTATGTTATTCCTAATTCCGGCGGCGAACCAAAAAGATTAACCTATACTGCAACATTAAGCAGAGACGATGTCTCAGATAGAATGGGTCCAAATAATTTAGTGATTGGATGGACAAACGATAACAAAAACATTCTATTCAGATCACGCAAAGCAGAATTTAATAGTTTTAAAGGAAAGCTATATCTCGCAAATCTCAATTCGGAAATTGAAGCAGAGCTTCCTTTACCAAGAGGTGGATTTGCTAGTTACTCTAGTGATGATTCCAAGCTGGCATACAATAGAGTTTTCAGAGAATTTAGAACTTGGAAAAAATACCGCGGCGGAATGGCTGATGATATTTGGGTTTATGATTTCAAAACAAAGGAAACAATAAACATTACTAATAATGAAGCTCAAGATATAATTCCAATGTGGTTCAATGATAAGATTTATTTTCTTTCCGATAGAGATGAAAATAAAAGAATGAATCTTTTTTCATATGATTTGAATACTAAGGAAACCGTTCAGCATACTAACTTCACTGATTTTGATATAAAGTTTCCTTCAATAAATAGTAACCTGATTGTTTTTGAAAATGCCGGCTATATTTATGTGTTTGATGCATCTTCAAACAGCTATAATAAAATTACAATAACTATTAACGAAGACTTTTTAAACAACAGATCTGAACTTATTTCCGTTAAGAATGATATTTCAAATTATGAAATTTCTCCGGATGGAAATAGAGCACTTTTTGGTGCAAGAGGAGATGTTTTTACAGTTCCTTCTGAAAAAGGAATTACGAGAAATCTTACCAACAGTTCAGGAGTTCATGAAAGAAATTCAAAATGGTCACCTGATGGAAAGTATATTGCCTATATTTCTGATAAAACCGGTGAAGACGAAATTTATATTACAGCACAAGACGGAAGCGAAAATGAAATTCAGCTTACAAACAGCAAAGGTGCTTATAAATATGGAATTGCATGGTCGCCGGACAGTAAAAAGATTTTATGGACTGATAGAGAACTTAACATTAAATATGTTGATGTTGAATCCAAAGATGAAGTATTAGTATTTAAATCCGATAGAGGAAGAACTCTTACTGCAGATTGGTCTCCGGACAGTAAATGGATTACTTTCTCTAAACCGGAAGAAAATTCTATGAGTAAAATTTATCTCTATTCGTTGGAGAATAAAAAAGTTACTCCTATTTCTGATGGATGGAATTCATCATCATCTCCCGTTTTTTCTTCAGATGGAAATTTTGTTGTATTTATTTCAGCTAGAAATTTTAGTCCTACCTACAGTTGGACAGAGTGGAATCATGCTTATACAGATATGGATGGAATTTATCTTATTGCTTTGAATAAGGAAGTGAAAAATCCTTTTGAACCAACAAACGACGAAGTAAAAATAAAAGAAGAAACAGATGGTAAATCAACTGATGAGAAAAAAGAAATTAATGATGAAAACAAATCAGTAAAAGTTGATTTTGATGGAATACTTGATAGAATAATTAAACTCCCGGTTAAATCTTCCAATTATTTCAGTCTGAAAGCTTTAGAAAATAATATCTATTACCTCCGCAGAGGAAGTGACGATAGTAAAACTAAGTTTATGGTTTACGATCTTAAAAAGCAGAAAGAAACAGAACTTGGTGATATTAACGGATACGAAATCTCTGCAGATGAAAAGAAAATTTTAGTAAACACAAACGGCAATTATTATATAACTGATCTGCCTAAAGGAAAACTGGATTTGAGCAGTTCACTTAATTTGAATGATCTAAAAATGAATCTGACAAGAACAGAAGAATGGGCTCAGATATTCGATCAGGCTTGGAGACAAATGCGGGATTTCTTCTATGTTGAAAATATGCATGGTGTTGATTGGAAAGAAATGAAGAAAAGGTATGAGCCATTATTGAAGTATGTAAATCACAGAATTGATTTAACTTATGTAATTGGTGAAATGATTGGCGAATTAAATATTGGTCATGCTTACGTAGGCGGAGGAGATTATCCGCAGATAGATAAAATTAAATTAGGATTACTCGGAGCTGATATTGTACGCGATAAAGATTCAAAATACTATCAAATAAAAAATATTCTTGAAGGAGCAAACTGGGATGATGAGTTGAGATCACCTTTAACTGAATTGGGTGTAAATGTTAATGAAGGGGACTATATAATTTCAGTAAACGGAATTTCCACCAAAGAATTAAATAATTTTTATGAAGCATTAATTGATAAAGCAAATAAGCAGGTAGTTCTTGAAGTTAATTCATCTCCTTCAGAAAAAGGTTCAAGAAAAGTAACCGTTATTCCAATATCTGATGAATCATCTCTGTATTACTATAACTGGGTGCAGGGAAACATTAAAAAAGTGAATGAAGCATCAAATGGTAAAGTTGGATATATCCATGTACCTAATATGGGAGTTGAAGGATTAAATGAATTTGTTAAACATTTTTATCCACAGCTAAATAAAGAGGGATTAATAATTGACGTTAGAGGAAACGGCGGAGGCAATGTATCGCCGATGCTTATTGAAAGATTAAGAAGAGAACTTGCAATGGTTAGTGTATTTAGAAATAATCCTCCACGCACAAATCCAAGTGAAATGCATTTGGGTCCCAAAGTTACTCTGCTTGATGAATTTTCTGCTTCCGATGGTGATCTTTTTCCATACAGATTCAAAAAACATAAACTCGGCAAATTAATAGGTAAAAGAAGCTGGGGAGGAGTAATTGGTATTGCAGGATCAACTCCATTTGTTGACGGTGGTTATTTGAACACTCCGGAATTTGGTCCTTATGATACGGAAGGTAAAAATTGGATAATTGAAGGAATTGGAGTAGAACCGGATATTTATGTTGATAACGATCCCGCAGAAGAATACGAAGGGAAAGATGCTCAGCTTGAAAAAGCAATAGAGGTCATAATTCAAGAAATAAAAGAATATAACTATAAGCTTCCCGAACCACCTAAAGATCCTATCAGAAAATAAAATTATTAATAGAGATTCCGTAATTACAACGGAATCTCTACTTTTTCTAATCATTATTTCAAATAATATCAGTATTTACAGTCCATTTAATTTCAACTTTACCCTCAATTATTTCATATAATTACCGATAATAAAGTTATAACGCTATTTGAATTCGGAAAATTGAGTATGGAGAAAGAAAAAGGAGAAGTTAAAGAGCAATTCGACATTTCAACAGTTCTTCCAAAAGTATTTTCTAAAAGTCATATTGTATTTTTTAGATGGAAGGTTTCCGAGAACTGGGATGTTAAATATGCAACCGAAAACTGCATTGATCTTTACGGCTATTCAGTAGACGAATTTTATACTAAGAAAAAACTTTATGATGTAATTGTTCATCCCGATGATATTAATAGAGTTCAGAATGAAATCTTAGCGAATATTAATCTTAAAAATGAATCTTACCGGCATAAACCATACCGAATAATAACTAAAGATAAACAACCTAAATGGGTTGATGATTTTACCTTAATTGAATATGACGAATTAGGAAATGCAATTTTTCTGAATGGTTTTATTACTGATATAACCGACAAGATTAATACAGACAGACGCTTAGAAATTTTAACCAAAGGAATTGAAAGTTCTCCGGCAACAGTTGTTGTAACCGATATTGAAGGGAGACTCATTTACGTTAATACAAAATTTGAGGAACTAACCGGTTACTCTTTTCAAGAAGTTAAGAATAAAAAACTTAATTTTATTCAGTCCGGGAATCATGATAAAAACTTTTATAAAGAAATGTGGGAAACAATACTTTCGGGGAGAAGCTGGGAAGGTGAAATCTGCAACAGAAAGAAAAATGGTGAATACTTTTGGGAATATTTAACAATTACTCCTATCAAGGATTTCAACAATATTATAACTCATTTTCTGGGAATTAAGGAAGATATAACTGAGAGTAAGAATAATGAAGAGCAGATTCGAGATTCGGAAGCAAAGCTCTTATCAATTGTTGAAAAACTTAATCTCGCTATGGATACTGCAAAACTTTCGTGGTGGGAATGGGACATAAAAAGCGGAGAAATTCATTCCGATGCAAACAGAAATATAACACTCGGTTATTCTGGTAAAAATGCACCAAGCAGTTATAATTCAGTATTTGAGATTATGCATCCCGATGACAGAAAAAAAACAAGTACCGCACTTCAAAATTATTTAAATGGTTCAGCAGATTCATACAATGTTGAGTTCAGAATAAAAAATTCACAAGATGAATATTTTTGGTACCACGATACCGGAAAAATATCGCAAAGAGATGAGAACGGAATTCCGACCAAAGTAATTGGAATTATTCAAAATATTGATGAACGAAAAAATGCAGAAAATGCAAAAGAACAAATACTTGAAGAATATGAAAGAGTTGTTTCATCAATACCGATTAACATTTGGAAAACAACTTTTGACAAAGATGCTAATATTCTTTCAAATTACTTCTCCCCTATTATAAATGATTTGCTTGAAGTTGGACCTCAATCTAAAATAGGAAACAGCTTTGCAAATTATATTGATTATGTTCATCCTGATGACAAAGAAAAGTTATATAGTGAAATTAAGGAGAGTGTAAAAAATCGATTTCATAATATTGATGTTGAGTACAGAATTATAACTAATTCTAATAAAATAAAATTTATAAGATCAAGAGGTTTATGCAAACAAATAAATGAAAATTTATACGAAGCATATGGTTACAAAGAAGATATTACTTCCGAAATTTTAAATAGAGAAATAATCGAGAAGAATGAAAAAAGATTGAAATCACTTATTGATACAATTCCGGATATTCTCTTTGTACTGGATAAAGACGGAAATTATGTTGACATTCACACACCTAAAGATGAACTGCTGGTAAATCCAAAATCTACTTTAATCGGCAATAATATAAATCAATTTTTAGAAGCTGATTTAGTAAGTAGATATATGGATGCAATTAATTCTACAATTAGAAATGATAGACTTACTCAATTTGATTATTACCTTGAAGTCCCAGCCGGAACAAAATATTTCAATGCAAGAATAATCAAAAATTCAGAAGATACTGTACTAGTAGTAATACGAGATATTACAGAAAAGAAAATTCATGAAGAAGAATTAAAAAAAGCAAAAGAAGAAGCAGAAAAATCGAACCGACTTAAATCTGAGTTCCTTGCGCAGATGTCACATGAAATTAGAACTCCTATTAATGCAATGCTTAGTTTTACAAGTTTATTAAAAGATGAAATAAGTAATGATATTGATGAAGATCTAAAAGAAAGTTTTGATATTATTTCTAATGCCGGAAACAGATTGATTAGAACAATTGATCTAATCCTTGATATGTCGGATGTTCAAGCCGGCAGTTATGATTATAATCCTCAAGAAGTTGATATTAATGAAGTTCTTAAAAAATTGATTGCCGAGTTTTCATTAACCGCAAAAACAAAAGGTTTAACACTAAAATCAAATCTTTGTAATGATTCCTCTGTAATTACAGTTGATGAATATACAATAAGACAAATTTTTGCCAACCTTATTGATAACGCAATTAAGTATACTAATAAAGGACAAATTGAAGTGATAACTTACTTCAATAAAGAAAAATTAATTGCAGAAGTTGCCGATACCGGCATAGGAATTAATGAAGAAAATAAATCATTAATATTTGAGCCGTTCAGACAAGAGTATCAAGGTTATTCCAGAAAATTTGAAGGTAACGGACTAGGATTAGCTCTTGTTAAAAACTATTGCGAAATGAACAATGCACATATAGAAGTTGAAAGCAAAAAAGGTTTCGGCTCAAAATTTAGAGTAATCTTTTAAGAAAAAAATGAATTCTATTTTAATTTTTTGTTGAACTCATTCATTTCCGATTTTTTTCAAAAAACATCCAAGTACGGTAAATTTCATTTACTTATTTCTTCATTCTTTAATTTATCTTGGGCAGAGTATCTGAATAATAAACCGGAAATTGTCCATAACATAATTATGAATAAATGTATTACAATCAGTGCATTCATCTCACGAGTGAATCGTTCTATATTTTCTGTTCCAATTAAAAGAACTGCGGCAAAAGGAATAAGACCATGAGCAGCTGCAGCAGCAAGCATTAAAATCGACAATCCCTTTGGCTGAAATTTGACGGCAACTCCACCAATTATAACTGCAAATAACATAACAAAATAAATTAAGTTAACCGGATTATCTTCCGAACCAATAATACCAACTGCAAGATTAGACCATACAATAAACAGAGATGTAAAAACAGCAATTCCCAAAGCAGCTTTATATTTTGTATTACTAATTTTTGAAGTAATAAATTTGTAAGTGAATCCCGAACCGAAAATAAGCACCCAGGCAAAAATAAAATCAAAAAATCCCCAGTTAACTCCTGTGTTCAGCAACATTCCAGTTAAAGGAATAATTAAGAAAAGTGTTGAAGCAATTGCCGGTATATATGCCGCTTTTAATAAATCATTTTTTACTGTCATTTTTTCCTCTCCATTTTCATAAAAGAACTTTGAATTACAAAGTTGATTGATAAAAAATTTTGTTACTTCTGTGCTTTTATTAAATTCTCTAACGCTTTAAGATGATGATTAAAAGCTTTCTTCCCTTCTTTGGTAATGTAATATTTTGTGTTTGGTTTCCTGTCAATAAAAGATTTCTCTACACCGATAAACTTTAATTTTTCCAAAGCTTTAATATGGCTTGCAAGATTACCGTCAGTTACATTGAGATATTGCTTCAGTGAATTAAAATCGAGCTTATCGTTTACTGCTAAAACTGACATAATCCCAAGTCTAACACGACTTTCAAATGCCTTATGTAATTCATCAATCAGCATTTTCACCTTTCATATCTATAGTGAAGATAAACTCCATAAATAATATGAACCATTCCAAATCCAAGTGCCCAAAAATAAATACTATACTCAATAAATAATAGAGCAATTAATCCCAGTAACATCTGAATAATTCCCAAGTACTTTACTTCATTATAAGTAAACTTGCTTGTGTTGTATAAAGCCAAACCATAAAAGAGTAACGTAAAAGGAATAATTAAACCGATAAGATTCTTTGAAATGAAAATTAAAATCAGAATTCCGCCAACTGCTAACGGTATTCCCATATCGGCAAGTAGTCTTTTAGAAGTAGAATTCCAGATACTCTCGCCTATTTTTACTGCTCTTTTGTAAGAAAGATAAACTGCAGTTGCAACTGCAAGCACTAAAACTAAAATCGCCGTAATAAAGACATAATTAATAATGGGAAATGAATCTATTGTATCGTACAAAATTAAAGTGGGATTAAAATCCAGAATGGAATTAACAATATAAAATCCGATTAAAGCATAAATACCAGCCATTGCACCAGCCCATCCGGATAGCGAAAGGAATTTGGAAGATCGTTCCATCATAGAGCGAATTTCAGCAATATCTTGAATGTAATTTTTTTCTTTTCTCATACAAAGTACTTTTTATTTCAAAGTTAATAAACCACTTAAATGTTTGCAAGAGAATAATTCTAACAATTAATAAAGAGAGGAATTTGAACTTTTAATTAAATATTTAATTCGATGCCGTTAATTAAAAAAAATCAAAAAAGAAGACTTCCAATTAACTTATTAAGGTACTGAGTATTATGATCTCTATTGGAGATAATAAAAAAGCCTGCTTAAACTTAATTAAACAGGCTCTCGCGGAGAGTCAGGGAGTCTGCTCATAATCTATAATTATTGCGAATTCACGCCAAAATCGAGCATTTTATTAAAACCAGTGACAAAAGAGTGACACTTTAACTTAAACATCGAATTCGATTTGTTCATTAATAATATTATTCTCAAAAACAGAATTTCTGAATCTTACGTTCTTATTAAATTTTCTATCTTACTATAAATAGGCAGCAAATTAAGTTTGCTGCCAAAAATTAGTTAGGTATATTTTTAATTCTAAATGATTCAAAAAAATATGATAATCAACTACATTCAATGTTCACTCATTTTGAAATTAATCCTATTTTATTGTGTCTGATTTAATGTATAATCAAGTTAAATTAAATTTAGCTCAGAGAAAGATGACTTGTCCTCTAAGGATAATCCCTCTATTTCAGGTAAGGTTTTGCCTATTATCCCTTTTAGATCGCCATGAAGACCAACAGTATTTTTCATTACTTGAGAGAGCAGTTTAGCCCTTTCATTCCATTGTTTCTCAAATGCTTTTCTTTCGGTTTTAATTTGTCCCTCCAAAGCATCAAATGCTTCAATAATTGATTCAATTCTTTGTGCAAATTCATGACTCGTTAAATATCCATAAAGAGCGTCCATCTTTTGATTCTTTCCAACTTCTGATTGACGTAGGTTAAATATTTGGATAAGATTTTCACGCAGCGCTGTGGCAATACCAAGAGTTGATTGAAAACTCCCTACCCATACTCCATCAATCACTCCAAAATTATTTATATTTTCTGGAAGTACTTCCGTAATAATTACTGCAATATTTGCTTTGGTTTCTCTCTGGTCTTCTTTTAATTTAGCTATCCATTTATTTCCAAAATCCTTTGTTCTTTTTGATTCCCATAATATTATACCACATTCAGCCCCGAATTCATTTTTAACTTTTTGTATTATATCAGCACCTTTTTGACCTTTGGCAATGGGTTCTATATCATCTAAAGGGAAATTATATTTCAAAAAATCTTCTAGTTCTAATTCTTGTGCTTCACCCTGCAATTGCTGAGATCCTTGTTCAGCTTTTCTTTGAAGTTCTTCAATCTTTTTATTCATCTGCTTTAACTGCTCATCTCGCTCCCTAATTTTTAATTTGTAATCTACATCAGACTCATTCTTTGCTTGTTTATAAATCTCTTCTCGCATTGAATCTATTTCTCGCTGTTTTTCCAATTCCAATTCCTTCCTAGCATTTTCTAACTCTCGCTTTTCCTTACGAAGATCAAGTTCTTTTTTCGTCAAATTTTCGACCCTTTTAGTTGCCTCATTAAGTTGCTCTTTTAGGTCTTGAACTTCAAGCGTTACATTCTTTGTAGCTTGTTCACGTCCTTGTGCTATTAATTTAGTCCTCTCACTGTTAAGGCGTTTTTCCAATTCATTGGTAATGGAATTTTCTTTTTCTTCTAACTCTCTTGCTTTCTTATTCAATTCGAGTTCTTTGGAATTAAGCTTATCGATTTTTGTTTGCTTTTCTGCAAGTTGATTTCTCAAATCTACAAATTCATTTTCACGTTCTTCTAATGCCTTTTTAGCGGCTTCTTTCTTTGCTTGTTCAATTTTTTGATTATTTTCTTCTGATAAGGTTTTTTTAAGATCTGATTCAATATGACCTATCAAGGCCTCAGTCAATTTAATTTGTTCTCCACACTTAGGACATTCGATTACTTCAGTGTAATTACTTCTCATTTTATTACCTCTTTATTAAAATTGTCTATTAGCAAATGGCAGTTTCCCTGTAGTCTCGTAAAATTTCTTGAGCAGCAAATATTCTTTATCTCTGGGTTCTGGTGGTGCTCCAGTTGGGAGTGCCCATAATTCAAAATCTTGCCAATTCTTTAATTGCCATATTATTTCTCCCCCTTTATGTGGACCTCTTTCAGTTATATCACCAAATGCATGTTTAAGTAAATCATTCAACCTTACTTTTAATGGTCGACTTGATTTCGCTCCAGCAAGTCCATAATAGAGGATCTCTGCCCCATCTACCCATTTATTTATTAATCTCGAAGCTTCCCATGGCGATACTACATTCCCATTTTCAATTGCTTCTTGATGGTTATAATAGCTCGGTTTATAATTTTCATAAGCTGTAATAGCATAAAGCCCACTTGATTGAAGTTCTGAAATTTGCGGAAGCCCTTCTATCAATAAATGTTTTATTTTGCCCAAATTTATAAACCCATTATCAATCAGAAACTTTATTTTATCTACATTTATAAGATCATTAAATTCGGTATGGCCCTGATTAAACATGAAATTAATAATTGGATTATTTGCTTGATAGTTTGGTTCTTCGGAATTAAACTCATCTGAATTCATCAAAGCTTCGTCACGATTTCTAAGTCCAACTATAGTTTTATTCCTTAAGAATATATTGGAATAATTTTTAGTTCGTCCATGAATCTGAAATGAGGATACTTTTGAATTATCTCTTTTTAAGTATATTTTTCGATCATTTACAAAGTCAGCAATTTGAGAAGTGGTTAGTGGCTTACCATTTTCTAAAAGTATGTTCTTTATTTCTTCGTGGAGTGTCATATATCCTCTTTTTAATTTCTAATACAAAATTAAATACAAATAGAGGATATAAAGTTTTAGCAATGTTGTGGCAATTTACTGAAGTATAGAGTATGTCAACCTAGTATTTTTTTTCGAAAACAGAATCTTTGCAACTAAATTAAATACAGTAGAGGATTCTTCAATGTTACTTTTTCTTTTTTCATAGACTATATCACTCAGTAAAGAAATATCAGTAGTTTCATCTTCACTTATGTCATCAAAACCATAATCAATTCTCAGACCTCCAACTTCTGTCAGCAAATATCGAGGATGAAAATTTTCGTTATTATCGATTCGTTCCCATAAATAAACATGAATTCCGTAATTTTCGGTGAAAAACTGCTCAAACTTGATAATAAATTCATCAGCAAATATTTTTGGAGTCATTTTAGCCGAAGTGTGTAATTCTATTTTTCGATATCGTTTTCCATTTTCAAATAACTTCCTGAAGTAGATTCGAAAAGCTCGATACCATTTAGATGTATGTGGATCAAAATGTGGTTCAACAAAAATTATATCATTTGCTAAGAGAAAAAATGGGGTGAAAACTTTTACAAAATGATTAGCAGTTCTTGGTACGGGTAAACCTATATCCACTTTCCATTTTTCATTAGAATCGTCTATATCGTCTACCAATTGTACACTCTCTCTCACTTCAGAGCTTATAATTGCATGAAAAGGTTTATTCTGGTTAGAACGTAATGCATTCTCAATCCATCCTAAACTATTAACATAATCCCTAGAATTTTTTACAAATTTACGGTCAAATTCTCGTTGATAAAGATTTACTTCAATTTTCTTTAACTGAATTTCACTTATACCATGATTATTTTGACATAATTCAAATACTATTCTTTTCCATCCACTCGGAAATTTTGATATCATCCGTCCGTATTGACAGCCAAATTGCGAACTAAAGAATCTAAAGTTATCCCAACTAGCCATTACTTGCGGATCAAGAGCATATTCTTTTATCATTTTAGTTTAGTTCCTCTGCTCTTTCGGGGAAAAACCCATCTGGCCATCGCTTCGAAAAATCACCGTCTTCAGTAATAGGTATATTGTTTAATACTGCACCTTCCCTAGTGTTTTGAATGTAGATAACTGATACGTCTTCTGGTTTAATTGGAATTTTACCCTCTGGTAGTTCTCCGCTTGATGTTTCCCTAATTCTCCTTAGTATTCGTAGAATCATGTGCTCACTATGATTTTCAAGAATAAGTGTATTTTTGTTTTCTCCTAAAGCACTTTCAATCATTACATCACCAAGCTCTGCCTGAAGCGCTGGATGCAAGTGAATTTCCGGTTGTTCTATCATAACTATTTTATTTTTATTGGCTAAAGTGTATACTAGAACTGGAATGACCTGACTTATTCCAAAGCCAACATCTCTATGACTTACTACGGTTCCATCAGAATCTACAAGTACAAGTTCCTTAATTCCCTCAACTGCGTCACTCTTCATACTATCTATAATCTTGTCAATTGGAAGACCATTCCAATTTCCTAATTTTTCTAATTCAAAATTCTGTTCTGATTCTATATCTTCTAAAACAGAATTAAACTCATTGCTTTTTGGATCAACATATTTTCTTACTTCAATTTGGTACCTTGATTTTAATTTGCCAGTATTTCTTAACCAAGCATTAATCTTTTTTCTGACTTCTTCATTGTCTCTTAATTTATCCCAAGCAAGAGCACCACCAGATTGGTAATTAGAATTATTAATTGCTTCAAATGATAGATGACGAGGTGGATAAGATCGAATAGGTCCTAGATAAACCAAAGTGGATAAAGACAATTTCGCAACATCATAAAGACCCTCTAAAATTTCATTTAAAGCCACTGGTAAAAACATTCTAATAGTATTTGCAAATTCCAATTCTCTATTTTCTTTATTAATGGCAATGATCTTATCCATTGTCGTTTTAGAGATAGTTCTAATTCTGCTGGGTATTATATCAGTCGTTAAAACGTAAAACTCGCTCAATATATTATCTATAGAATCCTGCACTTTATTATAATCATCATCATCTATTTCACTAGTCGTAGTATTGCTTAAAATTATTGCTTGAATAATTTTCGATATTATTTTATTAGAATAATTGAATTGATCAATTTTAAACAAATCATTTCCTCTATAACCAAAGCTTAACATTGTTTCTTCATCGAGCACTATATCATACTTTTGAACTCGAGGTTTACCAACAGATTCAAATTCCCCTGTTGGTGAGTTTTCATAAAAGAATTGTCCATCTTCATGAGCTTTGATAATTTGTCTTTTGAATTTTTCTTTAAGTGGTTGGCCTATTTCAATCTTTAGCTTAATTGAATTAATTTCCATTAAAGTTTTTTGCAATTCTGTGTTAAGCTGAGATTTGTCAATTTCAATTTCATATTCTAATCGTCTTTGTATATCATTCCTGTGTATAAGTTGCCTAAAACCGCCCAAATCAACTGAGTCACCGCTAATTTTCATATAATGAGGATCTAAATCTTTTTGATCAAATGCATTTTGTAAATATAAAATAGAATGTATTAAACTTGATTTCCCAGAACTATTAGGTCCAAAGAGCAAAGTTATTGGCTTTAATTTTAATGATTGAGAATGATTATATGGTTTGAAGTTGCCGACTCTAAAGTTCTTCAGTGAATTACTAAAATCTAATTCATCCTTAGTACTTATTTCCTCTTTAACCATAATATCATAAACCGCCTCCTTGATATAATCCTCATCAAAGTCCCAGTTTGAAAGTTGAACCAAGCCGTTAATAATTTGAAATGTATTTTCATTTTTCCTTATTTCAAATAATACATCTTCAGCATTTACTCTGGTTTTGTCATCCTTAAAATATATTTCTCTCTTAACTATTGTATCCGCAATGACTTTTGGATCCATTGCTTCACTATTTTGTTCTAGTATATAAAGTATTTCTTTATATAGTAAACTTTCTTTGTTAGCAAATTTTAATCTCCATGCATTAAGACCGATCCTATTATTATCGCTATAAAATAAAAGTGGATAATTCCTTACTCTTGCAAGAACCTGTTTTGATGGAACTTGTTGCCCATCCTTTCTCTGATAAAGTCCTTTTTCATTAACTATCTTAGAAATTTGGAATGCACTTAATTCTCTATTTTTGTCTAATAATATATGTTGAATAGCTTCATGCAATTTCATTTTATTTACACTATGTTCTTTTTTGACGAGCCATTGTTTTAATCCAATAATAGAACCATTATAATTAAATAGTGCGGGATATTTCCGCACTCTAGCACTTATCTGACTTGAAGGAACAGGTTGGCCATCACCTCTTGTATAGAGTTTCTTCTGATTAACTTTGTGAGCAATTTGAGAAGAGTTTAGCTCTCTATTTTCTTCTAAAAGTACTTGCTGAATTGCTTCATGCAATTTCATTTTGATTGCCTTAATTAATTCCTAAATATTTCTTTTGCTCTTCCATCTCTTGTAACAATTCTTTCATTCTACCTTCACGCCATCTTTCTGTAAGACTACCATCAAAAGCTTTAGATAAAAGATTAGTATAAAGAGAATCAATGCTGTTACTTGAGCATTGTTGTTTTTCATTTAAATCTGATATTTGATTATAAATCCGACTAAATCTACTTTGTAACTTTGGATCAGGTATAGCAATTTTTTGATTAAGTATAGTGTCCCTATTTATTCCAGGAACCCCTGTAATAATTGCAAACTTTCTCAAATCAAGTTGCTTCAATGCGAAGAATAAATATTCTAATTCTACATCATTTTTTATTATTTCAGTATAAAATGTTGTATCAATAGGCCAACTTGCTCCTCGGACAAGTTGAACTTCCCCTGCACTGCCTTTTCTTCCTACAATTATTGTATCGTTTTTCATAAAATGTTTATCATGGTAGTCCACAACTCCATTTGAACCATAAACAGGAATATTGCCCTTTCTTCTTTTTGATTTAGGTAATCCCTTCCCATATTTAAGTTCCATTACTTCATGCAGTAGTGTATCTTTTTCTAAATCACCAAACATTTTATAAAAAAGTGAAGAGATTATTTCATTTGATTTATCATCAGCTTGTTTACGTAATTGTCTTATTTCATCAGCTTGATCTAATATTTCAACTATTCTTTTTTGTTCTGATTTGGCAATTAAGGGTATTTCAAATTTCTTTATGAACTTAAAATGTCGACTATAACCTTTGCTATCAATGTTGAGAGTATTAAAAAAATAATACAAATACTTTGCATCAAAACTTTTATGTGGAAGTAATACTTTTACACCATCAGCTCCAAGACAAAAAGGAAAATCAATGTATTTGAATATTCGTGTATGATCTCCAAACAAAATTAAGGGTTGATTAAATTTGAAAAGATTGTTTTCATCATTTGTATAACCAGATATAATTTCTTTCCCTTGATCAATAATTGGATATCTTCCGTCAACTAAGTATTCATTTTTTTTGACCTTCTTATTTCCACCGGTCTCATCACTTATAGCAAGTTCAAATTTAATATTAACTTTAGTCATTTCGCAAATTGTTACTTAAAGATTCTAATTTGTTAACAATATTTTTTTCAATAATAAGTATGTTGTTGATTATTTCTGATGGTTCAATTTCACTATTTAATGTTTCAATAGATGGCTTATAATTTGAGGCGGATATATTATAATTTTTATCTAATATTTCACCAATATTAGTCCACCAACATTTTGGTTCCCTAGAATTATGTGGTAGTCTTGTTTCCCCCTCAATTCCAGGAAATTCTTTGAAATTACTATTCTTGAAATTTTTCCACTCTCTCATAAATCTAGGTATATCGTTTGCTTCCGCTGTCTCTGGTCTTCCTCCACCAGTTATTTTATCGGGATCATATCCATCATTTTTAATCTCATAAAACCAGACTTTTTCTGTAGCTACCTTATCGGAAAATAAAGAATCTTTGTAAGGTCTTTTAAATACCAGAATTGAAGTCTTAACACCTGCGTAAGGCTTAAAAACACCTGCAGGCAAGCTAACTACAGCCAAAAGATTAAACTGTTCAACAAGTTTCTTTCTAAGCTCCAAATGAGCATTTGTAGAACCAAATAATAGACCCTCGGGAACAATAACCGCACAAGTCCCGCCTTCAGCTAATTGATCCATCATTACAGCAAGGAATAACAATTCACTCTTTTTTGTATTGGTAGGTAAGTTTTCTCTTATAGATTCTTTTGGTAATACTCCAGCAAAAGGAGGATTAGATAATATCACTTTGTATTTTCTATAGAGATCATCATCAGTCAAACCCCCCATTTCACTTAGTGTATTACCTCTCTTAATATTTGCTTTCATTATTCCATGAAGAACCATATTCATCGTAGCAATTCTCATTATTTGTCTGCTTACATCAACTCCATAAATCGATTGCTCAAGAATTTCCCAATTTGGGATAAGATCGCCATTTCCTTTTAGGTAAGTTTGTAGGTTTTTGTTCTCTTCTTTTAATTCATTTAATAACTTTGTTCTTAACTTCAGATTATTGTCAAAAGAAAACTCCTCATCCTCAAATTGAAGCTGCTCATCATCTGATAATCTATCGAGGTATTTGTTTATTAACCATTCTTCACCATAAATTGGAACTTCTTCTTTTGATTCTGAATACTTTGCCATAATATGTTCCAAGGCATCTATAAGAAACCCACCAGTTCCACAAGCTGGATCATAAATTGTATCACCAATATCTGGATCAACCATTTCAACCATCATTTTTCTTATCTGTCTTGGTGTTCTGAATTGCCCCAACAATGAACCTTCCATTGTATTAAGATAAGTCAACATATATTCATAAATATCTCCCTTAACATCCGAGCCAAGTCTAGAAAAATTAATTGTATCTATTTCATCAATTACTTGCTTAAGAATATTAGGATCATGAACTTGAAGTACAGCATCTCTAAAGTAAATTGCTATATGAGTATTATCACTATTTACATTTGCCATGTATGGAAAGACATCATCACGAACAACTTTTAATAGCTTTTCACCAGAAAAATGTCTCCAACTAGACCATTTATATTTTTCAGCTTGTCCAGGGTAAAGTGAAGTAATATTTTTGCCACCTAACCTTCCCTTCAAGGCTATTTCATTTTCTCTCTCATCTAAAAGTTTAAGGTAAATGAAATATGATATTTGTTCAATATATGTGATGGGATTATTTACTCCACCTGCAAATAGAATATTTGTAATTCTGTCTAATTTTCTTCTTAAATCTTGGTTCATTGATTATCCTGCGTTGACATTAAATAAAATAGCATTCATATCATTAATTACCGTTTTCAAGCCATCTTCACCAAATAGTTCAATTCCTAATCCAGCAGCATTTAGTATTGAAAGTGGAGGTTTGAATAGATCATCTATTTCAACCTTACCATTTACTATTCCTCTGTTTTTCAAAATTGCTAAATACTGTGCTTGCTCAGGCGTTAATGATTTTGTTACTAACCAAGCATTAAAATTTTCAGTAATAATTTCGTTCTTAGACTTTTGTTTCGATAAACCTAATGCATATTTGATAAAATCAATTATATTTCCACTTGGTTCACGATATGCTTGTCTTAAATTGTTCTCATTAAAATAATAGTCTGGATTATTAAGTCTAGAGGTTAATAGATTTTCTTCATTATTAGAGAGAGCATACTTATCTTTTTCGGAATCATCCGCCTTAGCCTGCATTTTTATTTTGCTAATAATTGGATCATCTTCAGAATCACTGATTGTTTTCTCCCAATTAGTAATGTATTGTTTTTTATCTATTCGTTCTCCTTGTGGACCAACTTCAACATAATTAACACTATAAAGCCATTCATCTTCTAGACCTAGTTCAATGAGTTCTCTTGGCGTCTTAGGCTTCTGAGGTTTGGATACTTTATAAGAGCCTCCACCTACTCCTGAAAAAATATCGGTATCACTATCATTAAAATATTTATGATTCTCGAAAAAGTCATAGATCATGAATTTTTTCTTATCAATCCTCGGACAAGTTCTTGTTCCTCTGCCTCTCATCTGTTGATAAAGAATTGGTGAACGCACTCTTCTGCACATTACAAGATTTATTACTTCTCGACAATCAAATCCAGTATCCAGCATACCTACACTCACTGCAACTTTTGGATAAGACTCTCGTTTAAATTGTCTAATTAACTCATCCGCATTTGAAATATCACTGGTAATTACCTCAGCATATTTACCCTTTGTATCAGGGTGCAATTCATTAAGATATTGAGCTAACCTTGCAGCGTGATTCTTAGTTATTGCAAATACAATGGTTTTACCAGGGCCTTCATCTAATCCAGACGCCAAATCTTTGTAATTTTCATGAGCTAATCTGTCAAACTCCTCCATCATTAATCTATTGGACTTCTCATTTGTCCATTTTTTCTCAAACTGAGCAGGATCATAATGCTCGTCTTCTTTATCAGCACCTTCGGACATTAAAACAGTAATTCTTTCAGCAAATTTATATGGAACTAGAAATTCTTTTTTAAAAGCCGTTTTAATAGGCAAAGTAAAATCTGGTGATTCATTCTTACAGTGATAAAATTGAAATGTATTTCTCTCAATATACATTGCGGGAGTTGCGGTAAGCCCAATATGAAAAGCATCGAAATGTGTTAAAGCAGTTTGCCAAGAACCATAAATTGAACGATGACATTCATCAGCTATAACAACATCAAAATAACCGCTACTGAATTCATCATATCTCGATATCATTGTTTGCAGCAAGCAGACCGTTATTTGTTTTTCTTCCCTAATAGTTCCAGGTTTTAACCAATAGCTTCCATATTGATTACTCATTATATCATTTAATGCTTCCAATGCTTGCTTTGCTAATTGTTCTCTATCCACAAGAAATAGAATTTTTTCAGCTCTATTAGCTTCTATTAGTCTTTTGAGGTACAAACTAATTAAATCAGTTTTCCCTGTACCTGTGGGCAGTTCTATTAAAAATCTTTTCTTACCTAATTCAAATGCATGATCCATTGCCTTCATTGCATCTTGCTGGTATTCACGCACAGTTCTTAATTCACCGTTTCTTATATATGTATTAGGTATCTCAACAGTAGCAAGAGGTAATTTACTTTCCCTCAAATGAAGGAGTCTTTGAAGGTCTCTCTGGGAATAAAATGAATTAACAGTTCTTGCATCATCATTCTGATAATCCCAAAAATATATCAACTCACCATTTGTTAAAAATATGAAAGGCGCCCCAATATTTTTAGCATAAGGTAATGCTTGCTGTTTTGCACTATAAGGTTGAAGTGCAGACCTTTTTGCTTCGATTACTGCTAATGGTCTACCATTATCAGCATAAAGTACATAATCTACTCTACCAAGTTTACTATTGACATTATACTCAACAGTAGGCTCATTAATGTGTGAATCTAATCTAAGAGGAACATCCGCTCTAATATTAGTTATATCCCAACCAGCTTTTTTAAGCTGATCATCAATTCGAATACGTGCATCTTGTTCTGATGAATTTTTCATAATTGTAATGTAAAATTAAGTAATAATTCTTAAAGAATTAATTTGGCAATGTTGCGGCAATTTATTTTATAATCTTGATTTTAGTTGGATTTGCTTTTATCCCATAAAATTTAGCCCCTCTTTTACCCTCTGAAACGACTCTGTATTCATTAAATACAATTTCATTATTCAATACTTCTCTGAGCTTTTTATTTATTTTTGAGACATTCCCTCTGAAAGTAGTAATTGTAAGTTCTTCCTCTCGCTTAATCATTTTCTTTAAATCATCTCGATTTAGTTCAAGGTCATAAAAAGTTTCTTCGTGAAATGAATACACTTTCTCCATGAATTTTAGAGAAACAGTTATTCCAGAATATTTTTCTAAAGGTTCATTATTAATCTGTCTTTCACAAAAATATCGGTAATAAGAAAATTCAATGGGAGAAAGATCAACAACAAAACTTCCAATATTTACAGTACCTTTTTTTATATTGAGTTCCAATAGTGGAATTAGATTTTTCTTTATTTCTACTAGTTCATTTTGTAATCTTAATATTCTCGGTAAAGCTGTATCTAATTTAACGACTATATTTTGGGAAGCTCCAAATTTTGGGTCCTTGACTTTAATTAACTTCAATGGATATTCTGATGAAAAATCACCTGATTCTGCTAACAATATCCAACATACTTGCATTGCCGGTGTACCAGATGAAATAGCAGCAGTATAAGATACATCCTCACCCTTATGGAGAGTATCTGTTATTTTTTTAAGTTTACTATATATTTCATTATGATCTGTGACATCCTTTAAATCAATTAAATGTTGCTTTACATTTTTTACTAACTTTTCAGAAATTAATTTATTTTTTAGATAGTCTAGTATTTGTTTAAAACTATGTTTACTAACAATATTATCATTATATAATAAAATAACTTCATCAAATGAATCATTTTTTAATGCGCTATAAATTGCTCCGTCAGAATTTCCAATTAACTCTCCCCCATCATTAATTCCCACGAAACTTATCAAAATTTTCTTATTGAAATTAAAGCTCACGAATTTCCTGAAACGCTCGGTCAATTAAATCTTGGGCACCTAAAAGTAATTTACCAGCAGCATATAATCCCATATTGTCGTCTACACTAAGTTCATTATCCTCGTAATATTCCTCTATTTTAGAATATAGAGCTAAATTCTTTTCTTCTATTTTTTTTAACTCTATAAGAAACGGTTCGTAATTTGGGTTAGGTCTTTGCATGAATAGCTCCTTAAATTAGTTGAAAACAGATGTTAAGCAATAAAAATAAACACCACATAAAATTAGTTAAATAATACGAGTATTCAATAGTAAATTATTTTAGTGAATATAGTAAATTTAACAATACCACATTATACAAATTTCAGTTCTAACTGGTATAACATTCTAAAATTTATTACAAGTATACTTTTTCTAATCCGTAACCTCCACCTGGGTACCTTACAGTGTGTTGTATGGGACCCTTTTCAAATCCGATGCGAGCCCCCGGGGGTCTAAAATATAAACCTTTTCTCTGGGACTCATAATCAACTAGCAAACAATATTAACTAACAATACAAGCCTCACTTGGTCTTATCCGAGTGGGGCTTTTTTTATTTATGGAGGTTGTCATGTCTTACAATCAATTAATTTCT
>PAAX01000036.1 GCA_002698995.1 Ignavibacteriota bacterium | reverse complement strand
GCTATTACAGTAACCGGTTTATCACTGGTTTTAAGAATATTAAGAACATCTTCTTTGAATTCTTTGCTATACTTCCTTCTGATTTTTACTTCCATTGACACCTCCTATTTTGCAATTTAATGCTTTTTTAGTTGTGTCTACAATTTGGGGGAAGCCCATCCTAATTCCTAATTCCTAATTCCTAATTCCTAATTGATTATTGCTAAACCATGCGTATTTAGGTAACTTTGTAAGTTTAAAAACAAAATGGTTATTGGAAAATGAAATATCCTTTTAATGAAGTTGAAGCTAAATGGCAGAAATACTGGGAAGATAAAGAAGTATTTAAAACTAATTTGACAGATACAAAAAAAGCATTATATACACTTGTGATGTTTATTTATCCATCCGGATCAAAAACGCATATTGGGCATTGGTATAATTATGCACCGACTGATTCTTGGGCGAGATTTAAAAAACTTCAAGGCTATAATGTCTTTGAACCTATTGGTTATGATGCATTTGGATTGCCTGCAGAGAATTATGCTATCAAAACCGGTATCCATCCACAAGATAGTACATTTAATAATATCAAAGATATTAGAGAACAGCTTAAAAAAATGGGCTGTATGTATGACTGGCAGTCTGAAATGATGACTTGTGTTCCCGAATATTATAAATGGAATCAATGGTTATTTCTACAGCTTTATAAAAAAGGATTAGCTTACAGAAAAAATGCTCCAGTTAACTGGTGCCCTTCCTGCCATACAGTTTTAGCGAATGAACAAGTTCAGCAGGACGGTACTTGTGAAAGATGCGGAACAATGGTTGAACGAAAGAATTTAACCCAGTGGTTTTTCAAAATTACCAATTATGCTGATGAACTTTTAGATGGTTTAAAAACAATTGATTGGCCAGAAAAGACAAAATTAATGCAGGAAAACTGGATTGGTAAAAGTGAAGGTTCCGAAGTTACATTTAAGACTGAATTAGATGACACTGAAATAAAAGTTTTTACTACAAGACCTGATACATTGTTTGGTGTGACTTATGTTGTAATTGCCCCGGAAAGTGATCTTGTTGAAAAGTTTGTTAAACCGGAATTTAAAGCTAAAGCAGATGAATATATAAATTCGGTTAAGTCACTTTCTGAAATTGAAAGAACTTCTACCGTAAAAGAAAAAACCGGAGTTCCGACCGGATCATTTGCAGTTAATCCGGTTAATGGAGAAAAAGTACCGATTTGGATTGCTGATTATGTACTCGCAACTTATGGTACAGGTTGTGTTATGGCTGTTCCCGGACATGATGAAAGAGATTTTGAATTTGCTAAAAAGTTTGATCTTCCAATTAGAAAAGTAATTTTGGAAGAAGGGAAAAATCCAGAAGATGAATTAACTGAAGCCTTTAAAGAAGTCGGAACAATGATTAATTCTGCTCAGTTTGATGGAATGAAATCGGATGAAGGAAAGACTAAAATAATATCATGGCTTGAAGAAAAAGAATTTGGTAAAAAAACAATTAATTATAGATTACGAGATTGGCTGATCTCCAGACAAAGATACTGGGGAACTCCAATCCCGATAATTTATTGCGATAAATGCGGTGAAGTGCCGGTCCCGGAAGAACAGCTTCCTGTTGAACTTCCTTATGATGTTGAGTTTAAACCGGATGGTGGTTCTCCACTTGCAAAAAATGAATCATTTTTAAATACAACTTGCCCAAGCTGCGGAGCTTCTGCAAAAAGAGATGTTGATACTATGGATACTTTCGTTGATTCATCATGGTATTACCTTCGTTATTTAGATCCGCACTTTTCAAAAGGAATGTTTAATACTGAGTTAGCAAATAAATGGACACCGGTAAATCAGTATGTAGGTGGTGCCGAACATGCTACAATGCACTTATTGTATTCCAGATTTATACATAAGTTTATAAGAGATTTAGGATTGGTCAATAGTGATGAACCATTTGCCAAATTGATACATCAAGGAACTATTACCAATCAAGGTGCAAAAATGTCTAAATCAAAAGGGAATGTAGTTAACCCTGCTGATTTTACAGATGTTTACGGTTCTGATGTTTTTAGAATGTACTTAATGTTTATGGGTCCTTATGATCTTGGCGGTGATTGGAGCGATAAAGGTATTGTTGGTGTTGATAGATTTGTTCAGAGACTTTTTACTTTAGCTAATAATAATAAGGATTTACTGAAGAAGTCTGAATCGCAGCAAAAGTATGATTTAAATTCTTTAAATGAATTTGAAAAGAATGTTTATAGAAAAGTAAATCAGACTGTTGATAAGTATGATAATGAATTGGAAAATTTCAGATTTAATACTGCAGTTGCATTTTTAATGGAATTGCTGAATGAAATAACAAAGAATTTTGAAAATGTTAGAGATGATTTAAAGGCCTATGTTCTTGAAAGATTTATCTACTTGCTTGCACCTTTAGCTCCGCATTTTGCTGAAGAAGTCTGGGAAATTCTCGGTTCGGATAAGTCAATTTATGAAAATCCCAAATGGTTTCAAGCAGATAAAGATGCTTTAGTTGTTGATACAATGACGATAGTAATTCAAGTCAGTGGAAAAGTTAGAGGCAAAGTTGAAATGCCTATTAATGCAACCGAAGAAGAAATTAAAGCAGAAGTTTGGAAAGATGATAAAGTTAAATCTCATACAGAAGGTAAAACAATAATTAAAGAGATTTACATAAAAGGAAAAATTTATAACATAGTTGCAAAGTAAAATTCAAAATGGTCATTCCGGTTTATCAATAATTTTATCGATAAACCGGAATCTAAAAATTGTTAATGAGATTCCGGTATTCCGTAAACGGAAACCGGAATGACAAGTGAAAGAAAGTTTTATTAGAGGAGAAGAAATGTTAGACTTAAAATTCATTAGAGAATTTCCGGATAAGGTAAAGACTGGATTAGCAAATAAAAATGATGATCCTACTAAAGTTGATAAAGTATTAGAACTTGATCTTAAAAGAAGAGATATTATTACACAAGTTGAAGAGCTTAAAGCCAAGAGAAATCAAGCCTCTCAGCAGATTGGAATGATGAAAAAATCTGGTGAAGATGCCACATCTATGATAGCTGAAATGAAAAGAGTTTCTGATATGATAACAGATTATGATGGTAAACTTTCTGAAATTGAAAATGATCTGGATGGAATTCTTTCATGGCTCCCAAACCTTCCTCATGAATCTGTTCCGGTTGGTAAATCTTCAGAAGAAAATGTTGAAGATAGAAAATGGACTCCGGATGGATTTTCATTTGAGAATGATTTCAAAGTTAAAGATCATGTTGAACTTGGAAAGAGTTTGAAGATTCTGGATTTTGAAAGAGGTGCAAAAGTAAGCGGATCAGGTTTCCCGGTTTATATTAACAAAGGTGCAACTTTAGAAAGAGCATTAATTAACTTTATGCTCGATTATCATCTTCAGCATCATGGATATGCAGAAGTTTTTCCTCCATTCTTGGTTAATGCAGAATCAATGCGAGGAACAGGTCAGCTTCCTAAAATGGCTGAAGATATGTACACTTGCGAAAAAGATGGATTATATCCGATTCCTACAGCTGAAGTACCAATTACAAATCTTCATAGAAATGAAATCTTAAGTGAAGAAGAATTACCAATAAAATATGTCGGTTATTCTGCATGTTTCAGAAGAGAAGCCGGAGCTTATGGTAAAGATTCAAAAGGATTTTTAAGAGTTCATCAATTTAATAAAGTGGAAATGGTAAAATTTGTAAAACCGGAAACTTCATACGATGAACTTGAAAAATTAGTAGTTGATGCCGAAGATATTTTACAGGCTTTAAAAATTCCTTATAGAATTCTCAAGCTTTGTTCTGGTGATTTAAGTTTCTCAGCAGCTAAATGTTATGATATAGAGACTTGGTCTCCTGCAGAAAATAAATGGCTGGAAGCTTCATCATGCAGCAACTTTGAAGATTTTCAAGCTAGAAGAGCAAGTATCAGATATAGAAAATTAAGTGATAAAAAACCTGAGTTTCTTCACACTCTTAACGGATCAGGTTTGGCAACTAGCAGATTAATGGTTTCAATTTTGGAGAATTATCAGACTCCTGAAGGAAAAATTATTGTTCCTGAAGTTCTTCAAAAATATACCGGTTTTAAGGTGATCGAATAAAACTTTATTATTGTTGAAGTTGTTTTATTAATTTTAATTCCGGTTTAAGAAAATTTCTATTGAGGTTTTCAAAAACCGGAATCTTATTTTAAATGTTTCAGTTCGTGCTTATTAATTATTTTTACTAATTCTGCATTTGAAGAAAAGATAAAATATCTTATTAATATGGATTCATTAAATAAACTAAACAAATATTTCATTAGGTATAAATCGAAGTTGCTTTGGGGTGTTCTCTTTATTCTTATCTCGAATTCATTTCAAGTTTATATACCTCTGCTTCTTAAGGACAGTATTGATACGCTTCAGCAGGATTTAAGCTATTCCAAAATTCTGCAGTACTCATTAATGATTGTAGGAGCAGCGCTAATTAGTGGTGTATTCAGATTTTTAATCAGACAAACAATTATAGTCGTATCAAGAGAAATTGAATTTGATATGCGTCAGGATTTTTGGTCGCATATACAAAGACTTTCATTAAGGTTTTTCCAAAACAATTCAACCGGAAATATTATGGCTCATGCCACAAATGATATTTCTGCTGTTAGAATGTATGTCGGTCCAGCTGTAATGTATTCAATTGATACTGTGAGTAAATTCATTATTGTTATTGCGATTATGATTTCTTTAAGTCCCATGCTTACCTTGTATTCACTTCTTCCTCTTCCAATTTTATCTTACTTGGTCTATAAACTGAGTAAAAAGATTCATGAAAAATTTATGATTATTCAGGAAAAATTTTCCGACTTAACAACAAAGACTCAAGAAAGTTTTTCGGGAATTAGAGTTATTAAATCTTATGTAAGAGAACTTAACGAGATTGATTCATTTACAAATATCAGTAAAGATTATCTTGATAAGAATATGGATAAAGTGAAAATTCAAGCGCTCTTTATGCCAATTCTTTATCTGATAACCGGTTTATCATCTATAATTGTTGTATGGATCGGCGGTGGAATGGTAATCAACAATCAGCTTACAATTGGAGAAATAACTGCTTTTGTTGCATACTTGGGTTTATTAATTTGGCCGGTTATTGCATTCGGCTGGGTTTTGAATATAATTCAGCAGGCTTCTGCAAGTATGAAGAGACTTCTGAAATTCTGGGATGAGAATGTTGAAATTAATGATTCGGAGCAAACTAGATATACAATCAATTCAATTAAAGGCAATATTGAATTTAGAAATGTATCATTCAAGTATGGAGAGAATCATACGGAAGTTTTAAGGAATCTAAACCTCAAAATAAATAGTGGTGAGACGGTTGCTATAATTGGTAAAACCGGAGTCGGTAAAACTACTTTAATAAATTTAATATCAAGACTTTACGATTCAACAAAAGGGGAAGTATTAATTGATGGAAATAATATCAAGGAAATTCCTCTTAAAGTATTAAGGAGAAATATTGGTCTAGTACCGCAGGAAACTTTCCTCTTTTCAGAAACTTTACACAATAATATACTTTACGGCAAACCTAACGGAAATGAAAGTGATGTTATAAAAGCCAGCACAATTTCAAAACTTGATAAGGATGTTGAAAGTTTTCCTTTAGGTTATCAGACCATACTTGGTGAAAGAGGAATTACATTATCGGGAGGTCAAAAACAAAGAGCGTCACTTGCTAGAGCAATTGCAATTGATCCTAAGATATTAATTCTTGATGATTCGTTTTCCGCTGTTGACACAAATACCGAAGAAGAAATTCTGAAGAATCTTAAAGAATTTATGAAAGATAGAACAAGTATTATTATTAGTCATAGAATCTCTACCGTTAAAGATGCAGATAAAATTATTGTACTTGATAATGGCGAAATTACCGAGCAGGGAACTCATGATGAATTAGTAGCATTAAATGGAATTTATGCTGACATTCATTTCAAACAATTACTTGAAGAAGAACTAAAAGAATTAAATTAACTGAAAGGTTACATAACAATGATGAAGATAGCTTTCTTTTCTGTAAATCAGAAAGAAAAGACATACCTAAAACGCAAATTAGGAAAACAGTATAAATTAGAGTTCTATACAGAAAATCTAACTGAGGCAAATGCACATCTAATAAAAGATGCCGATGTTGTTTCGGTTTTTATATACGCTAAAGTAACTAAAAAAGTTATAGATACTGGCAAGAAGCTTAAACTTATTGCCGCAAGAAGTACAGGATTTAATCATATCGACCATGAATATGCAAAGAAGAAAAATATAGCCGTAGCTAATGTTCCGTATTACGGAGAAAACACAGTTGCAGAGCATACTTTTGCTTTGATTCTTTCATTGTCCAGAAAAATTCATAAAGCCTATGTGAGATCTATACAGAACAATTTTTCATTGGAAGGATTACAAGGATTTGATCTGCGCGGAAAAACACTTGGAGTTATTGGGGCTGGAAGTATTGGCGTTCATGTTATGAAGATGGCAAAAGGATTTGGAATGAACATTCTTGCTTATGATGTTAACCATAATCATATTTTAGAAGAAGTGCTAGATTTTGATTATGTGCCATTGGAAGACTTATTAGGTAAATCAGATATAATTACAATTCATTGTCCTTATAATAAACATACGCACCATTTGCTGAATATGAAAAATATTAACCAAGTGAAAAAAGGGGCTTTGTTTATTAATACTGCTAGAAGCGGAATTATTCAATCAGAAGCTCTTTATTATGCAATTGAAAATGGGATTTTCAGTGGAGCAGGACTTGATGTTTTTGAAGGAGAAGAATTATTGTCTGAAGAAAATCAAATGCTCACCAAAAATGTACCTAAGGAAAACTTAGAAGCAATTTGGAAAACTAATTTATTATTAAGAAATGAAAATATAATTTTAACTCCTCATATGGCATTTGATTCAGTGGAGGCAGTTGAAAGAATTTTGGATACTACAATAAATAACATTAACTGCTTTTTTGAAAAGAAGAAGTTTTATTCGGTTTAAGAGAAAATGAGTAAAGAAAAAGATGATGAAATATTAGGGAAAGCATACGATTCACAGTTGATGAAGCGTCTGCTTGGATTTGTAAAACCTTATAAAAAATATGTTGTTCTTGCAATTGTTCTTAATATAGTTGTTGCAGCACTAGGACCATTACGCCCGTATTTAACAAAAATTGCAATTGATGATTACATTGTTAAAAGTGATTTTGATGGACTGATTTTAGTAGCTGCATTACTTTTCGGATCGCTGATATTTCAAGCGGTTATTCAATACTTCCTTACATTTTACACACAATTGATGGGACAGAAAATAATTTTTGATTTACGAGTTAAATTATTTTCTCATGTAGAAAGACTTGCTTTAAAGTTTTTCGATAAAACTCCTATCGGCAGAGTTGTTACAAGAGTCACTAATGATATTGAATCATTGAACGAATTGTTCTCTTCAGGAATTGTAATGGTTTTCAGTGATATTTTTATCATAATCTGGATTCTTATATTCATGTTTTTTATGTCATGGGATTTATCTCTTGTCTCACTTTCTGTTTTGCCTATTCTTATATACGGTACATTTTTATTTAGAAGAAAAGTAAGAGAATCTTACCGTGATGTTAGAAAACATTTAGCAAGACTAAATTCATATATGCAGGAACATGTTTCCGGAATGAACATTGTCCAAATCTTTACTAGAGAAGAAGATGAATTAAAGAAATTTCATTCTATAAATGGAGATCATAAAAAAGCTAACATAGATTCTATCTTTTATTATGCTGTATTTTATCCGGCAGTGGAATTGGTCAGTTCTGTAGCAATTGGATTGATTATCTGGTACGGCGGGGGAGAAGTAATTCAAGGCACAATGACGATTGGAATTCTTTTTGCATTTATTCAATATACAGAAATGTTTTTCCGTCCGATTAGAGATTTATCTGAAAAATATAATATCATGCAGACAGCCATGGCTTCTTCGGAACGAATATTTAAATTAATGGATGATGAAACATTTGTGCACAATCCCGAAAATCCTAAAGAATTGAGGGATGTAAAAGGAAAGATAGAGTTCAAAAATGTTTGGTTTGCTTATAATCCGGATGAATATGTTTTGAGAGATGTAAGTTTTACAATAAATCCGGGAGAATCAATTGCAATTGTAGGTGCTACCGGTGCGGGTAAGACAAGTATGATAAATATTTTAACAAGATTTTATGATATTCAAAAGGGGAATATTTTAATAGACGATGTTGATATCAAAGAGATTGATAAGCGTGATTTAAGAAAATACATTTCAATTGTGCTGCAGGATGTATTTCTATTTTCCGGAACTGTTAAGTCTAATATAAATCTTGATAATCCCGAGATTAGTCTGGAAAGAATAATTGAAGCAGCTAAAACTGTAGGAGCACATAAGTTCATAGATAAACTCCCAAATAAGTACGATGAAAAAGTAATGGAGAAAGGGTCAACTTTAAGTGTTGGTCAAAGACAATTAATTTCTTTTGCAAGAGCATTGGCTTATGATCCGCAAATTCTTATTTTGGATGAAGCAACTTCAAGTGTTGATACTGAAACAGAAATAATTATTCAGGAAGCAATACAGAAATTATTGAAAGGAAGAACTTCTATTGTTATAGCACATAGACTTTCAACAATTCAAAATGCAGACAAGATAATTGTTATGCATAAAGGTGAAATTAGAGAAATGGGTTCTCATCAAGAACTTTTAAGTAAGAAAGGAATTTATTATAAATTATATCAACTGCAGTATAAAGATCAGGAAGTAACAAAAACTGCATAAATTGGAGGAACTAAAATGCCGCATTTTATGACACTGCCGCGTCATATTCAAGAAGGTGAAAAACTCCACCCGGAAGCTACCGGAGAACTTTCCGCAATTCTTAATCAACTTGGTTTAGCTGCAAAAGTAATTTCATTAGAAGTTAATAAAGCCGGACTAGTTGATATCTTGGGTTTTACCGGAGACAGCAACGTTCATGGCGAACAAGTTAAGAAACTTGATATATTTGCTCATGATATTATGATCAAAGCTATGGATCACGGCGGACATTTTTGTGTGATGGCTTCCGAAGAAGAAGAGGATATTATTCACATCCCCGCCCATCATAAAATCGGTAAATATGTTCTTTTGTTTGATCCGCTTGATGGTTCATCAAATATTGATGTGAATGTAAGTATTGGAACTATATTTTCTGTCTACAAGAGAATTTCAAAAGACGGTAAGCCCGGAACATTAGAAGATTGTCTTCAGGAAGGTTATAAACAGGTTGCTGCCGGTTATATAGTTTATGGATCAAGTACAATATTGGTTTATACTGCTGGACATGGAGTTCATGGATTTACTTTGGATCCGGCGTTTGGTGAATTTTTACTTTCTCATCCAAACATGAAAATTCCGGAAAAAGGAAGAATTTATAGTATTAACGAAGGGAACTATAAATACTGGGACAACGGACTTAAAAAATATATCAAGTATTTACAGGATGCTGATAATAGAGGTGTAAAGCCTTATACATCAAGATATATTGGTTCTATGGTTGCTGATGTTCACCGAAATTTAATTTACGGCGGTATTTATATGTATCCAGCCGACAAAAGAAGTCCGAACGGTAAACTTAGATTAATGTACGAATGTAACCCAATGGCATTTATTATTGAAGCTGCCGGCGGTAGAGCAATAGATGGTAATCAAAGAATTTTAGAAGTTAAACCTACTTCACTTCATCAAAGAATTCCAATTTTTATTGGAAGCAAAGATGATGTTGATATGGTTGAAAAATTCTTAAAAGAAGATGTTGATTTTTCTAAATCACATACAACTGTAAAAGTCCATTAAAAATTTATAATTCCGGTTTCATTATATTGTGAAATCGGAATTCATAAAAAATTAAATACCATGAAAAATCTTATCAACCTAATAAGTAAAGAAAAAAAATATGTAATTGGATTAATGTCCGGTACCAGCATTGATGCTGTTGATGTTGCCTTAATTGAAATTAACGGTTCCGGAGTTAATACAAAGCTTAATCTAATCGGCTATTTGGAATATTCCTATCCCGATGGTTTTAAGGAGCTTGTTCTTAGAAACAGTACTAAAGATTCTTCAAATGTAGAAGAAATCTGCAGACTGAATTTTCTTATTCCGCAATTTTATAATGATGCAATTGATAAACTCTGTAATCATATTGGCTTTGATAAAAATGAAATCGATTTGATTGGTTCGCATGGACAAACAATACATCATCTTCCAGCTAAACAATTTTTGTTTGATAAAAATTCTGCATCTACACTACAGATTGGTGATCCATCTGTATTAGCAAAACTTTCCGGAATAATAACGGTAGGGGATTTTAGAGTTGGTGATGTTGCTCTTGGGGGACAAGGGGCACCCTTAGTTCCTTATTTCGATTTTATAATTTTTCATTCTAATGAAAAGAGCAGAGCTTTATTAAATATTGGAGGAATTGCAAACTTTACAATACTTGATAAAGTTGGTTCCGTAGAAGATATTTATGCGTTTGATACCGGTCCGGGCAATATGCTTTCAGATATTCTCTCGAAAAGATTTTTTGATAAACAATATGATGAAGATGGTAACTTTGCTTTAAGCGGAAAAATCAATGAAGATCTATTTAATGCACTTCTGCTTAAGGATAATTACATTAAAGCAAAACCTCCAAAATCAACGGGAAGAGAATATTACGGTGAAAAATATTTATCATTATTATTGGATGAATTCAAAGATGTAAATCAATATGACTGGCTGACAACAGCAGCAGAGTTAACTGCTTTTGCAATTTATGATAATTATAAAAATTTTGTGCAGAACGAAACCGAAATTGAAGAATTAATTATTTCGGGCGGCGGTGCAAAAAACAAATATATCTACAAGAGATTGAAAGAATATTTTGGCGATAAAGTTGAGTTAAAAATTATTGATGAAATAGGATTATCTTCGGATGCAAAGGAAGCCGTTTGTTTTGCTGTATTAGCTAATGAAACAATAAGCGGAAATTGTGCAAATGTTCCCAAAACTACTGGCGCATCAAAGCCGACTATATTGGGGAAAATTTGTCTCCCCTAAAAGTATTGTTAACCGGTGGTTCGGGACTGCTGGGACAGTATTTGAATATTTCTCTTTCCAGCAAGTATGAACTTATAACAACTTATTATTCTGAAAAAAGGAACTGCATTAATTATAACTACCGTAAACTTAATCTTGAAAATAATTCTGAAATTATAAGACTGTTTAATGAGATAAAACCGGATATTGTAATTCATGCCGGAGGAGTTTCAAACAGCAATATTGCAGATGAACTTGGTAAAGAATTAACCTATAAAATTAATGTAGAAGCTGCAAAAATTATTTCGGATCTCTGCAATCAGAATAATACAAAACTTATTTATATATCAACTGATTTGGTTTATGATGGTGAACAAGGGGAATTTCTAACTGAATCAGCCGAACTAAATCCCGAAACAGTTTATGCAGAATCGAAACTGGCTGCTGAATTTGAAGTTCAAAAATTATCATCAAATTATTTGATATTAAGAATGGCACTGATGTTTGGAAATGGACTTAACGGATCGCAGAACTTTTTTACTTTTATGATAAATAACTTAAAGAATCAAAAACCGGTAAAACTATTTGTTGATCAGTATAGAACTCCTTTAGAATTATCGGATTCAGCAAGAATGATAACTGAATTGCTTGATAAAAAAATTACCAATGAAATTATAAATTTTGGCGGAAGAGAAAGAATATCAAGATTTGAACTTGGTGAGTTGGTCTGCAATAAATATAATTTTGATCCATCCTATCTCATAAAAACTAAAATGTCGGAAATTCCAAATTACACTGCAGTTGCTGATGTATCAATGAATACTGATAAGCTTTCTAAAATTGGAATCAAATCTAGTAAGCTATTATCGGTACTTTAAGTAATTCACTAAAAATTATCTTGAAACAAAACAATAAAGTATATACCTTTAGTATATACTAAAAGGAGAAGTAATGAAAGTTGTTTCACTAAAAATTGATAATTCTATTTTTGACGAGACTGAATCAATAATTAAACAAATAAAGAAACCGAGAAACAGATATATTAATGAAGCTTTAGATTTTTATAACAAGATTCAGAGACGCAGAATGATCGAAAAAAAAATTAAGATTGAATCACAGTTAGTTGGAAATGATTCACTTGAAGTGTTAAAAGAATTTGAATTAGTTGATTATGCAGATTAAACAGTTTGAAATCTGGCTGGCTGATCTGAATCCACAAATTGGAACTGAAGCCGGTAAAACCAGACCGGTTTTAATTATTCAAACTGATTTGCTTAACAAAATACCTCATCCTTCTACTATAATTTGTCCAATCACTACAAATGTTAAAAAGGGAAGCGAGATATTAAGAGTTCATATAACTAGAAAGGATTCCGGCTTAGATAGAATTAGTGATATAATGATAGATCAAATAAGAGCTATTGATAACAAAAGATTAATCAAAAAAATCGGCAAATTATCAAATAAGAAAATTTTAGCAGTAAGAGAAAATATATCAATAGTGTTAGATTTTCTTATCTAGATTTTCAACTACTTAGTTTTTGTTTCAGCAAATCATTCACAATCTGAGGATTTGCTTTCCCTTTTGTAGCGCGCATTACCTGCCCGACAAAGAATCCAAATACTTTATCTTTACCAGATTTATATTCTTCCACTTGCTTTTCATTCTGTGAAATTATTTCGTCAATTGCTTTCTCAATTTCTGAAGTATCGCTTATTTGGATCAATCCTTTTTCTTTAACTATTATTTCTGGATCAACATTTGATTTCAAAATTTCTGGGAAGACTTCTTTAGCTATTTTTCCGCTTATTATATTACTATTAATTAGGTTAATAAGTTTACCCAGGTTTTCAGGAGACAATTTAAAATCAGTAATAGATATTTTTTCATCCTTGATAACTTTAAGAACATCTACCATTATCCAATTGCTGGCTGATTTATAATTTTTAGTTGTTTTTACTGTCTCTTCAAAATAGTCAGCAATTTCTTTCTCAGATGTTAACACTTCTGAATCATATTCCGGAATGCCATACTCGGTTACAAATCTAACTTTTCTTTTTTGCGGAAGTTCAGGGAGTCTTTTCTCTAATTCACTTTTCCATATTTCATCAACTACAACCGGAACAAGATCAGGATCGGGGAAGTATCGGTAATCATGAGATTCTTCTTTCCCTCTCATCGGAAAAGCTTCATTCAAATCGGCATTCCATAAGAGAGTCTGCTGAATTACTTCACCACCTTCTTCAACTAATTCAATTTGTCGTTCAATTTCAAAATCGATTGCTCTTTCAACATTTCTAAAGGAATTCATATTTTTTACTTCGGTTCTTGTTCCTAATTCAATAGTTCCTTTTGGTCTTATTGAAATATTTGCATCACATCTTAATGAACCTTCTTCCATATTTCCATCACAGATTTCCAAATAAGTTAAAATCTGCTTTAAGCTGCTTAAATAACTGTAAGCTTCTTTTGCATTCGAAATATCAGGCTCAGTTACAATTTCAAGTAGAGGAGTGCCGCATCTGTTCAAGTCAACAAGTGTATCGTCACCTTGATCATGAATTAATTTGCCGGCATCTTCTTCCATGTGAATTCTTTTTATTCTTATTTTCTTTTTTGATTTATCCTCAAGCTCAATCTCAATAAATCCGTTCTCACAAATTGGTTCTTCAAATTGGGATATTTGATATCCCTTTGGCAGATCGGGATAAAAATAATTTTTTCTTGCGATAATTGATCTTTCATTTATTGAACAGTTTGTTGCCAATCCAAGCATTACAGCAAACTCAACAACTTTTTTATTTAGTACAGGCAATGTACCGGGGTGACCAAGACAAATTGGACAAACATTAGAATTAGGTGGATTACCAAACTTTGTTGAACATCCGCAAAATATTTTTGTTGATGTTAATAATTGAGCATGTACTTCTAAACCGATAACGGATTCAAATTCTGTATTCATTTTATAAGTAAATTTTCTGAAATATTTCTGCGAAATATAAGGATTAATAGACTAACATTTTGGATGAGATTAAACTGCAGTAGATATTTTATAAACTGTATTTTTTCTTGAACCATTCATAAGCTTGATTAATCTGCTTGCTTTTTGTTTCGGCTACTTCAACAAGCTCAGGACCTAAACCGGCAACTTTATCGGGATGATATTTTGCAATCAATTCGAAATATTTCTTTCTTATTTCACCTTTGGTTACTTGTCCTTTCAAACCAAACAAATCACCAAAGAATTTTGATTTTTCCATATCGGTCATATTACCAAAGTCAAAATCATTTTTCTGATTCGAAAAATTACCTTCAAATTTTTCATAACGTTCGTACTTCTCATACTTTTCATATTTCTCATATTGCTCATATTTTTCTTTAAAATCATTTTTCTTTGATTTTGATTCACCGGCTTTTTTCTTTCTTGAGTATGATGAATAACTTCCGGCAACCGATTTTATCATGTCAAAAAAGACTTCATCTTTTACTGAAGATTTTATTAAGTAATCGAGTAGAATTGCATTTAATTCTGATTTATCACTTTGCTTAATTATTTCAGCTTCTTCTGCTAATCTTATTTTAAGGTATTTATCGGTAATACGAAGAAACATACTTTTAATTCTGTTCCCTTCCATTATAGGATTGTAAATCTTAAGAACATAATTAATCCAATCATCCGAATTTTTATTTGAGATAAGAGTATATAAAAGGAGAAAATCAGCCAATACTGTTGTATAGTCTATACTGTTTATAAGTCTGCTTGAAGAAACAACTGTCTGCAGCTTGCCGTAATTTATTTGAATAAATTCATTAAGTAAACTTCCGGAACTCATTTCAAAATTTCTTGCAAATGCAGTTTCAGAAATTTTTAATGTATACTTGGATTGAAATTCGAATGTTGCTTTGAAATCACTTTCCAAGACAGTCTGCGTAAAGTTTGTTATATTATTTTGAATGTTCCCAAGAGAGAGCCAAATTTGCCTGTTTGCTTCATCATACAAATCAAATGCATTTTCAAATTTATTCAGATCAAGAAGAATATCAGCAGATTCTCTCAATGCAGTTAAATTTGTTGATAAATATTTTTTGCCGTTCATCAAAGGTTGTTTTTACTTTATTAGATTAGAAAATTTTGTAAAGAAAAATAAAACATATCATCAAATTATTATCGATAAAATTGTGAAAATCTTAATAGAGAATTAAATTTGCAGGAGAATGGTTAAGTATCTTAATAATCTAAAATCTCAGTTACTACAGACTAAAAAGAATCTGAAAAATATCATTCGTGTAAAAGTTTGTATATTTATGAAAATAATTTAGAGGGATAAATGAATTTAGATGTTTTAGTCTTTGCAGCCCATCCGGATGATGCAGAACTTTCTATGGGGGGAACGATTGCAAAGCTTACAAACGCCGGATTGAAAGTCGGAATTATAGATTTTACTCGTGGTGAATTAGGTACTAGAGGTACAATTGAAACCAGATTTGAAGAGGCTCAAAAAGCATCCGAAATATTAAAACTTGCTTTAAGAGATAACTTAGAACTCCCCGATGGAAAGATAAAATTTAATCAAGAATATCTACTGAAGATAATTAATAAAATTAGAAAACATCGTCCTTCAATTATATTTGCTCCTTATAAAAATGATCGTCATCCGGATCACATCGGTTCCAGTCAGCTTGTAAAAGAAGCAATGTTTTTTACCGGACTTCCAAAGATTGAAACTTTTGAAGGGGATGAATTACAGGAAGCTTATAGACCAAAAAGACTTTTTTATTATATGCAGACGTACGATTTTACCCCTACTTTTATTGTCGATATTTCGGATACATTTAAGACTAAAATGGAATCTGTTAAAGCTTATGCAACTCAGTTTCATAACCCCAATTCAAATTCAGATGAACCGGAAACTTTTATTAGTCAGCCCGGATTTGTAAAATATTTAGAAACAAGAGCCGGTTTGTACGGATTTAAAATTGGGAAAGAATTCGGTGAACCATTTTATTCGGAAGAAGATATTGAATTGGATATCATAAATTATTTAAAGGAATTATAAAATGAAAGTTGCGATGATTGGCGCCGGATTGATGGGTGCTCCGATGGCAGAAAAACTTCTTGAAAGAGAATATGATGTTTTAGTATACAATAGAACAAAATCAAAAGCAGAATACTTAGTTGAAAGAGGGGCTGATATATGTGATTCTGCTGCAGATGCCGTTAAGCAATCAGAAATAATAGTAGTAATGCTTTCAGATTATTACGCGATATGCGAAACATTATTCAAAGAGAAAATTGATTATTCTTCAAAAAAAGTTTTTCAAATGAGTACAATATCGCCTGGTGAAAATCTGATTTTAAGTGAAAGGATTTCTAAACTTGGCGGCGAGTTTATAGAAGCTCCCGTTTTAGGTAGCATCAAACAAGTGCAGGAAAGAGAATTATTTGTTTTGGTTGGATCAACGGAAAAACAGTTTGAGGAGAATGAATTGTTCCTAAAAGCTTTCGGAGATAAAATTATTCACGTCGGGAAAATTGGGAAAGCATCTGCATTAAAACTTGCACTAAATCATTTAATTGCATCCATAACAAATTCATTTTCTCTTAGTCTTGGTTATGTTCTGGAAAATAAAATTAATGTAGAAACTTTTATGGAGATTTTGCGAGAGAGTGCACTTTATGCTCCCACGTTCGATAAAAAGTTAGATAATATGCTTAACAGAGATTTTGATAATCCTAATTTTCCATTGAAGCATCTCCTTAAAGATGTTAATTTAATTTCTGATGAATTTACTAAGAGCGGATTGTTTACAGCTCAACTTGATGGAGTAAGAGAAACAATTAAAAAAGGACTGCAGCTTAAAAATGCCGATAAAGATTATTCATCACTTTATAATGCTGTTCATCCTAAAAAGAAATAGCATATTTTAATAATTAAATAATGGAACAAGAAGTGAGAAATGAAAACAATCTAAGTTCTCGCTTTCAAAAATTTTACAAACATCAGAGCGTAAAAAATTTAGCAGTTGTTCTTGTCTCAGTATTAATTTATTTCCTTTTAATATCATTTCTTGATTTCGGAATTCAAAATCAATCAGCAAAATATGTTGCAGCTGCTGCAGTTTTAATGTCAATTTTATGGATAACTGAAGCAGTTCCTCTTTATGTTACGGCACTAATTCCGATTGTTGTTTTTCCGTTAACCGGTGTGCTTACGGCTAATGATGTGACTTCCTCATACATGAACTCAACAATATTTTTGTTTGTCGGCGGATTTTTTATTGCAATAGCAATGGAAGAATGGGAGCTTCATAAAAGAATTGCTTATTCAATAATTCAGTTATTCAAAAGTAATTTGCCTTCTTTATTGTTCGGATTTATGTCATCTGCTTTTCTTATTTCTATGTGGATTTCGAACACTGCAACTGCTTTAATGCTCCTTCCAATTGGATTGGCGGTGATAAAGAATATAAAGTCTGATGTCGGAATTCATAAAGGAATTTTATTGGGAATTGCATACGGATGTTCAATAGGCGGTATTGCAACTATTATTGGAACACCTCCCAATTTGGTATTCCAAAGAATATTTAAAATATCTTTTCCTGATAAAACGGAAATTCTTTTTGGTGAATGGATAATTTTAGTTTTTCCCCTTGCTTTAATTCTTCTTTTAATTACATGGTTTTTACTGGCAAAGGTATTTTTTAAAAAAGATTTCGATCAGTCAAAAAATTATAAGATTACAATTACAGAAAAGCTTTCTAAAATTTCATTTGAAGAAAAAGTTGTAATAACTGTTTTTTCATTAACTGCATTGTTATGGATATTTAGAAAAGATATAATTCTAGGTGAATTTGTAATTCCGGGATGGAGTGGAGTGTTAACATTTGCAGATTATATTGACGATTCGACAATTGCAGTTTTCATGGCAATTTTACTTTTTATAATTCCAAGTAAAAGCAGTCCGGAAAAGAGAATATTAAATTCCACTTCAATAAAAAAACTTCCGTGGGAAATTATAATTCTTTTTGGAGGAGGTTTTGCTTTGGCTGAAGGATTTATTTCAAGCGGACTTTCAAAAATATTAGGGAATCAATTATCTGTTTTATCGAATTTTCCAATTATCCTTTTAGTAATGACTATTTGTCTAGTTATTACTTTTTTAACGGAACTGACTTCAAACACTGCAACTGCGCAGATAATATTACCTATATTAGCAGCACTTTCAACCGAACTGAATATCAATCCTTTAATTGTAATGATTCCGGCTGCAATTTCATCATCAATGGCATTTATGATGCCTGTAGCAACACCGCCGAATGCAATTATTTTCAGCAGTAAATCTATAACCGTATATGAAATGGCAAAAGTTGGATTCTTTCTAAATCTAATAGGAGCTTTATTGGTTTCTACATATTTTTATCTGTTTTTAGGATGAATCGTTTAATTGGATAATGCATCTTACTAAATAAAAACGAGGGATATAATGAAATATTTTAATACAAAAATTGTTGATTATTCTTATGATGAAGCATTAGTAAAAGTTGCTGAGGAATTAAAGAAAGAGGGATTTGGGGTATTGACTGAAATTGATGTTAAAGAGACATTAAAGAAAAAAATAGATGTAGATTTTAGAAGATATAAAATTATGGGTGCTTGCAATCCATCTTTTGCTCACAAAGCTATTTCTGCTGAAGATAATCTTGGAGTTCTGCTGCCATGTAATTTTGTGGTTCAGGAAAACAAAGATGGAAAGACTCAGATTTCATCAGTAAATCCTTTGGTCTCAATGCAAAGTGTTGAAAATGAAAATTTAGAACCAATAGCTAAAGAGGTGAGTGAAAAACTTTCCAGAGTTATGAACAATCTTTAAAATTAAAAACTCCCGCAATTTCAAAAATTGCGGGAGTTTATCATCAAAAATAGTCTTGTGTCTAAAAGTCTAAAATCTTATGTCTACTTAACCAGCATCATCTTCTTAACTTGTGTAAATCCACCTGCATTAATTGAGTAGAAATAAATTCCGCTTGTTAAGTTATTTGCATCAAATGTTGCGTTGTATTTTCCTGCTTCTTTAGTTTCGTTTACTAATGTAGAAACTGTATTTCCCAGAACATCAAATACTTTTATAGTTACAAACTCATTACTTGGTATTGAGTAATCAATAATAGTACTCGGATTAAATGGATTTGGATAATTTTGTGCAAGACTAAATTCCATTGGAACACCAACTTCAACATTAACAACACTTGAGTATTCAAACTGTCCGTCAAAATCAATTTGTTTTAAGCGGTATGAATATGATTGTCCGGCTCTAACAGAATTATCAACATAAGAATATTGTTTAGCAGAATTGCTGTTTCCATGTCCTTCTACAAAACCTACATTTTCCCAATTTGTAATTTGTAATTTGGAATTTGTAATTGTTCTTTCAATCTCAAATCCGTAATTATTAACTTCAGTAGCAGATTCCCAATTAAGAATAACAAAGTTGTTTTGGAAAGCAACAGTAAAGTAAATTAGTTCAATTGGAAGAGGAGTTCCATCCGAATTTTTCGTACCGGGGGAGAATGAAACTGAATTTGAAATTATGTCTGTATGTAATACAAATGAACCAGTTATATCTGGATGTCTAGCCAGGGAAGTTCCACTATTACCTTCAGAACCAAATGAATATTGATCAACAATTTCACCGGATGAATTTCTTAAAATAACATCATCACCAGTATTATTTAAGGATAAGCTACTTGTAATTTGTACCAATCCATTTATACCTGTTGGAGTTCCACCTCCAAATACTACTATTGATTCATTACTATTTAATAATGTATTTGCGTTAAAAGTGTGTCTTACTTCTGTAGCATCTTCAATTGTCCAATTAGAAATATCTTGGGTTACCCCAGTGTTATTTATTATTTCAATAAATTCGTCATCATCGGTACTTAATATTCCATCACCATTTGAATCTTCGTCAGGATCAGCTAATATTTCATTTATCACAACATAAACTGAAGTTGTGTTTTGAGTTTCAAGAGGTGAAGCATCTGTTTTGTAGTCTGTAGAGGAACCGAAATTTGTGTAAGGCCAGATTTTAAAGTGATATGTTGTATTACTTTGCAATCCTGAAATTGATGAACTCTCAATACCATAATTGACAAATAAAGAGCCTTCTCCATCTGTAAAATCTGTATCATTAATTGGAGATGACAAATCAACCGGATCGATAAAAGTACCGGTCTCATTAACTTTTATAAAGTATCCGTCCGGAATTATTGCGCCAGCGGCATCTGTCCAAGTTAGATTTATTTTATTGAAACCATGAATTGAAGCCTGAAAATTTGAGGGGTGACTTGAAGGTTCCTCTTTAACGATATTTGTTAAGACTTGTGAGTTATTTATTGTCCCAAATGTACTGGCAGCTTGGGACTGCCAAGAGAAAACTTCGTATTGATTACCTGAACCACTTAACTGCAAAGAAACACCTGTCCCACTAGCATCTTCGAATACTAAAATATCAGTTGAAGTAATTCCAATTGCAATACCATTTGTAGCTGTAAAACTTCCTTCGTATGAAAGAAATTGGACTAGAGTATTACTATTGTAAACTAATGCAACTCCTTCTACATCATTTTGAATACTTGATTGTTCTTTCCATGCTATAGTAAATCCGTTAGAAGATGAAGTTGAATTTGGAACTGAATAATCGAAGGTATTATAAGTTTCGCCATTACTACCATTGTATAAGATTATCGACCAATTTGCTAATGGGTAAGTAGACACATCTTTAACGACAATTTCAATTCCTTCATTTGAATCTGCTCCATTATTATCATAGTGGATTTCATTTATCCATGCATCTTCTGTAGTTTGAGAGTATAAAGCTTGGGCTATTACAAAAATCAAAATTGTAATTAACTGCTTTTTCATCAGACCTCCAATTTATATTTTCATTAATCGAAACATTAGAAAGAGATATGAGTATAAAACTATGTTTTATAAATAAATAACATTAGCTTATAGAACATCAGAACTTCAATTGATTTTAGGCAGAAGTTATTGATAAAAGTTTAAAATGGCAAGTTTAATTTTAAATAACTGAAAATTCGGCGAAGGATTTTTAATCAATAAAAATTGTTTACCAGTAAGTAATTATGCACTAATTCGATGTTCATGATTTTTTAATTCATTATTATTAATGGTATAATCAGTAATCCAAAAATTCTCCGGAAGGTTTAAGCTGTAAGAGAAACTGTTATTGATATTAAGAAGTGGAAGTGCCAACAATCTGATTAAACCGGAATCTATTTTTAATTCAATATCTTCTGAGATGGAGATATCAACAAATCTTTTATCTTTTTTCTTGATTGTAAAAACTGCGTCGGAGTTTTTACTTGTAACAACAAAAAAGGCGGTTTTAAAAATGAGTTGTAAATCTATGTTAATTGTTTTGTAAGTATCGTAAATTAAATCGAGGGCAATAAGATTGATAAGTCCTTCATCGCGGTTGCCGTAAATCTGCCATAGTCCCGATATACCCGGTTTAGAATTAATGCTTTCTCTTTTATAGTAAATAATAGGATTTTCCTTTTTCATTACTTTTAGATCTTGATCCATTAAAGGGCGTGGACCAATAAAACTCATTTTCCCGGTAAGTACATTAAATATTTGAGGAAGTTCATCCAGACCGGTTTTTCTTAACCATGCTGCAAATTTTGGGATTTCATTTTGTAATGAGGGTTTGAAGAAAATATCATTTTCGGAAGTAACTTTAGAGAAATCTTTCTTTATTGTTCTCAGCTTTAAAATTTTCAAGCGATGTTTGGTAAGAGTGAGTCCACGTTCCTGAATGAAGAAAGGTGAACTTTTAAATTGAAAAGCCAGAATAATTCCGAATGAAGCTATTAAAATTACAGCCGGAATTAATAAAATAAAAAATAATAATAGATCAATTATCCTTTTTGAAAAAGAATATAAGTCTCTCAATTTTGGGCCGATATTTTTTTATGTTTTTTTATATTGAAAAATCAAATCACACTGCTCTCATTCAATATGATTTGACAGAAATAAAATCTAAATCAAAATTCTAAGTAAAAAATAAAAAAAATAAGGAATAGTTCAATATTAATTTAGTATCAAGTTGAAATTAATCCTTAAATAATTTTCGTTTGCTTCCATTTAATCTCAAAAGAGTAATGACCATAAAATGTAATCCAAAATAAGAATTAGAGCAGAAGTTAGAACGAAAGAACGAATTGTTGAGTTTCCAACACCTTCCGCACCCCCTTCGGTCTTAAAGCCAATGTGGCAGCCGATTAAAGCAGTTACACTGCCGAAAAGAGTTCCTTTAATAATTCCGAAAAAGAAATCGCTGATTAAGAAAAATCTTCTCACAGAATCAAAAAATACATTTGCCGAAATTCCAAGAAAATAATCTGAAATTATATAAGCACCGAAAACGGCGATTGAATTTGCAATAACTACTAAAATGGGCATCATAATTAAAGCGGCAAAAAATCTGGGCATAGCCAAATATCTAATCGGACTAATTCCCATTGTTTTTAATGCGTCAATTTGTTCGGTTACATTCATGCTTCCAAGTTCGGCGGCAATTGAAGCACCAACTCTTCCTGCAATTACAATTGCAGTTAAAACCGGACCAAGCTCAGTGATAATTGCTCTGCTTGTTGCAGCACCTAAAAATGACAAAGGGGCTAATCCCTGTAATTGATAAGCTGCCTGCCAAGCTGCTACTGCTCCGGTAAAGCTTGCAATAATTATAACTAAAGGGAGAGAATTAACTCCAATATGTTCCATTTGATATAAAAGAAGTTTTCTGCTTTTAATAAGTTTTGGAGAAAACTTGAAAATTCTTGCAAGTAAAATCATTACTTCGCCGAATTCTTCGATAAAATCTAAACTCTTTTTACCAATCCAATTAAAGAATGAAGTCATTTATGCAAGCTCTTCTTTTATTTTTGACATGAATTCTTCTTCCGAACTAATATTAAGTAGAGAAGAAATTTTTTCTTTATCTCTAAATTTATTTGCAACATCAGCAAGTAATTGAAGCTGAAGTTCATTCTTATCTTCAGGAGTTAAAAGCAAAATAATAATTTTAGAAAGTTGATGATCGGGTGCTTCAAAATCTAATCCTTTCTTATTTATTCCAATTGTAACAATTGGTTTATTGATCTTTACTTTTGCATGTGGAATGGCAACAAAGTTTCCAATTCCGGTTGGAATCAGATTTTCCCTTTGTATTACTCTGCTTGAAATTTCATCATAGTTTAGCTTATATCTATCAGATGCAACTTTGCATAACTGTTTTATTTGGTCATCTTTCTTTTCATAATTAGAAACAATAATTGATTTTGAATCGATAAGATCCATAAAGGAATACTTTCTTGAATCTTTGGTGAAATAACTCATTAAAGGTCCGGCAAGAACCGAGCTGGAAAGGACAAGAATTATAATTGCAACAAAAATTTCTTCCGAAATAATTCCGCTTTGTATTGCAACCAAAGAAAGAACAATTTCAAGAACTCCGCGCGAATTCATTGCAAAACCGATTGAAAGACTTTCATTATTATTAAACCCGCTTATTTTAGCGCCAAATCCACATCCGATAATTTTACCTAGAAAACCGAGAACAATAATTACTAAAACAATAACCGGATCGAAAGCTTGAATGAAATTTACTTTTAATCCAATTGAAACAAAGAACAGTGGAGCAAAAATATTTGTAATAAATTGATGAACAATAAATTTTGTTTTTTCACTTAAATGAACGGAATCACCAAGAGCAACGCCAATTATAAATGCGCCGAAAATTGAATGCACTCCAATCAGCTCAGTTAAAATTGCACCGATTAAAGAAGAAACCATAACAAAAGCTAAAATACCGCCGGGCCATGAAAGTCTGCTTTGAATATAAGGAAGAGATTTATCGAATAACTTTCTAACAAAAATTAGAACAATAAAAGTGAATAAAAGAGTAAATCCTATTGTTTCCCAAACTGTTCCGCCATGAGAACTTGAACCGACTAAACCAAGGAAAATTGAGAAGATAATCCAGCCCATTAAATCATTAAACATAGCGGCTGCCATAATTGTCATACCCATTTTGGTTTTGAATAACTTCAAATCCATTAATGTTCTGGCAATAACGGGCAAAGCAGAAATAGCGAGAGCTGTTCCGATAAAGAAAGAAAAAATTAAAAGATTATCCGGTTGAGATCCGAAAATTGAAGGAGCAAAATAAGCTGCTGCAGCACCAAATATAAAGGGAATAATCATTCCAAGTGTGCCGGTAGTTAAAGCTGCAGTACCCTGCTTAATTACAACTGCAAGATCAATTTCTAATCCAACTACTAAAAGCATAAATATTATAGAAAGATTAACAATTGCATCTAGAGAAATTGTTACTAATCCAATAGATGGAAAAATGAACTGTTGAATTTCGGGAAAGATTGTTCCGAAAATTGTTGGTCCAAGAAAAATTCCAGCTAAAATTTCACCAACTACTGCAGGCTGTTTTATTTTTCTAAACAGTTCACCAAATGCTCTTCCAAATCCAAGCATTAATGTAATTGCCAAAAGCAATTGTACTATTTCTGCTGATCCTAATTTCTGCATCAGAATTTCTTCAGAATAAGTAAAGGAGAAGGAATTTCTTTTATGTTAAATTCAATTTCGCTGGTAAAAATTCTGTCAAATAACTTTGGTCTTTTTAATGGAGCAGTAATTACTGAAAGATCGGCATTGTTATCTTTAACAAATTTGTTTGAAGCAAAACCTTCTTTACCATAAAGGCATACGCTTTCAATCGCTATATCTTTTATGTTAATCTCTTTAAGAAAGAAATCTAATTTTTCTTTTTCTTCTGCAACTAGATTGTTCATACTGTATTCGGCATCATTCGCTGATCCAAAATCATCAACAGTAACAGCCAAACCGGGAATATTAAATTCTCTTATCACAACAATTCTTTTTGAATTTATCAGTTTCCCAAAATCGGCTAAAAATTTAATTGCCGTTTCACTTCTTGATGAATAATCAGTAGTAATAAATAGATTATTAAATTCAAAATCAGCTTCCTTTTTAGCCGGACAAATAAGCAGATTTGTAGGAGCACTTCTCATTAAATTTCTTGCTACAGAACCGATATAATATTTTAGAGTTGTTTCCTTTTCAAGCGCACCGAGAATGAGCAAATCTAAATTTTCTGTTTCCACAAATTTAGCAAGTGCTTTTGAAGGTTCATCTTTCTTGAATTCAATTTTGTATGCTGATTCATCAATATTAAATTCTTGTGCAAGTGCTTTAACTCTGTTTTCCTTTTCTTCCGAGAAATTACCGATGTGCATCAAATATAATTGAGATGACAATTCTTTTTGAAGGAAAGCGGCAATTTTAAATAATGATTTTCCGTAAGGGGAAAAGCTGACTGCAATACCAATTTTCTTAAACATAAAACCAGTTTGTTTTTTCTTAAATTTAACGAAAATATGATTATAAGAGAAAGGTAAATTGCTTTTTAATATAAGCTATTTTATTTATCTTTTAACATGATTTTCGAATCTTAGATTTGTCTATCATATTTATTGAATTTACTGCATAAAGAATCAAAATAATTCTTAAAACATTTCAAGAATTATCAACTAAAAATTTATCAAAGATTTACTGTTTTATTAAGAACAAAATGATGGTGAGAAAATGGCGGAAATTAATTTTGAGCTAGAGGAAAGAACAACCAAAGTTGAACTACCTGAAAATTTAATTTTTGGAAGAACCTTTACAGATCATGTATTTGAAATGGATTACGATGAAGCACTTGGCGGATGGCATAGTCCTACTATCAAAAAATATTCTAATCTTAATTTGAGTCCGGCTGCAATGGTTTTGCATTATGGCCAATCAATTTTTGAAGGATTAAAAGCTTACAAGCAAGTTGATGGAAGAATTGCATTATTCAGACCTGAAAAGAATATTGAAAGACTAAACAACTCAGCAAGAAAAATGTGCATCCCGGAAGTTGATTCCGATTTAGTTCTAAAAGCTTTATTGGAATTAGTTAAGATTGATCAAGATTGGATTCCTACAAAAAAAGGACATTCGCTTTATATTCGTCCGGTTATGTTTGCAACCGATCCTTTTTTAGGAGTTAGACCTGGCAATAATTATAAATTGATTATTATGCTTAGTCCGGTTGGTCCATATTATCCTGAAGGATTTAAACCTGTTCCAATTTTGGCAACAGATAAATATGTAAGAGCAGTTAGAAAAGGTGTTGGTGATTGTAAAACTGCCGGTAATTATGCTGCAAGCTTAGCTGCACAGAGAGAAGCTAGAAAATTGGGATATACTCAAGTTCTTTGGCTTGACGCAATTGAACAGAAATATCTTGAAGAAGTTGGAACAATGAATATCTTTGTTCATTTTGAAAATGAAGTTGCTACCCCTCCTTTGCAAGGAACAATTTTACCTGGGGTTACAAGAAACTCTGTTCTTCAAATTTTACGTGATTGGGGTTATAATGTGAATGAAAGAAGAATTCACATTGATGAAATCCTTAGTGGTTATAAAAACGGTAATTTAAAAGAATTATTCGGAACAGGAACAGCCGCTGTAATTTCTTCAATTGGTAAATTAAGTTATAATGATGAACTACTTAACTTCAACTCCGAAGAAGCGGGTGAATTAGGACTTAAGCTTTATGAAGAAATAACAGGAATTCAATACGGAAGAGTTGAAGATAGATATAATTGGATGACTTATTTAGACTAAATAATGTTCAATAATAATCGAAATATTTTTAAAAAAGCCGTCACAATTTTTTTGACGGCTTTTTTATTATCTATTTCTGCAAGTTCCAATGAGAAAAAGGAATTTATCAAAATTACCAGCGGCGTTAATTATTTAGAAATCGATTCATCATCATGTAAAATATTTATTGGATTTGCCGGCTGGACTGTTAAACAAGATTGGGCAAACAATTGGGTTAATTCGCTTAACGATTTTTATCTGAGTAAAAAAGGTTTTGGAAAATTATATTCTGTTAAAGGTCCAAATGATGTTTTGTTTAAGAACAAATCCGATATAAATATAGATTCTCTAATAATTCAATTAAAAACCCAAATTAATAAGAATAGTGAATTAGTTATTTCGGCTCATTCAAGTGGATCATTTGTTGCAAACTATTTTTTGAATAATTTTCTGAATTCTGTGAATGAAATACCCAACATAACTTATTTTAATTTAGATGGCGGAATTGGTGAAGATGAAACATTTATTGACTCTAATTCAGCATTGAAGATTAGTAAAATTTATCCCGTTTCAGTTTATGATAAAAGCACAAATATTTATTCTGCAAATCATCAAACAATGATTGAATTAGCAGAATTATATAAGAATGCAGAACATATTCAGATTAATATCTTACAATCATCTTGTGATAAAAATGGAATTTGGTGTTTGCATGATAGACTAATAATAACAAATCCCCATAATCCAACCACTTTTGATTTGGAAAAAGATTACAACAATTTTTCCGAAGAAAATCCTCCCTCAATAGAATATTTGCAAAAAATATTTAAATAGATATTGACAAGTGTACATCCGTGCACTATATTTGTAGTGAACAAAAGAGCACTACAATGAAAAAAGAATTAACAGACCGCCAAAAAGAGATATTAGATTTCATTTTCGAATTTCAGCATGAAAGAGGATATCCTCCGACGTATAGAGAAATTGGAAAGAGATTTGAAATCAATTCAACATTCGGCGTTAAACGTCACATTGATGCGCTGGTTAAAAAAGGTTACATAACTACAAATGAGAATAGTAACCGCTCAATTTCGATTACTGACAATTCTTCTAATGTATTTCCAATAGCAGCAAATGAAAATGATAGTTTTGTTGAAATCCCTATTGTTGGTAGAGTTGCCGCCGGTTATCCTATTCTTGCAGAAGAAAATATTGAGAATAGAATTTTAGTCGATTCGAATTTTACAAAAACCACAAGTTCATGCTTCGGTCTAAAAGTTAAAGGAGATAGTATGATTGAAGCCGGAATATTGGATGGAGATTTGGTTATTGTTAATCAGCAGAAAGTGGCAAATAACGGAGATATTGTAGTTGCAATGCTGGGGGATGAATCAACCCTAAAAACATTCCTAAAAGAGGATAATAAAATTTACCTTAAACCCGAGAACCAAAATTATCGTCTAATTGATGTAAACAATTTTGAAGACTTTTCGATAATAGGTAAAGTAATTAGCGTAATTCGTTATTACAATTAAACTTAGAGGTGTTTATATGAAGTCGGATTTATTTTCAAAAGCTATAAGCGATAGAAATAGAGTAAAGTTTTTATACGGATTTAATGAAGTTGTATTGGAACCTTATTATATCGCATTTAATAAAACAGGAAAGAAAGTTATTTACGGCAGAATCAGCAGTACGAATGAAATCAAGATGTTTGAATATGAAAAAATTATGAACATTAAGGTTTTGGAATTCAATAAGTTTTCTCCAATAATTCCGATTATGTCTTTTAACTAATCGAGCTAGGAGGTATAAAATGACTGCAAGATATACATACCAGCAAAGAGTTGATAGATTAATTGATCATTTCTGGAAAAATGGTTATTTAACAATCAGCCGTAAATACGGAACTTATCTTCCTGACCCAACACCAATGGGAACTTATGAAGTTGACGCTGTTGGTAAGTACAAGAAAAAGTTAGCAATTGGAATTACATTACAAAATGAAGATTTAGATAATCCCAAAACAATTTCTAAATTAAAATATCTTGCTGCCCGCAACAATAGAGGAAGCCAATCAAAATTAGTTATTTTTGTTGGAGTTCAAAAAGAGAGTTTCAACAAAGCCAAAAGCTTAATTTCATCATTAGATGAAACCACAAAAAAGGCGATAAAGCTCGTTTCTTTATCAGAAAATTAAAGATTAGCAGATTTTTCATCTCTTCACTTAAATTATATCTACCTTGACATTTAGGCACGCTCAATTTATTTTGCTAGGTCTAATTATTTTTTTGAGACCGATTTGAAAAGAGTTTTAACAGAAAAAGAAAAGAAGCAGATTTTAGAAGTAAAAGAATCAGGTGAAATTCCAAAGCATGTTGCAATAATTATGGATGGTAACGGCAGATGGGCGAGAAAAAAAGGACTTCCCAGAGTTGCCGGTCATCAAAGAGGGGTTGAAACTGTTAGAGAAATGGTGGAAGCTTCTGTTGAGCTTGGTATCGAATATCTCACTTTATATACATTCTCAACCGAGAATTGGAAAAGACCTAAGGATGAAGTTTCTACTTTAATGAGACTTATTGTTAAAAGTCTTCAGAATGAAACTAACGAACTTCATGCAAATAATATTAGATTAGCTTCTATCGGAAATTTGGAAGTACTCCCAAATATTGTGCAGAATGAACTTGAATTAGCTATAGAAAAAACTAAAAATAACTCTGCCCTAACTCTTAATCTTGCACTAAGTTACAGTGGAAGATGGGAACTAACCAATGCCGTTAAGAATATAATCGACTTGTATGACAAAGGTGATATTAAAAAAGAAGATGTCACCGAAGAATTAATTTCAGATTTTTTAACAACTAGGGGTATTCCCGATCCGGACTTGTTAATTAGAAGCGGCGGTGAGTTGAGAATAAGTAATTTTCTTCTTTGGCAAATTGCTTATTCAGAAATATTTGTTACTGATACTCTGTGGCCCGATTTTAATACAAAAAGCTTATTAGAAGCAATTCGTGATTTTCAAAGAAGAGAGAGACGATTTGGACTTGTTAGCGAGCAAATTTCTAAAAACCTCACAAAATCTAAAGATGCTAAAAAACATTCCAAGCATTTTGCTCAAGTATAGTTTAATATTTTGCCTTCTATTTTTGGTACCCGATACGTATTCTCAATCTAATAGGGTTATCTACAAAATATTAGGTATTTCTGTTGAGGGTAATAAAACTGCCGACGCAACTACTATTATTGCCAATACCGGACTTAAAATTGGTGATGAAATTGAAGTTCCCGGCGATAAACTTATTAATGCAGTTAGAAGATTGTGGAATTTAAACATCTTTAAAGATGTACAAATTATTATTGATCAAAAAATTGACAACGGTGTTTTCCTTTTAATAAAAATTGAAGAGTTCAAAAGATTTGAGAGATTTTTAGTTAGGGGAAATGACGAAGTTGATGAAGACGATATAGCAGAAGTTATTACGATGGGAAGAGGACAGGTAATTAGACCTCAATCAATCTACAGAGCAATTTTAAAAGTAAAAGAACTTTATGATGAAGAAGGATATTTAAACGCAAAAATTACTCCGCTTCAATATGAATTTGTTTCTGCTGATACAAGCGATGATGAAATTACCGTAACTTGGCAAAATATTGATAATCAAGAAGATGAAATGGAAACAACTTATGATTATGATCCCGATGTTTCTTCCAGATTAGTTGATAAATTAAACAACCGTGTTCTTCTGGTTTTTGATATTGAAGAAGGGGATGAAGTGGTAGTTAGAAAAATTGAATTCACAGGAAATGAAGCTTTTGATGATGATGATTTGAAGAGCGAATTTGATGAAACCGAAGAATCTAAATGGTGGAAGTTCTGGTCAGGCGCTAATCTTAAAATGGAAGATTATAAAAAGGATAAAGAACTTTTAACCGACTTCTACAGAAAAAATGGTTTTAGAGATTTTGAAATTCTTAAAGATACTCTTTTGTACTCCGACGATAAAGCTGATGTTAATATTTCATTAGATCTTTATGAAGGTCCGCAGTACAAAGTAAGAAATATTTTTTGGGAAGGAAATACTGTATTTAGAAGCGAAGCTTTACAAGAGAGATTGGATTTTGAAAAAGGGGATGTTTACGATTATCAAAAGTTTGAGCAGAATTTAAGAGCAAATGAAAAACAAAATGATGTTTCGGCGCTTTATTATGACAGCGGTTACTTGGCTTTTAACATTAATGCTAGAGAAGAAAAAGTTGCCGAAGATTCAATAGATATTTTTATTAGAATTACAGAGAATAACCGGTTCAAAGTTGATCAAGTTCAAATTACAGGAAATACTAAAACAAAAGATAAAGTGATTAGAAGAGAACTTTACACAATTCCGGGCGATTATTTCAGTCGTGCTAATATTTTTAGAAGTCTTCAGCAGCTAGCAAATCTTCAGTATTTCAATGTAGAAAAATTATATCAATCCGGAGTTGAACCAAGACCGGCAAGCGACAGCACAGTAAACATCGTTTATTCCGTTGAAGAAAAATCATCCGATTATTTAAATGCCTCTATTGGTTACAGCGGAAGTTTTGGATTTTCTGGTGCACTTGGAGTAACTTTAACAAACTTTTCAATTACCGAACCTTTCCAGCTTGGCGGCGGACAAATTCTAAATTTCAATTGGCAGTTTGGAGTTGGTAATTTTTATAGAACATTCACTTTAGGATTTACAGAACCTTGGTTTATGGATACTCCAACTTTGGTAGGTTTTGATGTTTTTGATACAAGACAAAGATATGTTTACGATTTGAGACAATCAGGCGGTACAGTAAGAGTTGGTAGAAGATTAAAATGGCCTGATAATTATTTCTACATCCAAGGTTTATTCAGATTCCAATATAACGATGTTATTGACGGCGGCGGATTTTATGCCGAAGGTTTATCCAGACAATATACAGTTGGATTGAATATTTCCAGAACCGATATAGATAATCCAATTTTTCCTTCTCAAGGTTCAAAATTAAGTCTTAACGGTGAGCTTTCAGGCGGTCCGTTTTTACCTGGCGATGTAGATTATTACAAAATTGAATTCAAACTTGACTGGTACAAAAGATTATTTAATTCAAATCGCCTGGCATTTTATGCAGGAAGTGAATTGGGTTACATAGATGAATTAATAAAAGGTACAAGAATTCAACCTTTTGAATTCTTCTATATGGGAGGAAGTGGTTTAGTAATTGCAACTACTCCTTTAAGAGGCTATGATGATAGATCGGTTGGACCAAAACAAGCTAACGGAGATGTGCTTGGCGGCAGAGTTATGGTTAAATATACTGCCGAACTAAGAGCAGCACTGGCTTTGGAACCAATTCCGATTTATTTATTAGCATTTGCAGAAGCCGGAAATATATTCTTTGATTTGAATACTACTAATATGTTTGATCTAAAAAGATCGGTCGGTTTTGGTGCAAGAATTTTAATTAATCCGGTTGGATTACTTGGATTTGATTTCGGATATGGTTTCGATAGAAAAAGTGTTTCCGGTGCAGATCCAAAATGGATGTTCCATTTCCAATTCGGTAGAGGACTTTAAAAACAAAATAAATATAAAGAGGTAAAAGTGAAAAAGGTATTATTAATACTGGTTGTTTTATCAACTGCGTTAATTGCACAAACTACTCAAAAAATTGGTTATGTCGATTCTCAAGTAATTCTTAACCAGTTGCCTTCAGCTATTAAAGCTCAAGGGGAATTAGATGCGCTTGTTTCTAAATGGAATGCATCAATAGATAGCATGGTTACTGATTTACAATCTCAATACACAAATTATCAGCAGCAGGCTGAAAGTATGACTCCTGATGCAAGAAGAGCAAAAGAACAAGAATTGGTGATGAAAGAACAATCAATCACACAATTTAGAGCAAGCAAATTCCAGCAACCTAATGGTGAATATTACAGAAAAAATGACGAACTTCTTCAACCGATTAAAGATCAAATTATGAAAGGAATTGAGGAAGCAGCTAAAAAAGAAGGCTTAACTTTTGTATTTGATAAAGCCGGTGATGTAATTCTTCTTTATGCTGATCAAACTTATGATATTACTTTTACTGTTTTAGATATGCTTAAAAGAGGCAAAAAATAAAAGGTAACATTATGAAAAAGCTGGCAATAGTTTTATTCGCTTTATCATTTTTATCAATTAATGCGCAGTTAAAAATTGGTTATATTGATTCTGATACTATAATGGAACAACTTCCTGAAGCTCAAGATGCTCAAAAGAAAATTGATGCACAAATTCAAGAATGGCAGGAAGAATTAAACAAACTTGAACGTGAATGGAAATCGATGTACGATGATTATGAAAGAAGAAAACTCAGCATGAGCGATCAAAGAAGAGCTGAAGTAGAAAGAGAACTTGTTGCTGCCGAAGATAAAATTTCTGCATTCAGACAAGAAAAGTTTGGTGTTGAAGGGGAACTTTTTAAAAAGCAGGAAGAAGTTATGAAGCCCGTTCAAAACAAAGTTTTTAATGCAATTAAAGAAGTTGCCGAAGAAGAAGAATTAGATTTTGTTTTTGATAGAAGCGGGGATATCATATTTTTGTATGCTAAGGATGAATATGATATTACAAATTTAGTATTAGAAAAATTAAAATAAATTTCTATGAAAATATCTGTTAGAGAAGCCGCCTATTATATCGGCGGTACTATTTTTGGTGATGAAAATCTCTCCTTCAATAATGTTGCTAAAATTGAAGAGGCAGAAAACGGTGATCTTACTTTTCTTTATTTAAGTTCATACGAAAAGTATTTTAGCACAACAAAAGCTTCTGTTATTATTGTAAAACCGGACTTCAAAAAAACTCGTGATGATATCACCTACATCCAAGTTGAAAATCCAAATGTTGCCTTTCAAAAAATTATAATAAAATATTTTAACAACCTTCCGCAACTTTCAACTTCACCGCATAATTTAGTTGTTAGCCCAACCGCCGTTATTGGTAAAAATGTTAAATTCGGAAATAACGTTGTTATTAAAGATAGAACAGTTGTAGAAGATAATTCTTTTATTTTTGACAACACTGTTATTCTCGAGGATTGTTTTATTGGAGAAGGTTCAATTATCTATCCAAATGTTTCAATAAGAGAAAAATGCAGCATAGGTAAAAATGTAATTATCCATTCTGGTGTTGTTATCGGTTCTGATGGATTTGGTTTTACTCCAGATGAAAAAGGAGTTTATTTTAAAGTACCTCAAATTGGCAATGTAATTATTGAAGATAATGTAGAAATCGGTGCAAATACTGCAATTGATAGAGCGGCAATGGGATCTACGGTTATTAAGAGAGGTTCCAAGATAGATAATTTGGTTCAGATTGGTCATAATGTTATAGTTGGAGAGAATACAGTAATTTCTGGACAAACCGGAATTTCGGGAAGTACTAAAATTGGAAATAACTCAATATTAGCCGGTCAAGTTGGTTTAGCCGGACATTTAGAAATTGGTGATAAAGTAATTATTGGTGCTCAATCCGGAGTTTCAAAATCAATTACCAAGCCTGGTATGTATTTCGGTTATCCGGCAAAGGAAATGGCGATTGCACTTAGAACTGAAGCCCATATAAGAAATCTTCCAAAGTATGCTGAAAGAATTAAAGATCTCGAAAATAAAATTTCCGAATTAGAAAAAAAGATTAATAAAGAATAATGTTAGGTTACAATAGATGAGAGAATTACAAAGAACTATAGAAAAACCTGTTTCAATGTCGGGTATGGGATTGCACACTGGAACTGAATGTACAATGACATTTAAACCTGCTCCGGAAAACAGCGGAATAAAATTTGTAAGAGTTGATTTAGGCGGTAATCCGGAAATTCCGGCTCTTGCCGAGTACGTTGTTGATGTATCTAGAGGAACAACCTTAGGTTTAGGCGAAGCTAAAGTTCATACCGTAGAACATGTTTTAGCCGCGGTTGTTGGACTGCAAATAGATAACTTAGTAATAGAGATGGATGGTATTGAACCTCCGGTCGGTGATGGAAGTGCAATGCCTTATGTTGAAAAATTGATTGAAGCCGGATTACTAACACAAGATGCTCCCAAAGATTATTTAATAATTGATGAAACCGTAATTCATCATGAAGAAGATAGACAAGTTGATATTGTTGCTCTTCCTTTAGATGGATACAGGTTAACTGTAATGGTAGATTACCAAAATCCTGCCCTTGGTAGCCAGCACTCCGGATTATTCGATATAGAAAAAGAATTTGTAGCTGAATTTGCTCCTGCAAGAACATTCTGCTTTTTAAGCGAAGTTGAACAATTAGCTCAGCAAGGCTTAATTAAAGGGGGAAATTTAGATAACGCAGTTGTAATTGTTGATCATGAAGTAAATCAAAACCAATTGGATTCCCTTTCAAACAAACTTGGTTTGAAAGAAAAAATGGAATTAGGTGAGAGTGGTTTTCTTAATGATAAATCACTTAGATTTAGAAATGAGCCGGTAAGACATAAACTACTAGATATGCTGGGTGATTTAGCTCTTATTGGTGTACCAATCAAAGCTCAAATATTAGCTGCTCGTCCCGGACATAAAGCAAATGTTGAGTTTGCAAAAAGGATAAGAAAATTATATCAGCAAAGAAAGCTTGTAAAGAAATTTCAATTTGTGAAGAAAGAAGGAGTTGTTCTTGATATAAATGCTTTGCAAAGAATTCTCCCTCACAGATATCCCTTTTTATTGATTGATAAAATTGTTCATCTCGAGCTTGATAAAAAAGTAATCGGTGTAAAGTCCGTAACTGTAAATGAACCCTTTTTCCAAGGGCATTTCCCAAATCAACCAATTATGCCGGGAGTATTGATTATCGAAGCGATGGCGCAGACTGGGGGAGTAATGCTTCTTAATTCATTTTTAGATCCTTCTTCTAAACTTGTTGTATTTATGGGGATTAATAATGCAAAATTCAGAAGACCGGTTGTTCCCGGAGATCAACTGTATATTGAAGCAGAAATGAAAAACAGAAAAAGCAGATATTTTGTTTTTACCGCAAGAGCTTATGTTAATGAAACACTTGTGGCGGAAGCTGAATTAACCGCCGGAATTATGGATAAAGAAGAAAACAATAAAGAAGAATAAACTATGGAATTAATTCATCCCACTGCAATTGTAAGTCCTAAAGCCCAACTTGGTAATAATGTTAAAGTTGGTCCTTTTGCAATAATTCATGATAATGTAATTATTGATGATGATTCTGAAATTTTCTCTCATGCAGTTATTTATGACGGAGCAAGATTAGGTAAAAGAGTAAGAATTTTCCAATCAGCTTCTATATCAAATGTTCCGCAGGATTTAAAATTTAAAGATGAAAAAACCTACGTGGAAATTGGTGATGATACTGCAATAAGAGAATTTGCTACTCTTCATCGCGCTACTGTTGAAGGGGAATCTACTAGAATAGGAAAAAATTGTTTAATTATGGCTTATGCACATGTTGCACATGATTGTATTGTAGGCAACAATGTTATTATGGCAAATACCGTTCAATTAGCCGGTCATGTTGAAATAGAAGACTTTGTAATAATTGGCGGATTGGCAGCCGTTCATCAATTTACTCGAATTGGAAAACATTCGATGATTGGTGCCGGTTGTAAATTAGTTTCTGATATTCCTCCTTACATTATTGCTGCCGGTTATCCTACAAAATTTTCCGGACTTAATTCAGTTGGATTAAGAAGAAGAGGTTTTACTGTTGATCAAATTAATTCTATTAAAAATGTTTATAGAATATTCTATAACAGCGGTTTAAATTTTGCTCAAGCTAAAGAAAAAATTAAAAATGAGCTTGCCGATAACATTTACGGACAAGAAATTATTGAATTTATGAGTAAAACAACCCGCACCATTCTTACAAAATGAAATGGCAATTTATTGACTTAAAAATTAACAGCGGTAAGTTTAATATGGATTACGATCTTAAACTTGCCGCCGATTTACCTCCCGATACTTTCATACTAAGATTATACCAATGGAATCCCTTTTGCATTTCTCTTGGCAAAAATCAATCTGAAGAAGAATTAAATAAAAACAATATTAAAGATGATAATCTAGAGTTTGTAAAAAGACCAACCGGAGGAAGAGCAATTCTTCATGCAGAAGAAATAACCTATTCAGTAATTACTAATCTGACACAAGAAAATACTCCTAAAGTACTTTATAAAAAAATCTCCGAAGCATTATCATTAGGACTTTCAATTTATGATAATCGATTGAACGAAACTGAACTTGAAACTATTCAGCCCGATTTTTCAAAAGTATTAAATGAATTATCTGGCCCGGTTTGTTTTGCAAGTACAGCCAAAAATGAAGTGAAATTTTCCGGTAAAAAAATTATTGGAAGTGCACAAAGAAAATTAAATAATACAATTTTACAGCATGGTTCAATTTTATGTGGAACTTATCATAAAAAACTTGTACAATACTTAAATTTATCTGAAGAAAATATTCAATCGATTCTTAATGAGATGAATGAAAAAACTATAGAAATTGAATCGATTATAAATGAAAAAGTTGATTACAAAAGATTGGCTGATTCAATTAAATTAGGATTTGAAAATTATTTTGAAATAAATTTTGAAGATTATGAGCGTTGAACGAGAATTTAAAAAGGTAACTACTAAATCACTGCAATTGTTAAAAAACAATAACATTAAAATTGCAGCATTAACCGCATATGATTTTATTACAGCAAAAATTTTGGATGAATCCGGGATTGATTTAATTCTTGTAGGAGATTCTTTAAGTAATGTTTTTCAAGGAAATGAAACTACATTACCGGTTACTATGGATGAGATGATTTACCATACAAAAGCCGTATGCAAAGGGGTAAATAGAGCAATGGTTGTTGTTGATATGCCTTTTATGTCTTACCAAACTAACAGTGATGAAGCTTTTAGAAATGCTGGAAGAATTCTAAAGGAAACTCCCGCCGGTGCAGTTAAACTTGAAGGGGGAAAACTTATTGCTCCAACAATTAAGAAAATAACCGAAGCCGGAATTCCTGTAATGGGACATTTGGGATTGATGCCTCAAAGCATTCATAAGTTTGGAAGTTATAAAGTTAGAGCGACTGATTTGGAAGAATCAAAAGAAATAAAAGAAGATGCTTTAATCCTTCAAGAAGCCGGTGCTTTCGCAGTTGTACTTGAAAAAATACCGGCTCAGCTTGCAAATGAAATTACTGAAAGTCTTACAATTCCTACTATTGGAATTGGTGCCGGTAATTTTTGTGATGGACAAATTTTAGTTACTCCCGATATGCTTGGACTAAATATAGATTTCAAACCAAGATTTGTGAGACATTATTCCAACTTAGCGGATCAAATTAATTTTGCAGTATCAAACTATATTAAAGATGTAAAAGAAAAACAATTCCCGTCAGAAAATGAAAGTTACTAATGAAGATTTCTAATCTGAAAATATTATTGATCTTCTTACTTGCTAATCTGTTAATTGCGCAAGATGAAATTGAAGTAGAACATTTTTATCCTGATGCAAATGTTTTGCAGATATCCGGTTTTCTAAATGAAGTTTGGTTTGCGACAAACGGCAACGGAATTATTGAGTACGATAAAAAGAAGAATAAATGGAATGAGTATTCCTCCTCAAAAAACAATATTCAGCAGGATTTTTTCCATTGCATAGCAGTTAATAATGAATTGGTATTTGCAGGCAGTACAGATGGACTTTTTATTCTCAATAAAAAGACAAACAAATGGATTAAAAGAAAATTTAGTGTAGGTGGACAATTAGGTAACTGGATTAGAGCAATCAAGTTTGATCCTACTATAAATTCTGTTTGGATCGGAAGATTCCAATACTTAACTAAGTATGAAATAAACTCAAGACGATTTACAGATTATGATTTAACAATTAAGAGAAATGAAAAAACAAATACCATTAAAACTATTGAGATTGATGGTGACAGCTTAGTTTGGTTTGGTACCGAAGCCGGGCTGCATAAATATTATAAAGGATTAGATCTAAATTCCAATGATGCTTCTAAATTTTATGATAACCGGTTGAATTATTTTAGAGGTGAAGGGGATGAAGTTTCGATTTCCGATATTTTGATTGAACAGAATAATGTATGGGTTGGAACTGATGAATTTACTACTTCTGAACGACCAAGATTCAATGTTGGCGGACTTTATAAATACGATAGAAGAAATGACTGGCAGAGATTTGATGTTTCAAGAGGCTTAAGCGGTAACGGTATTTATGCTGTTGAAAGAACAGGAAATCTAATTTGGGTTGCTCTTTATCAATTTGGAAGTGATACAAAGGAAAAATTCGGTAGAGGACTTGCAGTCATTAATACAAATACCAACAAAGTAAGAATGATTTATAATGAAAAGCTCCCTAACAGAATTTTAGATATTTATTTTGATGGTGATTTTATCTGGCTCGCATCTGATACGGGAATTTATAGAGTTAACCTTTCAAACAATTTAGCAAAATTTTAGGAAGAATAATGGACGACTTGAAAATCTCGGAATTTGAAAAACTAAAAGATAAATTCTACGGGAAAAAGATTGCGGTAATAGGCGATATGATGCTTGATTGTTATTTCTGGGGATCTGTAAGTAGAATTTCTCCGGAAGCTCCTGTGCCCATTGTAGAAATTGATAATGAATTTTTTAGATTTGGCGGAGCTGCAAACGTAGCTTTGAATATACTTAAACTTGGCGGTATTCCTCTCCCTATTGGTGTTATTGGGAATGATAATGATGGTGAGATTTTCAAAAATCTTCTGAAAGATTCCGGTATTAATTCTGAAGGAATTGTTGTTGATAATAAAAGACCAACTACGGCTAAAAGCAGAGTTATTGCAGATGGACAGCATGTAGTAAGAATTGATAAAGAAAGTAAAGAATATCTCAATCATGAAATTTCTCAGAAGTTATCCGATTTCTTAAAGAATAATCTTGATGAAATTGATGCAATCATTCTACAGGATTATAATAAAGGAGTACTTTCTTTTGAATTAATAAAAGAGAGCATCGAAATTGCAAAATCACAAAATAAGATTGTAACTGTTGATCCAAAATTTAATAACTTTTTTAATTTTACTGATGTTACTGTCTTTAAACCAAATAGAAAAGAAACTGAAGATGCACTAGGAATTAAAATTAAAACTGAAGACGAAATAAAATCAGCTTCCGAAAAATTAATTGATAAGTTGAATTGTGAATTCCTATTGTTAACATTAGGTGAAAAGGGATTGGCAATATCTGATAAAAAAAATAATTACTGGAGAATTCCAACTAAAGCTAGAAAAGTTGCTGATGTTTCCGGTGCAGGTGATACTGTTATCTCTACATTAACAATGGCGCTTGCTGCTGGTGCCGATATTAAAACCGCATCATATCTTGCAAATTATGCGGGTGGATTAGTCTGCGAAGAGGTTGGTATCATTCCAATCGAAATTGATTATTTATTCAATACTATTAAAAAAGAAATATTATGATAATTGAAAGAAGTGAACTAAATCAACTAAGAAAAAAGTTTAAAAATGAAAATAAAAAAGTAGTATTCAGTAACGGTTGTTTTGATATTGTTCATGCTGGACACGTTGATTACTTGAATAAAGCAAAATCTTTTGGAGATATTCTTATTGTTGCATTAAATAGTGATGAATCAATAAGAAGAATTAAGGGGAGCAAAAGACCGATTGTTAATTATTCTGAAAGAGCTTTTGTTGTCAGCAATCTTAAATGTGTTGATTATGTAACTTATTTTGAAGAAGATACACCAAAAGAAATTATTGATGAATTAATTCCGGATATTCTTGTTAAAGGTGCAGATTGGGATATTTCGAAAATTGTAGGAAGAGAAACTGTTGAATCAAATGGCGGTGAAGTAAAAACAATTGAATTTGTTAATCAGCAATCAACATCAAATATTATAAAGATTATACTTGAGCGATACAAAGAATAATAGCGAGCAGAAAAAAGAAAAACCTAAAAGATCCTTATTTAGAAAGATCGTTAATGGGTTTATTACGTTTTTTGTTATCATTTTTGTTTTACTGCTCGTGTTTTTTGGGTATTCTCAAACAAGTTCTTTTAGAAATTTTTTACGAGAAGAAATTGTTGAGATTGTTAATTCTTCAACCAACAGCGGCTCATTATACATTGGCGATATTGAAGGGACATTTTTAACTACATTAAAAATTTATGATATCGCATTAACAGATTCTGTTCAGACAGTTGCATATATCGGCGAGATAGAAATTCAAACAAGTCCGCTGCAGCTTTTACTTCAAAAAATCTATTTAAGAAAAATTCATCTTTCAGATATTTATGTAAAGTTAGAGGCAGATAAAAATGGTGAACTTAATCTTGCAAAGCTTTTTGCTTCAGAAGAAAAAGTTGAGGAAGAAATAGTAAAAGAAGAATCTGGTTTCAGTTTTCCTTTTAAAATTCAAATCAATGATTTCAGCATCAACAACCTTAATTTTTCTAACAAAACTTACGAATATCTAAACAAGGATATTCTTTACGAGACAATAAACTCAAACGATTTACAGATTCAAAATTTCAATCTCTTTTCAAGAGTTTATGCTGATCTTTCTAAATCGGAATTACGTTTTATTCTGGAAAACTTATCATTTCAGCCAAACTTTAAAAACTTTACACTAGAAAATCTCAAGGGTTCTTTCTTTCTAACAAAAGATTTTGCTTCTGTTGAAGAATTGAAACTGATTACAAAGAATACAGATTTTACTATAAATGCAAGGTTGGATAGTCTTAATCTGTTGGGTGGAGCTGAACTTCAAAAATTCGAAAAATATCCAGTACAGCTTGAACTTATAACTCCTTCATTTAATTTTGATGATTTAACTTCTTTTTTAGATGCTACAAATTTTCTTAAAGGAGAACCTTCGCTTCATTTAAGGGTTCAAGGTTATTTTGGTGATTTAAATGTTGAAAAACTTGACGTAGGCTTTTATGACACAAAGTTAAAAATGACTGGAAATGTTAAGAATCTTCATGTTCCGGAAAATTTATTTTTGGATGTAAAAATAAACGACTCTTATGTGAATTATGAAAATGTAACAAAGCTTTTACCCGCTCTGGAACTGCCCGATTTCAAGAATGTGATTTTATCTAATTTTAATGCGGAGTATAAAGGAGAACCGACAAAGTTTTCATCAAAAATATTTGGTGATGTTAATAAAGGAAAAGTTGACGGTTCATTATTTCTCGATCTTACAAAAGATAAACTTGTTTATGATGGTAAACTTGAAACCACAAATCTGAATCTTAGTCCGGTTTTAGGATTTGCAACCAAGTTAAATACAAAATCAAAGGTAAAAGGAGAAGGAACCAGTCCAAATGATTTAATTGCAGATGCGGTAATTAATATCAAAAATTCTGTGTTTGATATTTATTCAATAAAAAATTTAGATTTAACGACTAGGGCAGATTCTCAAATAATTAAAATGAATGTAAGCTCAGTAATTGAAAATGCTTCACTAACTTCAATTGCTGAATTTAATTTTACCGATACATCTAAAACCAAATATGATATTACTGCGGATATAAAAAAACTTGATTTATCAAGATTAACTAAAGACCAGAAAGATTCATCAAACTTGAATTTGGCTTTTAGTCTTAACGGAACAGGATTAGAACTTGATGAAATGCAGAATAAATTTATTGCTAAGCTTGAACCTTCAACGTACAATGATCATGAAATTCCGGAATCTCAAATTGATTTGGAAATATCAAAGACTGATACTACAAGAAGTATTGCGCTGAATTCCGATTTTCTTGATTTTAATATCGGCGGTGATTTTTCGTTAAGCAAAGCAATTGATCTTCTCGATTATCAAAGTGAAGTAATAACAAGAATAATCTCAGATAAAGTTGATGAACTTAATTTATTGAAAGAGGATACTTTAATTAATTATACAGCAGGATTGGATACTTCAATTGCCAAAGAAAATATCTCATTCAATTATAATTTTGTGTTTAAAGATTTTGAAACGATTGCAAAATTTTTAGGATTAAAAAAACTTGATATCTCGGGTGCCGGCGAAGGGGTTGTTAAAAATGACAATAATAGTTTTGGCGTAACTACAAATTTTAAAATCGATTATTTCGTAAATGTATTTGACACTTCTGTAATATATATGTCTGATCTCGAATCAAAAATTTCTTTTTCGCGGAATAATATCATTAATGATTTCAATAATCTGTTCGGTAATATATCGTTTAAAACCGACAGAGTTTATGCTAACAGAAACTTTGATGATATTAGTGCTGATTTTCTGTTCAATAAGGGAAAACTATATTTTAACTCGGGCGCTAAGCTGGATACAAACCTCAGTTTTTATACCGATGGAAGTATGATATTAAAACCTGAGTTTAATGACATTAATCTTTCCAATTTGTTTATCACATATAACAATCAAGAACTTTTTAATGAAGAACCAATTGCAGTTGAATTCACTAATGATTCGGTAAGAGTAAAAGATTTTAATCTATCAATCGGTTCTTCTTTGCTGACATTGGATGGAATTTTACATAGCGATGGAAACCTAAATTATCTGATGCGATTGGAAGATTCGACCGGAGCTTCACTTTCAAAACTTCTTGTTAAAGAAGGTGACCGTCCAATTAATGGAGATTTGTTAACCGAAATTTGGCTAACCGGTAATTTATCTGATCCTTTAATTGATATTAAACTTGATCTTAAAGATATAAACATAGGCGGAAATGAATTCGGAAGAATAATAAGCAATATATATTATGAAGATAAACTTTTGGAAACGGATATAAGATTTATTGACACATCAAAAACTTTTATAAATCCAAGTTTAAAAATGTATGGAACTGTTCCAATTAATCTTGCTTTTTTAAGTGATGAGGAAAGATTTATAAAAGATAAAGAAATGGATTTGAAGATTGTAACTAATGAATTTATCATCAATACTTTTGGAGATATTCTTCCTTTCGTAAAAAATCAAATGGGAATTTTGAATGCTGATTTATCAATAAACGGAACTGTTGAAAATCCTAAATTTACCGGTAAAGTTTTTGTTGATGATTCATACTTAACACTTCGAGCAAATAACTTAGATTACAATATGGCATTTCATGCTTCATTTAATAACGAAGAAATTACCATAGAAGATTTTATGATTAAAAATACTTTAATGGTTTCTAATCATGGTATTATGAAAGGTAAAGGAAAAGCTGTTCTTTCTTCTAACGGAATTGCAGAGGCTGAATTTATTATTAATGGAGATTTAACAGTACTTTCCGAAAAAACTAAAGAAGTTATGCCTAATTTGTACGGAACACTTTTTATTGGAACTGATGGTGATTGGATTTATACCAGTAAAAACGGTAAATCTAATTTTGTTGGGGAAGTATTGGTAAAAAAAGCTAATCTAACTTTTTCAGCCGGACAAGCTTCGGGAGGTAATCTAAGTGAAAATATCCAATATGTTTTTATAGAAGATACAACAAACATCAGCGATGATGATTTGATGCTGAGAAGACTTTTGGAAAGTAATAATCAAAATAAAGTGATTAAAAGCGCCGAAAATAATGCAGCAGATTTAGATTACGAATTTGGTGTTTCAATTCAAGATCCGGCAGAAATAGTATTTATATTATCAAAAGCAGCAAATCAAAAATTAACTGTTAATGCTGCCGGTTCAATGAGGTTCGAAAGGATATCAGGACAACAGTTTATTCAAGGAGAATTTACGGTTCTTTCTGGTTCTAAATTAGATTTTATAAAAACCTTTAACGCTGAAGGTGCAATTAGATTTGAAAGTGATGTAACTAATCCTTATTTAGATATTGTTTCTACTTATCAATCTGATTATTATGATGTGCAGGAACAAACTACCAAACCGGTTGCAGTAAAATTGAAATTAACCGGTCCATTAAGTGATTTAGGAAGAAACTTAACTGAGAATACTGATAATATTAATGTTTATGTTGGACAAAGAAATATTCAAGATAACGTTCCCGATAGCAGGCTAGATGTTTCCGATGCTTTTTCTTTTGTACTTATAGGTAAATTTAAGAATGATTTAAGTGCCGATCAAAGAACAGAACTTGGAAATCAAATCAACAGCGAAATTGGTAATGTAGCTGGTTCGTTTCTTGGTCCGGTATTAACTGGATTTGTAAATTCGGCAGTAGGTGAAGTTGTAAATGATATAAGACTTGGTCAAACGCAGCAGGCAACTACATTCAGTATTTCGGGCAGAATTAAAGATGTAAAATATACTTTTGGCGGAACTACTGATGTCTTTCAAAATGTTAGTCAAGCAAATGTTAGAATTGAATATTTGTTCAATCCTAATTTTTTAATGAGGTTTGAAAGAAAAGATCCTGTTCTTCAGACAAACAGTTTTGAGGAAAAAATCACTGAATTTGGTTTAAAATATAGATTCGAGTTCTAATGAAAAAAGAAATTAAAGCTTACTTCAAAAAAAATCCGACTGATAAACTTAAATCAAGAGATTTAGCTAAGCGTCTTTATATAAAAGATGCTCATGAAATTTCAAAGCTTAAGCAGGTTCTTCACGATCTATTTAAAGAGGATTTTTTAATCAAGACCGGAAAAAAGTTTTCTCTTAATCAAAAGTCAGTTGAAAAAATTAAAGGAAAGCTCCAAATAACCGAAAGTGGAAATTTTGGATTTGTTGTTACCGAAAATAAAAAGTACAATGATATTTTTATTCCTTCAAAATACTTTGCAGATGCATTCAACGGCGATATTGTAGAAGTTGAACTTCTTGATAAAAAGAAGGGAAAAAACTACGAAGGAAAAATTGTTTCTGTTCTTGAAAGAAAAAACGAATCCGTTTTAGGTATAATAAAAGTTACCGAAGGGGGATATTTATTAGTACCGGACGGCAGTGAATTACGTAAAGAAATTTATGTAAGAAAAAAAGATTTAAATGGTGCAAAAGAAAATGACAAAGTTCTTGTAACCGGAATTGATTGGGAATCAAAGAATAAAGAACTATTCGGTAAAGTTGAAGAAATATATGGTAAAGCCGGTACTTACGATGCTGAGATTGCAGCAATTGCACATGAATTTAATTTGAGCTATTCTTTCCCTAAAGAGGTTGATGATCAGTTAAAAAATGTAGATGGTTCTATTGATAAAGATGAAATATCCAAGAGAGTAGATTTTAGAAATATTACAACATTTACTATTGATCCTGAAGATGCTAAAGATTTTGATGATGCGTTATCGCTGGAAAAATTGGAGAATGGAAATTATAAAATTGGAATTCATATTGCTGATGTTAGTCATTATGTAACAACCAATTCACCTTTATATGATGAAGCTCTTAAACGAGGAACAAGTGTTTATATAGTTGGCAAAGTAATTCCAATGCTTCCTGAAAAATTATCAAATCAGATTTGTTCTTTGGTTCCAAATGAAGATAGGTTGACTTATTCTGTAATTGTAGAAATGACACCGAGAGCTAAACTTGTTAATTATGAAATTCACAAAACAATAATTAATAGTGATCAAAGATTTACTTATGAAGAAGTGCAGGAAATTTTAGATACCGGAAAAGGTAAGTTTAATTCGGAGTTGTTGACACTTAATAAAATTGCAAAGCAGTTAAAGAAAAAAAGAATTTCAAACGGAAGTATAAATTTTCATACACCGGAAGTTAAATTTGAAGTTGACGAAAAAGGAACTCCAATTGGAGTAAAAATTAAAGTGGTTAAGGAAAGCAATAATTTAATTGAAGAATTTATGCTTCTTGCTAATAAAATTGTTGCAGAACATATTGCAAAAAATAAAACGAAAATTCCTTTTGTTTATCGTGTTCATGATGTTCCTGATGAAGAAAAACTTTTTGAATTCGGCAGATTCGTAAATTCTTTGGGATATAAATTCGATATCGGAAGTAAAAATCATTCAAAACAATTGCAGTATCTTTTAGAGCAGGTTGAAGGAACCGAAGAAGAAGCAGTTGTTAATGAAGTTGCAATCAGATCGATGGCAAAAGCAATTTATGATATTGAAAATATTGGACATTACGGATTAGCATTCAAATATTATACTCATTTTACTTCACCTATCAGAAGATTTCCTGATTTAATTGTTCATACAGTACTCCATCAATTTTTAACAAATCAAAAAGTCGGGTTTTCTTTTGCTCAACTTGAGGAAATTTGCGATCATTCTTCTGCAATGGAGAGAAATGCCGTTAATGCCGAAAGACTTTCTGTAAAATTGAAACAAATGGAATACCTTAGAAATAAAATAGGTGATGAATTTCAAGCCGTAATTTCTGGGATTACAAATTTCGGAATTTTTGTTGAACTTAATGAAACTCTTGCTGAAGGATTAATCAGATTTAAAGATTTAGATGATGACTATTATCTTTTTGATGAAAAAAGTTATTCTGTTGTTGGAAGAAGAAACGGCAGAAGATTTAGGCTTGGTGATAAAATTGTTGTTAAACTTGTTAGAATTGATGAACAAAAAAGAGAGATCGATTTTATACTTTTAGATTAGCTCTATTCTAATTATAATAAAAAAGATAGATGAAGGATTTTACTATGACTGTTAGAAATATATTTTCCTTTTTGTTTTTAGCTATTACACTTTCGGCGCAGTTTGGACAGAATAGAGTTCAGTATAGAGAACATGAATGGTTTTATATTCAAACTAAACATTTTGATATTTACTTTACTGAACAAGGAAAAACTACAGCGGAATTTACTGCTCATGCTGCCGAAGCTTCTTTAGAATCTATTCTTAATAAACTTGATTATCAATTAGGAGCAAGAATTGCTCTTATTATTTATGATTCACATAATGAGTTTCAAGAAACTAATACTACGGATTCCTATTTAAGTCAAGGTGTAGGCGGTTTTACCGAACCATTTAAAAACAGAGTTGTATTTCCTTTTGAAGGCTCTTATGAAAAATTTGAACATGTAATTCATCATGAACTTGTACATGCCGTAATGCGTGATTTATTATACGGAGGCACTGTTCAAAATATAATTGCTAAGGGAATCACACTTCAACTTCCGCTTTGGTATCATGAAGGAATGGCTGAATACCTTGCAAGCGGCTGGGAAACTAATTCTGACATGTTTATTAGAGATGCAATTATAAATGAATATCTTCCTGATATAAATCAACTTGGCGGTTATTATGCTTATCGCGGCGGACAAGCTTTATTCAAATACATTGCTGATAAATACGGTGAACAAAAAATAGGTGAATTACTAAAGCAAGTTCAAAATGCCGGAAATGTGCAGAATGGACTTAAAGCAGGAATTGGATTAACTATAGAAGAATTAAACGATAGATGGAAAAAGTCATTAAAAAGAGAATACTGGCCTGAAATTTCGTTTAGAAAAGATCCGGATGAAATTGCTAAGAGATTGACAGACAACAAAAAAGTTGGCGGATTTTATAATACTAGTCCGGCAATTTCTCCACAAGGTGATAAAATAGTTTTTATCTCTGATAGAGATATATTTCTTGATCTTTATTTGATGGATATTAACAAGCCTGATGATGTTGAGAAAATTATTTCCAGCGGAAGAACGAATGATTTTGAAGAATTAAATGTTTTATTCCCCGCACTTACTTGGGCTCCCGATAATAAAAGAATTGCAGTTTCTACCAAAAGCGGTGGTTTTGATAGAATTACGATTGTTGATGTTGCAGAGGGGGATTCTAAAGAACTTCCTTTTAAGTTTAGTGGAATTGAATCTGTAAGCTGGTCTTTTGATGGAAGTAAAATTGCTTTCAATGCTTCTAATGAATCTCAAAGCGATATTTATGTTTATGATTTTGAGAAGGATAAGTTAGAAAATTTAACTAATGATATTTTTTCGGATATGAATCCTTCTTGGTCTCATGACGGTAACTGGGTAATATTTTCTTCTGATAGAGGCGAATTTACTGATAGGTATAAAATCCCCGAAAATCATGAAATGTATAACCATAACTATAAGAATATTGATCTATACACAATGAATGTAGAAACAGAAAAAGTATACAGAATAACAGATTGGGAATATAGCGGTGAAAAATCTGCTGTTATTTCCCCTGATGGTAAATATATGATTTTTGTTTCTGACTATAATGGAATTGATAATTTGTATAGAAAGGAAATCAATAACTTTGAAAATCCTGAGATGTTATTAACGCAGCCAAGTCTTCCTTTAACAAATTCGTTAAACGGAATCAATCAACTTTCAATTACAGAAGATGGAAAAAAGCTTGTATTTACAAGTCTTTTCAATCAAGGATATAATATTTATTTGTTGAATAATCCGTTTGAAATGCAGTCTCTTGGCGAAAAAATTGAACCGACAAACTACATGAAAATGATGTTTGCAAAAGGAAATGCAGATGGGCTATTTGCAAACAGTCCAAATGATGAAGTATTAGCTGCTACCCAATCAGATTCTAATTCTGCGCAAGGTGAACTTGCTGAAGAGGAAGTCGATGAGAAAAATTTAATTTCTGCTGAAACAGATTCTACTTCTTCAGATTCTACATTGATTATAAAGAATGATTCTACAATAATTGCTTTAAAAGATTCTACCGTAATTACTAAATCCGATACCGTAAAAACAAAGGATGATGAACCAATTATTTTTACCGGTCAATTAGCTCAATCGGATTCAGTGAAGTCGAAAGACGAATACACAAATTATATTTTTGGTTCTAAAGAAATTGCAAGTGATACTTCATCTCAAAAATACAGAGACACAACTTTTATTGCTAATCTTGATGAAGACGGAAATTTTCTAGTTAACAAATACAAAATAAATTTCTCGCCCGATTTGATTTATGCGAATGCCGGTTATAGTACTTTATACGGACTTTTAGGAACAACCGTTCTTAGCTTTAGTGATATGCTGGGAAACCATAGATTAGTTGGTGTTACTAGTCTGCAAGTTGATTTAAAAAATAGCGATTATGGATTAGCTTATTATTATTTACCAGAAAGAATTGATTATGGTTTTGAGGGATTTCATACTGCAAGATTTATTTATATAAATCGGGGACAAGGTTCGCAATTATATCGATACAGAAATTTTGGTTTTGTAGCTTCTGCTAGTTATCCGTTATCTCGTTTTTACAGACTGGAAGGAAGTTTAAGTTACTTAAATGTTTCATCGGAGAATTTGGATAATTATAATGATCCGACTGAAAAAGTAAGTTATGTAATTCCATCAATAGGATTTGTTCATGATAATACTTTCTGGGGTTATTATTCTCCTATTGAAGGAAGCAGATATAGAATAACATTTTTTGGTAATCCCGGAATTGGTTCTTCCCAACATAGTTTTTATTCTACTGTTTGGGATTTTAGACAGTACTATAGATTCTGGTTTGATAACGGTTTTGCAATGAGATTTTCCGGCGGTATTTCCGGTGGTAATAATCCTCAAAGATTTTTCTTAGGAGGTGTTGATAATTGGATTAACAGATCATTTGCCTCAGGTGATATTCCGATTGAATCAACTTCCGATTTTGCTTTCTTAACTCCGGGGCTACCGATGAGAGGATTTGATTACGGAGAAAAAATTGGTACTAAATATTCACTTCTAAATTTAGAGTTAAGAGTTCCACTTATTAGATATTTGGTAACCGGTCCTCTTCCGCTTCTCTTTCAAAATATTTTGGGATCAATTTATTTTGATGCCGGAACTGCATGGAATTATAATAAGCAGCTTCAGCTTTTCTCAAAAAATGAAAATGGAAATACGGTTACTAAAGATTTATTAATGGGGACCGGAATTGGTTTAAGAATGTATTTTATTTTCTTGTGGAAATTTGATTTTGCTTGGGCTTATAATGTTGAGGGATTTTCTAAACCAAGATTTTATCTTTCCATTGGAACAGATTTTTAATTGCTAGCCGGTTAATTTAACCGGCTTTTTTTGTTTCTTTATTCTTTGATTGACTTTCAGTTGTAGTTTCTGTTTTGGCTGCGGTTTTATTCTCAGAATTATTCTCTTTTGATTTTGTCTCATTTGTAGGAGATGAATTTTTATAATCTGTTTGATAAAATCCATTTCCCTTAAAGATTGGACTTAATCCTGTTCCAATTAATCTCTTAACATTTCCTCCGCAATTTGGACATTCAGTTAAAGGTTCGTCAGTCATTTTTTGAAAAGCTTCGAATAAATTTCCGCAATCCAAACATTTGTAATCATAAGTCGGCATCTTATCCTCCAATTAAAAAAATAGATTTCAAAAATATTTACTCTTTTTCTTATATGAAATAACTATTTTTGTGTAAAATAATTTGATGCCTATGAAACTGAAAAGATTTTTTCCAATTGTACTTTTATTTCTTGCTTTTTTAACCGGATGCTTGAATTACGAACAAGTATCGGTTATCAAAACTGATAATACAGGTGAAATGTTTATTCATTACTGGTCAAAACTCAAAACTCCTTACGACACACTTCTTATTAACCAAATTGGATTTTACAACAGTGATTCAATTAAAAGTCAATTTGACTCAAGTTTTATAGCAATCAAAAATGTTGAAGTATATAATGATTTTACTGATTCTACAATTCATGGAAAAATTGAATTCAGCTATACCGATATTAACAGATTAAACGAATTGATGCTATTTAAAGGGACGGAGATAACGATAAAAGAAGGGGGAGACGGATTAAAAACTTTTTCCCAATTTCTACCATCTTTAATTACAGGGTTTGGATTAAACACGAAAGAACTAAATATTCAGCTAGTTTACTATTTGCCGGGTCAGGTTATTAATCACAATGCAGATGATTTATCTAGAAATAAGCTTACTTGGAATTTTAATGCGAATAATATTTCTTCCGGATATTTGCTGAATGCAACATTTCGTCCTTATAAATTAAAAGAAACACCTTCTTGGATTTTATATTTGACCTTGGGTGTACTAGTAATAGTATTCGCATTTTTATTTAAGAAGAGGAAATCGTAAAAAATAGATAAATAAACTTAATTTGACTTAGCAAACCCAAATATTTATATTTAAATTCTGTCTTAAGATAAAATTAGGAAAATATGCAAGACAGCCCAATGATATTTTCGGGAAATTCAAATCCCGAATTAACAAAGAAGATAACTGATTATATTGGTTTAGAACCGGGATTAGTTGAATTAAAGAGATTTAGTGACGGCGAAATTTGGGTAAAGTATAAAGAGAACATTAGGGGAAGAGACGTATATATTGTGCAATCTACCCAGCCGCCGGCAGAAAATTTAATGGAATTGCTGATAATGATTGATGCGGCAAAAAGATCTTCCGCAAAAAGAGTTACAGCGGTAATTCCATATTTTGGTTATGCTAGGCAGGATAGAAAAGATCAGCCTAGAGTATCGGTTACTGCAAAGTTAGTTGCAAATTTAATTACCGGTGCAGGTGCAGATAGAGTAATAGCGATGGATCTTCATGCAGCTCAAATACAAGGTTTTTTTGATATACCTACTGATCACCTTTATGCATCTCCTGTGTTTACAACTTACTTTAAGGAAAATCCGGTTGATGATTTAGTGGTTGTTTCTCCCGATACCGGCGGAATTAAATTGGCAAGAGCTTATTCAAAAAGACTTGATGCCAAATTAGTAGTAATTGATAAAAGAAGACCTCAGCAGAATTTTGTTGAAGTAATGAATATTATCGGTGATGTTGAAGGTCAAAATGTTCTTTTAGTTGATGATTTAATTGATACAGGCGGAACTTTTGTAAACGCAGTTCAGGCATTGAAGGAAAAAGGAGCCGGAGATGTTTACGGTGCAGTAACTCATCCTCTGCTTTCCGGTGAGGCTGTTGAAAAAATTGAAAACTCACCGATAACAAAATTATATGTTACCGATAGTATTCCGTTGAAAGACGGAATTAATTCTGAGAAAATTGTAGTTATGTCAGCTTCCAGCTTATTAGCTGAAGCTATTATACGTACACATAGAAATGAATCAATCAGTTCATTATTTGATACTGATAAAAGTTAGGTTTTTTGATTAACATTTGGAGAAGTAAATAAAATGGCAGATTTAAGCTTAAAAGCAGAAAAAAGAAGCACATCTACTAAAGGTGAACTTAATGATCTTAGAAAAACCGGATTAATCCCCGGAGTTTTTTATGCTAAAGATCAAGGTAATTTCACTATTGCTATGCATGAAAATCAGTTAAAGAAAATTGTTTATACTTCTGAAGCTCATATAGTTAGTTTAGATGTTGAAGGACAAACATACAGATGTATTTTAAAAGATATTCAATTCGATCCGCTTACCGATAAAATGGTTCACTTTGATCTTCAAGGTGTAACTGCTGGACAAATTATGCAGATGCAAGTTCCGATAGTTCTTAAAGGATCAGCTAAAGGTGTTAAAGAGGGTGGCGTTTTAGAACACCACTTAACTAAGGTTGATGTTGAATGTCTTCCTAAACACTTACCAGAAAATATCGAAATTAATGTTAGCGAATTAAGAGTTGGCGATTCAATTTCATGCGGTGATCTTGAATTGGAAAACGTGAAAATACTTAATAACCCTGATAGTGTAATTGTTGGTGTTTCTTCAACTAGAGCCGAAGAAGAAGAAACTGCCGATGTTGACTTAGATGAAGAAGTTCAACAGCCGGAAGTAATTAAAAAAGGCAAAGCTGAAGACGAAGAATAAAATATTAGATGTGAATTGAAGTTAGTTTTAGGAATTGGTAATCCTGGAATTAAATATTTAAAAACCCGGCACAATGCTGGGTTTATAATTTTAGACAAAATTGCAGAAAAATTGAATTTGGAGTTTATTCCTTCTAAATTTGATTTTTATTTTGCAAGAGGGCAAATAAATAATTCAGAATTTATTCTGGTTAAACCTACCACTTTTGTTAATCTTAGCGGTAGAGCCGCAAAAAATGCTCTAGAGCATTGTGAAGTTGAACCAAAAGATTTTTTAGTTGTTACAGATGACATAAATCTTGATGACGGTAAGATAAGAATTAGAAGATCCGGCGGAGATGGAGGGCATAATGGTCTGAGCTCTATAATTTATGAGTTAATGACAGAAGACTTTCCAAGATTAAGATACGGTGTCGGAAAATATGAAGATAAAGGGAATATGGCAGATTTTGTTTTATCAAATTATTTTGATGATTCGAATGAAGAGCAATTAGAAAAATTAAATTTTGCATCAGAAATTGTTATAAAATTTTTAGAAAGCAGTATTGAAGGAGCATTAGAATATTTTAGTAGAAACTTTAATAAATCAATCGATCAATCCTAAAGTTAGAATACCGAAATATGGAGATATAGCATGGGTTATATAACTTACATTATTCCAATTCTTGGTCTATCTGCACTTGTTTATGCATTCACAAAAAGTTTGTGGATTAATAAACAGCCATCCGGCACAGATAAGATGGTTGAAATATCAACCTACATTAGAGAAGGTGCAATTGCATTCTTAAAAACAGAATATAAAGTATTAATAGTTTTTGTATTAGCTGTAGCAGTGCTGCTCGGCTTTGCAAATTCTGGTAGAGAAGATTCATCCTGGTTAATTGCCGTTTCATTTGTTGTAGGAGCCTTCTGCTCTGCTTTAGCCGGCTACTTAGGTATGATCTCGGCTACTAAAGCAAACGTTAGAACTACAAATGCTGCAAGAACAGGTTTGGGTCCGGCACTCAAAATCGCTTTCTCCGGTGGTTCAATAATGGGAATGAATGTTGTTGGACTTGGACTTCTTGGTCTTAGTGTTCTTTTTATTGTTTACAGCAACCTATGGGGTGTTGAATTAAATTTAGGAAAAATTATAAATGTATTATCCGGATTTTCATTAGGAGCTTCTTCAATTGCTCTTTTTGCTAGAGTCGGTGGTGGAATTTATACTAAAGCTGCAGATGTTGGTGCCGATCTTGCCGGAAAGGTTTATGAAGGAATTCCGGAAGATGATCCGCGTAACCCGGCTACTATAGCCGATAACGTTGGGGATAATGTTGGTGATGTTGCGGGTATGGGTGCCGACTTATTTGAATCTTATGTTGGTGCAATTATCGGTACCATGGTTTTAGGTGCTGTTTTCGCTTCACCTCAAGTTCCGGAAATTGGATTAGAAGCAGTTTTACTTCCTTTAGTTTTAGCAGGAGTTGGAATAGTTCTTTCTATCATAGGAACTTTCTTTGTTAGAGTTAAAGAAGGAGGAAATCCTCAAAGAGCTTTGAATATAGGTGAATTTGGTGCAACAGGCTTAATGGTTGTTGCCGCTTATTTTATTATTCAAGCAATGCTTCCGGATAGCTGGACTCTTGAAGCTGATTCATTTGTATATACCAGCAACGGTGTTTTCTATGCAACTTTAATTGGATTAGCAGCTGGTACGTTAATCGGTTTGGTTACAGAGTATTATACCGGAACAGATAACAAACCTGTTAAAAGTATTGCAAATCAATCAATAACAGGCTCAGCAACTAATATTATTGCCGGTTTGGGTGTTGGAATGATGTCAACTGCAATCCCAATTATAATTATTGCTGTCGGAATAATTAGTGCATTTCACTTTGCAAATTTATATGGTATTGCTATAGCTGCTTTGGGTATGCTTTCAACAACCGGTATTCAGTTGGCAGTTGATGCATACGGACCAATTTCTGACAATGCTGGTGGTATTGCTGAAATGTCTGAATTACCAAAAGAAGTTAGAGAAAGAACTGATAAATTAGATGCGGTAGGAAATACAACTGCAGCTATAGGAAAAGGGTTTGCAATTGGTTCTGCTGCCTTAACAGCATTAGCTTTATTTTCTGCATATATGTATCAAGCAGAAATCACTACAATCGATATATCAAAACCAATTATTATGGGTGGATTGTTTATAGGTGCTATGCTTCCGTTTTTATTTTCTGCAATGGCGATGGGTGCTGTTGGAAGAGCAGCAAAAGAAATGATTATTGAAGTAGGAAGGCAGTTTAAAGAAATACCAGGATTAAGAGAAGGAACAGCAAAAGCAGAATATTCAAAGTGTGTCGAAATTTCTACTAAAGCTGCTATTAGAGAAATGATTGCTCCCGGTTTAATGGCTGTTATTGTTCCAGTTGCTATTGGTTTCTTGAATAAAGAGATGTTAGCCGGATTGCTGGCCGGTGTTACAACCAGTGGTGTTTTAATGGCTATTTTCCAATCTAATGCCGGTGGTGCGTGGGATAACGCAAAAAAATTAATTGAAAGCGGATTAAAAATTGATGGGTTTACTTACGGAAAAGGATCGGAAGCTCACAAAGCTGCAGTTGTAGGTGATACTGTTGGAGATCCATTTAAAGATACGTCCGGACCATCACTTAATATTTTAATAAAATTAATGTCTGTGGTTTCTTTAGTTATTGCACCACTCATTAAATAGTTTTATATTTAAAATCTTTTATTAACCCTGCTCGCCAATTTTAATTGGCGGGCCTAAAAAAAGCCCAAAGGGAGGTACGAATGATTCAACGAACCTATGAGAGTGTCGTGATCGTTAACGCTGCATTGGAAGACGATCAGATAGAAATTACACTCAAAAAAATCGAAGACAATATCCAAGCTAACGGCGGCTCTATCCTAGATGCAGATAAATGGGGTAGAAAACGTCTCGCATATCCAATCCAAAAATCTAAAAGTGGTTATTATGCCGTGTACAGATTTGAAGCGCCAAGCGAATTAATTGCCAAATTAGAGCGTCATTATCAATTAGATGAAACAATAGTAAGATATCTTACAATTGTTTTAGACAAAAAAGCATTAGAGTTTTATTCAAAAGAAAAAGAAAAATCTGTTGCAGTTAATGAAGTTCCAGAAGTAAGTAACGAAGAGAACGATAGTAAAGAATAATTTATATAAGATGAGGATGGAGGTTTTAAATGGCTGAATTCAAAATGCCGGAATTAAACAGTGTTATAGTGGCAGGTAATTTAACAAAAGATCCTATTTTCAGAGAAACTTCTAACAAAACACCGGTTGTAAATTTTCATATTGCCGTTAATAGAAGATATAAAGACAGCAGTAATCAATGGCAAGAAGATGTTTGTTACGTGGGTGTTGTTGCTTGGAATAAACTTGCAGACAGCTGCAGAGATAGATTAAGAAAAGGTAGTGCTGTGCTGGTTGATGGTGAACTTCAAAGCAGAACTTTCAAAACCGATGACGGAAAGAATAGAACTATTGTTGAAATTAAAGCCAAAAGAATTCAGTTTCTTAATAAATTTGCTAAAAGTAATGGCTACGATGAAGAAGAAAGCGTTTATAGTGAAGACGAAAATGATAACAGTGATTATGAGGAAAACTCATTTGACAAATTCCTTACAGATGAGGAATCTGATTTAATTAATGACAAAGAATAACATGGAGTATTTTAATGAAGGCTAAAAAAGTTAAAAGAGTTATTGATGATTATATTGATTATAAAGACTCTAAAAAATTACAAAAATTTGTAACTGATCAAGGTAAAATTATACCTAGAAGAATTACAGGTTTAAGTGCTAAACAACATAGAGAATTAGTTAGAGCAATTAAAAGAGCTAGACAAATTGCTATAATGCCTTATATAGCTGACGCTGTTAAGTAATTGGAGGTTAAAATTAAATGAAAGTAATATTAAGAAAAAACTTTGAACAGCTTGGACAAATTGGTGAAGTTGTTGAAGTAAAAGATGGTTATGCAAGAAATTTTCTCATTCCAAGGCAAATAGCATATATAGCTACTGCCGGTGCAGTTAATGCATTGGAAGAGGAGAAAAAACAAGTATTAAAGAAAGAAGCTAAAGAATTAGAAGATGCTCAAAAATTATCAGCAGAATTAGAAAATGTTTCTGTAACTATTCCTGTTAAAGTTGGTGAAGAAGATAAAATATTCGGCTCTGTTACTACTCAAATGATTGCAGATGCTCTTAATGAAAAATCTTATGATATTGATAAACGTAAAATTGAAATTCCTGAACCAATAAAGGCTCTTGGAATTTATAGTATTAATATTAAACTTCATCCTAAGGTTACTTCTGTTGTAAAAACTTGGGTAGTAAGAGAATAGAAATTAAGCCGGTTCGTTTTACCGGCTTTTTGTTTCTACGCTTACTGTATGAATGTTTTATTAGTTGATCTTTGAGAGATTAATTTTACGTTCGTTTTATAAGTGTGTTTTATTAACCAAAATTAAGAAGTTAATATGAAAGAGTTCAGATTTAGATTTTTAATGATAATTGCCTTTGTAGGGCTTAGCTTATATTTACTTTATCCTACGTATCAAGATTATTCCTTCAATAATGAAATTTCTGACAGCATTGAAAATTTGCGCGATAGTCTCAATCAATCCACTCCTGTTTTAAGTGAAGCAGAAATTAAAGAAGTTATTGATCTAAAGGAAAACTCTTTAAGAAGTGTTCCCGAAGTTAGAGATGCTAGAGAAAAAAGAGTAAAATTAGGTTTGGATCTTCAAGGCGGTATGTATTTAGTTATGGAAGTTAACACTGCTAAGTTACTTGAGAAATTAGCAAAAGATGCTGATGATCCTCAATTTAAAGAAGCATTAGCAGATGCTGAAAACATTTCTAGAACTACAAATGAAGATGTTGTTACTACACTTTCTAATATTTTTCAGCAAAGAAATATTAGAATGAGCCGTTACTTTGGTTCTATCAGAGAAGATGATCAACAGATTATTGAAAGACTTAAAGAACAAGAAAGTGATGCTGTTACTAGAGCTATTGAAATTATTAGAAATAGAGTTGACCAGTATGGTGTTTCAGAACCAAGTATCCAAAAACAAGGCTCCAGAAGAATTATTGTTGAACTTCCCGGCATTGCTAAAGAAGAAGAAGCTAAAAATCTTGTTCAGGGAAGAGCTTTACTTGAATTTAAATTAGTAAAAGAATCTGATTTTGCCTTTCCAATTATGAATAGAATTGATGAGGTTCTTGCAGGTAATACTCAAACGGATACAACTGAAGCTCAGCAAGATACTACTGCTGCAGATATGACTGAAGAAGAATTTGCTAAAGAACATCCCTTCTATTCAGTAGCAAGATTAGCTGATCCTCAAGGTAGAATTCCGGATACCTATGTTAAAGAAAGTGATAGAGCTAAAGTGTTAGAACTTTTGAGCAGACCTGAAATTAAGAATGTGGTACCCGATAATATAGAATTTTTATTTGAAGCTAATCCGATTGTTGGTGATGACGGCGAAAACTATTACAGAATGTATATGGTTAATAAACAGCCTGAACTTACCGGCGGTGTTATTGTTGATGCTCAATCCAACATTGATCCGCAGACAACCGGTGCAGTTGTTTACATGCAGATGAATGCTGAGGGTTCAAGAGAATGGGCAAGAATTACTGGTGCAAACATTGATAAGAGATGTGCAATTGTATTAGATGGAGTTATTTATTCAGCTCCGGTTATTCAGAATAAAATTGCCGGCGGTAATTCACAAATTTCCGGTTTAGCTGATCTTGAAGAAGCTAAGCTGCTTGAAATTGTTTTAAAAGCCGGTGCTCTTCCTGCTCCCGTTGATATTATTGAAGAAAGAACAGTTGGTCCTTCTCTTGGTCAAGATTCAATTGCTCAAGGATTCAACTCAACTATTATAGGATTTTTATTAGTTGCAGTGTTCATGATTTTCTATTATAGAAAATCCGGTACTTTAGCTGATTTAACTCTAATGTTTACGGTGTTATTTATTATGGGTATTTTAGCAGGGTTCCAAGCAACTTTAACTTTACCTGGTATTGCAGGTATTATTCTTACAATAGGTATGGCTGTTGATGCTAACGTAATTATTTTTGAAAGAATTAGAGAAGAACAATCAACTGGAAAAACCATAAAAGCTTCTATAGAAAGCGGATTCCAAAATTCATACTCAGCTATTTTTGATGCAAACATAACATCATTCTTTACTGCATTAATTTTGTATCAATTTGGAAGCGGTCCTATTCAAGGTTTTGCTTTAACTCTTATGATTGGTATAATATCAAGTTTATTCAGTTCTTTAATTATTACCAAGCTGATGATGGAGTTTATGGTTTCCAGAGGTTATGAAATTAAGATTGGCGGAAGATCAAGAATTTTTGATAACCTTAATATTGACTTTTTAGGGAAACGTAAAGTTGCTTATATAGTATCAAGTTCATTATTTATCATTGCAGTTATCAGTCTTGTTTTTAGAGGACTTGAATTAGGAATCGACTTCAAAGGTGGTTCTGAAATTGCATTAAGTTTCCAAAAGCCGATTGAAATTGGTGAGGTTAGAAATAATCTTGACGATATAGGTCTGGGAAATGTTGAAGTAAAAACATTTGGTGGTGAAACCGGTGTTCTTATCAGAACTGAACTTCAGGAAGTTCCTAAAGAATTAATTCCTCAAATACTTGCGAATATTGAAAATGTTATAGCTGCTTCATTCCCGAATCTGCAAAAATCAATTGTAGATTCAAGCTATAATTCGTTTACATATGAATTAGGAAATCCTGAAACAACTAATGAAGTTGTTGATAAATTAACTGCAGAAGGTTTCTTAGCAAGCAGAGCCTCTTTAGAACCGGATAATACAAAAATGCAGATTAGATTTGGTATTGCAAATCTTTTGGAGGAAACCCTTAAAGATAAAATGCCGGATAATAATTTCACAATTCTTAAAGAAGAAAATGTTGGTCCTAAAATAGGTAATGAACTAAAAAGAGACGCAATTATAGCAGTTGCTCTTTCTCTTGTAGTAATTCTTATTTACCTAGGATTAAGATTCAAATTTGCATTTGCTAATGGTGCAGTTGCGGCTTTATTCCATGACGTAATTATAACATTGGGATTATTCTCAGTACTGTATGGCTTTATGCCGTTCCTAAATCTCGAGATATCCGTTACAATTGTTGCTGCATTCTTAACTCTTGTCGGTTATTCAATCAATGATACTGTGATTGTATTTGATAGAGTTAGAGAAGAATTAAAAATTCACAAGACTATTGATCTTGAAGAAAATATAAACAGAGCAATTAATCTAACACTTAGAAGAACTATAATGACATCATTTACAACTTTGATTGTAATAACAGTATTATTGTTCTTTGGCGGTGAAGTTTTAAGAGGATTTGCTTTTACATTATTCTTCGGTATTATTATCGGTACATATTCATCAGTTTTCGTTGCTAGTGCATTCGTTCTTGAATATGCGAAAAAAACTAAGAAGAAAATGTCCTTCTAAAACTTGATAGAAATCTTTATAAAGGAGCCGGATTTATTCCGGCTTTTTTATTTTAAACATTCTATCTGAATATTCATTTTTATTAAATGAATAAGTTCTTTCACGAAATTCAATTCTTTCATAAGAATCAATTGTAAGCAGAGTTGTTGTCCTAGTACCATAATTTGGGAGCCTTATAAAAATTGAAGATAACTGATATTCCAGTTCTTCATTTATACCAGTTTTAGGGAGTAAATTTTTAGATGCTTTGGATTCATCAACCATAAACGAAAAGATTTTCTCCCTATTCAATTTTTCATTATTCAATTTCATTACATCAAAAAATTCTTTAGCTTTATCAACTTTTGGCCAACTGCTGTTTAGGAAAGCATTACTCAAACCATGGATACCGATCTGTATAGTTGTGATCTTATCTTCAATATTAGAGTAATATAGAATTTTATTTATATCTCCAAAAATTAGATTATAACCTGCATATTCATTTTTATTTTGCTTGAGTAAATTGGCGTATTCTTCTGCTGAATTTTGAAAGTTTAAAAATCCTTTTACAATACTTCCTCTGCTTGTTTTGAATTCTCTTTTATCAAACCCGTTTCTGTAATTTGTTATAGCGGCAAACTTACCGGATTTATGTAAACCGAACCACATGCCGCCTGATTTCAAATCTTGTCCGCCAATAATTCCGTTTCCCCAATCATAAGCTGATTTTGAGGGGCGGTCAAAGAATTCATCTCTATTTGCAATTAAAATTAATTTATAATTTGGAATACATTCATAGGCAAATGAAATCAAACACATTTTTAATACCTTTAATTTTAGAGAGATAAAAAGATAAGAAATAGAGTAGAGAATTATTTTACTTTAGTTACAACTAAAGTAAGATCATCATTAATTTCTCTTCCATTTCTAAATGATTGAATTGAATCCAAGAGATTTTTTTGTATTTGAAAAGATGACATTATATTGGAATTTTTCACAACAGTTTTTAGTCTATCAATTCCAAAGAGTTCATTCTCACCATTCATTGCTTCAATTAATCCATCGGAATATAAAATAAAAACGTCATCCTTTTTAAGAGGGATATCTATTTGTTCGATAGATGAATTAAAAATATCTCCCTTTTCTATTCCGATTCCAATTCCCTTTGGCTGGAATTCAACTATACTGTTATTCGATTGAATAACTAAAAGCGGAACGTGTCCTGCTCTGCAAAATGAAACTTTATTTTCTTTCAAATCGAACAATGCAACCGATACGGTTATAAACCAGTTACGCTCTATGCTTTTGTAAATTCTTTTATTTACTTCAATCATTAAATCCTTTGGAGAAACGTTTGAAGTACAGTAAATGCGAATCATAGTTTGAAGCTTAGACATATAAAAAGAAGCGGCTAAACCTTTACCCGAAACATCACCAACAATTACAAATATTCTATCATTGCTTACTTTTATAACATCAAAATAATCTCCTCCAACATGCATAGCTGGAATCATTTTACCGGAAATATCCAGTTTATCTAAAAATGGAATCGACATCGGTAAGAGACTTTCTTGAATTAAAAGGGCATTTTCTAAATCCCTATCTAATTTTAATTTTTCCGCTTCTGCTTCATATAATCTGGCATTTTCAATAGAAATAGCAGTTTGACTTGCAGAGGAATATAGAAGTTCGGTTTCCTGCTCATTAAACTGTAAACCAGATTTTTTCAATCCAAACAACATTAAACCCATTAGCTTAGAATTTATGAGCATCGGTAGAATTGTATAAATATCATTTTCTAAAAGAATTCTTTCATCATCACCGAATATTGAATGAAATTGCTCTCTTTGAATTGCCGGAATTTTATTTAATGAATTTCTTTCAAGAATAAGCTTAATTATTTGAGACATATCAACTTTTATAACAACATCATTTTTTTCAAATCCAATACCATTCCTAAACTTATACCCATTTACATCATCACATTTTAGAAAAATTCCAAATTTGCTTATCTGTAGTGAATCAACAAGAGTTTTTTTAGAGAACTCAAGAACATTATCAAAACCAACAATTTTAGATACTTCATTTCCATAATTAAGTACAACCTGTTGAAATGCAAACTGCTCCGGATAGAATTTTTTATTAACATAAGTTTGAAATCGATCTTTTGTAGATTGAAAAACTAATGCAAAAGTTATGAATATGAATCCGGCTATTACTCCTTGATAACCGGCGCCCAAAGCATTTGTAACCGTAGAACCAATTAACCAGACTACAAGAAAATATATTGCCGCAATTGATAATGTTGCTGCACCGTACATAATTGTTTTTTTAATTACTTCACTTACATCCATCAATGAATATTTAAAGATTGAGTAACCGAAAGAAATAGGAAGCAGTATTAATAGTATCATTGGAGCTAACTGCTCTGGGGAATTAAAAATTGTATCAACAACAAAATTTACAGCAGTTGTTGAATATATTATAGCTATAACTCCTAATGTATAATTTACCAAAATTACGAAGATGGCATTTCTTTCTTTAGAGTTTTCCAGTTTGAAGTAATTTATAAACAAACTTATCAAACCAATTATTAATGCAATAACAAAAAGTAGATTAGTTAAACTAGTTTGATATCTTATTAATAATTGAGCAAAATCGGTTGGCATATTTGAATAAACAAATAACACTCTAATTGCCACTAAAAAAAGAGACATAATAAGAGGAATGCTGTAAAGTAGTTTTAAAGTATATCTGTAATTTACAATTCTTAAATCGCGTGGGAAAATCCAGAAAAAGTGCACTATTACAAAAGGCAGAAAATTATTTCCAATTACATAGGCAATATCAAGAACGTATATTATAAAAGGAATTTGAGTAATAGGATTGTTGGAATTATTACCGATGTAAAACATAATTAATGAAGTAATTCCAAATAAAACACCAATTCTATAAAAAACAATTTGTGCCTTACCATCCGGCTTTGATGAAATTACTATATAACCTACTAAAATCCATATTATGCTTAGAAATGCAAATGTAAGGTTGCCGTAATTAATAAGTTTTTTAATTTTAACCGGAGCTTCAAAAACTTCATCATTTCTTGAAACAACATATTTTGCAATTTCACCTTCTTCAAGTCTGTTTAGAATTGAAGTAGCAATATCGGTACTGTTTTTAATATTTTTCCCGTTGATGGCAATTAGTCTATCACCATCTCTAATTCCAGCATTCCAAGTAACACCTTCAAACTTTACAAAATCAAAAACTACAATTGAACTGTCACCTTGTTTTTTATTTATCCATAAACATTCATCATTGGAAATTGGAGTTATTTCTAGTTGGAAGTAAACGTTAAGTATCCCAACCAAAAAAATGAAAAGGGTAAGTGGTTTTACAATTTTTGGACGATATTTATTAATCAGTTCTTTAACAGCGTTCATTTTATTTTACGCTTATAATTAAGCAAGTAATATCATCAGATTGTTCTGCATTTACTGTATATTGTTTTACATCATCAATAATCTTGTCTAAGAAAATTTCACTTTCATCTGATTCAATACTAACTGAAAGTTCTTCTAATCTTTCATCACTGTATTCATTATCGTTAATATCCATAGCCTCAGTAATTCCATCAGTAAAAAGAACTATTTTATCATTGCTTTGCAATTCAATTTTTTCTGCTTCATAAGGAATGATTGTCTTCATTACTCCTAAAATCATTCCCCCTTTTTTAAGTTTAGTAATCTTATTATCTCTAATCAATAATGGGGGATTATGTCCTGCATTTACATATTGAATAGTTTTTGAAACGTTGTCTAATATTCCCCAAAAGAAAGTTATAAAACTTCCATTGCTTACATTCTCAGAAACAAGATCATTTATAAGATTAGACGCTTCAATCAAACTTATGTTTTGTTTAGCAATCGATTTTAAGAATGCCTGCAGATTAGCCATTAATAATGCAGCCTGAACCCCTTTACCTGATACATCCGCTATGGCAATTAAGATTCTGTTTTCATCAAGTTTCATAACATCAAAGTAATCACCGCCTACTTGTCTTGCGGACTGATTATAAGCAGAAATATCAAAAACTGCCGACTTGGATATTCTTTTAGGCAGAAGATTTTTCTGAATATTTCTTGCAATTTCCAAATCCTTCTCAAGCCGCTGCTTTTCAATTGCGTCTTGAAATAATTGAGCATTTGTTATTGATATTATTGCCAGACTTCCAACCGAAGAGATAAATTCTTTATCTGATTTTGAATAATTATCATCCTTTAATCTTTTTCCTAAAAGTATTAATCCTCTGGTTTCATTATTAATTTTCATCGGAACTAAAAGCTCAACGCCAATTTTTTTAATAGATGAAAAATTCTCATCGAGTTCATCCGATTGAAGAGTTTCAGCAAAATCATTGGGAATAAAATTGATTAAAGTATTCTGTAGTTTTTCCTTGTCAAATTTCGATTCCAAAATTTCATATTTATTGTCTTTACAATAAACAACTGCAAATTTAGATACAAGCAGTTGTCCAATAATAGAATAAACAAGAAGTTTTACTATTGTTGAAGTTTCCAGAACACCGCTGAATTCTTTGCTTAAATCGAATAATGAACTTAATTGATTGACTTTTGAATCCAACTGTTTATTAACTGATTTTAACTTATCAACAGTAAGCGAATTTTCAATTGCGGTAGCGGCTATATTACATAATGTAGCTAAGAACTGTTTATCTTCATCCAAAAAATCTTTACCGGTAAACTTTTTGCCAAGTAAAATTAAACCGATAATTTTTTCATTTGATTTGATTTCTTGATATACTTCTATATTATTTGTTTTAATAAAAGTGTTAAAATCATCATTATTTTTGTAACAAGATGAATCAAAGTCTAACCATAAATCTTCAACCGAGTTAGGAAAGCCCTTGTAATTTTTAATATATAGTTTTTCCTCTTCGGCAATTGCAATAATACCTTTTGTACATTGAAACTTTCCGAAACATGTAAGCAGAAGATTATTAAGTGTAAAATTGATATCCAGACTAGAATTAATAAGATTTGCAAAATCTACAAGTGCGGCAAAGTTTCTAATTATTGAGTTACTTTCTGACTTTAGCATTAATTATTAGATATATTTAACAAGAGTTACTTTATTCCTGTTTGCAAAATGTTCATATTTAACGTCATCCATAAGCTTACGCATTAAAAACATTCCTAAACCGCCGACTTTCTTCTGTTTGTGATATTCCTTTAAATCCGGCAAAGGAACTTTATTGGGATCGAAAACGGAACCTTCATCACTAATAATTATTGAGAATTTTCCCTTTTCGCACGATGCTTTTATATTTATTTCCTTATCATCTGCATAATGATATGCATGTTTAATCACATTAGTTGTGGCTTCATCAACAGCTAGAATAATTTTACCAATTTCCTCTTTTGTAAAACCGCATGTTTCGGCAATAGATTTTATGAAATCTCTTACTTGAGAAAGATTTTCGGTTTTACTAGTTATAGTAATTTCATTTTTGAAATTCTTTGTGCTCAAGATTTACCTTCTTGGTTAAATTTTTCTATTGCTTCTTTTTCATCATTAAAAAATTCGTATAACATCGGAAATCCAAGTAAATCAAAAATGTTATAAACTCCCTCCTGCATGTTCGAAAATTTAATATCACCTTTATTATCTCTCATTGTTTCAACATAAGCCATAAAAACGCCTAAACCAGCGCTGCTTATGTAATTGAGGTTATCAAAATTGACTACCACATTATATTTATTTTGGTCAATCAATTTGTTAAAGGCACTTTCAAGTTCAGGTGCAGTATGAGCATCCAAATAACCTTTTACATCAATTACTTTTACATTTCCAACTTCACGAACAGCGACGTTGAAATCCGCCATTTATTTTACTCCGGCTAAATTGTTATTAAAACTCCATTTAAAAATCACTAAAGTTATATCATCATGCTGCGAACTATCTTTTGAAAACAGAGTTAGTTCCTGCATAATCGAATTAGCAATTGAATCTACATCTTTTTCCTTATTAGATTGAATTAACTTTTCTAATCTATCGTAGCCAAAATCTTCCATATTATGGTTTTTGCTTTCTGTAATTCCATCCGAATAAAAAACTAAAATATCGTTATTCTTTAGATTAATTTCCATTTCTTTAATGGTATTTGTAAAACTTCCGCTGTAATCTAAGCCTAAACCAATACCTGCTGGAGTTAATCGCTCTATTAAATTATCATGTGAATAAAGAATTGGGGTATGCCCGCATCTAGATAGAATTACTTTAGAATTCTTACCATCAACAATTCCGTAAATTGCTGTAACAAAACTTTTTTTATCAAGTGAATTTTTGAGAATCTCGTTTACCTTTATTAAAAGTTCGCGAGGGCTATCAATTATTTTTGCTAATGATTCAAAAATACCTTTTACTTCAGCCATAATAAATGCTGCTGAAATTCCTTTGCCTGAAACATCTGCAACTACAAATCCTAATTTTTGTTCTCCTAAATTGAAGAAATCATAATAATCTCCACCAACCTCAAATGCAGGTACAAACAAACTGGCAATTTTTAAATGTGTGCATTCCGGAGTTTTACTTGGTAAAATTTTAAATTGAATTTCTCTTGCTACATCAAGTTCTTTTTCTAGTCTTTCTTTCTCAATTGATTCTTTAAGCAGCTTTGCATTTTCTAATGCTACTGCGGCATAATCTGCAAAAGCTTCAACTGATTTTTTTTCATCTTCATCAAAACTGTAATGGGTTTTTCTTGCGGTAAATAAATATCCGCTTATTTCTTCATGAACCTTCAAAGGTGCTATTGCAACAGCACTAAATAAAACAGTTTTTAACTCGGATTTTATATTTAGCTTAAGAGATTTTCTATTGAAAGTTATTAATGAATTATTCTCTTTGCTTGTTTCATTCAAAAGGATTTCGGTTATTTTCTCTGCTTCCAAATAACCAATCTCATTTACCGATGCTATTTCAAATCCATTATTATTTTTTATAACCAACCAAGCAGAATCGGAGTTACAGACTTTAGTAAGCATTTTTGTAACTGTATCAGCAAGTTCTTTTTTATCAAAAACTTGTGTAATAAGTTTACTTAAATCAATTAATGATGACACTTCGTTTGCTTTTCTATCAAAAGCTTCTGCCGTAGGTAAATGAAATAATGTAGTAAAAAAGATTACACCAAAATAAATAGCTCCGTATAAAGTAATAAGATTTATTAAAAGTTGAAGTCCGGGAGAAAAATTTATTACAATCTGCTGAATAATATTATTCTCTAAAGTAAATGAAAAATTAAAGCCGAAAAGTATTGAAAGGATAATGGATATAATTAAAAGATATACTTTTTGCTTTTTTGGTAGAAAAGCAATCCATGCAACTCTTAATGAATTTAACGAAATCAAAATTATAGATACAACATAGAAGGCATTAAAAATATAATCTAAATCTGAATTTAACTTAAATGTAATGTTGGAAAAATAAGCCAGCAAAAAGAAAAGAAGCATAATATTAAAGAATGCTTGAGGATCTTTCTTTTGTCTTAATAGAAATAACTCTCTAAAAACCGTAAAGATGTAGATTATAGCTCCTAAAAAAACATAAGAAATAGAAATTGTTAGAAGAATTTGAAAAAAATCGTAACTAGAATTAGCTGTAAATGAATTATCGATTAAGTAAGAGAGAATTGCATTTAGAGAAAATATTAATGAAGTTAAAATTCCCGCATTAAGAATAATTGAAAGGATTGAATCAATTTTTGATTGAAGATACTCTGAGATATATAAAAACCAAAAATAAGCTACGGCAATAACAAGGCTTTCATTTATAAAAATAGTAAAAGGAGAAGTGGAAATTGGTGAAATAATTTTAAAGACAAATAAAATTATAGAAAGACCGATAGCCAGTTCAAATTTTCGGGATATCTCAATTGCGTTAAAGGGAAGTTTCATTATTTATTAATTAACTTTTATTTTTGATTTTTTAGCCGGGCTGTCGTTTACTTTTATTTGAAATGTAGAATCTAAAATACGGAATTCAATTTCCTTAGAAAGTGAATCCATTTTTTTCCCAAACTCTTCCCAGTCTTTAGCGTTGTTTACAGAGCTAACAGATTTTTGAATAAGTTTATTCAATTCCTTTTCATTAATACCAATTGCAAATGAAAAATTATCTCGTTCATTATCTTTAAGATCAATAACAAAATCAAGTTTGCCTTTTAATGAATCGGAATTGATATTCATTTTTAATTTAGGAGTTATCTCATTAATAAAAGATAAATCAATTGTAGGAATTGTGAAATTAATTGCTTCGTCATTAACAACAATTACTTTATTGCTGTCGTTATCTTTCCTTACAACAATACTTCTAAATCTTGCATCATGCCTAAGTTTTTCTGCTTTTTGTTTTAATACTTCTACATGAAACTTATTAGCTGCTAGTTCTTCCCGTAATTTTTCTTGATTAAACTGAAGTTCCTTAAAATCTTTTTCTAATCCTTCTTTATTAAATGCAAGAGCTCTTTCAACTATAGTATCTTGAGTAAAAACTATAAAATTGTTTTTGTCGCTTCTTCTAAAATCATAAACAAATTCATCAATCTTTTCAGGTTGTTCAATAAACTTTATTGGAGGGGCAATTTTATTATTTACTTTATAAGCAAATTCATATAAATCATAAGCTATAATTTTTTTAAGTAAGTGAAGCTCTGAATTAACTGCGTAAGTATTGTCATCATTAACAAAAACTGCTGTGTATAAATCTTCTTTATATGAATCTAAAATTGAGTCTAAAGATTTTTCCTGCTCAGAATTTAGACTTAATAATTTCTTAAATGCCGGGTAATTGTTCTCGGCAATAGCTTCATTTGTAGGGATAATTTGGAAATACTCTTCACCTGTTTTATCAGTACCAATTTTTAATGATTTGTTATCATTCTTATCAATAGGTAATTGATTATTAACTGCAAAATCGAAAACTTCATCTCTGGTAATAGGTGAATCATAAATTAAGGGTTTTAAATTTTGGAGATAAAAATCAGCAAGAATGGTTTTGCTTTCTTCAAAAATTTTAGCTCCTCTATCACTATTAACTTTAAAGAATACCATCAAAAAGATTGTAAGAATTGTAAGACCCGCAAACGGGAGATATTTCTTTAGTAATATTTTAGTTTTGTTTGTCATAAAAAACTATTAAGCATTCATTTCTTTTTGATACGGTTCCAAAATAAATTTCAAATTTTCACGAGCTCTAAAAATTCTTGATTTAACAGTTCCCACTTCACATTCAAGTTGATCAGCAATTTCTTTATAACTAAAACCTTCAATATCTCTAAGAACCAAAGGAATTTTCAGTTTGTCGGGTAATTTATTAATTGCTTTTCTTACCAGACCAGGAATATCCATATTGTCTTGCCTAGCACTTGTTTTAAGCTCATGCTCTCTATTTTCAATAGGAACAAAAATACTTCTAACTTTTTTCTTTCTTAAGTGATCTCTGCACTTATTAACAGTAATTCTATAAAGCCAAGTTGTAAATTTCGATTCGAAACGAAAATCTTTTAATTTATGAAAGACACTTATAAAAACATCTTGGGAAATATCATCAACCGCATCAGTATCACCCAAAGTTAGATAAACTAAATTTCTAACTTTCTCTTTATGCTTAGCAACAAGTTTGCTGAAAGCATGGTCATCGCCGTCAATAAAATCCTGAATCAGACCACTGTCATCATCAAAAAATTTATTCTCGTTTTCGTTTTGATTTTCTTGCATTTTTTAGACGCTGAATCTTTTAATTATGTTCCGTTTAGAGAATTTTTAAGAACTATTTAAGATAAATATAACTTTATTTTTACAATTTTATTATATAACTTGAACTAAAATATAAGTAAAAGTAGTTAATAATCTTTATTTTTGATCTGATCAATATTGTAAAATTTTGTAAAAAATCTTATATAGCATTCAATAGTAAATTTCACTAGGAGAGTACATGAAAATTAAAGTTAACGAGAAATACGGTGCTGTTGTTGTTGAATTAAAAGGTAATGTTATGGGCGGACCCGATGCCCAAGAATTTAACACTCTGCTTCATAATCTGCTTGATGAAAATAAAAAAAATATTGTTATTGATTTAGCAGGTGTTAAATTTATGAACAGTTCAGGCTTAGGTATGCTTATCAGCGGTTTCACAACAATGAAGAACGGCGGTGGTTCTTTAGTTTTAACCAGAGCAACTGAAAAGATTAATAGTCTTTTAGTAATTACTAAACTCGTTACTATTTTTGATCACTACGAATCTGTTGACGAAGCTGTAAAAGCTGTCTCTAATAAATAAAAAGAATTATAAATTAGCATTTTATAACTCCGGATAATTTTATTATTCGGAGTTTTTATTTTACCCTCCCAAAAAATATTAGGAGTTTTTGCAATGAGTGTTACGGTTTTAGTAGGCAGCCAATGGGGTGATGAAGGAAAAGGAAAAGTAGTTGATATCCTTAGTGAAAATTATGAGATAGTTGCAAGATATCAAGGCGGAGCAAATGCCGGCCATACTATTGAAATTGGTGACAAGAAATTTATTCTCCATTTAATTCCATCTGGTATCCTTAGAGAAAATGTTATTTGTGTTATAGGAAACGGTGTGGTTATTGATCCTAAAGCTTTATTGGAAGAAATTGAATTTTTAGAAGGTCATGGATTTAATTGTGAGGGAAGATTATTTATTAGTCATAACGCACATTTAATTATGCCGTATCATAAACTAATTGATTCGTTAAATGAAAGCGGCGAAAAAAAAATTGGTACTACCGGAAGAGGAATTGGTCCTTGCTATATAGATAAATTTGCAAGAAAAGGAATTAGAATTGTTGATTTGCTTAATAGAGAAATTTTAGAATCAAAAATTAGAGCAAACCTAGAAGAAAAAAACAATTTATTGAAAAAAGTTTATCAGCATGAAGAACTTAATGTTGACGAAATTATTGAAGAGTATATAGAATTTGACAAGAAGATTGATAAGTATATAAAGGATGTTCCACAATACTTGAATGAAGCAATTCAAGATGGTAAATCTATTTTATTTGAAGGAGCACAAGGTGCATTGCTTGATGCTGATTTTGGAACTTATCCTTTCGTAACGTCTTCTAGTCCAACCAGCGGTGGAGCTTGTACCGGTACAGGAGTTCCTCCAACAAAAATTACTTCAGTTTTTGGAATTGTTAAAGCCTATACAACAAGAGTTGGTAACGGTCCGTTTCCTACAGAGCTTTTAGATGAAGACGGAGAAAATTTAAGAAGATGGGGTGCAGAATTTGGTGCTACAACTGGTCGCCCAAGAAGATGTGGTTGGTTTGATGCATTTCTTCTAAAGTATTCTAGATTAATAAATGGAATTGAACGAGTTGCTATCACAAAGTTAGACGTGTTAAGTAATTTTGACGAAATAAAAGTCTGTATAGGTTATGAGTTAAACGGTAAAAATCTAAAATCATTCCCATCCGATGCTGATAGATTAAGCAAGGTAACTCCTATTTACGAAACTCTGCCCGGATGGAAAACCGATATTTCTCATGTTAGGCATTATGATGATTTACCCGTTGAAACTAAAGATTATTTATCATTTATAAGCCAGCAGTGTGGATTTGAAATTAGCATTATTTCTGTTGGTCCAAAAAGATCTCAAACAATTTTGTTATAATATATGTTTGGAGGATCTACCTCACTTAAATTAAAGCTTACTTTACTGGTGCTGGCAGCATTAATTGTTGCCGGTACTTTTTATTATACCAACGATATCGTTCAATCTTTGCAAAATAGAGAGAGACAGGTAGTTGAATTATTTGCTAACGGACTTGAGTACATTGCAAATAATGACGCTTCAAATCAAGATTATACTTTTATCTTTGAAAATATTGTTAAACCTATTGATTTCCCGATGATTCTTACCGATGCAAATGATAATCCAAATGTTGATGGAATTGGCGGCGGTTATAAAAATCTTGATATTGATACTACTTTAAGCAAAGAGGAAATTAAGAGCATTCTAAAAAAAGAAATAATCGAGATGAGCGTTATTAATCCTCCTATAATTGTTACTTATGCCGATTCGATCATTCAGAGTAAAATATATTATGGCGATTCTAAACTTATTGCCATGCTTAGGTATTATCCTTTTCTTCAAGTGATTTCTGCTCTAGTTTTTATATTGATTGCATACGTTAGTTTCAGTTATGTGAAAAAAACCGAGCAGAGTAATATTTGGGTTGGATTATCAAAAGAAACTGCTCATCAGCTTGGTACACCGATCTCTAGTCTGCTTGGCTGGAACGAAATATTAAAAATGAGTTACGCTGAACCGGATAAAGTTTTGGATGTTACTTATGAAATGGATAGTGACTTAGAAAGACTAAATAAAATTGCACAAAGATTTTCAAAAATCGGTTCTAAACCGGAATTAAAGGAAAATAATATTTACGAAATACTTGAAAGGGTCGTAAATTATTTTCATAGAAGACTTCCTCACACAGGTAAAAATGTTTCAATTAACTTGCATGGGGAAAATGAAATTATGGGTAAAGTAAATCCGGATTTATTTGAATGGGTTATTGAAAATCTGATTAAAAATGCACTTGATGCAATTGAAAGTAGTGAAGGGAAAATTGATATTAGAATTGTTAAGATTAATAAACTTGTAGAAATAGAAGTTGAAGATAACGGAAAAGGTATTGATCAGAATAGGAAGAAAGAAATATTTAAACCCGGTTATAGTACAAAAAGAAGAGGGTGGGGTTTAGGATTAAGCCTTTCAAAAAGAATTGTTGAAGATTACCATAGAGGAAAAATTTTTGTTAAAACCACCTCTTTAAATGAAGGTACAACTTTCAAAATAATATTAGAATAGTTTTTTACCTCAACAGATTAAAAAGTTTCCGCAGTAATTTTATTATCTAAAGTATCCGCTTTAACAGAAACAAAATACTAAATTGAGAAAATTGTAAAAAGATTTCTCATATTCAAAAATAAATCCGATTAAATTATGCGATTTACTTGTTTGTTTAAATGGCACACAAATTGAATTATATTAGTATTACTAGATGGTAGTTAATACCCTCCTTTAAGTAACTAACCAGCCGTTGTAGTTGCGCCCTCTACTATAACGGCTTTCCTCTTTTAAAGCATCCTAAATTTAAATTAAGTAAAAAGAACTTTATCTTTGTGGTTAATGTTTAATCATTTTACGAAATAATAGGGAAATAATGCAAAATTTAATAGAATTCGAAATATACGAAGTAAAAGACGAGGCTAAGGATACTTTAGGTGTTACTTTAAAATATACCGGTGAAAAGCAATTGGAATTTGAACCGGGCCAATTTTTAACAGTTTTATTTGATTTAGATGGAGAAGAAATTAGAAGAGGGTATTCCATCGCATCTTCTCCTTATGAGCTTCCTTTTGTACAGTTGGCTATAAAAAGACAATCAGATGGATTTGCATCTAATCATTTGATGGATCAATTTACGGAAGGAAAAAGAATAAAAACTTTGCCTCCTTTAGGAAATTTTACAGTAGAGACCAATGCAAATCACCATAAAAATTATATAATGATTGGAGCAGGAAGCGGAATCACTCCTTTAGCTTCAATGATTAAAACAATTTTAAGGGATGAACCAAACAGCAAGGTTTTTCTAATTTATGGTAATCGAGATGAAGAATCGATAATCTACAACAAAATGTTTAATGATCTTTTTGAAGAATATCCAAATTTCAAAATAGTACATTCTTTGTCTAACCCTTCAGAAAATTGGACTGGATTAAAAGGAAGAATTTCTAAAGAGAAAACAGTTGAACTTGTAAAATCTTTTATTAACGAGACGGAAAAAGGGGAATATTTTGTTTGCGGACCTGAAGGAATGATGGAAAATGTTTTTGAAGCTTTAAAAGAATTGAATGTTTCAAAAAATCAAATACATAGAGAAGTATACACTACAAAAGTAGTTGAAGATGATGAAAGTAGTGAAGAAATATCAAGAGAAGTAACTATTATACTTGAAGGTAAAAAACATAAAATTACCGTAAATCCTGATGAATCTATTTTAGAAAGAGCCTTGGCGGAAGGATTGGAAGTTCCAAATTCATGTCAATATGGCTCGTGCGGAACTTGTAAAGCAAAACTTTTATCAGGTAAACTAAAATTAGTTGATCAATCAGTTTTAACAGAAGAAGAAGTAAATCAAGGTTATTGTTTAACTTGTGTTGGATATCCTTTGAGTGATAATGTTGTTATACTTTATGAGGACAGGTTTTAAATCAAAAAAGCCGGATAAAAATCCGGCTCCTTTAAGAAATCATTTTTTAAGCACCAACTTCACTTTTTTCATAAAGTTTAGATAATTCTTTTGGACTTCTCTTTTTCCAGTCTCCTTTATGATAAGCATAACCTGCAATTAACGGTAAAGCAAGTGTTGCTTCAGAATAAACCATTTGTTCGAAAGTAGTTTCAACTTTACCCCATGAAGAAGCTTCTTTAAGTGTTGAACTTGACAGAGCGCCGTCTCTAACATCAGCAACTGTAATTTGAACAGCATATTTGTGCATAGGTGCATCTTCAGTTAAAATATCTGCAGCAACAACAATATCTTGAGTAAAGTTTTTAGGAACTCCACCGCCAATCATGAAAATACCGGTTTCTTTGTGTTTTAATTTAACTTGAGTCAATTCATAAAAATCTTTTCCGGAATCGATAGAAACATGTTTTTCGGGATTTTTATGTTGATGCATAACAATTCCAAATCCGGCAGAACAATCAGAAAATGCTGGAACGAAAATAGGAACATTCTTTTTATAAGCTGCATAAACTACACTGTCATTAACTTTTGGTCCCCCTTTTTCTTCAAGATATTTTCCGAAATGCCACAATAATTCTCTTGATGAATAAGGACGAGGCTCTAGTGAATCAAAAATTTCTGCTGTTGTATCGTCGCAGATTCTTAATTCATCTTCATCAATATAAGTATCGTAAATTCTATCTATATGTAAATCTCTCAATTCATTATCATCGGAATATTGTGAGCCGATATAATGTTTGAATCCTAATGCTTCAAAGAAATCTTGATCAACCATAATAGCACCTGTAGACACAATTGCATCAACCATATTATTTTCAATTAGATCAAAAACCGTTTTCTTTAATCCGGCGCTAAATAAACTACCTGCTAAAGTTAAAATAACCGCACATTCTTTATCATTCAGCATCATATTATAAATTTTAGCTGCTCTGTTTAAATCTCTTGCTGTAAAAGCCATTTTTTCCATCGATTCAACTAGAGGAACAACATTATGTTCTTTAATATCAATATGTTGAATTACTTCTTTTAAGTAATCTTTTTTTTCTGCCATTTTATTCTACTCCTGTCTTTTAGTTAACTTTATTTTCAATTATAATTTATAAAAAATTATAACTTATCCTAAAAAATTTCTTACTTGCTTAATATGTTAAAAATCGGAAATAAATGTAATGTGTTGAAATGAATTGTCAAATTATATTTTTCTTATCATTAAAAATGAACAAGGAATTAAGAGAATTGTAATTATTGATTTGAAAAAATGCCCGGAATAACCGGGCTTAAAAATTAATGATGATGTCCGTTTGGTCCGTGAACATGTCCATGATCCAACTCTTCTTTTGTTGCTTCTCGTACATCCATAACTTCAACATCAAAATTAAGAGTTTCACCTGCTAACGGATGATTAGCATCTACTGTTACAGTTTCTTCATTAACTACCTGAACTGTAATAACTAAAGGACCATTTGGTGAATTCATTTGGAACTGCATACCGGGTTGAATATCTGTAATTTCTCCGAAAGCTGATTTTGGAATATCCTGAATCATATCTTCGCGAAATTCACCGTATGCTTCTTCCGGCGGAACAGATACATTTAATTTATCACCGGTTGATTTACCTTCAAGTGCATTTTCAAGTCCTGGAATAATATTATTTCTTCCATGAAGGTATACTAAGGGATTACCTTTTGAGCTGTCTAATACTTTTCCATCAATATCAGTAAGTGTATAGTTAATAGAAACAACTTTGTCATTTGCTACTTGCATAATTTTCCTTATTTATTTTTTTAATTAATTGAGGTCATTTTAAAAGAGGAATAATTGAAAAGAATCTTGAAAAATGAGTTTAAACGTAAGGAAGTTTAAATCCAATTTCAAATTTGTAAAAGGGAATAAGTAAATGATTCCAAGTAAAAATCAAAATGGAGAATCAGACTTTCCCTGAAATCAATTCTCCAGCTCTTTGCAATGCTTCATCAATATTTGGGAAAATGTTTTCTTCACCCACTTCATCAATTAATTTGTATTGAGTTAAAGCAAATAATGGCTGAGCATGAACTCCGGATAGTATCAAATGAACATTTTCGTCTTTATTTTTCTTTATTATGTCACTTAATAGATTTAATCCGGTTGCATCAATAGCCGGAACATTTCTCATTCTCAGAATCATTACTTTGGGAGGATTTTCAACTCGATGCATTATCTCCTTAAATTTAGAAGCTGCTCCAAAAAAGAAAGGTCCGTTTATTTCATATACTTCAACTCCATCCGGAATAACTTTGTTTTGAATGGAATTTGTATCTACTAATTCATCCTGATCTTTTAATTCTCTTTTAATTACATCAATATTTGTTACTGAAGCCATCCTTTTCATAAATAAAATTACTGCTAAAAACATTCCTATTTCAATTGCGATTGTTAAATCGAAAATTACAGTTAGTAGAAACGTAGTTAAAAGAACAATAACATCACTTCTAGGACTTTTCAAAAGTCTCTTAAAAATATGAATCTCACTCATATTAAATGAAACAATTATTAGAATAGCAGATAAAGTTGCCATTGGAATTAACTTTGCAAGTGAACCAAGAAAGATCATAATCATAAGTAAAGTTACTGCATGTGTAATTCCGGCAATTGGTGTTCTTCCGCCGTTTTTGATATTTGTCGCAGTTCTTGCAATTGCACCGGTAACCGGAATTCCCCCAAAAATTGGTGAAAAAATATTTGCAATTCCGTTTGCAACTAATTCCATATTGGATTTATGTTTCCCGCCAATCATACCATCTGCAACAACAGCTGAAAGAAGAGCTTCAATCGCTGCAAGAATTGCTATGGTAGTTGCCGGTAAAATCAATTCTTTTATTATTGATAAATCGAAGTATGGAATTTCCGGTGACGGAATTGATGATGGAATAGAACCGAATCTTGATTCAATAGTTTCTACATTCAAATTGAATATCTGAACTACAGCTGTTGTTATGATTATTGCAACTATAGAGCCCGGAATTTTTTTAGAAATCTTTGACCAGAAAATAATTATGAATAAAGATGCTGAACCAATTAAAAGTGACTGAAAATTTAGTGATGAGAAATTATGAAAGTATAAAATCCATTTATCGATAAAATCTGCGGGAATATTTGTAAGTCCTAATCCGAAAAAATCATTAACCTGACTAGAGAAAATAACAACTGCAATTCCGCTTGTAAAACCAACAATAACTGGATAAGGAATAAATTTAATCATTGAACCGAATTGTGCAAATCCCATAATAATAAGAATTATTCCAGCCATAATAGTAGCAATCATTAAGCCGTTAATTCCATACTGCTGAACAATTCCATAAACAATAACAATAAATGCTCCGGTTGGTCCTCCGATCTGAACTCTGCTTCCGCCAAGGAATGAAACTATAAATCCACCAATAACACCGGTAATTAAACCTTTTTCCGGTGAAACTCCCGATGCTATTCCAAAAGCAATTGCAAGAGGAAGGGCAACAATACCGACAAGTATTCCGGCAATAATATCTTTGTAAATCTGCTCTTTAGTAAAAGTGGGAAAAAGAACAAAGAGTTTGGGCTTAAACATTGAAGTTCCTGCACAAAAATCTATAAATCCGTTAATTGCATACATCCAAAAAAAACAAAATTAAAATTAGATATAGTTATTCACTTTGCAAAAAACTAATATTAGATTTATTTTTACTTATCAAAAAAAATAAAGAGATTAACCTTTTATAAGGTCGTTTTATTAAACATACAACAACATATCGAACCAATTCAATAATTGCCGCAATCGGCTGAGAACATAGTCTGTTCTTAGTCTTAGTATTGATGTAATTGCAAAGAAATCTTGATTAGTTATAATTAAGGATTCTTCTGCCGATGCATTTTCATAATAACTTTTTAAAAAAATTTAGAGGAAAATAAATTGATAGATATTAATCGATATGGATGGAGTGAATTTTTTCTTAATTCATTTAATAAAATAAAATCAGACGGAATGGAATTTGGAAGAATAATTACAGAAAATAAATCAAACTACATTGCTGTTACAAAGTACGGTGAAATTATTTGTGAACTGACCGGCAAACTTATGTTTGCTTCTGAAAAGCAGTCGGAACTTCCAAAAGTTGGTGATTGGGTAGTGCTTAATTTGTACGATAATAATTCACTTGGAATTATACATGAAGTAATTGCAAGAAAAACTATTCTTTCAAGAAAATCACCGGATCGAAAAACCGATGAACAGATTATTGCATGTAATGTTGATAAAGTTTTTATTGTTCAATCATTGGATGAAACTTTTAATCTCAATAGAATTGAAAGATACTTAACCGCCGTATATCAAAGTAAAGCTGAACCAGTAATTGTTTTGACAAAAAGTGATTTATGTTCAGATGTTGATTTAAAAATCAAATCAATAAAAGAGAGAAATATTAACTGCGAAATATTTCATGTAAGTTCTATCACAAAGAATGGTATTACTGAAATTTCAGATAATATAAAACCACGTGAAACAATTGTCTTTATTGGTCCATCCGGAGTAGGTAAAAGTACTTTAATAAATTTACTTCTCGGATCGGAAATTCTCAAAACTCAAGAAGTAAGATTAGCGGATTCTAAAGGGAAGCACACTACCACAAGCAGAAATCTTTTGATTATGGAAAACGGTGGAATTCTTATTGATACTCCAGGTATGAGAGAATTTGCTCTTTGGAATAACATTGCTGGTTTTTCGAATACATTTACTGAGTTTGAAGAGTATTCACTGCAATGTAAATACTCAAATTGCACTCATATTCATGAAACAGGATGTGCAGTAATTAAAGCACTTGAAGAAGGAAAATTAAGTAAAGAGAAATATCAAAACTATTTGAAAATGAATAAAGAGTTAAAATTCCTTGAAAACAAACTTGATAAATCTGCCGCTTTAATCGAAAAACGAAAATGGAAAAATATTCACAAAGAAATAAAACGATTTAAGAAGACTGATAAACGTTCGTAAACGATATCCGGCTGTAGATTTATAGTGCAGCCGGATTTCTTATAAACTATATTTGTTAATTAAATAATAAAATTGAAGATCATGGTAAATTTATTTGTTGTCTCTTCTTCATTAGAAGATTTGAAATCACTAGAATTAAGAACTTCTGAAATAGTTAATAAAATAATATCAGACAAAAATGAAATCAATTTTGCCGGATATTTTAATAATTCAAAAAGCATAACTGATTTATCATCAAATTATGATTTTAGCAAACCGACTATAATAATTAACTCTTCAGGTGGTACAGAAGATTTAATTCTAACCATTACACAATTGTGTAAATCGTTTGTACTTATTTTTGCAAACCCAAACAGAAATTCATTTGCATCATCGCTTGAGGCACATGCTTACTTGAAAGAGAATTATCAAGTAAAATTGTTTTATTCTGAAAATGATGAAGAAAAGATTGATGAAGCAGCAAAATTTCTTATAGTTGTAAAAGCAATATCAAAGATTAACACAAGCAAATTCGGTTTGATTGGAGAACCTTCTGATTGGCTTTTGACTTCTAGAGAATTTAATGGGTTTGGAAATTTTAATACTTCAGTGGAAAATGTAAAAGTTAATGAATTGGTTCAACTAGTTGCAAACATTGATGATAATGAAGCTTTACAAATTGTTCAGAAATGGAAATTGACCTACAAAGAAATTTTAGTCGATGAAAAATCATTGATAGATTCTGCTAAAGTTTATATTGGAATAAAGAAGTTAATTAACAACCATAACCTTAATTCACTTTCAATAAGATGTTTTGATTTGCTGGATTATAATTACACTGCATGCATGGCTTTAAGTATGCTGAATGACGAAGGAATTATATCCGGCTGTGAAGGAGATTTACCGACAACTTTCACAATGATGACCGCATCGTTCTTGAGTGAAAAAGTAGTTTGGATGGCTAATCCATCTTCCATTAATAAAGAAGAAAATGAAATTGTTTTTGCTCATTGCACTGTTCCGGCAAAATTTCTTGAAAATATTGATCAAGCAGGATTAACAACACATATGGAATCAAATAAAAGTACTGCTTTAAGAGGAACATTAAAAAATAGTGAAGTAACGGTATTAAGATTCAGTCGTAACTTTGATAAGCTCACTTCTGCAAAAGGAAAAATAGTTAAGAGTGATATGAAAAATATTAATCTATGCAGAACTCAAGCCGTTATTAAATTAAACGGAAATGTTGAAGATTGGATGAATAATGCTCTGGGAAATCATCATGTGATAGTTTATGGGGATTTAACCGCGGAAGTAAATTACTTTTGTGAACTGAGTAAAACCGAATTGATTGAGATGAATTAAATTATTAATCCCATTCTTAAAAGATCATAAAGTTTGCCGTCAATACTGCATTCATTTCTAAGAATGCCTTCTACTTTAAAACCGAGTTCTTGGTTAAGTCTAATGTTTCTAACATTTGTTTGAAGTGTATTCAAATAAATTTTTCTTAAACCAAGATTAGAAATTCCATATTGTATCCACAGCTTTGTTGCTTCCTTTCCGTATCCTTTACTTCTGAATGCCGGATTACCAATCAGCTTTCTAAGCTCAGCTTTTTTTTGTTCAAAATCATGATCAAGAAAAGCCATTAATCCAATTGGTGTTTGGTCCTTTAGACATATTATTCCAAGAATATGATTTTCATCTTCAATAAGATTTTCTACTTTGTATGTTCTTGAAGTGGCGCGTGTTAAAATGAAATATCTTCCAATTTCGTCTTGTACCCATTTTTTTAGATTATCTGAATCTTCACTTTTATGAAATTCTCTTATAAGAATATTTTCACCAACCAATGGTAAATCAACTGGTAAATTAGAATCATACTGAATTTGAGAAGAGTTGTTTTCACTTTGCAATCCTGCATCTATTTTAATTGCATTGTCCAAAAGTAAGTTCGCAAGCTTAAGATAATCACCTTTTTGAAAACCGATTTCCTTTGCTTCTTTAATAATACTTTTTGCAATTACTTCAATCGATAATTCATTTACGAGTTTATCTTTTAATATTTTTTCTTCCATTTCTTTTGCTCTCTTCAAAATTCTATAACTATTAAAGTTAATCATATTTCTACAAAAGAGTTAGTAATGAATTTGGGTTGATTGTAAGATTTTGAAAATGAGACTGAAATTCTTATTTTTGCAGTATCATTTCAATAAAACGAGGGTAAAAACGTGAAAATATAATTCCATTTGAAATTTTTAAAATTATTAATCAATGGAGTTATTATGTCGCGTGTAATCCTTAAGAACATATCTTATAAAGTTCCGAACGGAACAAAAATTTTTGAAAATCTATCATTCTCCTTTAATTCAGAATTAATCGGTTTAGTCGGAAAAAACGGAAGTGGCAAATCAACACTTGCAAAATTAATTTCTAATCGAATTGAATGTGATTCGGGAAGAATAGAAATAGAAGGCAATATTGAATATATGCCGCAGCTTAATCAAGATTTATCCGATAAATCTATTTCTGAGGTGTTTAAAATCAGCGAGAAATATGAAGCATTAATCAGACTTGAAAACGGTAATGGTAATGAACAAGATCTTATCATTATTGATAATGATTGGGATTTAGAAAATCGTATTGATTTAGTAAAAAAAGAGTTAATGATTTCTCACATTGATTTGAACAGAAAATTCAGTTCACTAAGCGGTGGTGAAAAAATTAAGTGTACGCTTGCTTCACTTTTATTAGCCGATCCACAGTTTATAATCCTTGATGAACCAACTAATCACTTGGATTTGGAAGGAAGAAAGATAGTTTATGATTTTGTGTCGAATTGGAAAAGAGGAATGATAGTAATCAGTCATGATAGAAATCTACTCAGATTAATGAACTCGATTGTAGAATTGAATTCTAGCGGATTAAAATTGTACGGGGGGAATTATGACTTTTACAAAGAGCAAAAAGAATTGGAAGATGAAGCAGTAAACTCTGAATTGAGAAATATTAATTCAGAATACAAAAAAGCAGTTTTACAAAAAGATGAAGTACTTCAAAGAAAGTTAAAAAATAACATCTCCGGAGAAAAAAGAGCTTTAAAAGCAAATATGCCTAAAATTATGCTAAACCAAATGAAAGGTTCGGGTGAGAAAACTTTTCAGAAACTTAAGAATTCACATTCAGAGAAAATCAATAGTATTTTAGAAAAACGGGATGAAGTAAAGAGCAGAAAGACTCCTCGCCTAAATATTAAAATTGATTTTGATAATAGTAACAGAATTAAGAAAAACACCCTTGTTACAGCAGACAGAATTAACTTTTCATTTAATGAAAAGAATAATATTTGGCAGAATGATATTTCATTTAATATCAAGGGGGGAGAAAGAATTTTACTGAAAGGAAAAAATGGTTCAGGCAAAACAACTTTGATCAATTTAATTTTAGGAAAGCTAAAACCTGAAAATGGCAATCTATTAGTAAGAACAGATAAGATTGGTATTTTAGATCAAGAAGTATCCATCTTGAAAAATGAGTTGTCGGTTTTGGATAATCTTAAAAATGCATCTGAAGGAAAAATTGAAGAGCATGAACTAAGAATTAGATTGGGAAGATTTTTGTTCTACAAAGATGATGTTTTCAAAAAGGCAGAAGTTCTTTCTGGAGGAGAAAGAATGCGGGCGGGAATAGCTTGTCTGTTGTGCAGTTCTAATTCACCAGAACTTATTATTCTTGATGAACCAACTAATAATCTTGATTTGGAAAGTATAAATGAATTGGCTTGTAGTATAAAAGAATTTAAAGGTTCGGTTTTAGTAGTCTCACACGATATTGAATTTCTCAACGAAATAGGGATTGATAATGAAATTGATTTAAACAATTTCTGCTGATTAAATAATCAATTAAAAAAACATTTTTGCTAATTTTAAGATACCTTGTTTCCATGGAACCCGATGAGAAACCCCGGACTGATTTTGAAAAGATTCTAAATTATCAAGATACCATTTATAATTTCTTATTAGAGCATCTTTGTTAGAATATCTTGGTTTGTAACCTAATATTTTTTCTGCCTTTTCAATAGATACAAATGAATCTTTAGAAGCAGTTTCATAAACCCATTTATAAAGAGGAGAAAGCCTTAACATTTCCAAAAATCTTAAAGTGAATATTATTGGCTTTTCAGGCAGACCGACAATTTTCTTACCATGTCCTGCAAAATCAAGAACTGCTTGGTAATCCTCTCGCATTGTTGTGAATTCTTTAGCTCCAATGTTAAAAGTATCATTAACGACGTCTTCTTCAAGATCGATGCACAATGAAACTGCATCGCATAAATCTTCAACATCTAATAGCTGATAACGATTTTTTCCGTTACCAATCATAGGAAAATTATGACCGGTATAAGCCCAATCATATAAAAGAGCAAATACTCCCAGTCTTTCCGGACCAATAAAAGATTTTGGTCTAAGTATGGGTACTATCATTCCTTTATTTCGATACTCTTCACATAACTTTTCTGCTTCAACTTTAGCTTTGCCGTATGGACCAACACCGTCAAGTTTATCTGTTTCATATAATGGATGATGATCAGGAATACCGTAAACCGCAGTAGATGAAATATGAATAAAACGCTTTATGTTATTTTTTTCAGATGCCTCTATTAAAATTCTCGTTCCATCAATTCCGGTTGTCATTATTTCCTTTTCTGGATAAAGAGGAAGAGCCATTGCTGAATGAATTACAATATCAGATTTGCTTACTAATTCATATACTAACTTTTCATTTCTAATATCACCACAAACAACTTGAATTCTATCTTTTAAATCTTCGTAATTAAATTCTGCTAAATCTAAAGAAGTAATTTCATGATTCTTATTCAGTAAATGTCTAACTAGATTAATACCTAAAAAACCTGCACCGCCTGTTATTAAAATCTTCATTTGTCTTTCTCTAAAATTTTGCCGAAAATTAATATCAAAATATAAATAAGGAGTAAACTTATGAAAAAATATTATGCAATATTATTTGGAATTCTTTTCTCAATAACTCTTGTAACAGCACAGAGTTTTGAGGGAGTTGTTTATTTTAAGTCTACTACCGGAACCGGTGAAAGCGGCAACTTTAAATACTATGGAAAAGACAATAAAATTAAGATGGAAATGATGAGCGATGAAATGGGTTCGGTAATTTTTGATGGAAGTAAAACCATAATTTTAATGCCGGCTCAAAAATCATATATGGAGTTCTCGAATGAAATGTTGGAACAGTTTGGCGGTATGAGTCAAGATGCCGATGAAGATATGGGTGAAGTCAATCTACCAACTAAAACCAATGAAACGAAAAACATTTTGGGTTATGACTGTACCAAATGGGTTTACAAAGAAGATAATAATGAAACAGAATTATGGATAACAGATCAAATTGGAAATTATATTATCCCATCCACTCCAATGACTCCAGCACCGGAATGGGCTGATCTTTTTGACGGTAAACCATTCTTTCCGTTAATGATAATTACAAAGGAAAATGGTTCAGTAGTAGATAAAATGGAAGTAACAAAAATAGAGAAAAAAAGTTTAAGTGAATCAGAGTTTCAACCTCCAGCGGGATTTAAGAAAATGGATCTTGGCAATATGATGGGACAATAAAATTGAAAACTTTTCTTGTAATTGCTCTGGGATTATTTTTCCTTTCCTGTGCTGATTCATCAGCAGATAGAAATAAATATAAAAACGACTTGAAGGAAATTATTGAAGTGGAAGTTGTAAAGCTTCCACTTAATGAATTCACGTCAGATAGAAATCTTGAATTTTCGGGATTGTGCTGGTACAAAGATTATCTCGTAATGCTTCCTCAATATCCTTCTAAAATTAAAGGAGGAAATTTCTTTTATTTATCCAAATCGAATATAATTGAATCAATTAAAAATCAGTCACCTTTAGAACCCAAACTGATAAAAGTAAACTTGGAGGGATTAGAACAGTATGAAGGGTTCGGTTCCGGTTATGAAGCAGTAATTTTCAATAAAGATACTCTGTTTGCATCAATTGAATATTATAAAGGAGATGAAACTGTTTCCCTTATCGTTAAAGGAATAATTGATTCAAATAAAATGACTATTGATTTTGATGAAAAGACATTATTGGAGTTACCTAATAATTCAGGTTTAGAAAATTTCTCTGAGGAATCACTAATTATAACTGATGAAAGTTTAATTGCAATTCATGAAGCAAATTTTGGGGAGAAGAATTATGCTTTCAAAATACCATTTAGTTTAATGAGTTATCAAAGAATTGAATTCCCTAAAATAAATTTTAGAATTACTGATGCATCGGAGGTTGAGGATTCGTTAAAATTTTATGCAGTAAATTATCTTTGGAAAGGGGATGAAGCAATTTTTCCTGTTGAGGATTTAATTTCAGAAAATTGGGGAATAGGAATAACCAATAAATTTGGAAAAGATTTAGAGAGGATTGTGCAATTTAGAATTAATGATGCAAAGATAGAATTAACAGAAAAACCTCCAATTTATTTGAAATTAGAAAAAAAAGGGAGAAATTGGGAAGGTATAGTAAAATTAGACAATTTAGGATTTCTGATTATTACAGATAAGCACCCATCAACAATTTTGGGCTTTGTTCCTTTTGAAGAATAAATTAGAAATTTCTATTTCTTGACATTTCGTAAATATTAAAATATATTTGTAGGCTCTAAAGAGTATAAATATGTTAAGTTTTGGAGGAATCCGGTGAAGCAGGAAAAAATAACAAGATTCATTAAACCTGAAGAAGCTGATAGAAAATGGTATGTGGTTGATGCTAAGGATCAGGTATTAGGTAGACTTGCATCTCAAATTGCTAAAGTAATTAGAGGTAAAAACAAAGCAGTTTTTACTCCTAACATGGATGCTGGTGATTTTGTAATAGTAATAAATGCAGATAAAGTTAAGCTTACAGGTAAAAGAGAATCTGAAAAATCATATTTCAGACATTCTGGTTATCCTGGCGGTGTAACCGTTAAATCTGTTGCACAAATAAGAGAAAGCAAACCTGAATTTATGATTCATAATGCAGTAAAAGGAATGCTTCCAAAAACAAGATTAGGCAGAAAATTAGTTAAGAAATTAAAAGTTTATGCGGGCGAAAATCATCCGCATTCAGCTCAAAAACCTGAAGCATTAAGTTTTTAAGAGGAAAGTGAATGGCTGACAAATTATATGTAGGACGTAGAAAAACATCAGTTGCCAGAGTTTATTTAAGAAATGGTTCTGGTAAAGTAACAGTTAATGATAGAGAATTTGAAAATTTCTTCCCGCTCAAGTATCACCGCGATGACGTACTTCAACCCTTTAAAATTACTGAAACATTAGGTAAATATGATGTTTTCATTAATGTTAGAGGCGGCGGACTTTCAGGTCAATCTGAAGCTATTCGTTTAGGTATTTCAAGAGCTTTAATAGAAATTAATCCGGATTTTAGACCGGCTTTAAAAGCTGAAGGATTATTAAGAAGAGACCCGAGAATGGTGGAACGTAAGAAATACGGACAGCCAAAAGCTAGAAAAAGATTCCAGTTCTCTAAGAGATAAATTTTATTTATTAATTAATCATTCATACTTTCGGATCCGCCTCCTGTGTCCATACCTAAAAATTGGATGAAGGGTGGAAATGATGAAAGTAGAAGTTAAACAGGAGTAATATATGCCAAGAGTAGAATTAACTGCCCTTATTGAATCAGGTGCACACTTTGGTCACCTAACCCGCAGATGGAATCCCAAAATGAAACCTTACATTTTCATGGAGAAAAACGGGATTCATATAATTGATTTAAAGAAAACTCAAGCCGCTATTGATGATGCTTTTAATGCTATGTACGAAGTAGCTTCTAAAGGTCATTCTGTTCTTTTTGTCGGTACCAAAAAACAAGCTAGAGGAGTTATTGCCGAACAAGCGAAAAGATGCGGAAGCAACTGGGTTAGCGAAAGATGGTTGGGCGGTATGCTTACCAACTTTACTACTATTAGAAAAAGTGTAAAAAGACTGCAAACTATTGATAAAATGGAATCTGATGGTACTTTTGAAAAGATTACCAAAAAAGAACGTTTAATGGCTAGCAGAGAAAGAGATAAATTAAGAAAAGTTCTTGATGGTGTTGAATCAATGCAGAAAATGCCGGGAGCTATTTTTATTGTTGATATTAAAAAAGAATCAATTGCAGTTCAAGAAGCGATTAGATTAAATATTCCAATTTTTGCTATTGTTGATACAAACTGTGACCCGGATGTTGTTGATCATTTAATTCCTTCTAATGATGATGCGGTTAGTGCAATTGAAGTAATATCTAGACAAATAGCTGATGCAATTATTGAAGGACAAGCAAAAGCAAAAGAATTAAAAGCTCATGAATCTGCTGAAAAGGAAAGAACTAAAAAAGAAAAAGAAGAAACCGAAGATAGATCTAAAGATAAAAAAGGTAGAGTTAGAAGAGTTAGATTAGATGGAAAACCTGCTGGTAAAAAAGCAGACGATAAAGAAGAAGCAAAAGCTGAAGAAAAAACAGAAGAACCAAAAAAAGAAGGTTCTGAAGAAGCTGCTTCTGATAAAGAATAATTTTTGAATGATAAAAAAATAAGGAATATAAAAATGGCAATATCTGCTGCTCAAGTTAAAGAGCTGAGAGAAAAAACCGGTGCCGGAATGATGGATTGTAAAAAAGCTCTTACCGAAGCTGACGGTGATTTTGAAAAGGCAATTGAAATATTGAGAAAAAAAGGTGCGTCTGTTGCTGCTAAAAGAGCTGAAAGAAGTGCAAATGAAGGTGTTGTTATAGCTGATTCTTTTAATGGTGGAAAATCCGGTGCTATTGTTGAAGTTAACTGCGAAACAGATTTTGTTGCAAAAAGTGATGACTTTATTAAATTTTCTCAAATGATTTATGATGTGGTTGTTTCTGAAAAACCAAATTCAGTCGATGAATTGATGGAACTTGCTAATGATGGTAAAAAACTTGCCGATAGTCTGAATGATGTTGTTGCTAAAATTGGTGAAAAAATTGAAGTATCTAGATTTAGAGTTGAAGAAACTGAAAATGGTGTTGTTACCGGGTATATTCATCACGGTTCAAAATTAGGCGTTTTAGTTGTTGCCGAAAATGCAAAAGAAGAAAGTAAAAATGATTTATCAGATTTATTAAAAGATATTGCAATGCAGGCCGCAGCTATGAAACCCGGCTTCCTTTATAGAGAAGAAGTTCCTCAAGATACATTAAATAAAGAAATTGAAATCTATAAAGAAGTAGCAAGAAAAGAAGGCAAACCTGAACAAATTTTAGAAAAAATTGCTCAAGGTAAATTGAATAAATACTTCGAAGAAAATTGCTTATTTGAACAAGTTTATGTTAAAGATAACAGTAAGAAAGTAAGTGATTTAATAAAAGAATTTAATGCTAAGAATGGTTCGGAAGTAAAATTAAAACTTTTCCACAGGTTCCATCTTAGTGACGAAAATAAAAAATAATTTCTCAAAAAGGTCTTATCTTAATAAGACCTTTTTTTTTATATTGAGGAGGATATGGTAAAAGAACTTAAATACAAAAGAATTTTACTTAAGCTTAGCGGTGAATCCTTAATGGGTAATCTGGGTCATGGAATTGATCCGAAAGTATTGGATTTTTTTGCCGAAGAAGTTAAAAAAGCGCTTAGTTTAGGTGTGCAGATTGGCGTTGTTATAGGCGGAGGCAATATTTATAGAGGATTAAACGCCAGCGAACAAGGAATTGATAGAGTTACCGGAGATCAAATGGGAATGCTCGCTACAATGATCAATTCTTTAGCACTTCAAAATACTTTAGAAAACCATGGAATGTTCACCCGCTTGATGAGTGCTATTCATATGGAAGAAATAGCCGAACCTTATATTAGAAGACGTGCAATTAGACATCTTGAAAAGGGAAGAATTGTTATATTTGGAGCCGGTACCGGACATCCATATTTTAGTACCGATACAGCGGCTTCTTTAAGAGCCGTTGAAATTGAAGCTGATGTAATTCTTAAAGGAACAAGAGTTGACGGAATATTTGATTCCGATCCGGAGAAAAATCCAAATGCAGTCCAATTTAATGAAATTTCTTATTTGGATGTGCTTAAGAAAAATTTACGGGTTATGGATTTAACGGCAATTAGTTTGTGCCAAGAAAATAATCTCCCGATTATTGTTTTTAATATGGATAAGAAAGATAATTTACTAAAATTAGTTAAAGGTGAACCGGTTGGAACTACGGTAAGCCATCTTGAATTAATTAAATAATATTCTTAATTCAATCAATCAGAGGTTTGACATGAACAACCATGTAAAAGATGCCAAAAATCGAATGGATAAATCGATTGAAGCTTTCAGAGAAGAAATTGCCAAAGTTAGAACCGGAAAAGCAACAACTGCTCTTCTTGACGGAATTAAAGTTGACTATTATGGTACACTTTCTCCCTTAAAACAAGTTGGTAATGTTTCTGTTTTAGATGCTCATACTCTTTCAATTACTCCTTGGGATAAATCACTTGTTAGCGTAATTGATAGAGCAATTTTAGAAGCTAATCTTGGACTTAATCCCCAAAATGATGGAACAAATATTAAAATTCCTATTCCTCCTCTAACAGAAGAAAGAAGAAAAGAATTAGTTAAACTCGTTAAAAAATTTGGTGAAGATGCAAAAGTTGCAGTAAGAAATGTTAGAAGAGATGCAAATAATCATCTTAAACAGTCTGAAAAAAATAAAGAAATTTCTGAAGATGATTTAAAGAGATTTGAGGATGAAATTCAAAAGTTAACCGATGATCATGTTAAGAAGATAGATGAAATTATTTCTCATAAAGAAAAAGAAATAATGGAAGTATAAAATAAATCGAAAAAAATTAAGCCGTCAATTCAAAGACGGCTTTTTTATTTTAAAAAAAAATACATAATTTAGTTGGACAATAAAGTCTTAAAAAGGTGATTAAATGAGCGTATCAAAAAAAGAAGCATTAGAGTATCACAAAAAAGGTAGAGCAGGTAAAATTGAAGTAAGACCAACAAAACCATGCTTTACTTCACGTGACTTATCTTTAGCCTACACTCCGGGTGTTGCAGAACCATGTAGAGAAATCGAAAAGAATGATGACGATGTATTTCAGTACACTGCAAAAGGGAATTTAGTTGCAGTAGTTTCTAACGGTACTGCTGTATTGGGCTTGGGAGATATTGGTGCTCATGCCGGTAAACCGGTTATGGAAGGTAAAGGAGTTTTGTTTAAGAGATTTGCCGATATTGATGTTTTTGATATCGAAGTTAAAACTAAAGATCCTAAAGAATTAATTAAAACTGTTGAACAGCTTGAACCTACTTTTGGAGGGATTAATCTAGAAGATATTAAAGCTCCCGAATGTTTTGAAATAGAGGAAGCTCTTAAAGAATCTATGAATATTCCAGTTTTTCATGATGATCAGCATGGAACTGCTATTATTTCTTGTGCTGCCTTAATTAATGCTGCGGAATTAGTCGGAAAAAAATTAGAAGACTTACGATTAATTGTTGTTGGCGCAGGAGCAGCTGGAATTGCTTGTTCAAAATTATATGTGAAAGCCGGTGTAAAAACTGAAAACATCTTTATGTTTGATACCAAAGGATTGATTCACAAAGAAAGAACTGATCTTAATAAATACAAAGCAGAATTTGCAAATGAAAATATTTTTGCAAGTTTGGAAGAAGCAATGACAGGAGCCGATGTTTTTGTAGGGCTTTCAAAAAAAGATTTGATTACTAAGGAAATGGTAGCATCAATGGCAAATAAACCGATTATTTTTGCTATGGCTAATCCTGATCCCGAAATAACTTATGAAGATGCAATTTCTGTTAGAGAAGATTTAATAATGGCAACCGGAAGAAGTGATTATCCTAATCAAGTTAATAATGTATTGGGATTCCCATTTATCTTTAGAGGTGCTTTGGATGTAAGAGCAAGAGCCATTAACGAAGAAATGAAAATGGCTGCGGTAAAAGCTTTGGCTCATTTGGCTAAAGAAAAAGTACCGGAAGTTGTAATTAGTGCTTATGGCGGTAAAGAATTTTCATTCGGTAATGAATATATAATTCCAAAGCCGTTTGATCCAAGAGTACTTTGGAAGGTAGCTCCTGCTGTGGCTAGAGCAGCTATTGAATCAGGAGTTGCAAGAAATCAAATTACTGATTGGCATGCATACGAAGAAGAATTGAAAGAACGCTTAGGGTTTTCCAAAGAAATTCTAAGAGTAATTATTAACAAAGCACAAAAATCACCTAAAAAAATTGTTTATCCTGAAGGAGAAGAAGAAAAAATAATTAGAGCAGCAAATGTTGTTTATACAGATAATATTGGAAAACCAATTCTTCTGGGGAATAAAGAAGTTATCACTAAAAAAATAAATGAGTTAGAATACAACGTAAATAATTTCGAAATTATTGATCCGAAAGTTGATGAGATAAAAGAGAAGTATGTTAGTGAATTTTATAAAGCGAGACAAAGAAAAGGTATTACCGAAAGAGCAGCCAGAGATATGATGCAGAGAAGAAATTATTTTGGTGCTATGATGGTTAATTCCGGTGATGCAGATGCAATGATAAGCGGATTAACTACTCACTATCCGGAAACAATCAGACCAGCTCTTCAATGTATTGGCGTTAAAGATTCTCTTAACCCAAAAGTAGTATCCGGATTGTATATAATTATTATAGACAGCAAAGTTCTATTCTTTGCCGATACTACCGTAAATGTTGATCCTAATCCTGAAGAACTTGCCGCTATCGCAATTTCTGCAGCTGATACAGTTAGAGAATTTGAAATTGAACCAAAAGTAGCAATGCTTTCCTTTAGTAATTTCGGAAGTTCAATCTATCCGCAATCTAATAAAGTTAAAACAGCTACAGAACTTGTTAAACAGAAAAGACCCGATATTTTAGTAGATGGCGAAATGCAGGCTGATACTGCATTAGTTCCTGAAATATTGGAAAAAACATTCCCATTCTCTTCAATTAAAGGAGGAGCTAATGTTTTGATTTTCCCTGATCTTAATTCCGGAAATATTGCTTATAAATTGTTGGCAAGATTAACAGATGCAACCGTTATTGGTCCGGTTTTAATGGGAACTAAAAAACCTGTTCATGTTCTGCAGAGAGATTCTACTGTAGATGATATAATTAATATGTCTGCAATTGCCGCTGTTGATGCTGATTATAAAAAAGTACATATGTAAAATTTATTGAGCCTGCTAAGAATATTAGCAGGCTTTTTTTATCGGTTTAAAACTTTTTTAATTTCAAATCTTTCTTAATTCTACTTTATTTATATTATAGTTTTTAAATAAATCATTTATCAACAATGATAAGAAACATAATTTACTTTAGCGGAAGCATAATACTATTTTTTGCTGGGGTAATTCTTTATGGAATAATACTTAATATTAGAGAAGATACATTGCAGGAAGCAATGGCAGAAAAGGGAATTAGTGAACTTTCGGACGTTTCTTTAGTTGTTGATAAAAGCACTTACAGAGTTGAACTTTATTCAGATTCGATTTTGGTAAAATCTTATAAAGCTGTTTTTGGAAAGAACCAAGGTAACTTCAAAAGAAGTAAAGATGAAAAAGTGACACCTATCGGAAGATTCAAAATCTGTAATATTGATACTAATTATTTGTATCATAAAAAACTGATGCTCAATTTTCCAAACAGCCAAATTTCTGCCGAAGCTCTGAAATATGGATTTATCAATAAACAAGATCATGATAAGATTGCCGCAGTAAACGGAAATAATTGTCCTCCTTTTAATACTAAATTAGGAGGAGAAATTGGAATTATTGGAATAGGGGAGTATGACTTTATCTTTAGAAATCTTCCTTTTGCTTTTAACTGGACAGACGGCAGCATTGCAATAAGTAATGAAAGTATTGATGAACTTCACTTGATCGTGAAAATAGGAACTCCTGTTGAGATTAGAAATTAAAACTAAAATAAAACAGTTACTAATTGGTTTGTTATTCTTTTTTTCTTCTGTAACTAACATTACAGGACAAGAAATTTATGATTATGAACTAGATGAAATAATTTTTACCGGAAATGAAAATATTTCATCTACTCTATTGGAAGAATCTATTATTTCAAAAACAACTCCGGGCTGGTTTTTACAATTCGTTAATTCGTTTACAAGCTTTGGAGAATCTGCTGTTTACTTTGATCGAACCTTAATTCCTTTAGATATTGATGCAATCAAGCAGGTTTATTGGGCAAAAGGTTTTTTTCAAGTTGAAATAACAAACAGCATTCAAGTTGATTCTTCTTCACAAACAGTGAATTTAATTTATAATATTATAGAAAATGATCCATTTAAATATAATTCACTTCAAGTAAACGGTGCTGATGAAGTTAATGAATATGTAAGAGATGAATTTTGGAGCTTTTTTAATCTTGATACTTCTGCAGTTTATTCTCAAGCAGAAATTGAAAGACTTCAAAGTGAAACATTAAATTTCCTTAAAAACAACGGATATATGCTCTCTGAAATTACCAATTCGGAAGTAAAAATAGACACAATAAAAAATAAGGTAGATGTAATTCTGGATTATCAACTCCGTACAAAGTATTTTATTAAAGAAGTAAGAGTAAATAAAAAAGGAGTTGGTAAAGATCTAGTTGACGAAGAATTAATTAAAGAGATTGTGAATATAAAACCGGAAGATAATTACAGAATTGATAATCTTAGAGATGCACAAGTTAGACTTTACAGAACAAATATATTTTCAAGTGCTTTAGTTTCGGGAATAGTTGCAGATACAACCGGTCGTTACGTTCCGATTTTAGTTAGTGCCGATATTGGTAGATTACATGAAATTTCTCCTGATCTATTTTTCAATAACGAAGATAATTCATTTAATACCGGTATTGGTTTGAGTTTTTCTAAAAAGAACTTTCTAGGTGGAGCTAGAAAACTAACAATCAGTACTTCTGTTGCAGCAAGAGATATAACTCAATTTCTAACCAGTTTTTCTTTATCCGATACAAACTTTTTTGGTTATGCTGATGCCCGTGTTAAATTGGAACAGCCGTTTTTGTTTGGAAAGACAATTAATACCGCAGTTGAAACATATATAACCCTACAGAAAAGAAGAAATGAATGGAGTGCAACATTAACCGGTGGTAATCTTACTTTTAATTTTGAAATGCCGAAATACACTTTGTTCAATGGGATGAAAACGTTTTTCAATATCGAAAATGAAAAATATTTTTTCTTCGATTCCTACCTGTATAATGGAATCGAATCATATTTAAGAAACAATGCAGCCGGACTACCCGATTCTATTATTACTCAAACTGCAGAAGCTTTATTTAATGCAATCAAATCACAAAATGGAAACGAATCTAATGCCACAAATACGATTTTAGGATTAGAACTTACCAGCAATAAAACCAATGATTATTTATTCCCGACAAGAGGATTTACTCTTGGATTTAGGTTTGAAGATGGAAATGGTTTGAGAAGCTTGTACGGATTAATTTCAAATGTGAGTCCTTTGTATTATAAATTGGTTTCAAGCGGCGCCTATTATTTCCCATTCTCAGATTCCAAAGATATTGCTTATGGAACTAAAATAAGACTCGGATATATTCACGCCTATCGTGGAGATGTTCTAAATGTACCGATAAATCAAAGATTTTATGCCGGAGGAAGTAACTCAAATAGAGGATGGGGACAAGGCGATTTAGCACCAGAGTTTACCGGTATTCCAGATAATTTAACAGTTCAAGAATTTGAAACTGTTTTCATCAGAAATCTTGCCGCAGGAGGATTTATGCTTGTTGAAGGTTCGTTGGAAGCAAGATATAGATTTCTGGATAATTTAGGGATTGCACTTTTTACAGATTATGGAAATGTTTGGGAACACTATTCAGATATTCAATTTAATCAGTTTGCTGTTGCTGCCGGAATAGGATTCAGATATTATTCAGAGATTGTTCCTTTTAGATTAGATTTTGCAATTAAAGCTTATGATCCTAAAGATAGAAGAAATCTTTTTAAGAAGAATTTTTGGGATATTTTCCAATTTCATATCGGAATTGGTGAAGCATTCTAATTTACAATTAATTGGAATAAGACCTGTTATTTAAGTAAATTTAAAGCTACATTTTTTTGAGGAAAGTATGATTTACAGCATGACCGGATTTGGAAAATCTGTCGTGACCCATAATGGATTTAATGTTGAAGTTGAGGCAAGAAGTTTAAATAGCAGATTTCTTGATGTTTATATTAAGCTGCCAAAGCATCTTTATAACCAAGAATTTGAAATTCGTGATTTAATAAAGAATAATGTTAAACGGGGAAAATTATCATTAACGGTTTCCGTTAAAAAAGATGGAACTGAAGAAGTACTTCCTCAAATAGATAAAGAAGCTGTAAAATCTTTATCAAAAACCCTTAAAGAGATTAAGAAAATTGCTAAAGTAAAAGATGATATTAGTCTGAATCATATTTTGAATTTCCAGAATCTAATTTTCACCGACAATTCTGAAGATGATGAAAGCGAAATAGAATTTGTTAAAAAAGGAATTCTGGAAGCTTTAAAAGACTTAGCGGAAATGCGCAAAAAAGAAGGGGATGCTTTAGCAAGAGACTTAAAGCAGAGAGTAAATATTATTTTAGAATGTGTTGATAAAATTGAATCTAATGCTAAGATATCAGTAGAAAATTATTTCGAAAAAATTAAAGAACGTGCCGTAAACTTGGTAAGAGATTTGGCAGAGAATACAGATAGATTAAATCAAGAATTAGCTCTGTTGGCTGAAAGAGCCGATGTTACTGAAGAATGCGTTAGATTGAAAAGTCATATTGATATTTTTCTGAATACTATTGAAACTTCTGATGAAGCCGGAAGAAAGCTTAACTTTATTACTCAAGAAATGAATAGAGAAGCTAATACAATAAACAGCAAATCAGTTTCTACAGAAATTTCTCATTATGGAATTCAGATTAAAGAAGAGTTGGAAAAAATAAGAGAACAAATTCAGAATATTGAATAGTGACAGATAAAAAAGGAAAATTATTAGTCTTTTCCGCTCCAAGCGGATCGGGTAAAACAACAATTGTTAGAACAATTCTTAGTAAATACAAGGAATTGGATTTCTCTGTTTCCGCTACAACCAGAAAAAGAAGAGAAAACGAAACTGACGGAAAAGATTATTTCTTCATATCTGAAGAAGAATTTAAGAAAAAGATTGATGCTCAAGAATTTATTGAATGGGAAAGATTTTACGATTATTATTACGGTACTTTGAAAAGCTTTGTTGATGATGAAATTGATTCAGGTAAATCTGTTGTTTTAGAAGTTGATGTAAATGGCGCGGTAAATATTAAGAAAAATTATCCTTCTGCCGTTTTAATTTTTATTATGCCCCCAAGTTTTGAAGAATTAAAAAACAGATTAATAAATAGAAGCACAGAAACCGAATCGGATTTGAAAAAGAGAATTGAGCGCGCAGAATATGAATTTACATATAAAGACAAATTTGATTATGTTGTAATTAATGATAAACTGGAAGATGCTGTTAACAAAGTTTATGAAATAATAGAAAAAGAAATAAATCAGGAGGTATAAAATGGAAATAAATCCTGTTGATCTTAAAAAGATCGAAGATAGAGGTTCCAATATTTATGAGGCTGTTATTGTTTCTGCTGCAAAAGCAAGAGCAATTAATGATCAAAACAGACTCGAGTTTAATGAAAGATTAAGTGCTATGGCTCCGGGAATTGAAGATGATTTTGAAGATCAAGCTAATCCTGACCAGCTTAAAATATCTTTGGAATTTGAAAAAAGATCTAAGCCGCATTTGCAAGGACTTAATGGCTTTATTAACGGTGATATTAATTACAAGTATAAAGACGAAAATGAAAAATGATTCCCTCAGTTTTCAATGGCAAAAAAATTATTGTTGGAATAACCGGTGGAATTGCCGCTTACAAAACTGCGTTCTTAATACGTGATTTAGTTTCAAATGGAGCAGAAGTTAAAGTTGCCGTAACTCCTTCTGCTCTTAATTTTATTACTCCTCTTACTCTTTCTACACTTTCGCAAAACGATATTATTGTAAATACTTTTCCTGATAGCAACAGCAGCTATTCTAATACTTGGCACATAGATGTTGCAACTTGGGCTGATCTTATGATTATTGCTCCGGCTACTATCAATACTGTGGCAAAAATTGTAAATGGTTTTGCAGATAATGCCCTTACTACTTTAGTTACTGCGTTAAGATGTCCTCTTATCATTGCTCCCGCTGCTGATATGGATATGTATCAAAATCCAATTACACAAAAAAATATTAAAACGCTTACTGATTTAGGATATTTTGTTGTTGAAGCAGAAGAAGGTTTTTTAGCTAGCGGATTAACCGGAAAGGGAAGATTAGCAGATTTAAGTAAAATTTTGGATGCTGCTGAAATTGTTCTAAAAGGATATAAAAAAGATTTAACCGGAAGAAAAATACTTGTTACTGCCGGTCCAACTCAAGAGGATATTGATCCGGTAAGATTTATAACAAACCGCTCTTCAGGAAAAATGGGATATCAAATTGCTAAATCAGCATTTTTAAGAGGAGCAGATGTTACTTTAATCAGCGGTCCTTCTTCAGAAAAAATATATCCCGAAATAAAAAAGGTAAATGTAAAATCAGCTGATGAGATGTATAAAGCAGTTCAACAAGAACTTGAAGAAAATGAAATTCTGATTATGTCTGCTGCTGTTGCTGATTATACTCCGGCGAAAAAAAAATCAACAAAAATTAAAAAAGAAGATAATTTCCAAAATATAGAATTGACCAAAACAGTTGATATTTTATCTGCAGTAAAAAAAGAAAATAAGTTTATTGTAGGATTTGCATTAGAGACAGACAATGAAATTGAGCATGCCAAGAAAAAACTTACTCAAAAAGGATTAGACATGATTGTACTCAATTCATTGAGAGAAGCCGGTTCCGGGTTTGAAATAGATACTAACAAAATTACCATAATAAATAAAAGATTAGATGTAACAGATTTACCTCTTTTAACTAAGTTTGAAACAGCGAATCAAATTCTAAATCAAATAAATAAAAATCTATAAATTGAATTCAGAATTAAAAAAACAGATTTTGGAGGCTTTAAAAGATCAGCAAAAGATCTTTGGGGATTTTATATTAGAAACTATTGAAATTCCTTATACTAAATCTGAATCAATAAATTTTTTCAATGAGGAAGAAATTACAAAGACAGAAATTCCTCAGACAAGTAACTTATTCATGGAAAATTTTCAAAAAGCAGAATCACTTAACGAACTTTACGATCTTATTCACACTTGTGAAAAATGTTTGCTTGGTAAAACAAGAACTAACTTTGTATTTGGAAGCGGAAACCCGAATGCAGATGTTATGCTGATTGGTGAAGCTCCGGGAGAACAAGAGGATAAGGAAGGTCTTCCTTTTGTCGGAAGAGCCGGGAAACTTCTAACCGATATTCTAAAGGCGATAAATTTCTCAAGAGATGAAGTCTATATTGCAAATGTTCTTAAATGCAGACCTCCGAATAACAGAAATCCTTTGCCTGAAGAGGAAGATAAATGTCTGCCTCATTTATATAAACAGATTGAATTAGTTAATCCAAAAGTTATTTTATGTTTAGGGAAAGTTGCAGCAAATTCTCTTCTTAAAAATAAATTGGCACTTACACAAATGCGCGGCGAGGTTTTTCAAATAAATGATGTAAAAACAATGGTAACATATCATCCTGCAGCTTTATTAAGAAATCCAAATTGGAAAAGAGGATGCTGGGAAGATGTTCAAAAGTTTAGAAAATTATATGATGAATTAAAATAATGAGTGAACGAGATTTAAAGACAAATATAACAAGTTTGGAAAATGCTCTGAAGAAACCACCGTCATCTCCTGAAGTTGAAGTTAAGGTTTTAGGGGCAATGATGCTGGATCAGAATGCGGTTTCAAAAGTAATTGAAGTTCTTAAACCGGAACATTTTTACGAAAAGAAACACCGTATAATTTATCAAGCAATGCAGAACCTTTATGAAGCCAGCGAACCAATTGATTCGGTCTCTTTATTTGAAGAACTCCGTAAAGAAAACAAACTAGATGATATTGGCGGAGTGACTTTTATAACTAGAATTGCAAATGATATTTCATCTGCGGCTAATGTTGATTACCACGCAAGATTAATACTAGAAAAATGGATTCTTCGTCAGTTAATCACAACATCTATGGAAATTGCAGATTCAGCTTATCAAGCAAATGATGATGTATTTGATATTCTTGATGCAGCTGAATCAAAAATATTTCAGATATCCCAAGAGGGAACTAAGGAATCAATTAAACCTCTTGATAGAGCGGTTAGAGAAGCAGTTGAATTGATTGAGGCAATTCACTCAAGAAAGAAAACCAACGTTTCCGTTAAAACAGAATTTATTGATTTGGATGAAATGCTTGGAGGTTTCCAAAAATCGGATTTAATAATTATTGCTGCTCGTCCCTCAATGGGAAAAACTGCTTTTGCTCTTTCTGCATGCAGAAATGCCGCGGTAGAAAATAAAACTCCGATTGCAATATTCAGTCTTGAAATGTCTGCAATTCAGCTTGCAACAAGATTAATTTCTGCCGAAGCAAGAATTGATGCTCATAAACTTCGTACAGGAAAATTTAGAGCTGAGGAAGGAGCAAAGATTAGTAGAACAGTTCATAAATTAAGTTCTGCGCCTATTTACATTGATGATACTCCCGGATTAACAATTCTTGAACTTCGTGCTAAAGCTAGAAGACTTAAAGCTGAAAAAGGAATTGAAATGATTGTGATAGATTACATGCAGTTAATGAGTTCGCATGTTAGAATGGACAGCAGAGAAAGAGAAATATCCACAATATCACGATCATTAAAAGGATTGGCAAAAGAATTAAATGTACCAGTTATTTCTCTGGCACAGTTGAACCGTTCTGTTGAATCTACCGGAGATAAAAGACCGATGCTTTCGCATTTGAGAGAATCCGGATCTATTGAGCAGGATGCTGACGTTGTGTTGTTCTTATACCGACCGGAAGTTTATGGAATTACCCAATTTAGAGATGGCAACTCAACAGAAGGTATTGCCGAAGTAATTATTTCTAAGCAAAGAAACGGTCCGGTTGGAGATGTAAAACTGAAGTTTGTAAAAGAGTATGCAAGATTTGAAAATCTTGATCACGGATTTAGAGAAATTCCTCAAGGTGAAGTAAGACAAATTGAAGAAGGAGAACAGCCGTTTTGAAAAAGTTAACTTTATTATTTGCACTTATTTTTATTATTAACCTTTCTGCACAAGCTGTTTATACACAGAAGGATGTTGAAGTTTGTAATCAAAAATTTGAATTGGCAGTAAGTAAATCATTAGCAGAAAAACCAATAAACGAAGTGATTGTTGAATTAGGAAAAAGTTTTTTAGGAACAGATTACGAAGCTCATACTCTTGAAAAAGGGGAAAAGGAAGAGTTGATTATTAATCTTACCGGTTTAGATTGCTATACTTACATGGAATCTTTAATAGCTTTAGCAAGATGCATAAAATCTAGTGATACTTCATTCGAAAATTACACTAAAGAAATTGAGTCTTTAAGATATAGAAATGGAGTAATGGGAGATTATCCAACCAGACTTCATTACGCATCCGATTGGCTTTATGATGTCGCCAAACGCGGTTTCATTAAAGATATAACAAAGGAAATCGGCGGAGAGGTTTTTGAAAATAATGTAAACTTTATGAGCACTCATCCTGAAAGCTATAAGTTCTTAAAGGATAATGGTGAGTTTGTAAAAGCAATAGCCGAAACAGAAAAGGAAATTTCTGCTCGAGAATATTTTTATATCCCTCAAGATGAGATTGAAAGTATAGAAGATAAAATTCAAGAAGGGGATCTCTTAATGTTTACTACAAGCATTAAAGGGTTGGATATTGCACATAACGGTATTGCAGTTAAAATGGATGACGGAAGAATTCATGTTATGCATGCGCCTCAAGTCGGCACTAAAGTTCAAATAAGTGATAAACCTTTGCCAGACTATGTGAAAGCAGTAAAGAAGCAAAACGGTTTAATTGTTGCAAGAGTTTTAGAGCCGTAAGAGTTATATGGTGGTTCGCGATTTACTAATCCATATTTCACAAAGTAAAGGAGAAATTTGTAATAAACTAAGTTTAATCAGTGATACGAAATATTATAGAGTATATTCTGATAAACAAAATATTCTCAAAATTCCTACCGAATATTACTGGATAAGCGGATATCCAAATTATATTGATCAAGTTCCAAATGGACATTATATCAGAATCAAGTTTGATATTGAAAAAATATTGATTGACCTTGATGCACTTGGCTTGCGAGATGCATTTCTTTATAGAAATAAGAATCAAATAATCATATCTACTAGACTCGATTGGCTTAAATATTTTATTTCACTTGAAATTGATTTCTTTAATTTCGGCAGCAAATGGCTTTTTACTCATCAATTCAATAGAAAATCGATTTTTAAAAATGTAGAAAGACTAATTTCCTCAAAGTATGAAATAGATCTAAAATCTTTAGAAGTCAAAAAAAATTCTAAAAGCGTCGATTTTTCAAAAAAGAAGTTTTCTAAAGATGAGTTTTATTTTACAATGATTCAAAACCTCAGTTCGATAGAAAATAAAATAGCTTTAAGCCTATCTGGTGGGCTAGATTCAAGAGTAATGCTTTCGGCATTATTGAAGAATAATTTTACATTTGAAACTCATACCTTTGGTGTTTCTGATTCTACTGATGTTGAGATAGCGGAACAAATTGCAAAAGACTTTAAATTAGAACACTACTATTTCAATGACAATTATTGGAAAGATACCTTATTAAATAATCTTCAAAATTTCGTTATCACTGATCAAATCACAAATCCTGTTTCTACAGCAATTCATTTAAATAATTACAAAGACTTAATCGAAAAGAATATTACAATTGTTGATGGAGGTTTTGGAGAAATTTGGCGAGCAGAATATTTTAAAAAACTAAAATTTCTTCCAAGAAATATATTATTAGATTTTCATCCTAATAAAATGATAAATGAGTTTCGGTTTAAAAGAGCGGACATTTTTAATCATGAAGTAAATAATTTGATGATGGAAGGATGTTTTAATGATTTAGTAGAAATCAAAAATGAAATGCCATCAATTAAAGATATTGAGTTACAGAATTGGCTGGATTTACTTGCTATTAAGACAAGACTTCCTAATTTTTTTGGTTATGAGCAAAAAAGATTAGATCAGTTTTTGTCTGCATTTATGCCATTTATTCAAACTTCTTTATTGGAATATCTTTTTTCGATGCCGTTAGATTTGAAAATAAATGGAAAGTTTTTTAGAGAAATTATTTCTCAAGTTGAAAAACTAAAATTATATAAACTTGCTCGTAAAGATTATAAAATTCCATTTTCTTTATCATCTTATCAAACTGCTGTCTTATTAAAGATTCTTGGCAAGTTCAAAAAAAGTAAAAGAAAGGATATTTCAACAGCATTGTTTGAGGATAAAGAATTGATATTGGATTTATTGGAGTATGGTAAATTAACCAATGTTGCGTTTTATGATAAAAATAAGATAAATTCTCTAATAAGAAGATTTAAAGAAAATGATATTAGTTCCTATTCAGAAATTGACTGGTTTCTTTCTTTTGAAATTTTTAGAAAAGAGATGAATTTATAATTTCACCAAACTTTTAAGAAGATTCATATTTTCAATATCTTCCAATTGTTCTTTCCCTTTTGGGGTTTCCAATATTTTTGGGATATGTTCCAACCTTTTATCATTCATTATGTTTGTAAATCCTTCAAGACCAATAAAACCTTTGCCGATATGATCATGTCTGTCAACTCTGCTTCCTAATTCTTTTTTGCTGTCATTCATATGAAAGCACTGTAAATATTCCAATCCGATAATATCATCAAAATCAGAAATTACTTTTTCATAAGTCTCTTTGTTTTTAATATCATAACCGGCTGCAAAAATATGTGCAGTATCTATGCATACACTTAATCTTTTTTTGTCATCAACTTTATCAATTATTGATTTTATCTGTTCAAATGTGTGACCAAGATTTGTCCCTTGTCCGGCAGTAAGCTCAAGCATACTCTTAACTTTAAAGTCGGGAGTTTTATCATGTGCTATATTTATTGATTCAGCAATTAACTCAATTCCTTTCTCTTCACCTTGTCCAGTATGCGCACCGGGATGAAAATTCAAATGAGGAATTCCCAATTGTTCGCATCTTATTAATTCATCAATAAATGCTTTTCTTGATTTCTCAAGGAGTTCTTCCTTTGCTGCGCATAAATTAATTAGATATGAATCATGTACTACAACAAATTCAATTGGTGATTTCTTCAATTTATCTTTGAAAAGATTTATCTCTTTTTCGTCCAACGGTTTTGCATTCCATTGATTATTATTCTTAGAAAAAATCTGCATTGCGGTAAATCCAAGTTTTTCAGCAAGATCAACACTTTTATTTACCCCGCCGGAAATTGAAGTATGCGCACCAATTAGTTGTTTCATAATTCCCTTTCTTAGATTAAGCTAAAAGATTAAGTCGGGAATAATTTACGTTCTTCTTAAACAAAAGAACTTAAGTTATCCCCATTTAATAGAGATGAATTATTGTAATTTTTCTAAAGCAGATTTTATTTTTGCAGTTAATTCTTCTTTTGTAATACCTTCAATAGTAAACTTATTTGTTCTAACAATTACCGCCGGTTCATCTCCTTCACCAATCATAAACTTATAAAGATTATATCCAAGTCTGTTGCGGTCATTCATAATTGGCAAGTATTCTGCTAAACTTTCTGCAATATTGTAAACTTTTTTTTCTAAAGAATCTTCCGGAAAATTTTTTGTCGCCGGAGGAGGTAAAGTACTCATTCTATTCTCTCATTTTATTTTTTCGAAAGATAATTAAGTCAGCATTTAAGTACAATTAAAATTGGATGATTAAGTGCTTATAACTATTTTTATTGTCTCAATTTAGGGATTTTATTTGATTTCTAGCGCTAAAAATATTCTAATCATTAGATTAAGTTCGCTTGGTGATGTTCTTTTAACTACTCCAATTGTTAGATCAATTAAAAAAGTAAATCCTAATTGCAGTATTGATTTTATTGTTCAGAATGAGTTTTCGGATGTTTATAAATTTAATCCGAATATAAACACACTTTTTAAATATGATAAAAAATCAAGAACACTTTCCGATTCTAATTTATTCAATATTACCAAATATGATTCAGTAATTGATCTTCAAAATAATAGAAGATCAAAAGAAATTATTAAGAATTATGATGGAAAGATTTATCGATTCAAGAAATCTTCTTTCAAAAAATTTCTTCTGGTAAAAACAAAAATTAATCTGATGAAAGATCTTCCTCAAATTCCGGTGAGATATATTTCTGAAATTGAAAACTTCTCTCTTGATAACGATGGACTTGAGATTTATGGTTCAGATTTAACAAGAATTACAAATAAATCTGAGAAATCATTAATTGGATTATGCCCCGGTTCCAAACATTTCACAAAAATGTGGCCCATTGAGTATTATATAAAACTAGCCGATTTACTTATAAATAAAGGATATCAAGTTGCAGTAATAGGAAGTGCGGCTGATAAAGATAAAACTGAATTGCTTCTTAATAATAAATCACTGTCTAATTGTACAACCGATATTGATCTATTAGCAACGGCAGAAAGATTAGCAGAATGCAGTTTGGTGGTTTGTAATGATTCCGGTCTGATGCATTTAGCCGGAGCAGTTCAGACACCGTTAATTGCAATTTTCGGGTCAACAGTTAAAGAATTTGGTTTTACTCCTTATAAATCGAAGAATTTAGTTTTGGAAAATAATTCATTAACTTGCAGACCATGCAGTCACATTGGTAAATCTGCTTGTCCAAAAAAACATTTTAAATGTATGAGAGAAATTAAGCCTGAGTTTGTGATGACTAAAATTGACGAGATGCTGAATGACTAAGATCTGGTTTTTTATATACAATTTTGTTGTACTTCCACTCTTTTATCTCCTTCTTATGTTATTGGGTTTATTCAATAAAAAAATTAAAGAGGGAATTAGAGACCGCAAAAAATTATTTGAAAATCTTATTATTAATCTAGCCGGTATTAATAGAAAAAAGAAAATGATTTGGTTCCACTCATCATCAATGGGTGAGTTTGAACAGGCAAAACCGATTATACAAGAAATTAGAAAACGAAAAGATGTAATGATTATCGTTACTTTTTTTTCTCCTTCCGGTTATAGAAATTCATTAAAATATCCTCATGCGGATATTGTTTCATACATTCCTTTTGATACACCGAATTATGCAATAAGATTTTTAAGATTAGTAAAACCCACACTTGCTGTTTTTATGCGTTATGATATTTGGCCGAACTTCGTATGGAGATTGAGCAAATTGAAAATCCCGACATTTATTGTTGATGCAACAATGCGCGATTCTTCAAAGAGAAAACTGCCCGGCATTAAAGGGTTTCATAAAAAAATGTACTCAAGCATTACTAAAATTCTTACCGTATCCGAAAATGACTTAAGCAGCTTTAAGGATTTTGAAATTAACAGCGATCAGCTTTTGGCTGTTGGGGATACGAGATTCGATAGAGTTTATCAAAAAAGTATTCAGGCAAAAGAAAGAAAGTTATTTAAAGATAATTTTTTTGGTGAAAAAAAAGTTTTTGTTATGGGATCATCATGGGAAGCAGATGAAGATGTTGTGCTTCCGGCATTTCTTAAATTGATGGAAAATGACGAAAATGTAATTCTAATTATTGTTCCGCACGAACCGACGGTTGTTCATTTAGAAAAGATTGAAAACGAACTTTATGGTAAGGCTAAATCAATTCGATTCTCTTTCTTAAATAATTATGCAGATGAGAGAATTATTATCATTGATTCAATAGGCATTCTTTTAACGCTTTATTATTATGCTGATGCCGCTTATGTTGGGGGAAGTTTTAAGCAGGGAATTCATAATGTACTTGAACCTGCGGTTTATGGCATTCCGGTTTTATTCGGACCTAAAATAGAGAACAGTCAAGAAGCAAAAAAACTTGTAGAACTTGGCGGGGGCAAAGTTATAAAAAATAAAAAAGAAGCTTACCGGGTTTTAAGAACACTGTTTTCAAATGATGAACAAAGATTGAAAATGGGTAATATTTCTAAAGAGTATGTTAATTCTAATATAGGCGCTACAGAAAAAATAATTAAAGAACTTGAAAAATTTTTGTAGATGAATAATTATCATTCATCCTGAAATAAGCTTATTTGATTTTTTATTTCATTCAATTTGCTGTTGGCTAGGTTTATATAATCTTCATTAATGTCGTAACCTATATAATTTCTATTATTTTTTAATGACGATACACATGTTGTTCCACTTCCAAGAAATGGATCAAGAACTATATCATCTTTAAATGAATACAAATTTATTAATCTATGTGGCAATTCCTCTGGAAATGGTGCGGGGTGTCCAACCTTTTTTGCTGAAATAGCGGAAAAAGTCCAAATACTTTTAGTCCATTCCAAAAAATCTTCTTTTCTTATTGTTGATTGTTTTCCCTTTCTTGGTAGAGAAAATGAATCTTTGGAAAACACTAATATATATTCATGAATATCACGTAAAACTGGATTAGCTGCTGAGAGCCAACTACCCCATGCTGTAGATGGACTTGCACTTGAAGCTTTGTTCCAAATTAATTCGCCCCTCATCAAAAAACCTAATGACTGCATTCCTTCAATTATATATGAATGAAGGGGTAAATAAGGTTTTCTACCAAGATTCGCAATATTAATACAAGCTCTACCACCGGGGACTAAAACGCGATAAGTTTCTTTCCATACTCTATTCAATAATTCCAAATATTCAAAAAGATTTAAATTATCATCATACTCTTTTGTAACATTATAAGGAGGTGAAGTTATCATGAGATGTACACTATTATCAGGTAACTCTTCCATTTTCTCACTAGATTTACAGAAAATAGAATTTATTATGTTAGAAGGGATTATATTTTCTACGTAATCAACTTTTTCTTTTGTTACTATTCCTTCATACAATCTGCTATTATAAAATTGTGAGGAATCATGGTTGATTCTACCATTTGTTCCAAATGAACTTGTTTTAGTGCCATTCTTCCTATTTATATTTACATCCATATCTAATCTCTTATCAATTTTAAAAACTTTTGTGCTTTCATTTCAATTTCAGTTTCTTGGTTAGCAACTTCAATTATTTTACCAAGATCTTTTTTGGACTTCATGCTAGAGAAAAATTCTTTTGGTTCTGTAATTAAATTCTCTAAGTGTTTATCTAGTTCAGAATAATTATCTATTCTTATAAAACCTTTTTTTTCTGTTTCTTTGATATTTTGACCATTATTATCAAGAGGGTTAGCATTTACAGACCAAAATCCTTGGATGATACCTGCACTAAATAAAAAGTCAACTTTCTTATAGTAAGATTGGGTTATAGGAGTATTACCTAAGATTACTATTGGTATTCTTGAAGCTACATAATCTGAAACTCTTATGTTTATACTCTTACCAATAGCTTTTAACATAGAATCTGAACGCAATAAGCCAGGATTACCTTTATGTGTTGTATAATCTCCAAGACAAATTAATTTTTCGATATCATTATGTTTTATCAGTTCCCAATTCCATACAATTGACATTTTTACTTCGAAAAGCATTAAGATATTTTCAGGCTTTTGAATTTGATTGTTTGTTTTACAAATAGCAACATCAGCACTTGATTGTTTACTTAGTCCAATTTCATCACAAACTACACCTTGAACAGCAAACCAATTATGTTTTTTTGCAAAATTTTGTAGTAAATCAACTGAAAACTTTTCTGTAAAATTTCCAATTAATGAATTTCTACTTTGTAGGGTAGTCTTACTCCCTTTATAGCTTTTAGGCCAATACGCAAAATATTTTTTATCATCTGAAACATAAAATAATTGTTCTGGTGTGGCAAATTTTCTTGAACTTAAAAAAAAGTCAATTTCTTTATCTTTTGTCCACAATTCTGCCATCTAACTAATTCCTTCTATTTCTTTCCATTCCAATATAACCAATTTGAATAATAATTTTTGACAATCTTGAGTTAAGAAATAATTCTGAGCCACTCTTTTTGTACGAATTATATGCGAAAAGTCCCATCATCCCAGTTCTGAGCTCCAAACTTGAACCTAAAAGCTCAATCATTTGACCAAAAAGGTTCAAGCTAGAAGCTCTGAGAGAGAACGTTGAACCTTTTATCTTCAAGCACGAGGCTCTGAGCTGAAAAAATTTGAGTAAAAAGGTTCGAGCGCGAGGCTTTGAGCCGGAAGATCGAGTGTTTTTACTTCAATCTTGAACCTCAGAGCTAAATCATTTGAGCAAATATGCTAATCTTTGAGGCACTGAGCTCAATATTCGGAGTTCTGAAGTACCCCTTTATACTTCGGAAGTACCTTTCATGATAAATTTTTGATTATGAATAGAAAAAGCAATTGGAAGGGAAGTTATAAATTCCGGGTTCCCTTATTTTGGAACCCGGCAGTAAAAGATTTTTAATTTTTGAAAATTACTTGAGAAGTATCATTTTCTTAACAGCTTTTTTATCATTAATTAAAAGCTTGTAAAAATAAACTCCGGTTGATAATTGAGAACCATTAAACTGAATATTATATCTTCCGGCTTTTTGATTTTCTGAGACTAACTCTTGGATCTCGTTCCCTAGCAAATCATAAACCAGCAATGAAACAAATCCATCTTCGGGAACTTCATACGAAATGGTAGTTATCGGATTAAATGGATTAGGATAGTTCTGATCCAAAGTGAACTTATAAGGAATAACCTCATCTTCTAATGATGTTACAACAGAATTGATTGTAAATTCATAATTCTCACCATCGGCAGAATTAAATGAGAATTGATTTGAAGCTTCTATATCAAGACTACTCGGAATTCCGAATCCGGTTAATATAAATGAATACTCTGTTAATATTTCTTGAGGAATGGTTTCAAGAATATTCTTCCATGATAAAGTAACTTGTCCGCTTCCTTTTGTTCTTACATAAAACTTCCAGCTTTTACCTGTTGAATTATCATCATAAGGAGCTCGTATATCATAAGCAAAGCTGTTTATTGAACTGCTGAATGCGTTATTCCTAAAATAAGTATAAACCGAATTAGAACTTGGTGAAACGGGTGGTTTAGGAATATCATACTTCAGTTCTATATTATCAGTCGCATTAATATTTGTTCCGAATCTTAACAAGTTATCTCTTGTATCATTAAACTCTGCAGAAATATCTACATACCAATTATTTATATCTATTCTAAGATTTTCCTTTTCATTTTTTCTTAAAGGATCACCAGTTGTAGAATCGGGATAAAAGAGAGCAGATAAACCAGGTTCACTACTTAATGCCCAGTATCCATTCCATTGACTCAATGTACTTTCTACAGAATAATTTGAGGAATCATTATTATACGCAAAAAACTCATCATAAATCCAATTAGAACTAACTGCTTCTGATGCAGAATAAATTTGAGAATCCTTCTTGAAATATATCTTAGAAGACGGATAAGCTCTAACATAAGGAGAAGAAATAATATTCCATCCTTCACTTAATGGAATCGAAATTGAATCAACAAGAGGTGTTCCTTCAATATCAATTGTATCGGCTGATTGAATTCCAAGCCAGTATCCTTTACCTACTAGAATAGAATCTTCGGCAAAATAACCACCGCTGCTTGAGTAATTGTAGAATAAATAGTTGGAAATATCATCACCAATTACTGAACCGGCAAAACTGTTTTCAGGCTCAACCGGAAATGAAATTAAATTCCATCCGGCATTTAAAGCTTTAACATGACTTGAAGTAGTTCCACTTCCGCTTAATAAAATTGCTAATTCCGGAGTATCCGGATCGTCACTTGTAATAAATAAAGTATCAGTGTAAGATGTAACTTCATCGGGACTAAAAGTTAAGGTTCTGCTTGCCGAATCACTTACAGCAATATTAAATGAAGTTGTACCGTTTACAGAAAAGAAATCGGTTGCTGTAGTAATGTTAATAATGCTTAATGATCTTGTACCGGTATTATAAATCTTATAAGATAATGTAGAATCGTAATCAACTTTAACAAAGCCGAAATTAAGTGAATTAACATTGCTGGAAATATTTGGAGTTGGTGCAACTCCGGTTCCGTTTAATAATACTATATAATTTGGAGTGTCAGAATCATTGCTGGCAATAATTAATGAATCGGAATAAGTAACTGCAGAGCTTGGTGAAAAGTTAATTTCTATCTGGGCACTTCCGTTGTTTGGAATTGACAAACTTGTGCTTCCAACAATTGAAAAACTTTCGTTTGTTGTAGTAATACTGCTAATTTCAAGAGTATCTATTCCAATATTTTCTATAGTTATACTTTTTGATGAATCGCTTCCTAAAAGTATCGATCCGAAATCTAATGTATCATCACTAACTAAGATTACAGGTGGAGTGCTTATTAATCCAACTGTTAAACGAAACTGTCTTACAGAACTTGTACCGGAATTATATTGATATGAAGGAGAACTTCTAAAATTATGAGAAGAATCAATTGAATTATCATATAAATAAATCTCATAATTAGAAGGAACAAATTCATAATCTTTGGCTGATAAAGTAACAGTTGAGTTCGATTGATCAGTATTGACCTTGAAATCCCAATAAGTTGTTGAACTATCTAAAGAAACTAATTTCTTAATATTTCTACTGTAACTAGAACCAAGATTGGAGGTAGTCCAACCGGGTTGATCAAAATAAACATCAATAAAATTACTTGAAGGAGCCGGAGGTTTTGCAATATCTATTCCATTGTCAAATCCGTCTGTTGCATTTACAGACATACCGGCAAAAATATTAGTATCACTTAAAGCAGAAGTAGCTGCTGAAAGTCTAATTAACCAAGAAAAATTATTCTGACTGAAACTAGCATTAGGATTGAATTGATCTAGTAAGTAAAAAGTTTTGAAGTTATTATTAAAGGTTATCGTTCCTTGCGAATTAGTGTTTGTAAAAAGATTTGAGGGAAGTCCACCGCAAATCGATCCTCCAGACCAATTTTCTTCAACATAGGCAATGAATCTAATTTGGTTAGAATTTCCAAATGCAGTTTTAGAAATTTTAACCTCCCAAAATCCGGTGTCAAAATTTTTCCAATTGCTTGTTTCATCTGTTGCAGTTAACCATCCTAAACTTTGATCATGAAATTTTTTCACTTCAGTATTTCCAGATGTGTAAAAAGTATAATGATAATTTGCAGAAAATGGTAAAATAGGAGTTACAAAAGAGGAAGATTCTCCAGTTGTAGTACCAAAACCTTCTGTAGGATTACTAACTGGATCAGTATCAAAATATAAATGAAAAACTCTATTTGCATCAGTAACTAAACCCGCTACAGAGTTACCAGATAAACCAAAGTAAAAATAATCATCATCCCAGGTCACATAGGCATACAACTCAGTTCCGCTTGTAGTCTCAAACCTTTCTGACGAATTAACAAAATCATTTGTCCCATCAATAGTAATTGTATGGAAAGATTGAGCATGAGTTGTAATTGAAAGGAACAAAAGAATAAATAAAAAAAGTATATGTTTTTTCATAGGCCAGCACCCCTTTTTAGATAGAATTGAATCTGAAATTAGTGAAATGGATTTCGAAAGTAAATAGTTCAATATTGGATAAAATGTAGGTTGGTTTACAAATCACTTTTTTATAATTTTGTCAAAAGAATTTAAGACTAAAAAATCATTTTTAGGAGTTTTGATGAAAACTGAAAATCAATTAATGAATGAACTAAGAGAGATTGGAATTAAAAACATTCACGCAGTTCATTATAATTGCAGTTCCGCAGCTTTAGTTGAAGGTGCGGTAAGAAGAGGTGAAGGAAGTTTATCTCATTTAGGTCCGCTAGTAGTAAGAACCGGACAGCACACTGGAAGAAGTCCTAACGACAAATTTATTGTTAGAGAACCAAGCAGCGAAAAAAATATTTGGTGGGGTAAAGTAAACCGCGAAATCTCACCGGAAAAGTTTGATAGGATTTATGCTAAAATGATGGCTTACATTCAGAACAAAGAAATTTGTGTTCAGGATATGTATGCCGGTCATGATGTAAATTACAGATTACCAATAAGAATAATTACCGAAACATCATGGCATAGTTTGTTTGCCAGAAATTTATTTGTACAGATTGAAGATCCGGAAGAATTAAAAAATCATAAATCAGAATTTACCGTTATTCAAATGCCAGGTTTTCATGCTGATCCCGAAACAGACGGAACAAACTCTAATGTATTTGTAATAATTAATTTTGGTGCAAAGATTGTTCTTATTGGTGGAACCAGTTATGCAGGAGAAATTAAGAAATCAATTTTCTCTGTTATGAATTATCTTCTTCCGTTGAAGAAAGTAATGTCAATGCACTGTTCAGCAAACGTAGGGAAAAAAGATGATGTAGCAGTATTCTTCGGACTTTCCGGAACCGGTAAAACAACATTATCGGCTGATCCTAATAGAAAATTAATTGGCGATGATGAACATGGCTGGTCTGATGAAGGTGTATTTAATTTTGAAGGAGGATGTTACGCAAAAGTAATTAATCTTTCAAAAGAAGCTGAACCAGATATCTATGAAACTACTAGAAAATTTGGTACAGTTTTAGAAAATGTTGCGATGGACGAAAAAACAAGAAGACTTGATTTAAATGATGCTTCATTAACCGAAAACACACGCGCAGCTTATCCAATTACTCATATCCCGAATATAATAGAAGAAGGAAAAGCGGGTCACCCGGAAAACATAGTTATGTTGACAGCCGATGCATTTGGTGTACTTCCTCCAATTTCAAAATTGACTTCCGAGCAGGCGATGTATCATTTCCTTTCAGGTTATACTGCAAAAGTTGCCGGAACAGAAAAAGGAGTTACAGAACCAAAAGCAACATTCAGTACATGTTTCGGAGCTCCATTTATGGCTCTTCATCCTTCGGTTTATGCAAATCTATTAGGTGAAAGAATCGAAAACCATAAAGCTAAATGCTGGTTGGTAAATACCGGATGGAGCGGCGGTCCTTATGGCGTTGGCAAAAGAATGAAAATCCAGTACACCAGAGCAATGCTTAATGCTGCATTAAATGGAGAATTAGATAATGTGGAAACTTTTGAAGATCCATTCTTTGGTTTGAATATTCCTAAAGAAGTTAATGGTGTTCCATCTGAAGTATTAAATCCAAGAGATACTTGGGAAGATAAAAACAATTATGATGAGATGGCAAAGAAATTAGCTTCTATGTTCAGAGAAAACTTCAAAGAATTTGAATCTCAAGTTACAGAAGAAATTAAAAATGCCGGACCAAAAGCATAGTTAGTTTTTCATAACATTTATAATAGGGGGCTGTCTCAAAAATAGCTCTGTCATCACGAGCGCCCGCCTTGCCGAGCAAGGCGAGGCATGAAGCGAAGTGATCTCATTTTCAAGTTGAATCAACAGATTGCTTCAGCAAAAACCGCTTCGCAATGACCATTTTAATCTTTTGAGACAGCCCCTTTCTATTTTGCACCTTATTATTTTTTTTGAATGGCTTATTTTATATATTCACTTAATTATTAAGTATTTATAATAGGCTTTATGATAAATTCTCTGCAGTTAACAAATTTGTTTGATTCTCTTCCTATCGGTGTAATTGTTTTTAACCTGGATGGAAGTATAATCGAGTTAAATCAAAATTTATCTCTTGTTGATGGATTTGAATTATTATCAAAAGAAAGTCTGTTAAACACCTCAATCTATAATATCCCGATTTTTGCTTCAGTTGGTAAAAGAAATGTAATCGAAAAAATCCTATCCGGTGAAATGATTGAAAAAGTAATTCAATCAAAAACCGATTTGAAAGGAAATGCAATATTTATAATCATGAAGGGAATTCCGGTTATTGAAAATGATATGATAATTGGAGGAGCATTAATTTTTGAGGATTATAAAATTGTTGAAAAGATAAAATCGGAATCTAATTTTCAAAATTTATTTTTTGAAACGGTTGAAAAAGTATTGAACAAACCTTCGGTTATTTCTGATTATTCCGGAACAGTTCTATTCATGAATAGAGCTGCTGCAGATCTTGGGTTAACAAAGCAAAATTATTTGTGGGATGTTATTCCGTATGATGGTTTTAATAAAGAGAATTTTGAGAAAATAAAATCATATCTGCAGAATGAAAATATTTACGATGAAGAATTTAAGATTGGTGATGATAATGCTTATTCCTATTTCAAACTGAGTCTATTTTCGGTCGATACTTTAAAGGATAATTATATTATTGCTGCCTTAGATAATGTTACAAAAAAAGTGGAAGCGGAAAGTGAATTAAGACATTCCGAAGAAAGATTTAGAAATATTGTTACCAATGCAAGAGAATTTATTTTTTCCTTATTTAAGGACGGTGAAATCAATTATGTAAATCCTCATTTCTTGAAACATTTGGGTTATACCGAAGAGGAAGTTATCGGTGCAAACTTCAAAAATTTTGTTGATCAAAGCAAGTTTTTATATGAATCTCTTTATGATTTTTTCGAAACAACAAAATCAAAACCGATTGAAGTAGTTCTTAAGAGTAAATCCGGTAAAAGAATTTATACATTAGCAAGCAGCTCAAATGTATTGCAGTCAAAGAGAGGAGAAATTTTATACAATGTTGTGCTTACCGATATTAGTGCAAATAAAGAATCGGAACGCGATCTTCTTTTGATAAAATCTGTATTTGAAGTTTCTCAGGATGCAATTGCTGTTCTTGATGGTGATAAAGTAATTCTAACCAACAAAAAATTTCTGCAGTTATTTAATATAAAAAACTCATCTGCTGCGGGATTGAAAATTCTAGATCTTATTGATGACAGTCAAAATGCTGTTACTGATTATTTTGCCGATAGTAAGAATAAATTTTTATCAAAAACAGAAACAAAATTATTAAGAAAAGACAATAAAAACTTAGACGTTGAAATTACAATCTCTTCTTATAATGTTATTGATAAAACAATTAATGTTGCTTTAATAAGTGATATTACAGAAAGAAAAAGATATGAAGCTGCGTTAAAGGAATCGGAGGATAGATACAGAAATATTACCGAAAATATTGATGAATTTATTTGGACTGCTGAAATTAACAATGCTAAACTCGTGCAATCCTTTTATACGCAAGTTGTTGAAAGAATAACTGGTTATTCATCAGATGAATTTCTGAATAATAATAAATTATGGCTTAGGATAATTCATCCTGATGATGTGAAGTTGGTTGTGAAAAAACTTCGTCAGTTTTATAAAGATCCGGCTAGAATTTCTGAAAAGTTTGAATACCGAATAATTAATAGAATTGGAAATATTGTTTGGGTAAAAAATAAAATAAATCTTTTAAGAAATGAAGAAGGTAAGATTCTTAAAATATTTGGATTGGTAAGTGATATAACAACTTCGAAAAAAGCAGATGATGATTTAAATAAATACACCGAAAATCTAAAAACACTTAATGAAACCAAAGACAGATTCATTTCAATTATTTCTCATGATTTAAGAACTCCGTTTTCTTCTATTCTTGGATTTACCGATATTTTATTAAGCGATAGAAATCTACCGGAATCTAAACAGGTTGAGTACATTTCATTTATTCAAGAATCATCACAGCATATGCTCTCTTTAGTAAATTCATTACTTGATTGGACGAGGCTTCAAACCGGCAGAGTTAAATTTGAACCAGAAAGAATGAATGCAAGAATTTCTGTTAATAAGGCGATTCAAGTATTAGCCGGCACTGCATTAAGAAAGAATATAAATGTTGTCTCTGAAATCGGAAACGATGTTTTTGTACATGCAGATGAATCTCTTTTATTCCAAGTATTTAATAATCTTATATCGAATGCAATTAAGTTTACGAAGCACGGTGGTAAAATTCAGATTTTTGCAGAACCGCAGATTTATGATAAACAATACAAATTTATTGTTAAAGATAATGGTGTTGGAATAAGAAAAGAAGATCAGGAAAAGCTTTTCAAAATTGATTCTAAATATACTACAAATGGTACTGCAGGTGAGAAGGGGAGCGGTTTAGGGTTATCATTAGTTTATGATATTATTACAAAGCACGGCGGAAAAATATGGGTTGAAAGCGAATTGGGAAACGGAACCGAATTTCATTTTTCTATTCCAATTGCCTCAACAAAAATTTTATTGGTAGATGATTCTAAAACAGACAGGTTATTATATACTAAACTTATTAAAAGCATAATCCCAAATTACTCGATAATTGAATCTGAGAACGGACTTAAAGCTTACGAAGAGATTAAAAGAAGTTATCCCGCTTTAGTAATTTCAGATCACTTAATGCCGACAATGAGCGGATATGATTTGGTGAAACAGATTAATGTATCTAAACTGAAATTGAAACCGCCGGTTATTATTCTGAGCAGCGATTTAAATGATGCAATAATTGAAGAATATAAAGAACTTGGTGTAGAATATATTTTCCGAAAACCGGTTAACTTAACTGCATTTAAAGTTGCAATAGATAAATCACTTAAGAAGGCTATTTTCAGTTAATCTGGTAGTCAAGTATTGAAAATTTTTCCCATCCCTTAAAATCAAAATGCCACCACTCGGTTTCAAGCGGTTCAAAACCAAATTTTATCATTACGTCTCTTAATAATTTTCTATTGGCTTTTACATCATCTGATAATTCTTCGTAATCATAATGGGCTTTCTCTGTAAAATCATCATAAGGAGTTCCCATTTCAATTTGATTTCCGTTTTCATCAATTAAAGTAATATCAACGGCAGCCCCTCTGTTATGTCTTGATCCTTTGCTTGGATCTGCAACATAGCGGGGATCGGGAAGAATTTCCCACATAAGTTTTTGAACCGACAAAGGTCTGTATCCATCAAAAATTTTTATTGAAAGATTATAACTCTCTCTTAAATATCTGTTTGCTTCCGAAAGTTTTTCGGCAACAATTTTTCTCATATATACTTTATCGGTTGGATATAAAACTTTCCCTACAAAATTATTTGTTGTAGCATATTTAACATCCATAACAATTGAAGAATCAATTGAACCCAAATAAACAATAGTGGTATCAACTTGAGCTGATACCACTGCTAAGAAAAATATATAAGAAAGAATTATTCTTTTCATTTGCTTAACCTCAAAACCATTCCGGTTGAAGGATTTAATGTAACTTTATCTTCTATAGTATCAATGGTTTCAATTCCGGCTTCATTTTCATTTACTATTATTTCCCATTCACCTTTTGGTAGAATAAATTCTTCGTTCATCTTAGTATCGGCATTAAACAGAACAATAAATGTTTGATCTTCATGTTTAACTAAATAACCGAGAGCAAATTCATTATCCGTAATATTGAAGAAATGAACATTCTCATAATCAGCTCTTCTAAATGCCGAATATTCTTTCCTTAGTTGTATTAATCCTTTGTAATAATCTACTAATTCACTATTCATTTCAGCATGATCATAATTGATATAATTGACTGAATTATCTTTGTTGTAAGTATTATGATCGAGCATTCCTTTGTGTGAATCTTCAATATCATTATCGGTTGGAATTACCTTTGATCTTGCAAATTCCTGTCCTTGATGAATCATTGTCATACCTTGTGAGGTAAATAAAAATAAGGCACCAAGTTTATTAAGTTTTAGTTGAGTATCGGTTAACTTAGCATTTTTTTCTATGGCAGTGATTATTTCTTCTTGACCAACATCACCTAGTCCGAGTCTTATAAAATCACCTAATGTATAACCATCATGACTTTCCAAATAATTTACTGAATGATCTTTTTTCTGGAATAATCCTAAACTATCTCTAATTAGGGTTCCGTTAACATAGCTCTTAATTCTTTTAGGTGAATTATCACCGAACCATTTCCCGAAAATCCATCCATGTCCGTTAAAAGGATTTTCACCTTTAACTCCGTTTCTTATTTGATCATTCCAAGCTCCCCAGCCTCTTAATGAGAATCCCTTAGGATCATAGCCGCCACCCCAAGGTTCGCAGACAAAAACAACATTTGGATTTATTTTTTTCGCTTCATGAATTATATCTTCAATAGTTTCCCAATCGATTAATTTTCCTAAATCAAATCTGAATCCATCAATATGATATTCTTTCATCCAGTATAAAATACTTTCTACAATTAATCTGCGCATCATCGGGGCTTCAGTTCTAATGTCGTTGCCGCAGTAACTTTCAGCTATAAAATTTCCATTTGGATCAAGACGGAAATAGTATTCTTTATCAATTTCTTTTAGATTAGCTATTTCATATTCTGAAAGATGGTTGTAAACAACATCCATCATTACACCTATATTTTCCTTATGAAATGCTTTAACCATTTCCTTGAATTCAGTAATCTGACTTCCATCTACTCCAATCCATTGATTCAATTTTAATGTATCATTGCTCATTGTGTAATAAGCAGCAGGAGCAAAATAATTTGATGTCATGTATCCCCAATGATTTCTTTCATAAGGATTCCATGTGTTAAATCTTCCAGCTAAAGAATCTCTATATGGAATTTCAACATATCCAAATTCATGAGCCGGTAGAAGTTCAACAGTATTTACGCCTAAATCTTTAATGTAAGAAAGTCCCCCTTTTTTTCCTGTTTCAGTAAGACCTTTATAGCTTCCTTTATTCTCTACTTCCGACGTTGGATGAATTGTAGCATCCCTTATATGCATTTCATAAATAATTAAATCTTTCCAATCTCTTTGAATCCAATTAGTATCTTCCCAGTCGAAGTTATCTTCACCAACAACAATAGATTTTCTTGGATTCATGTAATCAGTAAAAGTTGCGACTGCTTTCGCATAAGGATCAACACAAACAACTTTATCAGTGTTATCTTTATTCTCACCATCATGATAAACTTTAAATCCATAAAATTTACCGGATAAATCGTTGTCAATTTTAATTTCCCAGACGGCATCTTCATCTCTTGTCATATCATAATCAGTTGGAATTTCCTGTTCAACCGAATCAAACAAAGAAAGAACAACTTTTTGGGCATTTGGTGTAAATAATCTGAAAGTTGTAGTTCCATTTTCAACAATTGCACCCAATTCCTTGGTTGAATAATAGGAATCTTGGTCCTTAGTTTTTGTTAAAGTTTGTGTGGAAAGGAAGTTTGAAGTAATCCTAGAGTGTTTGTCTGAAATAAACAATTTTTCACCTGCAGTAAAATTGATAAAAAATGCTAATAAAAGAATTAAGTTTAGTCTCTTCATATTCAATCACTTTGCTTTGAATTATTGATTTAGCAATATATAAAAAAAGAAAGTAAACTTAATACATTCGTTATAATCGAATATTTCTGTAAAGATTTAATACCAAAATAAAGTTCAATAAGGAAATTTTTCGTAATTTACATATGTAAAATAAAACAGATTTATCCCGTTAAAGGAGAATGAAGTATGCAAGAAAATAATGTTGAAAAACTAAATGTAAATCAAGATTTAAACCTTGATTTTCCTATTCCAACTTTTGAGGAATGGAAGGATCAAGTTGTTAAAGATCTTAAAGGAGTACCTTACGAGAAGAAACTAATAACTAAGACTTATGAAGGAATTGATCTTAATCCAATTTATGTTAAACAAGATTTAGAAGGAATTGAATATCTGGAAAATACTCCGGGTTTTATTTCTTATGTTAGAGGGGGAACTGCTTCAGGTTATGTAAGTAATGGATGGAATATTGCTCAAAGTTATTCTTATGCTGACGCAGAAGAATTCAACAATGCAATTATTAATGATTTGAAAAGAGGACAGAATGCAGTTTACATGAAGTTTGATTCTGCAACTGATTTAGGGCTCGATTCAGATTATGCAGCCCCAGATAAAGTAGGAGATAAAGGACTTTCAATCTCAGCCATTCAAAGTTTCAAAAGAGCATTAAAGGATTACAATTTTGCTAAAAATCCACTTTATATTGAAACCGGATTTTCTTCTTTAAGTATTCTTTTTCTGCTGAATGGATTATTGGAAGAAAATAAAATTGATAAAAAATTACTTAAAGGAAGTCTAGAAGCTGATCCAATTTCATATATAGCAGTTAACGGAGAACTCCCGGTTTCGTTCAATTCAATTATAGATGAACAGAAAACTGTAACTGAATGGTGCTTTAACAATCTCCCTAATGTAAAAACTCTTGCAGTTAACGGAAAAGATTATCACAATGCCGGTGCAAATGCTGTGCATGAACTTGCTTTTGCCGTTTCATCTGCAGTAGAGATTATAAATAATTTGCTTGAAAAAGGATTAACGATTAATCAGATTGCCAACCAGTTTAAGTTTAATTACGGCGTTGGAACGTTCTACTTTATGGAAGTTGCTAAACTTCGTGCTCATAAAATTATTTGGACAAAAATATTGAATGAGTTTGGTTATACTGGTGAAATAGAACATAATCTTCATGCTGAAACTTCAAAATATTTTGAAACAGTTTTTGATCCTTATGTAAATATGCTCAGAACAACCACAGAAGCGTTCTCGGCAGTAATAGGGGGAGTTAATAGTTTAACTACAAATCCTTTTGATAATTCTATCGGACTTCCAAATGACTTTTCAAGAAGAATTGCAAGAAACACTCAGTTAATTTTGGATGAAGAATCTAACTTAAGCAGAATTATTGATCCTGCCGGAGGTTCTTTTTATGTTGAAAAACTTACAGACCAAGTTGCAAAAGAAGCTTGGAAATTATTCCAGGAAATTGAAAATAACGGCGGAATGTTGAAGTCACTTCAAAATGGATTTGTACAAAACCAAATTCAGAAAGTAGTTGATGAAAGAAAGAAAAATTTAGCTAAAAGAAAAGATGTGCTTGTCGGTACAAATATGTATGTAAATCCAAAAGAAGAAATCCTAAAAGGAAATAAAATAAATAAAGAAGAATTCTTTAAGAAGAGATCGGAATACCTTCAGAAATATAGGACTTCCGGAAATAATGAAAAGCATTCTAATATTATCAACAAGCTGAATGATCTTCTTAAAGAGAATTCAAAAGAGATTGTTGAAGTTGGCACTAAAGCAGTATTAGAAGGTGCAACAATCGGTGAAATTACAAAAGTTTTAAGATCATCAGCCGGTGAAAAAATAGCTGTTGAAAAAATTCCTCAGTCAAGACTTTCTCAAATTTTTGAAGACCTTAGAAACAAATCAATTTCTATTTCTAAAAATATTGGTGAAAAGCCAAAAGTATTTTTGATGAATATGGGAAGTGTAAAACAGCATAAAGGAAGAGCCGATTTTTCAAGAGGATTTTTTGAAGTTGCCTCTTTTGATGTTGTTTATCCAAATGGATTTGAAAATGCTGAATCTGCTGTAAATGCTTTGAAAGAATCGAATTCAAAAGCAGCAGTTATTTGTTCAACAGATGATACATATCCTGTGTTAGTTCCGCAAATAATGGAAAAGATAAAATCTGAAAATCTAAATGTGAAAGTTGTGCTTGCCGGATATCCTAAAGAACAGATTGAAGAACATAAAAAGAATGGAATTCATGATTTTATTTATTTGGGATGTGATGTTCTTCAAGTTTTAGATAAAATGTTAAATGAATATAAAAATTGATAATCTCTAGCGAGAAAAATTAGAGGCTTAAAAATGATTAAACCAAAGTTTTCTGAAATAGACTTAAAAATAGAAGATAAAAAAATATCTTATGATGAATGGAAAGATAAATTCAAATCCGAAACCGGAAAAGATGTTGAAGAATTTATCTGGGAGACAATGGAGAAAATTAATGTAAAACCATTGTACACAAAAGATGATGTGAAAGATTTTAATCACATTGATTATATGTCCGGTATTCCTCCCTTTCTAAGAGGACCATACAGTTCGATGTATGTGATGCGTCCATGGACAGTTAGACAGTATGCCGGATTTTCAACTGCGGAAGAGAGCAATGCTTTTTATAGAAGAAATTTAGCACAAGGACAAATGGGGCTTTCAGTTGCATTCGATTTAGCAACACACAGAGGTTACGATTCTGATCATCAAAGAGTAGTTGGCGATGTTGGCAAGGCTGGTGTTGCTATTGACTCCATTGAAGATATGAAAATTTTATTTGATGGAATTCCTTTAGATAAAATGTCAGTCTCAATGACTATGAATGGTGCAGTAGTTCCAGTTTTAGCATTTTATATTGTTGCTGCTGAAGAACAGGGAGTAAAGCATAGTGAATTAACCGGTACAATTCAGAATGATATTTTGAAAGAGTACATGGTTCGTAATACTTATATATATCCTCCCGAAATTTCAATGAGAATTATTGCTGATATTTTCAGATTCACGTCCGAAAATATGCCCAAGTTCAACAGTATAAGTATTTCAGGATATCACATGCAGGAAGCCGGAGCAACGGCCGATCTTGAAATGGCTTATACATTGGCTGATGGATTAGAATATGTAAGAACCGGTATAAAAGCTGGAATGGATATTGATTCTTTTGCTCCAAGATTATCATTCTTCTGGGCACAAGGAATGAATTATTTTATGGAAGTTGCTAAAATGCGTGCAGCACGAATAATTTGGGCACAGTTGATAAAGCAGTTTAATCCTAAAAATCCTAAGTCGATGTCGTTAAGAACTCATTCTCAAACATCAGGCTGGAGTTTAACTGAACAGGATCCTTTTAATAATGTTGTTAGAACTTGTATGGAAGCTATGGCTGCGGCATTAGGACATACTCAATCTCTTCACACAAATTCTCTTGATGAAGCAATTGCACTTCCAACAGATTTTTCTGCAAGAATTGCAAGAAATACTCAGCTTTATCTTCAAGATGAAACTATGATCACAAAAGTTATTGATCCTTGGGCAGGTTCGTATTATGTTGAATCATTAACAAATGCTTTATTGAAAAAAGGATGGGAGCATATAAAGGAAGTAGAATCATACGGCGGTATGACTAAAGCTATTGAGCAGGGAATTCCTAAAATGAGGATTGAAGAAGCTGCTGCAAGAAGACAAGCAAGAATTGATTCCGCTCAAGAAACTATTGTAGGAATAAATAAATATAAACTCGATAAAGAAGATCCTATTGAAATTTTGGAAGTTGATAATACAGCAGTAAGATTATCACAGATAAAAAGAATACAGCAGGTTAAACAAAATAGAAATCAAGATGAAGTTAATGTTTGTCTTGATGCAATTACTAAATCAGCTGAAACCGGTGAAGGTAATTTACTGGATTTAGCAATTAAAGCTGCCAGAGCAAGAGCAACTTTAGGAGAAATATCTTTAGCAATTGAAAAAGTAAGCGGAAGGTATCAAGCTATGACACGCACAATTTCGGGAGTGTACAGCAGTGAATATAATTCTGAAGAAGATAATATGGTTAATGAAGTTAGAAAAATGACAGATGATTTTTCCGAAAGAGAAGGAAGAAGACCGAGAATTATGATTGCCAAGATGGGGCAGGACGGTCATGATAGAGGAGCAAAGGTAGTAGCAACAGCTTATGCAGATATGGGATTTGATGTTGATGTTGGTCCTCTTTTCCAAACTCCGGAAGAAACTGCAAAGCAAGCGGTAGAAAATGATGTGCATGTTGTTGGTATGAGTTCGTTAGCAGCAGGACATAAAACTCTGCTTCCTCAATTAATTGAAGAGTTAAAAAAACTTGGAAGAGAAGATATAATTGTAATTGTTGGTGGAGTAATACCTCATCAAGATTATGATTTCCTGTACGAAAATGGTGCGTCTGCTATTTTTGGTCCGGGCACTAAAATACCGGATGCCGGAAAAAAACTAATGGAATTAATTAACGATAGATTTTAGTTCATATTTTTTAAGTAATTCTGAGTGCAGAGTAGAAACATCATTGATTTTTTTGATGTGCTGTACTCAGAATTACGATTTAGTTTTTTATTTAATTCAGTATCAATAAATCCATTCAATTTATTTGTTCATGTTAATTATATTTGTGAAAAATTAAAGGTGACATGAAAAAGTTAATTCTATTCTTCTTAACAATTTTAATTTCCTTAAATGCGCAGGATAAAGAAAAGTATCCTTATGATCTTGAAAGTGTAGTTTTTGAACCTGTTGAATTTATTCATGATAAAAACGTTAAGGGAAAAATAAATTCATTAACATTTACTCCGGATGGAAAAGAGGTTTATTTCAGTTATATAGATGAATATAGAGATGTAAAAATATATTTTTCTAAATATGAAGATGGCAAATGGAGTGAATCTAAAGAGGTTTCATTCTCAAGTAATAGAAATGATAATAATCCTTTTATTTCGGAAGACGGCAAAAGACTTTATTTTGCATCACAAAGACCCTTGGAATATAATCCTTCAAAAACTGATTATGACATTTGGTATGTGGAAAGAATTGATTCGGTGTGGGGAGAACCGGTTAGAATTAATAATAGACTGGTTAATTCTCCAGATAATGAAGGAACTCCCGTTGTAGATAAAAACGGAAATCTTTATTTCTCTTCTTCCAGGAAAGACGGCTTTGGAAAAAATGATATTTATCTAGCAAGATTTGACGGAACAGATTTTACCGATGTTGTAAATCTTGGACCTTCAGTTAATTCAGCTTTTGATGATTTTTATCCTATGGTTGATAGTGAAAGTAATTTGTTGCTTTTCTCTTCATATAGAGGAGAAGGAAATGGTCTGGCGGAAATATATTTTGCAGAGCTGAGTAACTTTTCTGCAGAAAATATAAAAGTGCTTAATGGCATTGTAAATACTGATGGATACGAATATGCACCTTATCTGGCTCCGGGAAATAAATATATATTCTTTACAAGAATAAGAGGTAAGGAAAGAAAAATATTATATATAAATAAAGAAGTAGTTGGAGTAAATTTTAACATTGAGCGATAAAGAGAAAAAATATTATAAACCGGATTGGCATCCGGAAAATGCCGGTGATGAATATGCTGTTAGGGTTGTAAAAGCTAATTCATCTTCAAATTATGAACCGCAGAAATATAAAAGTAAAGAACCGACTGTTGAAGACTTGGTTGAAGGTGTTTTGTCAAATAACAGAACAATGGTTGCTAAAACAATAACATTGATTGAAAGTAATTCTGAAAAGCATCATCAAAAAGCAAACGAGATTTTAGCAAGACTAATTGATCATTCCGGAAATTCAATTCGTATTGGAATTACTGGCGTTCCCGGTGCCGGAAAAAGTACTTTGATTGAAGCTCTTGGATTATATTTGATTGAAAAGGGGCATAAAGTTGCTGTTCTTGCAGTCGATCCGAGCAGCACAATTACAAAAGGAAGTATTCTTGGTGATAAAACAAGAATGGAAAAACTTTCTAAAGAAGAGAATGCATTTATTCGTCCTTCCCCTTCAAGCGGAACTTTGGGAGGAGTTACCAGGAAGACCAGAGAAACAATTACGGTTTGTGAAGCAGCAGGATTTGATGTGATTCTTATAGAGACCGTTGGTGTTGGTCAGAGTGAAGTTACAGTCCGTTCTATGGTCGATTTTTTTATGCTTATTAACATTGCGGGAGCTGGGGATGAACTGCAGGGAATTAAAAAAGGAGTTATTGAACTTTCGGATGCGCTTATAATTAATAAAGCAGATGGTGATAACGAAACCAGAGCAAATATTGCAAAAGCAGATTTTACAAATGCCTTACATTATCTTAAACCTGCTACAAAAGGGTGGCAGACAAAAGCTTTTACCTGCTCTGCTATTTCAGGTAAAGGAATTAATGAATTATGGAAAGTAATTTCAAAATTTGTTCAATTAACTAAAACTAATGGAGTTTTTGAAGAGAGAAGAAAAGACCAATTGATTGAATGGACTTTTTCAATGATAGAAAATGAATTGAAAAGAAAATTCTATGATGATAATGAAGTGAAGAATATGATTCCGGAATTCAAGAGTGAAATTTTAAAAGGGAATCTTCTTCCCACCAAAGCAGCCGAGGAGTTATTAAAATTATACTTCAGAGAAAAATAATTTTATAGATTATTTAATTTCTTCAATCAATTTATATTTCTCAGCCCAGCTCAAAAATTCGGGATGAATATCTTCCAACATATCTAACGAAAGGTATTTATCTGAAGAAGTAAGATTTGTGTTTAATAATTTTTTCAATAAACCCGTTCCGATTTCCTTTTCAACTTCAGCAACTCTAAGAAGAAACACTACTTGATACCAAGCGTAATTTTCAACACCGACTCTCACATATAAATTTTCAAAATCTTTCAAGGAAGTATAATTCGGTTTAATTTCCTTTTCTAGAATTTCTGAAATACTTAACCAAATATCAGCTTCAACTGGAAAAACATCTGTTAGGTATAGATAAGCGATGTAAGTTGCAGCAAATTCATAAGTCCATTTATTAGGAAAGTTAATTCCATATTCTTTAGCATAAATATGTCCAAGCTCATGGAATCCAATCATTGAAATGAAAATCTCAATTAGCTCTTCATCTGATTTCGAATAATCTTCACTTAAGTTATAGTTCTTTATAACGCTTTTAATAATTTGTCCGAGAACATTTTTATTGGAAGAAGGGAAGCAGACGATATAAGGTGGACCCGAAACAAAAGGGAGTCCATATGGAATATTAGTAACTTTTACCCAGTCATTTGAATCTAAAACTGCAATTGAGAATGATTCTTTTACTTCTAATGAATTTTCAAAATAGCTTATCGAATTTCCAAGTAACTTCTCAAGATTATCAGCTCTTTCATCGGCTCCGTTAGAAAAATACTTAAGTAAATTTCCTTCTACTATTTCTAGATTTAAACTCTGAATCTTATCTAAAGTAGTTTGTCCAAATAATTGTTGAGTTATTAATAAAAGAATTGCAAAAAAGGTTTTCATATTTTATTTGTAATAAATTTTAATAGCAATAATAATGTTAATACATTTTGAGAATATTTTGTAATAAATCTTAATGGCTCATCAACTTTCTTTGTTAACGAATTAAGGTAATGAGTTAAAAATTTTATTAATATTCTTACAGAAAAATAAATCCAGCTTTCAAATTTCTAATTAAGAAGTTACCTATTTCCATAAACTGTAATACTGAAAATTCCAATTTGGTTTTTCTTGTAATCATCAATTTCGCTAGGACTTAAATACTGCATCAAAACAGAATCGGGTAAGGTTATGGGTTTTGATTTAACAATTTTTACATCTTTAAATCCGGATTTTTCAATAAGTCCAATATATTCATTCTGCTGCAATGCACCCGAAACACATCCGGCATAAAGTTCTGCTGATTTTTTGAATTGTGCAGGAAGTTCTCCCAACAGTACAATATCCGAGATACAGAAATGTCCATCTTCTTTTAGAACTCTATAAATTTCACTGAAAGCTTTTTCTTTATTTGGAACTAGATTCAATACACAATTACTTAATACTACATCAGCAAAATTATCTTCGATAGGTAATTGTTCAATTTCACCGAGTCTGAATTGAACATTTTCAATACCGAGTTTTGTCTTGTTCTTTTCCGCTAAATCAATCATATCTTCAGTCATATCAACGCCAATTACCAATCCGGTTTCTCCTACAATTGATCTTGCGACAAATACATCATTCCCAGCCCCGGAGCCTAAATCAATAACAATATTACCGGGATTAATATTTGCAAATTCTGTTGGAATACCACATCCCAAACCCAAATCCGCTTCTTTAACATAACCTTGCAAATGATCGTAATTATCTTTCATTATTGTGTAGTCAACAATTTTAGATGAACCACAGCAGCAGCTTTTACTATTTTTTGCTATTTCTCCATATTTTTCTTTTACAATATTCTTCAACTCGGTTTCATTATTCATTTCAGCACTCCTTTTTTCTATTCAATTTTTTTGATGATGATTTAAGGAAACTATTTATTAATTCAGATGAATTTTTGAATGTTTCTTTATTTATGCAGTAGCATACTTTCGGGGGATTTATACTTCCTTTTATTAATCCAGAATTTTTTAATTCCTTTAGATGCTGTGAAACAGTCGATTGAGAAAGGGGGAGATGTTCAACAATATCACCGCACATGCAAATATCGAGTTCGATTAATATATGCAGAATTCTAATTCTTGCCGGATGTGAAAGTGCTTTTGCAATTTTTGCAATCTCTATTTCCTCTTTCTTAAATTCATCTTTTTTTGAATGAGCCATAATATTCTCAATTGTATATCGTAAATATACGATGAATAAATAGAGAATGCAAATTTAATGTAAATCGATAATAAAATTGATTTAATATAGATTAGATAGAGAATGATGAACAATTTTGATTGAAAATCTTTCGACGCTTAAACCTCCGATGTTTCGCAAACATCGGAGGTTTATATTTTACTACCCAAAAAGGCTTTTGCTAAATTTATTTGATTAACATCATTTTTTTTATTTCGGTATAACTTCCGGAAGTTAATTTGTAGAAATAAGTTCCGCTTGGTAGATTTTCAGCATTAAATTCAATTTGAAAATTCCCTTTTGATTTCTGTTCATTAACTAATACTGCAATTTCATTTCCAAGAATGTCATAAACTTTCAAACTAACATACTCATTATTAGGTAATGTGTACTCAATAATAGTAGTGGGATTAAAAGGATTCGGATAATTCTGAAAGAGTTCAAAACTGTTTAACGCAAAATTATCGTCAATACTTGTTACCAGATTTACATCTTTCATAATCCAATTGTTAGGATCAAAAATAACATTGTTGATACTTGTAATTCCTGGAAATTCAAAAGTTTGCGTTTGCTGATCGTTAAATACTGTTACAATTGTATCAATCTCTGAGTTAACCAATCTCAATTGAATCGGCATTGTAAAAAACTGAGGATTGGAATTATTGCTTTGCGAAATTTTTACTTCAAGATTTGAAGTTGATTGATTTATATAAAATGAATAACTGTACTTTGGATACTTTACACCATATATCCATTCATCAAAAAAGTAATCTAAATCCTTACCTGAAACTTCTTCTGCAACTTGTTGAAAGTCTTCTGTTACAACTGAAGAGTGAGAATGAACAGGGTGATTAGCATATTGATTCAATGTTTCAAAAAATATTTCATCCCCTAAAACACCGCGTAACATATGAAGAACAACTGCTCCTTTTGCATAACTTCTTGCACTGTTAAATATTGAATTTACGCTGTTAATATCTTGAACATATAAAGTGCCGGTAGCAGCTTTTGCAGTCCACCATTGAGTTGGACTTCCCATTTCACTCAAAATTTGATTATCGTAAGATGATTTACCATAAGCATGTTCTGTCCATAAAGCTTCAGAGTAGGTAGCAAAACCTTCGTTTAACCAGATGCTGTGCCAATCTGCACATGTAATTTTATCACCAAACCATTGATGAGCAAGTTCGTGAGCAACAATTCCTTCTCCAAAAGAACCCATAGAAGAAACGGTTTGATGTTCCATTCCACCTCCCCAGCCGAATTCGGCGTGACCATATTTCTCTTCAGAGAATGGATATAAGCCGAATAGATTAGAGAATAAATCAAGCATTGGAATTGTTTTTTTTAACTGACTGATTCTTGCACTGTTCAAGTTCTCCGGATAATTATAATGTATTACATCCATTTCAACTGAATCGTAATTCCATACTTCTTCAAAAGTCTCATAATTAGCCATTGCAAGAGAAATTAAATAATGTGCAATAGGATAAGAATTTTTCCATTCATAAGTTTTAGTTCCGTTTCCATTATCGGTAACAGAAATTAGCTTACCATTTGAAACAGAAACAAATCCTTCATCTGAGGTAACAATAACATCAGAAGAATCTACTTTATCTGCCGGTGTATCTTTGCAAGGCCACCAATCACTTGCTCCGTAGGGTTCACTTAAAGTCCATATTGCAGGATGTCCGTTAGGAGTGCTGTTAAATTCAAAACTTCCGAAACCTGAACTTCCCGGAATGCCTCTGTAAAATACAGTAACGGAAAATTCATCATTGAAATTGAGCTGATGTGGAAAAGTTAAATTCAGTTTGTCGGATTGATGATTGAAACCGATCTTTGAATCATTGTAAATAACCGAATCAACTGTAAAAGTATCCTGAAGATCTAAAAATACTGAGGAAAGATTATCACTCAAACTTTTGCCGTTAACGGTAACTTCACCGGATAATAATCTAGAATCATAATCAATATTGAGTATTAGTTTATAGTAAAGTGCATCAAAAGAATTATCACCGGGATATGCAGTTTTATTGTATTTAAAGAAATTCTTCAGATCATGTGAAGATTTTGATTCAGCACACCGATGAACTTGTGCTGAAATATTAGAGGCAATCATCAAAGAAATTAATAATGTAAAAATTGTTTTCATGTAGTAATCCCAAATATTTTTGTGGAAATGTAAAGAATTGATAAGAATAAAGTAATACAAAAAAAAGCTCTTCATTTTGAAGAGCTTTTAAGAGGGGAATTATAATATTCCGCTTAACAGACTAAGCATAATACCTGCTGCCACTGCGGAGCCAATAACACCTGATACGTTTGGCGCCATTGAATGCATTAACAAGTAATTTGTAGGATCTTCTTTTATACCCAATTGCTGAACAACTCTTGCACTATCCGGTACAGCAGATACACCAGCCGCACCAATCATAGGATTAATTTTATTATCTCCTTTTAGAAAGAGATTCATAACCTTAGCAAAAAGTACTCCACCTGCTGTAGCAATCATAAAGGAAATAGCACCAAGTACAAATATCATAATTGATTGAGGAGTTAAGAAAGTTGTAGCTTGAGTAGAAGCACCAACGGTTAATCCCAACAAAATAGTAACAATATCAATCAATGGTTTTGATGCTGTATCTGCAAGCCTTTTTGTAACACCGCTTTCCTTAAGAAGATTACCAAAGAACAACATACCAAGCAGCGGAAGTCCGCCAGGAGAAATAAAAGTTGTAAGCAATAGTCCCACTATAGGAAAGATCATTTTTTCAACTTTAGAAACCGCTCTGGGAGGTTTCATTTTTATCAATCTTTCTTGTTTGGTTGTAAGTAGTTTTATTATAGGAGGCTGAATAACCGGCACTAAAGCCATGTATGAGTATGCAGCGATTGCGATCGCTCCGATTAGTTCCGGTGCAAGTTTTGATGATAAGAAAATAGCAGTAGGACCATCAGCACCTCCAATAATACCAATAGCAGCGGCTTGATTTATATCAAAGCCGAGTGCAAGAGCAACAATAAATGTAACAAAAATACCAATCTGAGCAGCGGCTCCAAGAATCATTAACTTTGGATTTGAGAGCAGGGCAGAAAAATCTGTCATTGCTCCAATTCCAAGAAAAATAAGTGGTGGATAAATTCCTTTTAACACACCAAAGTATAAATAATTAAGAACGCTTCCTTCTTCATAAATACCAATCTGCAATCCTGCAGCTTCAAAGAAGGGAATATTACCTACTAAAATTCCAAATCCAATTGGAACAAGAAGTAATGGTTCGTAATCTTTTTTAATTGCTAAGTAAAGGAAAAACAGACCTACGCAAATCATAGCACCGTGTTCCCACTGGAAATTTGCAAAAGAAGTAAATCTTAGGAACTGTTCAAATCCTTCTTCAAGTTTAATAAGAATATCCATTAATTAACTCCCGATCTCTACTAAAACATCACCTTCAAGAACCGAATCACCAACATTTACTTTAACGGCAATTATTTTTCCTTCGATGTTTGCTTTAATATTGTTTTCCATTTTCATCGCTTCCATAACTATAAGATTATCTCCGCTTTTAACCATATCACCAACTTTAACAGCAATAGATAATATTGTTCCGGGAAGCGGAGCTTTTAAAGCACCTGCCCCTTTACTTTCCGAAGGTTTGCTTGTTTTTGCTTTATCGCTTTCCGCAGTTGGATAAACAGCACTTCTTACTAATTTTGGTGTTTTAGTAGTTTTTACTTCTCTATGTATTTCCACTTCGTATGTTGAACCGTTAACTTCTATTTCTGCAATATTATCTTCGAAGTTTTTTAGTTCAACATCATATTGGTTTCCTTGTATTGTAAACTTATATTTTTTCATTTCTTACCCGATTTATCTTTTGGGAAATTGTCTTAATCCGTAAATTTTTGAACTCCATGGAGAATATGGTCTTTGTACTTTTTTAATTGTTAAAACCGTATTTTCCATATCATGCGCTTCTTCAAAAAAGAGATATAGTGCAGTTGCAATAGCAGCATTAACTTCTCCGGTCATTACTTCTTCAGGTTTAGTCTCAGTTCCTTCGGTTATTTTACCTTCTCTTTTAAGCTTACTCTTGATGTTAAAATTCAGAATATTTTTGATATTGTTTACTATCAAAAAGAGAATAACCAAAGCAACAAATACAACAACATAACCTAGGATTGTAATTATAATTCCATCGGATCCGATTTTGGATATATCGAATGTTAAATTATTAAGAGTATGAATCTCTTCTTTTGCTGCACTTACAGTATCTTGAACTGCCTTTAATGTATCGCTGTTTAATATTTCATTATTCATATTCGATTCCTATAACGGCATATTAGAGTGTTTTTTAGGAGGATTAGAATCCTTCTTAGTAGCAAGCATATTTAATGCTCTTATAACTCTAAATCTTGTATTTCTCGGCTCGATAACATCATCAATATAACCATATTTTGCAGCTACATAAGGAGTGGCAAATTTTCGTTTATATTCTTCTTCTTTTTCCTTAATGAATTCTACTCTTGCTTCTTCGGTTTCAATTTCCTTCAATTCTCTTGCATGAAGAACTTCTATTGCACCTTTAGGACCCATAACTGCAATTTCTGCAGTAGGCCAAGCGTAGTTAATATCACCGCGCAAATGTTTTGAACTCATTACATCGTACGCACCGCCGTATGCTTTTCTTAAAATGATTGTTACTTTTGGAACAGTAGCTTCTCCGTATGCAAATAATAATTTTGCACCATGCAGAATTATTCCGCCGTATTCCTGGGCTGTACCTGGTAAAAATCCGGGAACATCAACTAGAGTTACAATTGGAATATTGAATGAATCGCAGAAACGAACAAATCTAGCAGCTTTTCTTGAAGCATTAATATCCAAAACACCTGCTAAGTAACTTGGTTGATTTGCAACAATACCAACCGACATTCCGTTAAACTTTGCAAAACCGGTTATTATATTTGGTGCATACTGTCTTTGTACTTCTAAAAATTCATTGTAATCTGCAATTGAATGAATAACATCCTTGACATCGTAAGGTTTGTTTGGATTATCCGGAATTATTTCGTTCAATGAATCATCCAATCTGTCTATTGGATCATCACATGAAGATATTGGAGGTTCTTCCAAATTATTTTGAGGTAAGTAACTCAATAATTTTCTGATTAATAAAATACCTTCATTTTCATCATCTGCTACAAAGTGAGCAACACCAGATTTTGTGGCATGAATTGAAGCACCGCCAAGTTCTTCGTCAGTTACAGTTTCTCCTGTTACTGTTTTTACAACTTTAGGTCCGGTAACAAACATATAGCTTGTACCTTTACTCATAATAGTAAAATCTGTTAGAGCAGGTGAATAAACAGCACCACCGGCACAAGGACCAAATATTGCGGAAATTTGCGGTATTAATCCGGATGCCAAAATATTTCTTTGAAAAATATCGGCGTAACCGCCCAGACTTTTAACACCTTCTTGAATACGAGCACCGCCGGAATCATTAATACCGATTACGGGAGCTCCCATTTTCATAGCTTTGTCCATAATCTTACAAATTTTCTGAGCATACATCTCAGAAAGAGAACCGCCGAAAACAGTAAAATCCTGTGAAAAAACATAAACTAGTCTACCGTCAATAGTACCGTAACCAGTAACAACGCCATCTGATAAATAACTCTGCTTGTCTAGTCCAAAATCAACAGTACGATGAGAAACAAACATATCAAATTCTTCAAAGCTACCTTCATCAAGCAACATATCAATACGTTCACGAGCGGTATATTTTCCTTTTTGGTGCTGGGATTCAATTCTCTTTTCACCACCTCCCAAACGCGCCTTTTCACGCATATCCATCAATTCTTTAATTTTCTCTTGAATTGCCATTTTATCTCCGTTTGATTAAAATCTCTTCAGTTAAATTATTCTTTTGGTTTACCGCAAAATTCTGTTAATACTCCATAAGTAGATTTTGGATGCAGAAAACCAATTGATAAACCTTCAGCTCCTTTTCTAGGCGCTTTATCAATTAATTGGATCCCTTTTTCTTCAACATTCTTTAACGATTCCGCAACATCATCAACATTAAATGCTAAATGATGTATTCCTTCACCTTTTTTTTCAATAAATTTTGCTATGGGACCATCATCGGCAATTGATTCTAATAACTCAATTTTAGTTTGCCCTACCATAAAAAATGCAGTTTTTACTTTTTGATCTGTAACTTCTTCAACTGCATAACATTTCATTCCAAGAATATTTTCATAATAATTGATTGCCTCATCAAGGTTTTTAACTGCAATACCGATGTGCTCAATATAATTTACACTCATAAAGCCCTCAGTTTTCATTTTGTCTAAAAAGATATTTGAATCAATTAATATGCCGAGTGAAAAATGGTAAAATGCTATGTTATGAAGATCGATTGAATATGAATTCTCATTTCTTAGAAAAGGAATTATTTTAATTGATAAATATTTCCTTATATAAAAAAAATACAAAAATACTTGACAATTTAGTGCGTATGGTCTATTTTTGAAGTCTTAGTTTTATTCCACGTTAGCTCAATGGTAGAGCATGCGGCTGTTAACCGCAGGGTTGTAGGTTCGAGTCCTACACGTGGAGCGAAGGGAGCTAAGAAATTGGCCTCCCTTTTTTGTAGAACTTGAGCAATTTTCGTAAAAATTCGTAAGTAGTAATTTTTAGTAGATGGGCGCTCTGTTCGTTTAATTAATTTGTTTTTATCATTATTTAAGAGATCCGTAACATGGCAGAGCGTGAGTCTGGAACCGTAAAATGGTTCAATAGTTCTAAAGGTTATGGCTTTATCCAACGTCAAAATGGCGAAGATGTATTTGTACATTTTCAAGCTATTGTTGGTGATGGTTACCGTACACTCGAAGAAGGTCAAAAAGTAGAGTTTACAGTTGCTAAAGGCCAAAAAGGACTACAAGCACAAGAAGTAAGAGTTGCTTAGGTATCTATAAACTGCAAAGTTTTCGGCGTCTTTAAGACGCCGTTTTTATTTTAAATACCTCTATATTTTTTTAGTATTCAATTCACTTGTATGTTAGCTAAATTTTATCTGCATTTTTTATAATAGGGAATAATACTGTAAACGAAGAATCAGTTACTAAAATAAAAATACGTCGGATACGTTCTAAAAAAATAATTGAATGATAGTACTATAAACTTCCATAAAAATAAACAAATTATTGGGTTGATAAATAAAAATAGTGGCAAGAATAGTTTATAGTTGCAAAATTATCAGTTTAGCAATATATTTGAAATCTAGTTTTTTGAAAGAATTGAGTAATAAAACACGGGGGCATAGCTCAGCTGGTTTAGAGCGTCTGCCTTACAAGCAGAAGGTCCTTGGTTCGAATCCATGTGCCCCCACTCTAAGTCCTTGTAAAACAATAAGTTACAAGGACTTTTTAGTTTAAAGCAATTCACTGCAGGACAAACTGCAGGAACTTTTATTCATAAACAACAACATTTCTTAAATTCTTTATTAATTCATTTCCACACGAACTTAACTTACCTGTAAAATAGCTTGCTAATTGGTACATTAGAAAATTCAATACAAATATTAAATACTTCTCCAAAAGTGGAAAAGTGGAAAAATCAACGCTTAACCTTCATAAGTGGAAAAGTGGAAAAAGTTTGTGCTCAATATCCTTAAGTTAAAAAGTGGAAAAATTGGTGATAAACTTTTGAGAAATGCTAAAGTTGAAAAATATTATTAGCGAAACACATAATCTGCAAAGTTGATTCGTCTATAACCTCCACCTGGGTAACTTATTGGGTGTTGTATGGGACCCTTTTCAAATCCATTGCGAGCCCCCGGGGGTCTAAAATATAGACCTTTTCTCTGGGACTCATAATCAACTAGTAAACAATATTAACTAACAATACAAGCCTCACTTGGTCTTATCCGAGTGGGGCTTTTTTTATTTATGGAGGTTGTCATGTCTTACAATCAATTAATTTCTCGTCCAATTAAAACAAATGCTAAGCAAGGAAGCTACCGCCCCGCATTTTTTGATTTAGCTGCCTTTAATCTTTCCAATGTAGAATTCCATTCCCGAATGTTTAACGAAGGAGAAGCTGAACTTGCTTTACTAACAGAACAGTTTTCCTTTGCCTATCTCAGAGAAGATAAACTCAGAACCATCCACGCTTATGATTCTCAAGGGGAGCTAATCCCATTCAGTCAGTTCAATAATCATTTCAACATCTCAATTAGTTCTTCTAACCTATTTAAGTCCGGCAAATATCTAAGCAGAATATTCCGCCCAACCCGCTTTGGTGCTTTTTTCAAGAACATTGACGTTAACATAAACAACTCAATTCCAATATCTAAAGTAGATGGACTCTCAGTAATATCTGTTGACTTAGCTAAATCTCTTGGTTATACTAAAGCTGAGGCTAACGAGTCAGCACAGTTCACAATGTTTTACAAGGAAGGATTAGTTAAAGGGCACTGCGTTTTTTCAGATAAGATTGAGCATGATGTAATTGTTTACGGTAAAGATAATATCAAGTCAGAAATCAAATTCAACTCAGAGAGTTTTTACTTAGCCATAGAACCGACTAAACTAAGCGATACTCTCAGAATAGACATCCAATCCATACTTAATCTATGGGACTTATTCGGGCAGAAGCAGTACTTTGCTTGGTCTGTTGAAGGAGTTAATAAATTCAAGGAAGATTTATTTTCCGGCAAATTAATTAATTGGCTAGATAACTTTGATGATATTGATCCTGAAGATCATGATAATGAAAACTGGACACTAAGAAAAGCTCTTTGGCATAAGATTGATTACAGACGCTTCCCGGGATTGGTAAGACAAGCTTGGTCATTATTCCGTTCATCAATGCTTAACTTTGCTGAGAATAAAAATGGTACTCCAGTATTCAGAATCCCCGTTCCAAGTGGAATAAGAGGATATTTTAGAGTTGATCTTAGAAACCATGATAAAGATGGAAGTTTTTCCCTTAGCTCTGATAAAACAGATGTAGAATTAGACAAATACGGCAATATATGGATTAACCCTCAAATCATTGAAGACTTTCTATCAGTTAAAGGGGGTGCAGATTTAGATGACAGTGCTGGAATAATCCCGGTAGAAGATGGAAAAGCTATTATTTATAGAAACCCAAATCAATACGGCGAATATGGACTTCATTCAATTACTTACTTAGATAATTTAGGACCAAAAGAAGTAAACAAAATAATAAATATCATCCCGCCGAAAAAGGTATCTAAGCCAAAAGAAGAGAAACAAGAATCAACCGGCAATAAACTATTTGATGCTTATCTCAAGGAGAGCAAGAAAGAAGAAGAACCAATCTCCTACACAAGAGATAACCTTTTAAGAACCTACACTAAAATATCAGCAAACTCAGCCAATATTGGAACAGCAGCTAATGGAGAAATGCATCGTTCTGCAATTGGGATAACTAACAAATCCTTAATGAAAAGTTTCATGAAAGCATTTAACTGGAACTTAGAACGAGTAATAGATTCAACTGTCAAGGAAGGAATAAGCTCAAGTGAAGATATGGAAGCAGTATCTCTTATGATTGAGAAGATAATAGATGACAAAATACCTACAGCTAAATCTTTGGTTCACAGATTTCCGGAGAAGAAACAGCCTTTAGTAACTGTTGCAGAAGATCATCCTCTAGATGAAATGTTAGATGCTATTAAAATACTTATCAAACATACAGATAAAGAAATCTTAGGAGAAGGATCTGTATCAAAAGGAAATAGAGTTAAAGGTTACATAGACAGAATAGAAGTACCAATAACAGAAATAGGAATAGCCAATATAGAAAATCAAATGATTGATGCCGCGCAAACTCATCTTAAAAGTTACAACCGTTCAATGGCTATTATGCTTGATCAAACAAAGAAACTCAAGGTTTATGAAAGAGAATCTATCCGCCGAAAAGAGATAGAAAGAATCCAATCAGAATTAAGAGAAAGTTTTTGCCAATATGAGGATGAAGAAAAAAGAGAAATAACTAAACATTGGGCATATCAGATATACAAGAGCGAAAGAGCTGTCCATGATTCAATTCTCTGGATGGAAGGAATATCAGATTATACCATACAAATGTTTGGTAAGGTTGGAATAGGCTATCAAATTAAGAAAAATGGTACTATTGAAAGATATAACCAAGCATCAAAAGAAATGATAAAAGTAGAACAAATCAGAATCTGGTCAAGCAAAGAGTTGAAAGCTGAGTTATACAAGGAATCACAAGAAATAATTATTTGCGCCGGAAAAGTTTTAATAGGAAACGACGAACATAATCTGGGAGATGAATGCAAAATCCAAGAAGGAGATTACTTAGTAAGAGAAGTAGTTCAATCAATAAGCAAAAAAACCTACCGCCCGCTTAAAAACTCATTAACCCTTTACCTAGCCTAAACAAAAGACTTTATAAAATTACCAACCACCAGTCTTTCAACTTGATGAACTTTTAACTTTAGAAACTGACTGCCGCTCCGCAATAGCAAAGTCCCGCTCCGCTTGTACGGAAAAAGGTTCGGGCTCGCCTACACTAAAGCTTAACGCCTCCGGCTAATAATTAATTGGATTGACAAACATCTCATAATGAGATATATTTGTTCATGCACATTATCTCTAGAAAAAAGATTTTAGACTTTGC
>PAAX01000035.1 GCA_002698995.1 Ignavibacteriota bacterium | reverse complement strand
TCTGATTATTTATGTAAGCAAATCCAGAGGCATCTCTTCCTCTGGATTCAAGTAATACAAACATCTTTTCTATTTTATTCTTATTGGGCGTAGTTCTCCCAAAGGAATAATATCCCATTATTCCGCACATATAAGCTCCGTTGTTTTTTTATTTGCTGAAGGTTATTTCTTTAATGAGGTTAATTACATTTTCTCTTTTTGCTTCTCTTAAATGTTTTGATATTCCTAATCTGTTTGCTCCAACATCTTCTACAGTCTTAATATCCCAGTTATTAAGAGTTGTGTATTGTGAAACTAGATTATAAATATTTGGACTGGCTTTGATTTGATATTCATCTCTGTCAAGAAGACCATAGAGATATAATGGCTTTTTAATCAATCCTACTTTTTCTCTGATGTCAGTTAATAGGAAATCATTTCTGTTTATGTTAAGTCTATGATTAATTTCCTTTATTCCTTTTAACCAGTTATGAGATAAACATACAACATGCTTAACATCTTCTGTATCAACATCCGGATTATCTGGGCAGTCATCGTCATTTAGATTACTATAACATTCATCACAAAATGGATTACCATCGTCGTCCCAATTTGTATCTTCTCTGTAAATTAATGCATCACAGTTAGAACAGTAATTATATCTTTCATCAAAACAATCTTCACAGTAACGATAATCATGTCCCCAACGGATTTCATGTTCATCAAGATGACGTCCGCAGTCTTCACAATAATAAGTGCTCATGCTGCCTCCTTGAAGATTCCCCAATTAGGTAATATATCTTCATTCCAGTTAATAGATTTCATAGAGAGAATAAGGTTTAATTCTGCTAATCCTTCTTTGCAATCATTTGGAACTGTAACTAAGTAATCAGAGAAGTTTCTAAGAAAAGTACTTGAATGTTGTCTTCCTTTAAGTTCAGTAAAATCAAGATTATCCTCTGTAACACCAAGAGTAGTTAATTTAGCAAGAGTAAATGTGACTAAAGCAGTTGTTGGACTTAAGAGCCAACTTCCGGGAGTGCGGTATTCAATTCCGTAGGATTTACGGCGATAGCTTTTCCGTTTTCCATATCCCGTGCGCTCTCTTTTATATCTTTGATCTTTATCATCAATACAATTGGAAAAAGAATAAAGAACAGTATCAAGAGAATCTATAAGTTTATCAGTAGGACTAACAGAAAGATGAATATGGCCACCAATGGGATAATCATCTACATATTGACCGGAATAAAATTCAAGTTCGGGATGTTTATCATGACCATATTCTAAGACAAGCTGAATTTTAGCGGTAAGATCGAGGGGGGATTCAGAATAACCGGGACGAAGTTCACAGATGGAATTATTTCCATCAAGACCAAAAGAAGAATTTTGTTTGAAGTAATGATGAGCATGAACAAACTGACCGTTACGGCGACAGACAAGCTCGGGATCACATCCGATTGTGAAAGACATAGTAACTCCATGTTGTTTGTAGTTACTATTCTTATACCGAAAAAATGAGTGAAATTAATTTTATGTGAGTTGTTTACAGCAGAACTATTTTTCAGAATTGTATGTAAAAAAAGTTAGATTTATATTTATAACAACAAATAAGATTTTTGGAAATAAAATGGTTACTAAAGAAAGAGTAAAAAGAGAAATAGACCGCATGCCCAATGAATTATTGGAAAAGGTATATAAATTTATAAATGGTCTAAAAACTGAAAAACCAAAAAAGAAATTTCATACCTATAAATTGCAAGGACAGTTCGACGATATAAACGTTAGAGAAAAAGCTTATGACTAATGTTTTAGTTGATACTAATATTCTGCTATATGCCATCGATGAGGATTCGAAATATTTTATTGAAGTACAAAGTTTTCTCAATAATAAAGCTTTCAACTTTTTTACTACTTCAAAAAACATATCAGAATTTTTATCTGTAATAACTCGAATTCCAAAGAATGCATTCCCAATTAATGAAGCATTACAAATAATTGAGGAGTTTAATTCGGTATTTACAGTTTTATATCCCACTGAGAAATCGAATATAATATTTTTAGAATTGTTGAAAAAATATTCTCCAATTGGTCTTAAGATTCATGATTTTGAAATAGTGAGTATAGGATTAGAAAAAAAAATTAGTCAAATCGCAACATTAAATAAAAAAGACTTTGAGGAGATTGAAGAAATAAGTTTAGTTGAACTATAATTATTAATTACAAACGAAATTAACTCATTGAACAACCCACAAAATGTAGAATCTTATCATCTCTTAAAATTCCATAACCGGCACTTACGGAAAGATATACCCAAACCCGTTACGGTGAAATAATCCAACTCCTATACCGAAAAAATGAAGATGTTTTTGATGTTATAAAAAGGATAATTAAATGAGCCGGTTAGTTAGAAGTAATACTTTATTTTGTGTTGGATTTCCTTTGAACTTAATGCGATGTTTTTATTATATTTGAGTCGTTGAGAGAGAAGAGATTCAGATCATCGGTTATTTATAACAAAATAGGAGCATTGATGAATCTCTTAAATAAGTTTTTTTCGGCCCACTGTAGAATAGAATATTTTATTATCCCAAGCTTTCAGCTTGTCTGATCTATTTCGTCTTTTCCAGTATGAGATCATTTTATCTATCATATAATAAATTGAGTTTACTATGACTACTTTATATCCTCAAGTAGTTTCATGTGTTATTTGTGGTGCCGAAAATGAATGTACTTTTCTAGGTTCAACAAATTCCTTTGGTTCTCCCGACTTAGATTACCGTCCAGCCGGAATGGCTCGTTATACTCTTATCTATGAGGTTCAAACATGCGTCAATTGTGGTTTTAGTGCTCCGGCTATTTCTGATGACTTCAAAGAATATCTCACTAAGATTAAGACTGGACAAAAAGAGCAGCTAAATAAAATAAAAGAGATCATCGCTTCGAAAGAATACAAAGAATTGTTGAATAATGAATTCTTCCCAGATTTCTCAAACTCATTCCTTGCATCATCTTGTATACTTGAAAAAATAGGTAACTACAATTCAGCCTTTTTCATGGCGATGAAATCAGCATGGATAGCAGATGATAATGACAACATAAATGCTGCTCAATATTCAAGAAATAAAGCACTTAAACTGTTAGATAGAACTACTGATGATTTTATAGATAATTCAACAAGACTTCTCCTTAAAATAGAACTCTTAAGAAGAACCGCTAGATTTGAAGAAGCTGAGAAATTAATTAATCAAGCACTCATTGAACTTCAATCGGATGAGAATGCAACACAATTAATTACTTATCAGAATAGACTTATATATAAGAAAGATACTGCTGTTCATAAGATTGATGAGGGGATGATGGTGTGAATAATATGATAAGCAAAGAGAAAAAAGATATTTAAATGATCCTCATAAATAGAAAACAAAATTTATTTTCATAAAAGAATTATTATAAAAGAGGTCTAATATGAAAATGTATTCATACGTTGTACACCATGATGATGGTCATGCTCCAAACCCTTTCCATGGGTGCTGTACTTTAGTTCGATGTAAATTTGGTAGTTATAACAAAAATGGAGTATTTATAAGAAATTTGATAGAAATGGCTGAAGTAAATGACTGGGTAATAGGTACTGGAGGCGTAAGTGATAGTTCATCCGGCAATGGAAAAATAATATACGCAATGATGGTTACGAAAAAACTAACATTAAGAGAATACTTCAATAACGAAAGGTTTTCTAAAAAAAGACCCATACAAACAGACTACAAATTTTCACTTGGAGATAATATTAAAAAGGATATATCAAATCCAAATCGCTTCGCATTGATTTCAGACCATTTTTATTATTTCGGTAGAAATGCTGTACAAATACCCAAGAAATTCATGAGCCATCCTAAAACCCCGCTAGAAAAGAAAGGACCGAGATATCGAAAAGATTTTGATGATCATTTTATTAATGAGTTTACTAATTGGATTCAAAAAACATATAAAGCTGGCTTATACGGAGATCCGTGTACTTATGAACTAAATAGTATTTCTTTTAAAAATTTGAAAAGGAGAAACTGTTAATGAAAGCATTATTATTAAGAGTAGGAATAGATCAAGGCTATGGAGCATTATCTCCAATTTTTGCTGATGATATGTATGAATATATCCCAATTTATTATAAAGATAAAAAGTTAAAAGAAGAAAACGAAAAAAGAACGTATAAAGATTTAAGATGCAAATACAGAGATGATGGAGCGGATATCACAAAAATTACTGGTCATACAAATCTATCTGTTTATTTACCAGAATCAATAAGAGAAAAGAAAATCCATCTTGACCCCGAGTTTGAGACATTTACATATGGAGAACCTACTTATCCAAAAAGAAATGCTTTATTAAAACTTGAAAAAGGTGATCTTCTTGTATTTTACTTGGGAGGTAAAAACTGGGATGATCAATCAGACAATGAATATGGGGTCTATATATTCGCTTATTTTGTCATTGATAAAACAATAGATTGGAATTCCCTTTCAGAAAAGGAACAAAAACAGTTATCTAAAAATGAATTAAAAAATAATGCTCATATAATTAGTTCAAAACCAAGAACTAATTTAGTTGTAGCTATTGGGGATAAAAAGAAAAGTAAGAAGTTAAAGTATTGCATTAAAATATCTGAACCAAATCTGAATGGGAATAACCCAAAGTATTTTGCTTCAAGAGAGATGAAGGAACTGCTTGGAATTAGGGAACATATCACAAGAGCTATTCCTCTTTGGATTACTGAGGTCAAATACCTAAATAATCTAACACAGCTTCTTGGAATAGATAAAACAGATTTATCAACAATTGATGAAATTGGAATAACTCATTTTATAAACATGATTAATACAGACAGTAAATTGACTAAAAAAGAAAAAGATTTTGTTTTTAATTTCTTAACCTCAGCAGAATATGGCGAAGAAAATGACAGAATAAATTTCGAAAGTGATTTGGATGGTTATAATTTCAAGAATACAGAAAGAATAAGATATTATTTCAGAAATCTCTATGGAAAGATTAAAACTTATCATTAGTTAATTATTGAGGATGAAATTGGAAAAGAAAATAATATTAGGAAAAGTTGATAGAAAAAAGGAGCACATAAAAATTATACTAATAAAGGACTTAAGTAAATATATTCTTGCTAAAATAGCTCCAGAAAACAGTAATAAAATTATATTGGAATTTGAAAGCGGAGTTGATGATCATTATAAAGCTCGGGTTGAGAAGGAGATAAAATATTTGTTATTTGATTTAGATAGAAATGATCCATGGAAATATGCAGTTTATCATTGTAATACTGCTTCTAACATATATTCTGATATTCAATGGCAGTATTATAATCAAAAGGTATAATTATTTTACAATATTAAATCTTATCACAAATAAACACCAAAAAAAATGAAACTAAAAATAAAAGAAATTGAAATCCCCGATAAAGATCCTTTTGAAAATGATGTTCTTAAACGAAAAGTTATTGCAGATAAGTTAACTAATCTTTTAGATTCCATTGACGAGCCATTTGTACTTAGTATAGATTCGCCTTGGGGAAGCGGAAAGACTACTTTTATAAGGATGTGGGAAAAATCTTTAAGTAATAAATGCTATCCAACAATTTGTTACAATGCTTGGGAAAATGATTTTTCTGATGATGCTCTAGTAACTTTAATAAGCGAATTAGAAGAAGGGAGTAATAAATTAATTAGTCTTCATGGTTTAAGAACTATAAATCCCAAGATACTTGAAAAAGCTAAGACAATCGGAATAAGGCTTGCTAAAAATACTATCCCTGCTATATTAAAAGCTGCTACTCATGGTTTGCTAGATATTAATAATATTACTGAAGAGGCTATTGCTAGTCTTTCTGAAAAAATAGCTGAAGAAGAACTCAAGAAATATGCTGAATCTAAAAAAAACTTAAGCGAATTTCGGAATAAGTTGGAAGAATTTATTGATGAACTAAAAAAGGAAGAAAAGTTTTCAAATAAACCTTTAATCATTTTTATTGATGAACTGGATAGATGTCGTCCGAATTTTGCAATTGAGGTTTTAGAAAAGCTGAAACACTTCTTTAATATTCCGGGAATTATATTTGTTTTATCTGTTGATAGGAAACAACTCGAAAATTCTGTAGCTACAATATATGGTACTCAATTAAATGCATCTGGTTACTTAAGTAGATTTATTGATTTAAGCTATGAATTACCACCACCACCTATTGAATTATTTGTAAATGCATTGTTTAATAAATTTAATTATTCAGATTACTTTGATAAGAGAACGCATCCAGAATTAAAATATGATTGGGAGCAAATAGCATATTCATTTAATCTTTTCTTTGAAACATTTAATTTTACTTTACGCGATCAAATTCAAGTATTTACAAAGCTAACTGTGGCAATAAGGATGATTCCACCAAATCATTATCTTCTTGGTATTCCATTTGGTTTTCTTTTCATATTAAAAATAGTTAATAAAGAACACTATTATAACTACACTAACTATAAAATTGGACCAGGAATAATACTTGACTATTTAGATGAATTGAAAATCAAAGAAAAACTATTTGACCACAATTATGGTCTTGCTTTAATTGCATATATCTATTGGTTGTCTCAAAAAGATTATAATCACAAAATAGATCTAAGTTATTTCGAAATTATTTCTAAAGATGAATCAAAAGATTTGAATGAAAAAAGAGATGCTCTAAGAATTATAGAATTAGTAAATTCATTTATAAATACAGATAGAAGTCATCCATGGAATGCTTTAAGTATGATTAAAAACAGAATAGAAGATATTGACTATTTCAAGATGCAATAAATATTATAAACATCTTTCTCGCAATAGATGCTTTTTTTATCTTGCAAACAATTTTTCAAACTAATTACAGATAATTTTTAACCCTATGTCAGAAGACCAAAAGAAACAACTTGAACAGCAGCTTTGGAATATCGCCAATACTCTGCGCGGTAAGATGGATGCTGATGAATTCCGTGATTACATTTTAGGATTCATTTTCTATAAATACCTCTCTGAAAGAATGCACATTTATGCTAATGAAATTCTTGCCGAAGATGGAATTAGATATGAAGATGTTAAAGAAGATACTAAAGAAGGAGAAGAAATTCTTGAAGCTGTTAAGGAAGAAGCTCTTGAGTATCTTGGTTATTTTCTTAAACCCTCTGAATTGTTTAGCGAAATAGCCAAACGTGGGAACTCCGGCGGAGTTAAAGATGACGGTAGAAATTTCATCCTTAATGATCTTACCCAAATACTTAACCATATAGAACAAAGTACAATGGGGACAAAGAGCGAGGATGATTTCAATAAACTATTTGAAGACCTTGATCTTACTTCAACAAAGTTAGGTAGAACCGAATCTGCAAAGAATGAACTTATCTCAAAAGTTCTTGGACATTTGGATAAAATTGATTTCAAGCTGCATGAAAGTAACTCTGATGTATTAGGTGATGCTTACGAATATTTAATAGCACAGTTTGCAAGCGGTGCCGGTAAAAAAGCCGGTGAGTTTTATACGCCTCAACAAGTTTCTAAAATTTTAGCAAAGATAGTTTCTCTTGGTAAGAAGAAACTGAAATCTGTTTATGACGCAACATGCGGATCGGGTTCTTTGCTTCTTCGTGTTGAAAAAGAAGTTGAGAATGGAGTTTCGGATTTTTACGGACAGGAGCTTAACCGAACTACTTACAACCTTGCAAGAATGAATATGATTCTTCATGGTGTGCATTTTACAAGATTTGATATAAAACAAGAAGATACACTTGAACATCCTCAGCATCTTCATTTGAGATTTGAAGCTATTGTTGCTAATCCTCCTTTCTCTGCTAAGTGGAGTGCAAGCCCATTGTTTATGAATGATGACCGGTTTAGTCAATATGGAAAACTTGCCCCAAGCTCAAAAGCTGATTATGCTTTTATACAGCATATGATTCATCATTTAGATGAAAACGGAGTTATGGCTGTTGTTGCTCCACATGGTGTTCTTTTTAGAGGCGCTGCTGAAGGACATATAAGACGTTATCTAATTGAAGATAGAAATTACTTAGATGCCGTAATTGGTTTACCGGCTAATATATTTTACGGTACTTCTATACCGACATGCATAATGGTATTTAAGAAATGCAGAGAAAACCCAAATGATATTTTATTTATTGATGCGAGTCAGCACTTTGAAAAAGTAAAAAACCAAAATGTCCTTAGAAATGAAGATGTTGACAGAATTATTACCGCATACAGCGAAAGAAAGAACATTGATAAATTTAGTTATGTAGCTAAGCTTGATGAAATAAAAGAAAACGATTATAACCTTAACATACCAAGATATGTAGATACTTTTGAAGAAGAAGAACCGATTGATATTACAGCAGTTGCAAATGAATTAAAAGAGTTAGAGAAAGAAATAACCGATAACGATAAAGTTATTGCAGACTTTTGTAAACAGCTAAATATTCCAACACCGTTTTAACTTATGACAGAAAAGAAAAAGAATATACCGGAATTGAGATTTCCAGAGTTTGAAGGAGAATGGGTTAAAATAAAAATTAGAGAATTATCGACAAAGATAACTGATGGAACACACGACACACCTAAAGTAACAGAAACTGGAATTCCATATTTAACAGCGATCCATATAAAAGATGGTTTTATTGATTATGATAATTGTTATTATCTTGATATTGAAACCCATAAAAAAATATTTAGTAGATGTAATCCAGAGTTTAATGATATTTTAATGGTTAATATTGGAGCGGGAACAGCAACCACTGCATTAAATAAAGTTAATTATGAATTTAGCTTAAAGAATGTTGCCTTAATTAAACTCGACAAAACAAAAAGTGATTCTCATTTTTTAGTGCATATTCAAAGATTTAATACACATAAATTATTCAATAGAATTACAAGTGGTGGAGCTCAACCATTTTTATCTCTAAAGGAGATTGGAAAAATATCTCATTATTTTCCTTCTCTCCCCGAGCAACAAAAAATAGCCTCATTCCTAACATCTGTTGATGAAAGAATACAGCAGCTTACAAAAAAGAAAGAACTCCTTGAGAAATATAAAAAAGGAATAATGCAGAAAATCTTTTCGCAGCAAATCCGCTTTAAGGATGATGATGGAAATGATTTTCCGGATTGGGAAGAGAAGAGGTTGGGTGAGGTTTCTAAATTTAGGAGAGGAAGTTTTCCACAACCTTATGGAATGCCAGAATGGTATAGTGAAGATGGTTTGCCTTTTGTTCAAGTATTTGATGTTGATAATAATATGAAGTTAAAAAAAGTTACTAAACAAAGAATTAGTCAGAAAGCACAGCCTAACAGCGTTTTTGCAGAAAAGGGCTCTATTGTTTTAACAATTCAAGGATCCATAGGAAGAATTGCAATAACCCAATATGATGCCTATATCGATAGAACATTATTATTATTTACAGATTTTTTTATCCCGCTTGTAAAAGAGTTTTTTATGTATTCCGTTTTCTTGTTATTTGAAAGAGAAAAAATTAAAGCACCGGGTGGGACAATAAAGACTATTACAAAAGAAGAATTAACACAGTTTTCATTAAAAATACCTCTAAGGAATGAACAACAAAAAATAGCAGACTTTCTTTCATCAATAGATAAAAAGATAGAAGCAGTTGAAGTACAATTAGAAAAAACAAAAGCATTCAAAAAAGGACTTCTTCAAAAAATGTTTGTATAATATATGACAACACAGAGCGAACAAATATTAGAAGACAATCTTATAATTCAATTACAAACATTGGGTTATAGGTATGTTGAAATAAAAGATGAAACAGCCCTTCTTGCCAATCTCAAAAAGCAATTAGAGATACATAACAACACAACCCTAACAGGAAAAGAGTTTACACAAGTTCTAAATCACCTAAACAAAGGGAACGTATTTGAACGTGCAAAGATATTGAGAGACAAAATGCAGCTCACAAAAGAATCGGGTGAAAGTGTTTACATAGAATTTATTCAGCAAGAACATTGGTGCCAGAACCAATATCAAGTTACCCACCAAGTAACTATGGAAGGATCATACAAAAACCGTTATGATGTAACAATTCTTATTAACGGATTTCCACTTGTTCAAATAGAACTCAAAAGACGTGGACTGGAATTAAAAGAAGCATTCAATCAAGTAAACCGTTACCATAGACATTCATTCTGGGCATCAAACGGATTGTTCCAGTTCATTCAAATATTTGTAATCAGCAACGGAATGAATTCTAAGTATTACGCTAATAACAAACGTCAATCATTCAAACAAACATTCTTCTGGGCAGATAAAAACAATAGAATTATTTCTCAGCTTTCAGATTTTACAACTGAGTTTTTAGAACCATGTCATATTTCAAAAATGATAACCAAATATATAGTTCTAAATGAAACTCAAAAAATACTTATGGTACTAAGACCATATCAGTATTATGCTACCGAAGCTATAATTGAAAGAGTAAAGAACAGCAATAAAAACGGTTATATCTGGCATACAACCGGTTCGGGTAAAACATTAACTTCTTTCAAAGCAAGCCAAGTATTAGTAAGATTGCCAAATGTTTATAAAGTAGTGTTTGTTGTAGATAGAAGGGATTTAGATTATCAAACTATCAGAGAGTTTAACAGTTTTTCAAGGGGAAGTGTAGATGCAACGGATAATACAAAATCCTTAGTAAAACAATTTTCTGATGATACAAAACTTATTGTAACAACAATTCAAAAACTAAATGGCGCTATAAGTAAAAACCATTTTCAGTTAAAGATGGATAATCATAAAGATAAAAATATTGTCTTTATGTTTGATGAATGCCACAGAAGTCAATTTGGCGAAACCCATAAAAGAATAAAGAAATATTTTGAAAATGCTCAAATGTTCGGATTTACCGGTACTCCTATCTTTAGTGAAAATGCCGTTAAGAATGAACATGGAAAACGCACAACAAAAGAGTTGTTTGATGAATGTCTTCATAAATATGTAATAACAGATGCAATTAAAGATGAGAATGTACTTAAGTTTTCAGTTGAGTATATCGGCAGATACAAAGAGAAAGAAGGAAGTAAAAACAATATTGATATCGAAGTTGAAGACATCGATAAAAAAGAATTGTTAGAATCCCCGGAAAGACTAGAAAAGATTGTCGACTACATTATTTATAATCACAAAAGAAAAACCCACAGTCAAGAATTTAACGGAATGTTCTGCGTAAGCAGTATTGAAACGCTTATTAAGTATTATGAGTTATTCAAAAAGAAAAAAGTAGAAGGGAAGCATAATTTTAAGATAGCCACCATTTTTAGCTATACTGCAAATGAAGATGACAAAGATGCCGATGGATTTATAGAAGAAGAATATCTAATGGCTGCAGAACCAAAAACTGCTTATGGTGTAAATCTCCACAGCAGAGATAAGCTTGAAGAATTTATTGGTGATTATAATGAAATGTTTAATACAAAATTCACGACTAAGGATAGTCTTTCATTTTATAATTACTACAATGATATATCAAAGAAAGTAAAGAATAGAGAGATTGATATTTTGTTAGTTGTAAATATGTTCTTAACCGGATTTGACAGCCTTCCTCTTAATACTCTTTATGTAGATAAAAATCTTAAATATCACGGATTGGTTCAAGCGTATTCAAGAACCAATAGAATTTTGAACGAACAGAAATCGCAAGGAAATATTGTCTGTTTCAGAAATCTTAAAAAAGCTACCGATGATGCAATTGCGTTATTTTCAAACAAGGATGCGAAAGAAGTTATTTTTATTCCACCTTATGAGGAATTTGTAAACAAGTTTAATCTTGCATTTGCCGAGTTATTAAAAATAGCTCCCACTGTAAAAAGTGTTGATTTATTGGAATCAGAAGTAGAGGAATTAAAATTTGTAAAAGCATTCAGAGAGTTAATGCGTCTGCAAAACACTTTAGTAACTTTTGCAGATTTCAATTTTGATGACCTTGCAATGACAGAGCAGACTTTTAATGATTATAAAAGTAAATACCTCGATTTATATGATAAAGTTAAGACAGATAATCAAAAAGAAAAAGTATCAATATTGGAAGATGTTGATTTTGAACTTGAACTGCTTCATAGAGATATAATTAATGTCGCCTATATTTTAATGCTCTTGGCTAAATTGAAGAATTCAAAGAAGGGTGACAAGGAAAAGCAAACTAAAGCAATTGCAGATTTATTGAACAGCGAAGCACAGTTAAGAAGTAAACGAGAATTGATATTAAAATTTATTGAAGAAAATCTACCTCAGATTGAAAACTCTGATTTGATCGAAGAAGAATTTGAAAAGTATTGGAATGAAGAACAGCAGAAAGCTTTTAATGAAATTTGCAAAGAAGAAAATATTCTCCCTCAAAAGTTACATACAGTAGTAAGTGATTATCTCTTTACGGAAAAAGAACCATTAAGAGATGACATAATAAAAATCCTCGAAGTAAAGCCAAAAATCAGAGAAAGAAAAACAATAGCAGAAAGAATAATAACCAGAATAAAAGATTTTGTGGAAAAATTTGTTGATGGTATGGGAAAGGGATAAAAAAAAATATTTTTAATCACTAAAAACTTATTGTGGAGCATTATATCATGGTTAAAATTGAGCGTGATCATCATAGTAATGAAATAACTAAAATTGCTGATACAATCCAATTTGATAGTGACAAGAAAACTATTTCAGAATTTCAAATGTACTATGAGAATAATAGAATTAATCTAAATCCAGTATTTCAACGAGATTCGGTTTGGAAAACACCTCAAAGAAAAAACTTAATTAAATCCATTTATGAAAATATTCCGATACCAACAATATTTTTATATGAACGATATGAAAATAATAAAACAACTTACGATGTTATTGACGGTAAGCAGAGATTGGAATCAATCTTTATGTTTTTAGGACTTAAAGGTTATAAAAAAAACAAATTCCCTTTCAAAGCAGTTTATATTGATAACGAAGATAGAGCTCATGAAAAAAATAGGCTTTGGGAAGAACTAGATGAACAAGAAAAAAGAAAAATATCTCAGTATCCGATAAATACAATTACAGTCAAAGGCAATCTCGGTGATATCTCAGATATTTTTGTTCGAATCAACTCGACTGGTAGCAGTCTTACAAGACAAGAAATAAGAACTGCTAAATATTTGCAATCACCTTTTCTAAAAAGAATAAATAGTTTAGCGAATCAAAAATCAATATTAGAGTATTTGCAAAACAACCGAATAATCAGTTCTTCAATGATTCAACGTCAAAAACATGTTGAATTTATTAGCGAGTTAGTTTTATCTATTCAGAATGAAGGGCCTATTGATAAGAAAAATGCTATTGATAGATCTATGGAATCTGGAGTATTAACAGGTAGTCAACTCAATAAGTCTATTAAAGAATTCAATGAAACATTGAAATTAATCAAAAAGGTATTCCCGGATATAGTTTCAACAAGATTTAATGGACTTGCTGATTTTTACACGTTATTTCTTTTAGTTTGGCGTTGGCGATACAAGAAAAAGAAGGTCTTAGCAAATTATAATACTAATAGGCTACTCAATGCTTACTTAATTGAATTTGGTAATCAATGTGATATTGTAAAAAGACAACGGGATAGTTACCAAATTGACAAATCAAAAGATACCCTAATATATATAAATTATTTAATGACGGTACAATCATCAACTGATTCAATTAATCAAAGAAGAAATAGAGAAAAAATATTAATGGAAGTTTTTGATTTTACATTAGAAACAAAGGACCCCTTTAGAAATTTTAACAGTGAACAGCGAAGATTGCTATGGAATAATTCTAATAAAAGGTGCAGTATTTGTAATAGAAAACTTACATTTAATAATTTTCATGCCGATCATATTAAACCTTATGCTAAGGGAGGAAAAACTATATTGTCAAACGCCCAAGTTCTTTGTGCTGAACATAATATTAAGAAGTCGGATAAGTGATTAAATCAATATTAACTTTAGTTTTTTTGAAGAATTATTCATTTACAAGATATAAAAATACTTTTATATAGCTACCTGATTATATGAAGAGGCTAATTAAAATTATTCTATCGGGTAACTCAACTAAAAAATAACAATAGAACATATTATGACTAAATCAAAAATTTATTACTTGGATTCAATAACAAATAATATCCATGAACTAGAAGAAACAGATTTTCTGACAGAAGTTGATATGCAAGAATTACTTGCTAATTATCCCAATCTAATACCGGGGGATCAAATAGATGAAGAGAATCCCCGCAATTGGTTATTTGTTGGTCGTGAAATCTCAGTACCGAGTAAAGAAGATGAAAAAAGTAGATGGAGTTTAGATCATCTTTTTATAGATCAAGATGGAATTCCAACTTTTGTTGAATGCAAACGGGCTACTGATACAAGAGCAAGACGTGAAGTAGTTGCCCAAATGCTTGATTATGCCGCTAATGGAATTCAATATTGGAATCTTGAAAGTCTCTCAAGAGCAGCAATTAAGACTGCACAAGAAAGTGGTTCTTCAATTGAAGAAAAATTATTAGAAAACTTTGGAATCCAGAGTGAAGAAGAAATTGAAGAATTCTGGCAGAAGGTATCGGAGAATTTATCTCAGCATAAAATTAGATTGATTTTTATTGCAGATACTATACATCGAGAGCTAAAAAGAATGGTGGAGTTTCTCAATGAAGAAATGAAAAATGTTACAGTTATTGCTGTGGAATTAAAGCAATACCAAGTTGATAAGAATTCTAAAAATAGAGCCTTAATTCCAAAAGTGATTGGTTTGACGGAAAAGGCGAAAGAACAAAAAAGTCATGAAAAGAAGAAAGGATTAACAAATAAGGAAGAATTCCTGTCTAAGTGCAATAATAATGCAAATGTATTTTATAAGCATGTATTTGAAAAAGCAAAGGAATTAGACTTTTTCATCAATTGGGGCGTTGAAGGATTTTCAATAAGAAAACAACTTAACGAATTAAATAAAAAAACAACGGTTGCAATTTGTTTTCCCGAAGGAACGTTTCAATTTTACTTTTACAAAGAGTGGACAAAGGATTCGGAGGAAATAGAAAAACTAAAGATGGATATAATCAATAATAATAAACATGTAAGAACAAGTAATTATGCAATTACCTTTAATGTAAGTAAAACCAATTTTTCAGAAGTAATTAAGTTATTTGACAAAGCAATTTCTGTTATAAATAAACATTTGAATGATCTCAATGAGACACAATAATGAAAATAAAAGTAAGAATGCATCTTTTTAAGGGAGTGGTTGGTTATTTCCATAATATCATTCAATGATATAAAATCACTTTTTGATTTTACTAAGTTGCTGAAAAATCAAAAAAGGTGATTGAATGAAACAAGAAAAAATAAGCTTCGCAAAATTGTACAAAAACTTTATTGATCCAAGTAAAATGATTAAAAAATACTGGCTCTTAGGATGGGAAAGTGGAAGTGAAGTAAACTGGGGAAATGAAGGCTATATAGATCCTTTATACTCAGCTTTTGAAGCTAGAAATGAAGATGATGTATTTCATATACTTTCTAATTTCAACGAAGAATATGATGCCTCAAGTGTTTTCCATAAGAACTCTAAGAAAGTATTTAATTCATTAGAAGAACTAAATAATAATTTAATAGAAAACAAATTTGTCTATACAACTCTTTATAGGTCAAATGTTTCTCCTCTCGTTTTTCCAATAGATCACAATGCAATTTATAGAGAGTATATGAGGAATGACCGTTATAAGAAGTATATTGATTTCGATGGCTATAATATCGAAAACAAAGATGATTTTTATAAGCAGTTACAATTAGAAAGAGTCAATGCTATTAAAAATTCTGAATTCTATCCTGAGATAACAAATAAAGTGGAAATTGTCTTTTTCATGATGAATACTCGAGCTGATTCATTTATTTCTAATTTTATGAACAAGCTATTTGACACAAACTATGAAATGGAATTTCAAAATAATTTGTTATACTTATATTCTTCCGAAAATAAAAATCATCCAAAGCTTATTTTATTGCCACAGTCAAACTTTGCTGCATATCTATTAAATGATATGATTGTTCAAATAAATTATAACACACAATAAAAGGTAGTAGTATGGAAAACGACAAAATAAAATTCTCTGAATTATATGAAAACTTTACCGGCTCCGGCAATATTAATGGGAAGTATTGGATAGTAGGATTAGAGAGTGGGAGTGCAGAGGATTTTGAAAACAATAATTCTGAACTAGTTAATATTTTTTTAACAAAAGATTTTATTCAAATAATGAATTTTATAAATGATTTCAACCAAGAATATTCTGGTAAAAGCAATTTCCTAGATAAAGAAAAAAAATTGTTAAGCGCACTAAAATATGATAAACACCATATAATGATTTATCTAGATGAAAAGGAATATTTTTATTATCCCAAGCATGGAGATATTTTTAGAACTAATATCTTCCCGTTACCATTAAAGAATGATGATCCCCAAACTTTCATAAATGCACTACCGTACTATCAACAGTTTTTGAGTTTTGATGAAAATTTTACAGAAAAATATGAAATTTTTCTTCGTTATAAAAACAAACGAATTAGTAAAATAAAAAGTCTTATGAAAGAAAAACCTAAGTTCATTTTTATTTTATATAAAGAATGGGGTGAGAGCTTTATCAATGATTTCTTTAACGAAATATTTGAAGATATTTATGAAAAAAAAGAAACAGTCAATAGGATTGACATTTTCAAAGGCAATTTAAAGACATCACCTGTTATTGCAGTTATTCCTCAGACTAAAATAAGCGATGAAGAAATAAATCTTTTTGTTGAATCACAAATTTTATGAAAATCCTTCTAGACATAGACGACACAGCCCTTATCTCAAAAGATAGGGGCAAAACTTATCAAGAGCATCCTAGGCTTCATGAACTTATCTCAAAGCATACAGTAATTCTTTTTTCCGGTAATCCGGATGTTGAAATATATCATCATAAATGGAACACAAAAGGATATATACCTAAAGGAGGATTTGAGTTTCCTATTGCAGATGTTCTCATTGATAATAACGATGACCTTCATATTATAGAAGTAGTTGTAAAAGAGTCCTTCCAGTCAATAGATGCCTTCTTTAAAAAATATCATTAAATGATATAAATACTTCTCTCCTCTTTGGTTTATTTGTCTTAAAAATTAGGAGAAATAAATGGCGAGAGGGAGATCAAGTTTTGAGATATCATCAAATGAATCAATTATAATTCTAAGTTACTTGTATGATTTATATCTTAAATCAGAAGCTGAATATGATTTGTATAATCAAGAGTTCTATGAAAATGAAAACAATTATAAAGTAGCTCACTTATTATCAATACCAAGCTCTAAAAGAGAAATTGTGGAAATTGCCGAGTTCTTCAGTTGTCCGCATTCAGGATTGAACAAACATTACAGATCCAATACTTTAGTTATCCTTATTAGACGGGGAACAACTTATTATATAACTTTTCAGATTGAAAGATTCGAATCCGAGAATAAGAGACCTCCCAAAGAAGTAACAATGGTAAGCATTGAATCTAAACATGATGAGAATTATAATTACCCGCAAGATTATGACGAATATGAGATTTACAGATTTCTCCAAGAGGAAAGCTATCGAAAAAGCGGTATTCATAAAAAATGCTTTAGTTATGATTATTCATTTTCACCCAATGTTCTTGATGACATTAAAGAAATAAAAAGGGACCGGTTAAATAATGAATCGGTATATCTTCCAAAAGAAAAATTATATCAGATAGAAAAATTCAAGAAAAGAGTTTTAGCTTCTGATAAAGCTATTAGAATACTTTTAAGCGGCGCCCCCGGAACCGGTAAGTCCCAGCTGATAGAAAATGTGATGCATCATTTATACGGAGAGATGATAATTATTAAGGTGCAAGGATTTAAGACAGATTTTGGGATGGTCTTTGATTTTCTAAAAGCATTTGATAAGGCTTTATTGGTAATTGATGATGTAGATATTTTCTTAAAAAATAGAGAAGAAAATCATCGTGCAATTGACAGACTCTTTGAATTTCTGCAGTTAATTGATTCATCAAAGTTTGAAAAGGTACATATCCTTGCAACTACAAATGATAAAAAGACGGTTGATCTTGCAGCATCTCGTCCCGGCAGATTTGATGTTATAATGGATATTGAAGGCATAAAAGCTGAGAACTATATGGACTTGATTAAACGTGAAACCGATGTTAAAGAGATTATAGAAAGTATTTCAGATACTCTACTTCAAAAAATGGAAGATAAAAAAGTAAGCGGTGCATTTATTGTTAATTTTATTGATCAGCTGAGAAGCGAGAGATTTTACAGTAACAATGTAAATACTGAAATTGCCGATCAATATTTTGATCTTCTTTATGAAGGGTTTTACAAGGAAAGCAAAGAGGGAGAATCCCGCTTAGGCTTCTCTTAAATAATCGCAATAATCAGAATGATCAATAACCAAACAAAGATATTTCCGCAGCACCTTAACTGGTCTCTGAAAAAATAAAATATGAGAGCAAAGATTATAAATTCCATAATGAATAATTGCTATATTTCTATAAACATTTATATCATTGGTTGATAATAATGAAAGACTTTATTGCAGATATTAAAAGACAAACAGAACTTCTCGCGAGAGTTATGAACGGTGAATCTGTTGATAAGATTGACTTTGCCGAAGAGAACAAAGTAGCTCTTATTACAATCGAAAGGGACTTAAAATATCTTCGCTCTCAAGGAATAATGATCTATTCCAGAAAAGGTAAAATTGTAATTGAAGAGGAGATTAATAAGAGTACTCTAAACAAACTCACTGCTGATTATCTTCCATTAAAGCTCAACTCGGATGTGTTTCTTAAACAAGTCAGAGCAATATCAAAAACAAGGCAGAAGAATTATTTTCAATTCTTGGTTCTTATTGCAAAATCAGTTGAAGAGGGGAAATATATAAGAATTAAGTACACCAGATTATCCGATAATAAAGAGGATGAATATTTATTAAAGCCTGTTAGACTATTTGCAGAAGAACACAATTGGATATTAAATGCTGTAAAAGAGGGGGAAGATAAAGTAAAGAGATTTTTTATAAGCAGAATAAAATCTATTAAGCTGATTGATAAAAAATTTAGGCTTATACCCATAGAGAAAAAAGAAAAGAAATATGAGATAATTCTAAAATTCAATAAAGAAGTAGTAGAAGAGATTTACGATAAAGTTTGGTTTGATGATTTCGAGATTGAAAAAACCGATGAATATATAATACTCAAAACTAATCAGCCGATAACAAATAAACTTGCCTCATGGTGCATAAGTTGGTATGACATGATTGAGATTGTTGGTCCGACAGACTTGATTGAATATATAGATGAAATGATTGAGACTTTTAAGAAGAGAAATTAAATGCTTTATACCGAACAGCTAGCTGCATTTGATAATATCAAAGATTTTTTATCTGATTCTTCATCACAAGTATTCATCCTTAAAGGTTATGCCGGAACCGGTAAGACAACACTTATTAAACATTTATGTGATTTTCTTGCTGCAATAGAAGTCCCTTTTCTTTTAACAGCTCCTACCGGAAGAGCTGCCCGAATATTATCCGATAAAACTAAATTATCTGCAAAAACTATTCATTCCACAATATATAGCCCCTCATTTTCTGACTTTGATGATGAGGAGAAAGAAGATGAAATATTATTATTCTCTACAAAATCAGATAATGAATTTGCAGACACTGTTATGATTATTGATGAAGCGTCCATGATCAGTGATAAGATTGATGAAGGCTCTCAACTTCAGTTTGGTTCCGGTTCATTGTTAAAAGATATAATTGCTTTTATGAACATTAAATCGAATAACAATAACAAGATTATTTTTGTCGGTGATCCAGCACAACTACCACCTGTTAATGATCCATTATCTCCTGCATTATCCAAGGATTATCTTAAAGAAAACTATAAGCTCAATGTTAGTGAAGCAACTCTTAAAGATATTATTCGTCAAGATAAAGAGAGTCCTATTATTTCTAACTCAATACGCTTAAGAGAATCATTAGAACATGATTGTTATGATAATCTTGACTTCCAAGAATCATATGAAATAATTAAGCTTAATTCCTTTGATGATATAATATTTTCTGAGATTAGTAATGACCGTGTAATAATAACATTCACTAACAGAAGAGCTTTATACTATAATCTCAGCTATAGAGAGAAAGTACCTAATTTTGATAACTCAAAGCTCTCTTTTGGAGATAGACTGCTGGTAATTAGTAATAATTATAAGTACAAACTGTTCAACGGTGATTTCGTTTATGTAGAACAGATAATAAGCAGCTCTATTGAAACTAGAGAGGTAACTATTGAAGGAATCGAATATAAATTTGAATTTATTGATGCAGTAATAAGTCACGATGATAGTTCTAAGAAATTGAATGTAAAATTATTATTAAACAGTTTGTTTAATGATAACAGCAGCATTAGTTTCAAGGAACAAAAAGCTTTAAGAATACTGACAGAAAGGTTAGAAAAAATAAATCGCCCAAGATCGTATTCTTCTCAAGATGATAAAATTGAATATTTTGAAAAGCTGGCAGAAAGTCCTTATCTCAATGCATTGCAAGTTAAATTCGGTTATGCAATTACATGTCATAAAGCCCAAGGAGGGGAATGGAAAGATGTAATAGTAGATTTTAATGACTTTCAATCCTACATTAATGAATTCTTTTATAGATGGGCTTATACTTCTATTACCCGTTCATCTGCAAGATTAATTCTGATTAATCCGCCAAAGATTTCCAAAAACGAAATTTCTACTCACAATGAGTTTTATCAGTATTCTGAATCAGAATACTATCAAGTTCACAGTTCTATTAAACAATCAAAAATCATTAAATCAAATGATGAGCAAAAAGGTAAATCAGATATTAGGAAAACACTTCTCATAAAAACTGTCGAGCAAATGCTTAAGAATATTGGAATTAGAACAAAATTAGAAAAAACAGCTAAAGATTATTTTGTTGTAAAATGCTTTAATGAAAAGGATAGCTGTCTTATTAAAATTAGTTTTAATGAAAAATATATAATTACTGCAATTGATAAAGAATTTATAGATAATGCAAACGAAGGGTTATTGAATAAATGTATTTTTGCTCTAAATAATCCTAAGAAGATTAAATAGAATAATAAAGTCGAGTTTATCGTTAAATTCAAGTCATTTTGCAAAAAATGTGATAATAAGCTAAAAACGAGATATTACATTCAAGTTTGATGTAAATTCGAGTGTGATATCGCAAAAAGTGACTAATTTTTTGTTAGATAATGCAAAAAGTGATGAAAATTCTGTTGGATAATCGAAAAAGTGATCAACTTTTTGTGTGATAATTAAAAAAGTGATGAAAGTTTTCTGAAATATTAAACAAAATTATGATAATTCTTAAGGATAATTCACTACATAGTTATAACTTCTATTCAAAATCGATAGGTTAAGACATTCTTTTCTAGGTAAGAAGTTTCCTATTAATTACTTCACCAATTAAAGGGTGGAAAGAAGATTTAATTTTCATTTCAACTGAAGAAAAATTAGAAATATTTTTTAACTCATCTAGAGTATATGAAATAACCCTCTTGTTTGAATCAATGATTTCTACTTTACTTAGCGGGTCAAGAATATCAGAATATTCTCTTATATATTCTTCCAATTCAGATATTGAAGTAAATTCCCCTATTGGTTCACCATCGACAGCTTTTATCATAATCTTTACAATTTTATTAACCAAGTCGTCTATCTTTTCATCAATATTATTTTTCTTTTTCATTTTTTGAATTAGGTTATTCGCTAATGGAATTAACGGAGCCAATAAAAATCCTATAACAATTGGGAGATTTTTGACCGGGTCGTTAATCATGTCTTGCATTGTTATAAATTGAAAATTATTCCTCGTAAGAACTACATCTAAATTCGATAACAAACTTTTTTCGCTATAAATTGAAAATTTAGTTTTTAGTCTATCAATTAAAATGTTTTCTCTGATCAGTTCGGATTTATTAGATATAATTTGGATTGAGTTTACTGTAAGATTTCTTTCTTGCACAACTGACATAAAAAACAAAATAACTTCTACCATATTATTTGTGTAGGAAACAGTAATGTCATCATCAGAATTTTTTATCAAATAATTGTTGGATAATAATTTTGAAGCTTTGTAAAATTTATTACCAATCGGGATTAGTTTTATATCAGCATTTAGACTAGTCCTAATAACCTTATCATATGCTAATTCAACAGAAATTGAGTTTCCTAAATAAATTAGTAATGATAGGTATTGAGCATTTTTCTCATCAACTAATGAAGAATAGAAATCAAGATGAGATAATAGTTTTATGTTATTTGTATCTTCTAAATAGGGAGAAAATTTTGATTTAAGATCGTAAAAATTATAAGTCTCTTTATAGGAGATATAATTTAATGCTTCGTTAAAAAGTATAACTCCATTGACTTTATCTAACTCACCGTCAAAAACAAGAATAAGTCTTTCTAATTTTTCAGCCTTATGATTGTTGAAGGCAATTTCAATTAATCGTTTAGGAAAATTGCTTGGTTCTATGAAAAGTAAGTCATTATCAATTTCAAATTTAGAATAGATAGCAGAATTCTTATCAAAAAGGATTATAGTCGATTTAGGCTGGTCAAAATGTAATATAAGTTTTTTCATAGATTTAATTATATTTTCAATAATATAAAAAATACTTATTTCTAATGAATTTTATAGTCGAATTTTCAGAAAACGATAAAACAATAAAAGACGAATATCTTGAGCTAAGAATTACAAAAACAGCGCTTGATTTAGCTAATCTGTTATTGGAATTAGAAGATGAGACTTTTAATGAAATAGAAAAAATAATCTTTGTAAATAACTCGAAAATGAAGAACGAAAAAATTGAGACAATCTTAAGAAAGTTCACACTACGATTTGAATTATTTTATACCCACAATCAACAGAAAGCCAAACAATTAGTTTACTTATTCCCCGAATCGGATAAAGTAAATGAAAAGTATAGTAAGGCAAATAAAATTGATAGATTAATAAAAGAATCATTCACCCAGTCAATCAACGAAGTTTTTAAGAAGGAAGAGTTTATAGGATTTTATGATTATGCAAAGGATATTATTGATGATAAGAAATTAAAAATGAGTAAAATCGTCTACAAAGGGAAAGATTCTAAGATAAAGACTATTAACCAATATGAAGTAATTGAAGCAAAAAGGTATTATGAAATAAGAGATAAAATAAACAAGCTTCCAAAAGAACCGAAAGATCCTATGGAAGCTTACGAGTATACACATAAGCCCTTCTTTAATCATTTAGAAAAAGGGTATGTCGGGAAATTAGAAAGTTTAATAATTGGGAAGGACTCTCGCGCTTTTATTTATGGTGAAGATAATTTTATAGCAGTAAAATCAAAGGATTATATATTTAATGGTAAAGACGAATACTATGATTTGAGGAGAGGAATTCCGTTTCTTGAAAAGAGCAATAATAATATTGCACTAAATTTTATTCATCAATTAAGTCCTAATAAATTTAATGACCTAAGAAAAAGATTAATACCTTTGCTAGACGGCAGTAAGATATTGTTTTTAGGAGAGGAATTAGATTTGGATAATTCACTTGGTATTTATTGTAATAGCATACCTATACCAAATTCAAGTAAAATTCAAGAAGTAATTACGAAGCTGTTTATTGCATTATTAAGAGAGGAAAGAATATTAAGCGGTAAAATGTCATTTATTTATGAAGTGATAAACAGTAATAGTTTCAAAATATTTTTTGAAGAAACAGAAACACTTAATGAAATATATGAAGCAATAAAACAGATAGATGAAATAACTACGGAAGATTTATTAACCAATCAGTTTTTCTGGATTAAGTTTTTGGAATTGTTAGAATCCCAGCAAAATAAACATAGAGTAAAAGCAGAAGCGCCCAAGAATACATTATCAATGATATTTGAAAACGGCGAATGGGTAATGATATTTAATGATGACGAATTGATAAGATCAAATAAAACATTTATGATTTATTTAGATATCATAATTCAGCATCAAATAAGATTTAACTCCAGTATAGATGTAGTAAAACTCAGAAAAGGCGCAATAAAATATCAGAAGAAGATCCTTAAGTTAAATCCTAAAGGCAACATTGATGAACTTGATGAAGAATCATGCAGAAAAACTGTCGGTAAAGCACTAAAAGACTTTCAAGATGATTTTGAAGAAAGAATAAAGTTCATAGAAGAATTTATTAAGTATAATAAATATGAATATACTTTTTACACTCGCAATATAAAGCTGCAAGAAATTATCAGCCCAATTGACGATAATTTTTTTGATGATTTAGATTAATCAGTACTCCTCCATACCCAACAAAAAAGCCCCTAATAGTAAACCGGACCTAAGTAGCAAAGTTGTTTTATTGCTACTTGCTTGGTAGCGGTTCGCTACTAACTGTAACTCCATATTTGAATTAGATATTTGATCACGGTGATCAAATAAAAAAAATAAAACAAGGAGTTACAACATGAAAGCTTCAAAAAACACAAACCCAGCAACAGCTAACCAAGCTGAACAAAACAATTCACAATCTAATAATTCCTTAAACTCAAAGGAGGACGTAATCTCTACATCTAATAATACCAGCAATAACTCATCTATAAGCGACTCAGAAAATCAAAAGAATCCTACAGTAAAACAAGTCGCCGGAAATATAATTGAAGCGGCAGCATCGGTTAATATTCAAGAGCAGAAGGATTTAGAAGAAAAACATAAGACCTTGACTGATAATATTGCAAGTCTAGAATCAGAAATCTCTGCAAAACAAGCTCTTTTAGATAAGGCAAAAATGCCGGATTCTCATGGTAAAACAGTTTCTTTAACAACTGTTGAAAAATCAAGAATCAAAATGGAGATTAAAGTTGCTGGTGATGCAAAGAAAAAACTTGAAAAACTTCAGAGAGAAGTAGCCCAAAAACTTAAAGATATTTACAAACACCAAAATGATTTAATAACAAGAGCAAACGTTAGAGTTGCCGCCCAAAATGATAAATACCACAATAGGTTCAGTGAAAATATTTACAAAGCTATTACAGAATTTATAAAATCACTCAACGAAGATATAACCAAAAAATATAAAGCCTCATTAACAAGGATTAATATGGAGGAGAAAGAAAGATTGGTGATATCCTTCTGTCTAAGAGCTCCAAGATTTTTAGTTACCAAAATGACTGCAAATGAAGAATGGAAAAAAAGCTATATCAACCACTTCATCACTGAATTAAACAAAATTAAATAACAACTGAACTTAACAAACAGAGCCGGGACTAACCCGGCTCCTAATTAATTAACTCCAAAATTATTGGTATCAGAATAATGGAAGAGATAAAGGTTAAAAAAAGAAATAAGATCGATTTTGGGAAAGAAGTTACTCCTTCTATCGTTGAAAGTGAGACTGCTAAAGAGATGTATGAATATTGCCTTGAGTTTCTTGATAAAGATTATCCGGGCAAGATTTTATTTACAATCAAAGAAGTAGCCGACATTCTTAACCTAAGCGAAGATTTTGTCTCTGCCAGAATTCAAAACAAAAAAGTTCAATCAACAAGATTTGGGAATAGATATATGATTAACAGACTTGTTTTAGCAGAATTAATAACAAAAGGAGTAAAATAAAATGGGAACAATCAAAACATTAAAAAACGGTAAGTTCTTAATAACTGTGTATGATTTATATGGAAAGCGTCATCGAATTAGATTTGATAAACACAGAGATGCAAATGCATACATCAACAGAATTGAAAAAGAGAAAAGTGAAAATAAGCTCATGGCACTTGGATTATATAAAAAGATTGTAACTATTGAAGAATCCATTAATGATTTCATGAAAACAAAAATCAGTATTAGAGAAAGAACTACAAAAACTTATGAAAGATTTTATAATCAGTTTTATTCATTCTGTAAATCAGAAAAAGTAACGACCATAAATGAATTTAGAAGAGAGCATGCTGATTCATTTTATCAAAAGTTAATTTCATTTAATTCAGCACCTAAAACAATTAATTCATACTTACTTGCCGTAAAATCATTATTCGAATACTGTCTCAACAAGGATATAATTGTAATAAACCCGTTCTCACATATTAGCCTTGTTAGAAATAAAATAAAAACTCTGATAGAAAGAGAAGAAGAATATTATGACAAGAATGAAATCAAAAACTTCTTTTCACAAAATATGGATAGTGAACTTGCCAATGTTTTCAAAATCTTATTATTAACCGGGATGAGAATAAGTGAACTTGAAAATCTTGAGTGGGAACAAGGTATCGATTTAACCGGCAAGATCATAAAAATAAGAAGTAATGAAAAATACAAAACCAAAACAGCAACATCCGAACGTGATATTCCGATGACTGAAAGTGCTTATGAGATAATATCGAAGCTATCAAATAAAGGAACCACGGGACCAGTCTTCAAAATCAAAGGAAGAAAAGTTAAAGAAAGAACATTGTTGTCCAAATGCAAGTCAATCGCAGAAAAGGCAATGATCACAAAGAATGCAACTCTTCATAAATGGAGACATAGTTTTGCAAGTCACTTAGTAAATGCGGGGTTAAACTATGAGGAAAGGCAATACCTTATGGGGCATAAGGGGGAAACAATGACCGATAGATATACCAAAATCGACCCTAAGAATTTACGAGAAAGGATGAATGAATTGGACAAATTGCTTGAATAATTTATACACATAATCAACAAAATCAGAGCCGTCAAATTGACGGCTTTTTTTATTTATAAAGGAGCGATGAAATGGATTTAATAAAATTATCAGAATTAATTGTTGATGAAAAAGCGGCAAATGCTTTTCTAATTGAGAATAAAATTTTAGTTGATTACAAAAGCTGCTTCAAATGTGGCTCAAAAAATATAAATCTGATTAGAAGAGGAAAATTCATTTGCTACGGTTGCCGTCATGAATGGGATTACAGAATAGGAAGTATATTGGAGAAATTAAGAACTAAAAGCTCAACATTCATCGGCGTATTGAAAATGTTTGAGTTAGAGATTCCTTCATACATTGCAGCAAAGATGTTAAGAATAAATCCAAAGCTCTCAGATAATGTTTACTACACCATTCGAAAATTAATAAGCAGAGATATGATAGAAGAAATCAACAACAAGAAAGTTTTCGAGTTCTCAATCAAAGATGAAGCTGGAATAATTTTGATCTCAAATTTTAGTGAATCAAAAAGTGGTGATAAATTGACAATCAAAAATAAGAGGCAAAGTGAATATAATTACGAATTTAGTATCGAATACCAAAGGAAATTCAAAAAAGTAAATTCCAGCAAAGAGAGGAATAGCCCATCATTGACAGCAATATTTTTAAGAGAATTAAATTATAGGATAAGACGAATAAGAAAAATTCATTATAAAAATATGCACTTGTACTTAAAAGAAACTGAGTTTAGATTTAACAACAGAAATAATGAGTTATTTTGGGAAATATTAGAAGAAATTAAGGTGAAAAGTTCCAGTGGTTAAATCGGGGGAAGACAGTAAAAATCAATTTTTCGCCGCATAAAAATTGCTAAAAAAGTGCCCAAAAAGTGTCCAAGACCTATCGGAATAGACTGTTTTTAGCGGATTATTAGGATGGACTTAAAACAAAAAACCCCAAAAACTGCTTAAATTCGCTGTTTTGGGGTTTCCATTTTTAGGGGCGGAGAGTCAGGGATTCGAACCCCGGAAGGACTTGCATCCTTAACGGTTTTCAAGACCGCCGCATTCAACCACTCTGCCAACTCTCCATCTTTACATCTCTGTAAAAATTTAGATAGTAACATTAATAAATTTTTTTCAATTTCTCCATAACTTCTTTTATTTTATTTATCATTTTATAAAGTTTTTGAAATATGCCACTTTCAAACAAGCAAAAAGCTTATATTCGGAAAAATTATAAATCTCTTTCTACTGAAAAAATTTCCGAAAATCTTAACGCACAAATCAGCGAAGTTAATGAGTTTATTAATACTATAAAGATAACTAAAAAATATCCGGTTTGGTTTTATATTGTTCCTCTCTTAATACCGATAATATTTTTTATTCTTCTTGAAATTTCTTTAACTATTGGAGGCTATGGTAAGGATTTTTCTACCTTCATTACAATTTCTGAGGATTATAAAGATAAGTGGTTTATTAATCCCGACCTACCTTTTAAGTACTTTTCCAATATTTCCTCTCCCCCTTCTGTTAGTCCCGATGCTTTTGACAAAATAAAAAAAGAAAATGCAATAAGAATTTTTGTTCTAGGTGGAAGCAGTGCTGCTGGCTGGCCCTTTAATTCGAACGCTTCTTTCCCAAGGGAGATTAAGCGTAGACTTCAGATTCTTTTCCCGGAGAATGAAATTGAAGTAATCAATATGGGAGTCTCTGCAATTAATTCTTATTCTATTAAAGATATTCTTCCGGATGTAATAGATAAAGATCCTGATCTGGTTATAATTTATGCTGGTCATAATGAATTTTATGGTGCACTTGGTGTTGGATCTTCGGAATCATTAGGTAATTTTTCTTTTATCATAAATTCAATCATCTCATTAAGAGAATATAGAACTGTTCAGTTAATTAGAGATTTCCTTTCTTATTTTGCTGCTTTATTTGCCGATGAACAGAAACTTGCACAAGGTGAAAATGAAACATTAATGTCTCGCATGGTTGGTGAAGCTCTTATTCCTTATCAATCCGATCTTTTCAATTTAGGAATAAAGCAGTTCCAAAATAATTTTGATGATATTCTAAGTAAGTTAAAAGAAAAAGAAATACCGGTTTTGATAGGGACTTTAACAAGTAATTTAAAAATAAAACCGTTCGTCTCAGTGGAAACAAATAATCAAAGAAAAGCAGATGATGTTTTTAATGAGGCTGAATCATTTTATAAAAATGGCAACTATAATATAGCTAGAGAATTTTACATTAAAGCAAAGGATTTGGATGCACTTCGTTTTAGAGCTCCAGAAATATTAAATGAGACAATAGTTAATCTTGCCGAAAAATATAAGTATGATGTAGTAAAAATTGATTCTCTTTTTTTTGCTGAAAGTCCTAATGGAATTACCGGATTTAATATCATGGTTGATCACCTCCATCCTACAAACATGGGTTATCGATTAATCGGGAAGGAATACTTTAATTCGATAATCAATAATAATTTATTAGTAGATGAAAAGATTGATTTTTCAAGGCTGGCAAAGGTTGATAGTTTATCAGATTCAATTTATCCTTTCACAAAGCTTGATTCAACTATAGCAGATTTAAGAATTAGGCTTTTAGTAGGAGCATATCCGTTTGTTCCAAAGGGAACTCCTAATTATCTGGTTCAAAATTTCAAAAGAAAAAATATTGTGGATTCTATTGCAGCTAATGTAATCTCCAGAAAATTTACTTGGAAGCAAGGGCATTTAGAATTAGCAGATTATTATTTCAAAAAGAATATGATGACAAGCTTTAAGAAAGAGCTGGATGTAATTACTGCTGATAGACCATATGATGAAGAAGTGCTGGGTTATACTGCAGAAAGACTTATTAGCAAAAAACTCTATAATGAGGCTATCCCTTACATAGTAAAACTTTATAATTTAAGAAAGGATTTGCTAAGTGCAAAATGGCTGGGAACAATTGCTCTTGAAGCAAAAAATTATGATACTTCAATTAAATATTTGGAAATTGCTTCGCAGTTGGATTCTACAGATGCACAAATTCTTTATAACTTAAGCGGCGCATATTATAACAAAGGTTATAATTTTAAAGCATTACAAACTTTAGAAAAGTGCTTGAGGATTAGACCTGACTATCCCCAAGCTCAGCAATTCTACAAAGCATTAAAAGATGCTGTAATTAGAAAATAGCATAAATAAAAGGAGCAAGTGCTGATCCTTGAGTTAGGATTATTAATCCTCCTAAAAGAACTAGAAAAACTAGAATTGGGAGAAGCCACCATTTTTTTCTAACTTTTAGAAAGTCCCAAAGCTCTGATATTATTGAAAGTTTGCTCATATTAAAATTGTCTCTCAGTAAATACTTTTTGATATTCTTCTTTAGTTCTGTAATTCCAGTAAGATGATTTTTCTTTATTAAATTTTCGATCGAGAAAATCTTTTCTAAACATTTTTGCAAGTAATCCAATTGGAGTTACTACAAAATAAAACAAAATTGTAAGGATTAATCTGGACATAAAAAATCCCATTACCAATGCCAGAGTCATCCATATTTTATAAGGATTTTTAAGGGATCGAGGGAAAATGAATCCAAGCAGAACAAGTAGAATTCCAAGTCCCCCGATATAAAAACCAAATTGCATTTTGTGATATAAGAATAAGAAAAGTCCGATTGCAGAAAATACTGCACCAACTGTTTTACCAAACTTTTTTAATTCATTTAAATCAGTATTTATATTTTTAATTTCTAGTTTTAGCATTAGTCCAACTCAAATTCTTTTCGCCAGTCGATATCTTCTTTCAAGGGAGTTTGTTTAGTTTTATCAATTATGTAATTCCCCATAATTAGGTAATCCATATCGGTTCTCATGAAACATCTGTATGCATGCTCAGGTTCGCAAACTATTGGTTCTCCTCTTACATTAAATGAAGTGTTAACTATAACAGCACTTCCGTATTTTTCATCAAATTTAGAAATCATTTTATGGTAAAGTGGATTTGTTTCTTTGCTAACCGATTGAATTCGGGCTGAATAATCGATATGAGTAATAGCCGGAATATCCGAACGTAAAATATTCAGTTTATCAATTCCGAATAATTTTTTCTGTTCTTCGGTCATCAGTTTTTGTCTTTCTTTTTTAACATCGGCAACTAAAAGCATGTAAGGGGAAGGTCTGTCAATTTCAAAATATTCAGAAATTTTTTCCTCAAGAATAGAAGGGGCAAATGGACGAAAACTTTCTCTGAATTTAATTTTAAGGTTCATTACCGATTGCATTTTTGATGAACGCGCATCTCCTATTATTGATCTTGCGCCTAATGCTCTTGGGCCAAACTCCATTCTTCCTTGAAACCATCCTAAAACTTTTTCTTCTGCTAGTAAGTCGGCTGTAATGTTAACTAATTCTTCATCGTCAACTTTTTTGTATTCAATTTTATTTTGCTTTAGATAATCTTCAATTTCAGTATTATTAAATTCCGGACCTAAGTATGAACCCTTTTGAAAATCATTTTTATTGTCGGCAGTTCTTTCATTATCAAGATATTGATACCAAACATATAATGCTGCCCCTAATGCTCCTCCGGCATCACCGGCAGCAGGTTGTATCCAAATATCATCAAAAATATTCTCTCTTAATATTTTGCCGTTTGCAACACAATTTAAAGCAACTCCTCCGGCTAGCGACAAATATTTCATTCCGGTTTCTTTTTTAATATGCTTAGCCATTCTTAACATTACTTCTTCTGTAACATCCTGAACCGATCTTGCTAGATCCATTTCTCTTTGTGTCAATTTTGATTCAGGTTTACGGGGCTCACCTCCGAATAACTTATGGAAATTATTATTCGTCATTGTAAGACCAGCATTGTAATTAAAATACTTCATATTCATTTTAAATGAACCATCATCTTTCAGGTCAATAAGTTCATTCATAATCAGATCAACATATTTAGGTTCACCATATGGAGCAAGCCCCATAACTTTATATTCACCGGAATTTACTTTGAATCCGGTATAATAAGTAAAAGCTGAATATAGAAGTCCTATTGAATGCGGATATTTAATATCTGCAAGAATATTAATTTTATTATCTACCCCGGTACCAAAGCTTGTGGTAGTCCATTCACCTACACCATCAATGGTAAGGAATGCTGCTTCTTTATAAGGTGATGCAAAAAAAGCTGAAGCTGCATGAGATTCATGATGTTCAGGAAATAAAACAATTCCTTCATAGTTTAATTCTTTTTTGATGATTTCTTTCATCCAAAGTTTTTGATTAATCCATAAAGGAATGGCTTTTATAAATGAACTGATTCCAACAGGAGCATAGGTTAAATATGTTTCCAGCAATCTTTCAAACTTTAGAAACGGTTTATCGTAAAATGCAACATAATCAATCTGTGAGCTTTTAATTCCGGCAAAATTTAAGCAGAAATTAACAGCTTCCTTAGGAAAGTTATGATCATGCTTTTTTCTTGTAAAGCGCTCTTCTTGTGCAGCGGCAATTATTTCACCATCCTTTATTAAACAGGCTGCACTATCATGATAATAAGCTGAAATACCCAAAATGTACATTCTACACTTTCGTTAATGATAAATAAAAATCGGAACTAAATATAAAAAAAGGAACGCGATAATAATCACGTTCCTTTTATTTTTCAAGTATTTTATATACTCTATAAAATTACTTAATTAACATCATCTTTTTGGTGAATGATAATCCATCAGCAGATAATGTATAGAAATAAATACCGCTTGATAAGTTAGAAGCATTGAATTTAACTTCATAAGATCCAATGTTTTGTGCAGTATTTACTAATGTAGCAACTTCTTGACCTAATAGGTTATAAACTTTTAAGCTAACATCAGAAGCTTTAGCTATAGAATATTTTATAACTGTTGTAGGGTTAAATGGGTTTGGATAGTTTTGTGATAAAGTAAATTCAGATGGATTTAATTCACCGTCTTTATCAACTCCAACTGTAACAGGAGTAGCCATATCGCCCCAAACACTATAAACTGTTCCACCGTTTAAGCTGCCTGTGAAATAGAAATTATGGTTTGTTCCGAATCCACCTTCATTATCCATTGGGCTTGAAGCAGAAACTGTTGTAGCTCCATCATACCAAGCACCATATTTAAATTCTAAACTACCTTCTGGAGTACCAGCTGGAAATAAAACATCTGCTGACCAAATGTTGTCACCAGCAGTAACGTCACCTTTAACACCAGAGTCATTTAATGGAATCATTTCTCTGAAATCATTTCCACCTAAAAAGCTTCCTGAAACAACTGTATCTTCAGGAGTCCAGTCGCCAGCCCAAGCACCAATAGTACTATCAGCACCTTTTAGACCAACAAATTCTAATAAATTTAGAGGAATAGCAGAATCGTCATATTGGTTTGTAGGATTTTGACCCATATCAACAGCAAATTTAATTACTGTATTTGTTGTCGTAGGTTCGCCTAAAGGAACTATTGATGGAACGATATCAGGAAGATTAATTTCAGTACCATCTGCTTCATAATGGAACCATCTATCAGAACCTAATTCCCAGCCGCCATTAGAAAATCTATCACCTGGTTCAGCTTTGAATTTCCATTTTGTAGAATCGCCAACAACAAACTCAGCAGGAGCTTCAATAGTTAAAGAAGTATAATATAAGCCCGGTGTAAAGTCATCAGCCAACATAACTCTATCTGCAGGATCACTGATTAAAGTACCAAGACCATCCCAGTCTAAACCAGCAACAGTCATTTGATCAGATTCAGGATCAAAAGCACCTGTAGAAGAAAGACCAATGATACCGGAAATATCAGCATTAAAATTAATTGTGTTTTGAATACCAACGCCAGTAACAATAACATCAATATTAATTACTGATTCGTTAACTTCAACTGTATTACCGTCCGCTTCAAAAGTATAAGTTCTAGCAGCACCTAATTCCCAACCGCCGTCAACAAACTTATCGTCTGGACCAGCTTTGAATTTCCAAAAACCAGAAGCGCCGGCAGCGCCTGGAGATTGAACTACAAGAGTAGTTTTATAGATGTTGGTTGTACCTTCGCGAGTCATTAATCTTTCGCCGCTAATAGTAGTAACACCATCACCATCCCAGCCGTCAAATCCTCTAACTTCAATTTGATCAGTTGCAGGATCGAATCCTTCAGCTATAAGATCAGTTAAATCTGCTGTAAAATTTACAGTATTTTGAACTTGACCAAACAGCTGTGTGCTAGCTAGGAGTAGCACTAAAGTTATTAAGTAAGTTACTTTTTTCATAAGTACCCCTTATGGTTGTTGATTGTATTTTGTTGATTAAAATCCGATTGATACGGAATATCTATTAATTGAATCAAAGATTCCAAAGTCCATGTAGCTATAATCAATTCTTAAGTCAAAACCTCCTATGTTATATTGGAGACCTGCACCGGCAGTCAATCCTTCTTCAGAAGCTTCTTCAAAAAGTGAATTATATCCTACCCTTAAGAACAAAATATTGTTCCAAACAAGTTCAGTTCCACCATTAATGTATGGAGTTGTATTGTTAGGATAAATTGCATCTGCAGCAACAGTCCATCTCCAATTTTCTGTATTTACCGCATCCATACCAACGCCAACAGTAAACATCAGTGGTAAATTCCAAGAATCAGTTTCCAAAGAGGAAACGATTGTAGAATTATTACCGGTATTTGCTGGATCAATATCAACCGGTTGGAACAAATCTTTACCTGCCAATTTCATCTCGGTTCCAAAATTGGCGATATTCATACCAATTTTCAAGCCATTAAATTGAGTGGTAAATAATAGCCCTACATCTAATGCAAATGCAGAAGCACTCTCATTCCATATTCTCGATTGAATATATTTTAAAGTACCGCCGATAGAGAACCTATCAGTTAAGTTTCTTGAGTAAGATAAACCAACTGCAAGATCCATAGCATCCCATCTTTGTCCGGTTCCGTTGGGTTGTAAAGCTGTTGTAATTTCCTCATCACCATAATCAAGCGAATTAAAGCTTAATGCAAAAGCATTATCGCTGTCTAATTTAATTACAACTCCAACATAATTTAAACTGGTACCAACAAGCCAGTCAGCTCTGGCAGCAGTAAATTGGTTGCCAGGCAGACGTGAAAGTCCGCTGGAATTCCAAAATGCACTAGTAGCATCATCGGCTACAGCAACAAATGCTCCTCCCATACCGGTGGCTCTTGGTCCAACCGGTATAGTAAGAAAATCTCCAACTGTAGTACCAACTTTATTTTGGGCAAAATTAACAGAAACCCCAATTAATAAAAGTATTATATAATTTTTTAATTTCTTCATTTTATCCTCGGCAAATTTCTCTTTCTTAATTTGATTACTTAATTATTGCTAATTTACCGAACTTCTTTTCACCAATTCCGTCGGCTTCCACAACATAGAAATAAACACCAAATGCAACATCTAAACCTTCCTTGGTTCTTAAATCCCAAGAAACAGTTCCATTTTGTATTGTTCCATTATGTTCAATTGTTCTAACATGATTACCGCTTGAAGTATAAATATGAATTTTACTGCTTGGCGGTAAGTTGATGAAGTTTATTACTCTTTCTCCTCTACCTGTAATGGTTGATGGAAGAGGTTCTTCAAATATGTTGGTAACAACATAAGGATTAGGAACAGCTTTTACATTCTTAATATTTTCTTTTGCTTTATTGGCATCATAACCTGCAGCAACAGTATTGAATGTAAATTTATCTATAGATGATAATGGCTTTCTGAAGTTTACATATAAAGTATCACCTAAACCAGCTAAGTGAGTTTTTGTAGAATCACCGGCAAAGTCAACAGTCCAAGTAATTGTTGTTGAATCCTCATCAATCAAGAATAATCTGCTGCCGGCAGCAACTTTGAAAGTATCAATATTTCTTCCGCTTGGAATGAATGGCATTTTAACCGGATTATCTTTATTAGTATAATCATATACATCAAAGTTTACTAACTTTTGGCTGAAGTTTGGATTAGCAGGCAAATTAGTAATTAAAGTCGGATCAACACTTTGTCTGCTGAAATCATCATAAAATACTAACGCATAAGTTTTAGGATCCTTGAAGTTAACTACTCCCGAATTAGCACTAAATGTTTGAAAATAAGCTACATAATTCAGGTAAGTTGAATCACCGTTTGCCCAGCCTGACTGATTTCTGTTTAATTTAATACTATCCAGCGTTTGGTAAGCAGTATTAAATGACAAATTGATTCCGTCAAAAACAGCGTTGTTTTCTGCTTGTAATTTTTGCGGAACTTCGAATAATGTATCTGCTGTAGCAGTATTAACAACATTGTACGCATAACCAATAGGAGTGTTTTTTACCAGAGAATCAATAATGACTACTTCATAAGATGTAGTTTTCACTCTTGTTTCATCAATAACACTAAAGTAAGGTACTGTTTCAGAAGCACCTGAAGTTCTAGTTAATTCTTCACCATCCTGAGGTGGAACATAACCGGCAACAGGAGCATTTGGAACTACCGCAACTGTATTTATATCCAAAAGAATTTCACCGATATTATTTTTTGCAATAAACACGTTGTTTTCAGAAGGATAGATTTCTTTAGCGGCATCTCCTCTATCGTAAGCAACAACTGCATAATAATAAGTTCTGCCGTTTATAACATCAGTATCAACCCATGAATTACTGATTCCTTTATCATCACCTAAGAAGAATGGTAATCCATCTAGTAAATCATTTAATTGGGCTGTTAACGGGAAGTATCCTCTAATGCCGTTATTAAGATCGAATTGCGCTACAGGTTTGTAAGCTTTTGCAATTCCTCTTCCGTTTGTTAAAGTAAAGGCATCTGTTAAATCAGGATCGGTTCCTTTGAATATTTTATATCCTTCAAAATCTTTTTCTTTTGTTGTAGGATCAATAGATTCTTCTGCAACTCTATCCCAATAAAGAGTTACTTTTCCATCACCGGCAACTGCAGTAACAGTTGGTTTTTCAGGTGGACGAGGGAAATTATAGTTTGCATCATAAATTAACTGAGCAACTCTTTTAGTCTTGAAAACTGCGGCAAGGTCTTCACCAAAAGCTAAAGCCAAAGAGAATCTTTCGGTTCTTTTTGGTAACAGCGGAAAATAACCTGAACCGTAAATAAAGTCTCCATCTTCTCCTCTAGTAGCGACTCCATTAACAAATATTGTTGGAACCGAGAAGAATCCAGGACGCAATCTACGCCACATATCATTTTCATCGCTCATGCTGATATCGCCGGCAGGAACGAAATACTGAAAACTTGTTAACCCGATTTGATCTGATTCATCAACGTCAGTTCTATCAAAATTCGGTTCACCAGGAGTAGGAACACCGTCCCCTTCTCCTAAATCTCCGGTTTCGGGTTTACCATCTTCACCAACATCATCAAATTCCGGATCCCAGTCACTATCATTATCAATCAAATCATCTCTTGCTTCATCAATCATAGGAAGATTGTTTGCTAATGATCTTGAATAATCAAAATATTGAACCGGGTTTAAGGTATCTATTAAAGTTTGGGTTCCGGCTTTCTGGAACTGACGATAATGAACCTGTGAGTTTTCATCTATTAATCCGTCCAAATCATTATCAATACCATCTGTAGCATCTTTTCCAATAACACCGGTTTCATTAGCAGCACCTTCGGTTAAAACTGTTGCTCCAGGAACTAAAGTAAAGCTTTTTCCCATTGATTGAACTGTTACTTGACTGTTAGGCATAGTAAATTCAGATCTTTCAAAAGTTACAGGATCAATTAAAATCAGCTTATCTCCTGATTGAACAGTTCTAGGTAAGAAACTTACTCCTTCAAAATAAGGAGCACTTCCATCGAAGTTTCTGTTATCTGCATCATTATCAATACCGTCAAAAGGATTTCCCGGAGATTCCAAGAATGCGTATGCCAAAACACCTACTTCGTTAGGTGTTGGAAGCCATCTTGGGTTTGCAGAAGGAGTAATGTATTGATCAAAATCAAAAGTGTAAGTAATGTTATCTCTAATATCAAAGAAAGATACGTCGTCATTATATTCAGGATCTTCTACACCAACGTATGTTCCCACTAAAAATCCGAATACTGTTTGACTATATGTTGTAGTACCAACATTATTAATATCATATAGCCAGAAAAGTACATCTTGAGCTAAAAAGTTAGACCACTGCATTCCTCTAACTGCTACTTGAAGTGCCTGCCCTTTTCTAGTTGGATCTGTTGAATCAGGTAAAAATCCTAATCTTTGAAAGAATTTTTCATCTTGATTATCATCCATCCAGAAGTAACTTTCTTGATCAGCATTAAATTGTCCGCGACCAAAATAACCGTTCCATTCAGCATTTCCATCTTCATCAACCCATGTTGGTTGATCGGGCCAAACAGAAGGCCAAGTTTCAGGCTGATGGCTCATAGCAACCCCTTTACCTTCTTCATCAAGAAGTTCATCAAAGAAGCCGGGGATTGGCTGGAAAGTCCAAGCAGTACCGCCTGGAGAAGCATCTCCACCGCCAGGACGGGAAACATTAGTAATAACAACTGAAAATGTATCTTTATCAGCAATTCCATCGCCATTTGTATCAACCGGAATTTTAACACCAACTAAAGGTGAAACGTCACCTACATAACCGTTATTATCAAATTTCCATGCACCTCTTGGACCTTGATTGCCCGGTTGAGCAATAACACCAAGGTTGCTGAAAACTGTTCTAACTTGGTTACCTCTGTGAACACCAATTCTTAATGCGTTTGGATCACCTCTACCGATCTGCTGAGCGGCTACATCAACAATAAAAAAGAACAGCAAAAATATTGCTGGAACTAAAATTCGGTAGTATTTATTGTTTTTCATAAATCTATCCACCCTTATTTCAAAATTTTAATTAAAGTAAATAGTAGCACCTAATTCTATTCTTCTTGGTTCAGAATAGAAAGATGGATTTCTATAAAATTCATCTAATGAGTTTACTATTGCCGGAGTATTTCTTAATCTATAGTTATACTCATTAATAGTAAAATCTGCAGTACCACTATCTGAATAAACATTAACTTCATTGCTTATATCAAACAAGTTATATATTCTCGCAAAGAGATTTATTTTAACGACATCTGAAAGTACTATATCATAAAATGCTCTTAAATCGACATTAAATGATGTTGGTTTTAGTTCGCTGTTAGTTAACAGTTTACTGATATTAGATGCTTGAGTAGGAGTATACGGGAAACCGCTTCCGTATTGTGCAATAAAGCTGAATCCCCAGTTATCATCAGATGCATAGTTAAATGTAGCATTAACAGTGTGGGTTTGATCCCAATTTAATCTTACCAACTGTATTTCGGGTTCTTGTCCGCCGGCAATTGCATTTCTTGTTGCTGCAGGATCGGAAGCATTTCCTTTTGCACTTTGCAATGTATAGTCTAATGTAGCCGACCAATTATTTGCAAATCTTTTATTGATACTTAATACTATTCCTTTCACAAATCCAAAATCACTGTTCTTATATTGGCTGTATGTTGATTTGGTTCTAGCCAAAGTAATTTCATCAGTTCTGGTACCTGTCAAATCTTTTATATCTCTGAAGTAGCCGGTAATATCAACAGCTAATTCATCTGTTAAAGCCTGTTGTAAACCAACTTCACCGCTGATTGTTTGTTCAGGTTTAAGATCAGGATTGCCTGCAATACCTAAGTTACCTGTTGAACCTTCTGCAAATTTATATTCCGGATTAGTATATAATAATTCATAGTTGGGAATTTGGAAGAAGTGTCCGTATGAAAAGTGAATAACTCCTCTATCTGTAATAGGGAATGCAATACCTAAACGCGGACTAAATTGATATTTTGAAGAGGCATCTTTATACCAAATTGCTCTTCTTTCAGCCATAGATAAAGCTCTGTTTTCTTCTTTTCTAGGTCTATAAATATCCGGTTCAGAAGGATCGGCTAATATTTTGCCATCTGGTTGAAAGTAATCGAATCTAACGCCAACATTAATAATCATTTCATCTAATTCAATTTTATCTTGAATATAAGCAGAAATTTCAATCGGGCTTCTTTCATAAATATCGATTGCTAAGTTTTCATCGGGATTGTTAATATCCGGAATTCTTCTTAACACAAAAGGATCACCGCTGTCTTTTGGTTCAGGTATTCCTTCTTCGCCAGGATCATATTGCCCATTTGAATTAAGATCTTTGTATTGGAAAAGACTAATTCTATCGAAAGATATTCTGTTGCTGTTTATTTCAAAACCGGATTTAATTTGATGTGTTCTTGTTATCTGAGAAGTAATGTCAAATTTAAAACCGTAACTATTTGTAGTACGTTTGAACCAATTATTATCTGTTCCACCGGTTCCAAAACTAGGAGCTTCAGACGGCTGCTGTCCTAATAACGCATCATGAGTCCATAAAGGATAATTCACATCATCATATACATAAGATCTGTATTTTTTAAAGAAGTAAGAACCTGAAGCAGTATAAAAAGTATTTGAGCCGAGAGTATGTGTAAGATTAAGAATGTTTGTTATACCCCAGCGGAACTGCTTCGGTCTGCCATCGGGATTAAATGTATAAAACTGATTGTAATCCTGATAACGAGTTCTATCTAAAATATAGTTATAATTAATCTTTATACCGGAGATAGGAGTAAAAGTTAACTTACCTTGTCCGTAAAATCTTTCGCTGTAATTCATAGGAACAACTTCGCCGTCACCGGTCTGTTGAATATCGTATCTTTCTTCAGGAGGTAAATCTGAGCCTTTATTTATAGTAATATCCCAAGGGTTATATCTTTTTTCTCCATTTATCCATCCATCAAAATAAATATATCTTGCATTGGCATAAAATGATAAAAGATTAGGAATAATTGGACCGGAAATATTTCCGTCTAAGTTTCTAATGGCAACCGGATTAAAATCATTTATTGCTCTAAAAACTTTTGTATTATTTGAATAATAATCGCCAATGTAAGAAGTTACACTTCCTCTAAATTCACTGGCACCTTCTTTAGTAGAAAGGTTAACATAAGCAGAAAGAGCTCTTCCGTATTCGGCATTAAAAGCACCGCTTATAAATTGAAGCTCTTGAATAGCACCGGCATTTACATCTACAACCGTAGAACCGTCATAAACGTCGGTAACCGGAACACCGTCAATAGCATAAACTACTTCACCACTTCTTCCCCCTCTAACATTACCGCCAACAACACCGGCTTGTAATTCCAAAACTTCTTGAAATTCAGTTACAGGCAGCGCAGCAATCTCTTCTGAACTTACTAGTGCAGTTGAAGCAGTTAAATCCTTGGTTACAAGAGGTTTTTCTGCAACAACAATAATTTCCTGTCCTAGTTCAACACTAGTTTCAGCTAACTGCATGTTTACTTCAGAAGTTAAATCTATTGATACTCTTACATCTTGAACAGTTACAGCATTATAACCAACGGCAGAAGCTTTAACAGAATAATTACCGGGTCTAACATTTAAAATTGAATAATAACCATCAAGATCTGTAGCTGCACCTTGCGCAGTACCAAGTATAATAATGTTAACAAATGGCATGGGTTCACCAGTTGTTGCGTCTAAAACTCTACCAGCAATTTTACCAGTTTGAGCAAAAGAACTTGTAGAAAACGTCAGGAGTAGAAGAGAAGTGACAAAAAAGGTATTAATCACCTTAGTAAAATATTTCATTTGTACCTCCCAAAAGGCAGAGCGTTTGTTTGTAAATCTTAACTAAATTAAAATGCATTTTCCCAAATACATTAAAGAAATTTAAGTAATTCCAAAATCAAATAAAAATAAAATAATAAGATTCATAGGTAATTTTATAATAACCTTAACCATCAATAAACACACTTCTTGCCTTATTTCAACAAACATTAGGACGATTTTTTATGTAACTTTGCAATTGATTTTTCAAAACTAGAACATGAATGAAATGATAAAAATTCAACATTTAGTCTGCATACTAACATTATTTCTTACCACAGTAATAAGCAATTCAGCTCAAAGCAGCAATAATGATAAAGTTCTTGCTGCAGTTGGAGAGATTAAAATTACGGAATCGGAGTTTTTAGAGAGATTTGAGCTGACTCCGCAATTCGGTTCTCATAGAAAAAGATTAATTGATATTTCCAAACTTGATTTTCTATATACATTAATTGCAGAAAAGCTTTGGGCTTTAGAGGCAAAAAATGAGAATCTGGATCAAGAAAAATCTTACCAAACTGCCGTAAATTCAATTGAAAAAATGTTTGTACGCGATGCGCTTTACAGAACTGAAATTCTTGATAAAATTAATATTTCAGACGAAGAATTTATTGATGGTAAATTGAAATATTCCGTAGACCTCTTTATTAATTTTATTTTTACAGAACAGAAAAATGATATTGATAAATTATATAATCTGCTTGAATCCGGAATTCCTTTCGATACTCTCCTTTCCGTAAGACCTGAATTGTCTGAACAGATTGAGCCCATTAAAGTTTCTTTTGGTGATATGCAGGAATATATTGAGGATTCATTATATAAATTAAAACCCAACAATTATACTTCTCCAATTGATGCACCTGAAGGCTGGTACATTTTTTATCTGAAAGATAAATTAGCAAAACTGAATATGAGTCAAGCTGATATAACAGAAATAAATAAAAAGGTTGAATCGATAATAAGGAAAAGAAAAGAATCAGAATTTTACACAAAATTTATGGCAGAGTTTTTTAAGGATAAAAAAGTTGATGCCGATGGAAATTTAGTAGCTGCTTTGGCAAATAAAGCCGCTCAGATATTTGAAGATAAATTTAAGAATTTCAATAAAGCAGAAAGTGACTTAATAAGACTTGAAGCCGAGGATGTGCTGAATCTATTTGATTATTTTGGTGAAGATGAATTAAAAAAGCCATTCATAAAATTTGAAGTGAATCCTATCTCTCTGGAACAATTTATAAGAGAATTAATTTTCGATGGTTTTTATACAGAATTTAAATCAAAAGAACAGATCAGATACTTAGTAGATTCCAGAATTAGAAAATATATTAGAATGGAATTACTTGCCCGTGAAGGTTTGAAAAGGGGATTGAATTTTCTTCCCGAAGTTAAGCATAATTTAAAAATGTGGCAGGATAATTACCTTTTTTCAATTTCTACTAATCAGCTTCAAGATACCGTTTCTGTAAGTGATTCTCTTGTAAAAAATTATTATAATCAGCTTTATAGTGAAAATAAAACTCCCACTTTGGTTAATGTTGCTGAAATTTTAACCGACAGCCTGGAAATTGTAAATTTTGTTCTTAAGGAAGTTGAAAATGGAACCGGTTTCAAAGAATTGGCGAGAGACTTTAATAAGAGAGAGTGGACAAAATCGACTGATGGAGAATATGGATTTTTTCCTGTTAATCTGCATGGTGAAATTGGAAGAATTGCAGCAGAAATGAATATCGGAGAAGTTTATGGTCCTATAAAAGTGAAAGAAGGTTATTCAATAATTAAATTGTTAGATAAAAAGGAAGCTGAATCTCTTCCGCCATCCAGAAGCTTTGAAGAAGTAAAAAATGATTTGAAAACCGAAATAACTAATGAAGTTATTTTTAAGGATAGAGTAATGAAAACAGTTTCATTAGCTAATCAACATGGAATTACTATTAATTACGATGCATTAAAAAAAGTTGAAGTAACTAACCTTAGCTCATTTGGAATTAGAAATCTGGGTTTCGGCGGAAAGATTACAGCAGTTCCAATAATTGCTCCCTTTTCTAACTGGGTTCCAATCTGGATGGAAAGTCAAAAGGAACTTCCTTAATGAATTCTATAAAAAACGAAGCTCTTAATCTTGCAAAAGAATATCAAAAAAAATTAAGCAGATTTATAATCGGAATAATTCAAGAAAAGAATTACAATTTTGAATTTACTTGTTCAGATCAAAATGAAAAACTGAAAGTTCAAGTCTATTTTGGAAAAAAAGGGGTAAAGACAGTAATTCAAGGAAATCAGAATTCCCGATTATACAATGAAGTTACAAGTCTGATAAATGATCAGCAGTCACTTTTATTGGAAGCAGCTCCCAAAATTATTGATGAACCATCTGACTATATTGGAGCTGATGAATCGGGTAAAGGAGATTTTTTTGGTCCTTTAGTAACTGCCGCTGTTTATGCTGATGCCGAAGATCTGAAAAATTTAAAAGCAATTGGAGCAGTTGACAGCAAACTTTTAAATGATAATCAGATTTACAACATCTCAGAAAAAATAAAAGATATTCTTAATGATAAATTTATAGTTTCTTCTTTAACCCCCCAATTATACAACAAAGTTTATTCTGAAAAAAAGAATCTCAATAGACTTCTTAGAGAAGAGCATCAAAAAAATATTAATGAATTATTAAAAAGGTTTTCCACAAAAAGTGTAATAATAGACAGCTTTGAAAAGAAACCATTTACATTGTCCGGCAGAATAAATATCATTCAAACAGAAAAAGCAGAAAGATTTACGGCAGTTGCCGCTGCATCAATATTAGCCAGAGCAGAAATGGTAAAATGGTTTGAAGATAATCTTATTGAAGAATTTATAAAACTCCCCAAAGGTGCATCCACAGAAGTAAATAGTTTTCTAAAGAATTTTAAATCTTCTAAAAAGACAAATTGGGCAAATTTTTGTAAGTTACATTTCAAAAATTATACGAATATTAAGACATAAATGTATAAATAAACTAAGGTAACTATGGCAAAAAATGGGAGTAAAGTAAAAAGAGTTGCAATATTAACCGGAGGCGGAGATTGTCCCGGTTTAAATGCTGTAATTCGTGGTGTTGCAAAACCTGCTCATGATCATGGTTTAACCGTTCTTGGAATTATTGACGGCTTTGAAGGATTAGTTGAGGGAAAAGCCAAACAGCTTTACAATAAAGATGTATCCGGAATTTTGGCTGTTGGCGGTACAATTCTCGGCTCATCCAATAAAGGTGACCCTTTCCATTGGCCGGAACAAGATATTAATGGTGAAATCAAGATTATGAATCGTTCTAAAGATGCACTAAAGCATTATGAAGGATGGGATCTTGATGCATTGATTGCAATCGGTGGTGACGGAACGATGCACATTTCCAAAAAATTAAGCGACATGGGAATGAACATTGTAGGAGTTCCAAAAACTATTGATAATGATTTGGATGCTACCGATTTAACATTCGGTCATGATTCGGCAGTTTATGTTGTAACAGAAGCAATTGACAGACTTCATACAACTGCTTCTTCACATCACAGAGTTATGGTGATAGAGGTAATGGGAAGATATGCCGGATGGATAGCATTAAGCGGTGGTTTAGCCGGCGGTGCCGATATTATCCTTATCCCTGAAATTCCTTTTGACTGGGAAGCTATTTATGATAAGGTAATCCAACGGAATATGATGGGTAAAAGATTCAGTATAGTCTGCGTAGCCGAAGGAGCAAAACCACTTAATGGTGAAATGGTTGTTAAAGCAAAAGATATTAAAAGAACTGATCCGGTTCAATTAGGCGGAATTGGAGAATTGGTTGCGAAAAATATTTCCGAAAATACTGGATTGGAAACAAGATATACCGTACTTGGACATTTACAGCGCGGTGGAAGTCCAACTCCTTTTGATAGAATATTATCTACCAAATTTGGAACTGCCGCAATTGATTTGGTTATTAAGAAAAAATTCGGCAGAATGGTTGCATTGAAAGGGACTGAGATTAAATCAGTAAAAATTGAAGAAGCGATCAGCAAACAAAAATTAGTAACACCTGATGATCATGCGCTTAAAGCTGCGGTAGCAGTAGGAATATCATTCGGAACAGAAAAATTATAAATTTTTCTTGCTTTAAGAAACTAATTCAAATATATTTGGAATCTAGTTTTTTGAAAAGGGGTCGTAGTTCAGTTGGTTAGAACGCCTGCCTGTCACGCAGGAGGTCGCGAGTTCGAGTCTCGTCGGCCCCGCACTTTAAAGCCTTGTAAGACAATAACTTACAAGGCTTTTTCTTTTTAAAGAATTGCCTTCCATACGGACTATAACACTTTTTATAACACTTTTTTAATTCTTTGAAACAATTTTGTACTCTTTGATTACTGGATCATATGGCCCAAAATAAATTACTAGCTTTAAATAAATAGCAGAATTTTTATCTTTTACATGAAAATATGGCATTCTAATAACCCACTTTTGCTGTGGATTAATTACAAATTCATCACTTCCTTGAAATTGGAAAATCGATGTTCTCAAATAAGGTTTATCTATTTGCTGTTGATCTAATATTCTTTTCCAATGTCCTAATGGAAAACCACTTTCAATTGGATTAGCATGTATATCATGACTTGTTCTTAATTCAAAAAAAATTCTTTTTGTTTCTATTACACCAATATTTTGAATAGATATATCAGGATGTCTAACTTTATAGTCATTAAAATCATTGTCCCAATCATAATCTAAAGATAAGATTCTATCATATAGCTCGATCCCTCGAAATTCAACCTTCAATTCTGCAGTTTTTTCTAATTCACCAATTGCTTGGTTAACCCTCTCTGTTAATTCGTTTAATTTCACATCCATTCGCAGTTCTAATTTCTTCTCAAACTTGTCTGCTTCATCTTTACTTTGCGTTAAGGATTTCTCTACTATCTTAGTATTTACTTCAAGATTTTTATTTACATCATTTCTCATCCCCTCTATAATGGATACAATTTGATCAGTTGATTCCATTTGAAAAAACCCAACTGCTATAAAAATTACTCCAATCGAACTAACTACTATTGTAATAACTGCCAACTGAAGTTTTATGATGCTTTCAATTTTATTTTTCTCAGAGCCATCATTCTCTTTTTTCTTTTCTTCGGCCATTATTATTCTCCTTCATCCAAAAAACTTTCCAATGTAACATCATCCAATTCTTTTCTAGCTGTGTTCACATTGAAATCAACGTAATTTTTATCTGTGATTTTGATATTTGCATGGTCTAGTAATTTCTTTACTGTGTAAATATCCATCTTAAGAACATTTATTAAGAAACTTGCTAAGGTTGGTCTAATCTGTTTAAGAGTGTATTTCCTTTCTATGCTTTTAGATTTAAGAAGGAATCCTATTTTCCTGTCCCAAAAACTTAATGGCCAAGTATAATTTTCCGGAACTATTGTGTACATATCAAACAACCTTCCAGTATCTCCCGGTTTAACTCCCATTTCTTCAATTAGATTTTTTAATTCAGCGTACAATGGAAATCTATAAAACGGCTTCCCTTTTTTTCCGCCGGCTTTTACGTTTTTAATTGTAATTCGTTTTCTTTTGAAGTCTATATCTTCCTTAAGCTGCACAATTGCGCTGCTTGGTCTGCATCCGGTTAAAAGCATAAAATAAATTATCCAGTAATGATGAGGATAACTCTTATCCTCTTTTAAGTATTGAATTATAACATACATATCCTCAAGTAAAATTGGATCAGGGTCTTTTTCTTCCGGTTCAATTGTCTCAATGATATTTTGATTTGTATAAAACTGATCAACAAAATATTTCCATAAAGCATGAAGTGACCTTGTATAGATTGATCTGGAATTTCTTGATAATTCCTTTTCTTCAAAATGATAAAGAAGTTTCACGTAATCGTTTTCTGTGTATTTATAAATCAACCTATCCCCTGCTATTTCAACGAAATGATTCACTGCTATATCATAGCTTTGAAAGGTCTTTGGTTTTAAATACTTTTTACTTCCAGGAATTGATCTTGCTTCCTTAAATTCTTTATATCCTTCAGAAAGTGTTAGCCTCTTAATTAACTTCACTCCGCTCTTTGCTTGCATGTTCCTTTCTGCAAGTCCGGTTTTAAATTCTCGAAGTCTTTTCTTTAGTTCAGGAGTTCCTTGTAATTCCGGTTTATCCCCTTTCTTTTTGGCTTCTTCTATTCTTCGTTGATCTGCAGGAGTAATAGGAATTTTGCTGTTAAGAGATTTCCTTTTCTTTGAAGGTTCATGCTCAAGAATATCGTAATATCTTATCCAGTAGTAAGGACTATTTTTCTGTGTGTAGATTGATGCCATTAATGACCATTTACACTTTTAATTAATTCTGTTATTCCTGGCATAGTTGGTCCAGATTCTTTTGTTAAAATTCCAAAGTCAGCTGTACTAAATAATGATTGTAGAATCAGTTTCCTTTCTTCATCTCCCATATCTTTTGTTTCAACTTTAAGCGATAAATAAAAATAAGTTAACATCTTCCTTTCTTCGGCATCCCTCATTAAATGTATATTACTAAAGGTTAGTTTTGAAAGTACTTTTATAAAAATTCCGAATAGCGACAAAATTGATACAAACAGAATAACTCCTTTGATATTTTCTAGTTTTATTTTCCCATCCAACCCAACTTTAAATATGTCCGGGGGAAAATAAAGAATAGCTGTAAGAGCTATAATTGCAATTGCAATACCCATCCCAAATGTGAAAAGCCATTTTTTGTTTTCTCTTTCTAGGTATTTAGCTCTAGTTTCCCAGTGCTCTACTGGCTTTTCTAACATTAATTTTTCTCTAAAAAGATGTTCGTTTTCGTTGACTTTTCCTTCTGCAAACTTTTTTAATTCTGTAAATTCAGTTCCTATTCGATTTTTTTCGGATTCTATATATTTTTTTTCTTTCTCAAACCAATTCTTAATTTCTTCCTTTCTATCTTTGAATTCAGATATAAATTTAGATTTAATTTCATTACTTTCATTACTAAACTTATCTAGGTTATTTTTATACTCATCAACTATTACTCTAATTTTATTTTCATATTTAATTGCCCTTTGAGAAAAATTAATATCTCCTCTATATACAGCCGCAGAAATCAAAGAAATTAAGGATTTATAATTGGTTTGAATGTGACCATTTCTATTATTGTTTAAATAATTAATGAAGTTTTCTGCATAATTTGCTTCTATGGAGGCTAAACTTATATAAGTTTCTGCAAGTTCAGTGTTCGAATACATAATTGGCATTTCACTTCGTCCATTTATGTGTTTTTCAGAAACCTTGCTCTGCAAGGTGTTTATTTTCTCAACAAATTGCTTTTCATTTTGAGAAAATTGCTTTTTATTTTCTGCTATGTCACGGATACTTTTTATTAGTTTTTGAATTTCATCATTTCGGTAGATAATCGAATTTATATAACCAAGATTGTTAAATTTACTCCAATAATTACTTTCTTTTTCAATGAAATCAGATAGATTATCAAGACCTTTTAATGTCTTAGAAAATTCTCCAAAGTTATCTTCTAGCCTAAATTCTAATACGAAATTTTGTTCGTCTATTGCCATCCTTTAATTCTCCCCAAACTTTAAAACTTCCAAATGTTCAGCTATTTTTTTGATTAACATTTTTTCTGTTTCAAGATGATCTTTGTTGATAAATCCTCTGTAACGATCTTTGGGATCTTTCTTCGGATTGTCCAATCGTTTATCGATATGTTCACGCACGACATCAAGCCGTGCGTAAAGTTCTGTTAATTGTTCTCGGTTTACTAATTTGAAATTAAGGCTCATTTATATGTCCTATTACTAAATAGTTACTGTTCTTGCTCTACAACCTAATCTAAATGGTGGAAACAAAAATTTAGTTGTAGAATTATCTCCAAAAAGTAAAAGGGGTCTGTATTTTATTAGTTCTTCTTTTGTTTTAGATGATAAAAGCAATTTGATTGAGTCAATTGCCTCAGTAACAGTAAATGATTTATTATTATAATTAATGTCGAATTGAGATGTGTTATGATCTACTACAACCGAAATTTTATATTTTTCTAAACCCGCTTTTTTGTATTGGTTGAGGCGTTTTATCTCGGTTTGCAAATATGAAATGTAAGCCAAGAAAGCTTCCCAGAAATTATCATAATTATTCCCCACTGGGAAATAGCTATTGTATTCTGTTTCTGATAAATCATCTTGTTCTTCTTCAGTGAGTTCCTCAAAAGCTTGTTCTTTTCCTATGGTTTTCGGATATAAATCTTTTGCAATTTCAAAATAAAGTGAAAATAAATTTTTAAACTCAACTGATTTTTCAATGAATCTATTGGTCAATTCAACATAGATTTCTGATTCAGTTTTATTTTTCAAACTTTCTATCTCTGAATTACTTAGTTCTATGCCATAAAAAGAAAGCTTGTCCTTTATTTTTTGCATTGAATAATGAGCTTGCCATTCTTGTTCAATCTTTTCGTTTTCTTCATCATTAACTAATCTTTTATTCCGGTTGCTAGGACTATACTTTAAATATATAAAAGCAGAACAATGAGGGCATTTTGTTTTTTTCTGTGGTATTTTTTTTAATTCTCCACCACAAGTCGGGCAAATTGGCTTTAATTCTTCCATTTATATTCCTTATTTAAAATAATTACTTCTGTATTTAGAGATTAAATCCGTAGTCTTATTCAACTTGTTCTATAGGAATCTCGCTGTAACCTTGCTTTATAAAATTTGCTGAAGGATATTCAATTACTTTTGCAGTTATTTCATTAGAATTTGCCTCGATGATTTCTATTTTCAAATTTCTAAACGAGATGATTTTGCTTTTTGAAATGTCGTATTTTAGTTCTTGTCCGAATGAATCTCTTATATAGGAACCGGTTATTTTCTTCTGGAATTCTTTATAAGTTAAATAAACTACATTTCCATCTGAACCACTGTAATATAATTCGCTTACTAAACCGTCAATCACTTTGTTGTAGATGGTATTGAATGTTCCACTTTCAAAATGCAATAAAGGCGATCCAACTGTTGCCGTAACAATTTCATCTGTATTAAAATTTTTAGAAAAATAATAACTGTTGGCAGCTGCACATGAAGAAAGGATAATAATCAGCGAAGATAAAACGAACGAGGTAAACATTTTTCTGAACATACTTATTTCTCCTTAATTTAATAAGTTAAATAAAACATCTCTCCCTTCTCTCTCTGTGTTATTTTATAGGATTCAATTCATGATTACCATTGTAATCTTATATACATTCACCCCGAGTTTTGGTGATGTATATTTTTTGATGTATTGAGTTGTCATGTATGAGTAGAAACCATAATCCCCAATATCAGGCTTCTTGGTGAAGTCAACTTCAATAACATCTCCAGGCTGAATTACACCCGGAGTCTTAATCATGCTTTTAGTAACTTTTATTCTGTCTACTTTGATTCTATTCTTATTAACGCTCATTATTTCAATTCTACTATAGTACGATTAAGGCTACCGCTCATTTGGATCAAAAATAGCAGAAGCAACTTTGTAAATTTTATCAATATGTTCTTTGTCGATTAATCTAACGCCGTAATCAGAATTATCTGATGTAAGTTTTATGAATGCATAGTTCATGTCATAAAATCTTTTTATATACTGCTCACCGTTTTTCAAACGAACAGCTACAATATCCCCGTCTTTATATTCTGCGTCCATATCAACAACTACAATTGCACCATCTTTAAGGGTTGTTTCCATACTCTTTCCGGAAACTCTTAATGCAAAGCATCTATGATTAGGTTTAGTGCTTACAAAGAAATGGTACTCGTCATGAAATTCGGTATCTAAATATTGAGGCTCTCCGGCATAAACTTCACTGAGCAGCGGAATTTTAGCAACCGGAATTTCTCCTTCAAATCCGCCGACTTTGGTATCTGCAAGTTTTTTATAAGTAATATTATCAGGATCTCTGTCATTGATTTTTATATTTAATGCATTCTCAATATCAGCGATGGATTTTTGAGTTAATTTTCTATTGGGATCTTTTTTAAGTTCACTCATTTTTACTGAGAAACCTTTAATCCCATATTTATTCTCCATCTCATAACTACTTGAGCGAAAATCTCTAATTAATTCTTGTAATAGTTCGTAATAATTATTCATGTCCCAACATATATTTTATTTCCTGTAAAAAATATTTAATAATCTCTAATATTTTTTAATATTTTTTATTGACAACAAATTATTCTTAGTGTATATTAGTGACAGTTCTTAAATAATATTAGAGAATATTAGATATGGTTAATTTTAATTTTACTAATTTTTTATTTGATAAAAGAATTTCTGCTCCTGAATTAGCTAAGAAATTAAAGGTCTCCTACGTAGGTGTTTGGGAAATGCAAAAGCGTGGGACAATTAAACTTAGCTTCCTAAGACAACTCGAATCCATTTTTGGTGACTGTTCCGATTACATAATTAAAGAGGAAGAGAACCAAGTAGCATGAAGATCAAGCTCAGTGGTGTACTGGTAAAAGAAAGATCAATCATCAAGATAAAAAGTGGTATCAGAGCATTATTCAGTTTTACAAAAGTTCAAAGTGACGGAAGCATAATTATTTTTTTAAGTCTTGGCAATGAATCAGAAGCATTAGAAATATCAAATGAGCAAAGAGAACATATTATAAAACTTTTAGAAAGAGAAAATTATGAATCAGCAACCCCATAAATCAAAAGAACTAATCAGCCGCGAAAGTTTAATCATGCTTGGTACTTATCCGGTTCCTAAAAAGTACCGAGAAAGAATTTCAAAGGAAATTCAATTTGGCTCAATTGCACCGGGTAGGCTTGCAGAGTTTATTGCTAAAGGAATCAATTAATGTCAAAGAACAATTTTCATAAAAAACTTAGTGCATTCTGTCTAGAGATTCTATTTCAAAACCACTTAAAAACTATAACACTTTTTTTAAAGGGATTTCAATTATGACACCTCAAGAGGAAATCAAATCAATAATGTTAAAGCATGGAATAAGTTACTCTTGGATTGCAGAAAGAATAGGGACTTACTATCAGAAGATTCAATATTATGTAGAATTTTCAAAAAGAGATGATAATAAACTCTACAATGAAATTATGCTCTTATTTGAAAAGCATGGTTTTATTGCAGACAGTACAGCAAAGTGCTCAACATTAATTGAACTCAACTTCAAATCAAACAGCAAAATTGGTGAAGAACTAAAGAAACTTAATGATCAAGTTCTAACCGACATCAAAGACGGAAATTTTACTCCAGATGAAAGAATAAGAATGAGATACAGACTTGAAGACATTAAGAAAGAGTTCAATGAGACTTTCGATAAGCTGTTACAGTTGACTTATGGAGAAGTGGAATGAACGAGAACTCAATCCCAACAATGACACGATCTGAAAAACTATTGCTTGAAAAGATTGAAGGTCTTGAAAGATTGATAAAAGCTATTCTTAATAAAGAGGCTGAAAATAGCATCGAAGAAATTTCACTAAGTAAAGCAGCAAAGAAACTTCACTTAAGTCCAGATACAGTAGTTGATTTAGTAAAGAAGGGACAATTAGAAGCTCGCACTTATAAAGATGGTGATAGAAAAACCAGATACAGATTTAAGGTTTCTTCTATTCACAATTTCCAAAAAGAAACTAAGTATGATCATATAAGCATACATGCAGAAGAGTTTGAATCTGCAGAAGATATGGCAAAAAGAATTTTCAATGTATAGGAGATAAAAACCCATGAAAAAAAAATCCCAGTCGAATCTACAAAGTTGGTTACAGAATGAATTCTAATTTCAAGACAAAACCATTTATAAGACTCTCCGGAGAATGGTTAAGAGAACTTGGATTTGAGACTGGAGAAAGATTTCAGCTTACAGTTACAGATAACAAAATAATTCTACAACAAATAAACAAGGAGGCTTAATGGATTGGGAAGTTATAATTGCTATAACTCTCGGTTTAATTGGCGGAATGACTATCGGAATTCCTTTCGGAGCGACCTTTGCAGCAAACCGAAGTAAAGAGTTCTCTGATAAATTTTCCGAAAGCAGAGTTCAGTGTTTATTAGATGAACTCCAAGAGCAGGACAAGCAAGTAGCTGAATTAACCAAACAGAGAGACCTTTATAAAGAGAAGGTGATGCAGTATGAAACTAACTAACTATTTAAACGAAAAAAGAGGCTCCTCGCAAAGCCCCTTTTTCCAAAGAACATTTTTCAAAAATCAAGGTGAGGTAAAATATGAATAACGCAGTTCAATTTCAAATGTCAAAAACTGCACATGAAAGAGTTTCACCCAAGAAGCTCTCAAGGAAGAATGAAATTCTTAAGATTTACTGGATACTTGGGAGAGCAACCAGAGAAGAAATCAAGAAGATGGTTTCATTCAATCTTGATACAAACTCTGGAAGATTCACAGAAGCAGTTGATGAAAAATTACTTACAGACGTTGGTAAGGTTAACGGCTTTACAGTTTATCAATTAACAGATGAAGGAAAAGAAAGAGTTAAACAAATAATGAGAGGCAAAAGATGAACAGAATAGAATTAAAAACTCTCGTACTAAAAAATTTCAAAGGTATTAGAGATTTAACACTGAATTTTAATGGTGTAACAAATATATACGGTGAAAATGCAAGTGGTAAAACCACAATTAACGATGCATTCCGCTGGTTATTATTTGATAAAGACAGCACCGATAGAAAGAATTTCGAAATCAAAACTCTTGATGAAAATAATAATGTAATTCATGGTTTAGAGCATTCAGTAACCGGAGAATTATCAATTAACGGAAAGATAAAAGTCTTCAAAAAAATCTATAAAGAAAAATGGCAGAAAAGAAGACAGGAAACTGAATCGCAATTTACCGGACATGAAACTTTATACTACATAAACGATGTCCCGGTTAAAGCTTCTGAATATCAAGTTGAAATTTCAGAAATAGTTGATGAAACAATTTTCAAATTAATTACCGATCCGCTGTATTTCTCCCAAACAATGAAATGGCAGGACCGAAGAACAATTCTTTTAGATATGGTTGGTGATTTGACTACTGAACAAATATTCAGTTATGATAATAAACTCGAAGAGTTAAGAGAATTAATGGATGATTCCGGTATTGATAAAACAAAAGTTAAGCTAAGTGCCAGAAAAAGAAAGCTTAATGAAGAAATTAAATCCCTTCCGTATAGAATAGATGAATGCTATAAATCAATAGTTGAATTAGACTTCAAAGAACTTAAAGATCAGCTGAATAAAAAAATTATGAAGCTCGGTTCTGTTGAAGAAGATTTGATGTATAGCTTAAAAGAGAATCCTTTAGTTATCGAAAAAAGAAACAAGCTTTCTGGATTAAGAAATCAGATAAGAGTAATTGAAGATGATATTGAAAATGATAGAATGAATGTAAAGCGTGAATTAAGTTCAAAACTCCGCAGACATGAAAATCAAGTCTATGAAACAAACCAAGTTTTGATTGATAAGGAAAAGGATCTCAAAAGACTGTATGAACGTGAAAAAATTCTTGAACAAAGAATTGAAGATTTCAGAAAACAATGGGATGAAAAGAAAGCAGAACAGTTTATAATTAATGAAAACTTTGAATGTCCTACATGCCACAGAAAATTAGATATTGAAGTTATAGAGAATAAAACAAAGGAAATGCTTGATAACTTTAACAAGCAAAAAGCTAAATCTCTTGAATTAATTAACAAACAAGGGAAAGATGCAGCAACTGAAAAGAAAGAAGTACAAAATCAAATTGCAGTAATCCTTAAGAAAATTGAGGAATTAAAAACCGCTATTCATAATGCTGAGGAATTAGTCCAGCAGACTAAACTTGAGATTGAAGAGTTCAATAATAAGGTTATCGAATTTCCGGAGAAATATTATGAACTAAAGGAAGAAGTTGATCAGCTGACAAATGAATTAAATTCAATTAATGAAAAGAAAGATCATACTGATGAATTAGTAAGATTGAAAAGCGAACTAAGAAAAGAGATTGAATCAATTAATTCGATGCTTCATAATGAAGAGAATAATAAAAAACTTCTTATAAGAATTGACGAACTAAAAGCAAAAGAAAGAGAACTTGCACAGCAAATTGCAGATTTAGAAAAGCAAGAATCCCTTTGTGATAAATACATCAAAACGAAAGTTGAACTTCTTGAATCAAGAATTAACAGCCGATTTAGTTATGTCCGGTTCAAACTATTTGAGACTCAAATTAATGGAGCCTTAGTTGAAACTTGCCAACCTCTAATTAATGGAGTCCCTTTCAGTGATGCAAACAACGCAGCTAAATACAATGCCGGTATAGACATAATAAATGCCTTATCGGAATTCTATGATATATCAGCTCCAATCTTTATTGACAACCGAGAAGGAATCAACGAAATACTATCGACCAGCGCACAAATAATTAACCTAATTGTTTCACATGATAAATTTTTAAAGGTGGCTTAAATGGCTAAAGATGAGAAAAAAGAACCAACAACAAACGCAGTTACAATTCAAGAAAAGAACATTACAGATACTGTACTTGCAAGAGTTAATGATTTGGAAAAATCCGGAGGATTAAATTTTCCGGCAAATTACAGCTATGCTAATGCGTTAAAATCTGCTTGGTTAATTTTACAATCCACAGTTGACACTGAGAAAAAACCAGTTCTGTCTTCTTGCAGTAAAGAAAGTATTGCAAACTCCTTATTGGATATGGTAATTCAAGGACTTTCTCCGGCTAAGAAGCAATGTTACTTCATAGCCTACGGAAAGCAGTTAACATTAATGAGATCATACTTAGGTACAATTGCCGTTACAAAAAGACTCAAAGGAATTAAAGAAGTATTTGCCAATATAATTTATGAAGGTGATGAGTTTGAATATAAAATCAATCTTGAAACCGGATTAAAGGAATTGGTAAAACACAATCAGAACTTTGAGAATATTAATCCGGCTAAAATAAAAGGTGCTTACGCTTGTATTATTAGAGAGAACCTTCCGCCATTCGTTGAGATAATGAATATTGATCAGATTAAAAAATCTTGGATGCAAGGAAGTGCTTACAGTTCCGGGAAATCTAAAGCACATACAAACTTTACTGATGAAATGGCAAAGAAGACTGTAATAAACAGAGCATGCAAAATATTCTTCAATACTTCTGATGACAGCGATGTTCTTATCGGTGCAATTAATAACACAAAAGATATTGATTCAATACCGGAACCTGATTATGAAATTGAAGTTGAAGAAGAAATTCAAGAGAAAGCCAATAAAGACCTTATTGATATAAAAACTTCTTCAGCACCAACTCCGGAAGAACAGCAGAAAATTTTTGAAAAAGAAATGGCTGAAGCAGACGCACAAAGGGAATTTTAAGAAATGCTTGATCTTAAAGTCTTGGGAAGTTCCAGTACAGGTAATTGTTATTTGATTAACACTTCTAAAGAAGTTTTAATTCTTGAATGCGGAGTTCATTATAAAAGGATTTTTGAAGCTCTAAACTACAATTTAATTAATGTGGTTGGATGTTTGGTTACGCATGAACATGCTGATCATTCGAAATCTGTTAATGACTTGGCAAAATCGGGAATTGAAATTTATTCCTCTGCTGGAACTCTCAAAGCTTTAGGAGTTGAAGGACATAGAATTCATAAAGTACAAAGTGAAAAACAGTTTAGAGCCGGAAATTTTATAATACTTCCTTTTGAAATTCAGCATGATGCTGCAGAACCATTGGGATATTTAATTTATCATCCGGAGTTTGGAAAACTTCTTTTCGCTACAGATACTTATTACATCAAGTATAAATTCAATTCTCTCAATTACATAATGGTTGAATGTAATTACAGTAAAAAACTATTGGATAAAAACATTCACTCCGGAAATCTTATTCCAGCACTAAGAAAAAGATTGCTCAGCTCTCATTTCAGTCTGGAAAATGTAATAAAGTTTTTAGAGGCAAACGATCTAAGTGCACTTAAAGGAATAATGCTTATGCACTTAAGTAATTCAAATAGTAATGCAAATGAATTTAAAGAGGAAATTGAAACAGTAACCGGAGTTCCGGTAACTATTTGTTGATATGGCAAAATCAAAATTTAACCCGGATAGTAGATATAAACTAAAGCTAAGAGCAAACCTACAAGAGGATAAATACCTCAAAGGAAGAGAATTTGAAAAAGCTATTAAAGAATTCCAGATGAGATTTGCAAAACGAAGCGATGTTGAAGTTTACTATATGGTGGAGGAAATAAACAATGAATAATCCAAAAGCCTTTCCAGTAATCATTGGAAGTGGTGAGAACCCAAATACTAATGAAAAATACTTTTATGCAAACGAAGGAATGGACTTAAGAGATTACTTTGCTGCAAAAGCTATGCAAACGATATTAGGGCACCCAGATTATCATATCCCAATTTTAGACGAAGATGTAGAAGAAGATAGAAATGGCAGCCTCATAAAGTCCAATAATCAGTATTACACCATATCGTATATGGATAGTCAAAGAAGATTTAGAACAATAACTTCTTATGAGTCGAGAGTAGCAAGAGAAAGTTATAAAATAGCTGATGCAATGTTGATAGCAAGAGAAAAAAAAGAGGAGAAGAAATGAATTACAGAATCAAAAAAGTAAAAAGGAATGATATTTCGTTTAGTGAATCCAAAATGGAAATCACTTTCGATAAACTTGTGCCTAATACAAACATTGTTCAATCTGAAATGGTGCTTAAAACCAGTAGAGCAGAGGCTAAGAATTTAATTAATTCACTATTTGAGCTGGCAGAAGAATTTTTATTAATAGCAGAATTGAACCTTGAAGAGAACCAATTTATTGCTGTTAAGCAAGTTGACTTTAAATATCATCAAGATAAAGGTTTGGGGGCTCAAATGACTGCTGAACTTTACTTAAAAGGCAGCAATGAGAATTTAATCTTAAAAACTCCAATAAAATGGGAAGACGGAAAAGCTAATACTGATGAAGCTAAAAAAGATTTAATGAGTGCTAATCTATTATCATTATTAAAAGAAGTTCAATATGAAACTTGTACATTTATTGATTACGAGAAAGATAATCAGATTGAAATGTTTCAAGAAAACAAAGAGGAAGCAGCTTAATGGGACGTGCGGGATTTGCTTCTGATAAAGCACTTTCACAAAGAGGCGGAATTGAGCAGATCAAGTTTATTGATTCTCAATTCCAAGCCTTTAAGAAAGCTGCAACTGATAAGGACGTTGAAGCCTTTTATCAGTTCAGAAACATGTACTTAACCAAACAGAAATTTTCTGATAATATGTTAAGCTACATAGACGGTATGTATGAAAAAACTATGAAGGGATTAGGATTACCTTCATTTAAACCAACTTATAGACCTAAAAAGAGATATTGAAATTATGGCAAGACCAGTTAAAGAAGGTTTGGAATATTTTCCACTGGACATTGACTTTTTCGACGATCCCAAAATTCTTTTTATCGAAAATCTATTTGGTGAAAAGGGTGAGTTAGTGGTTGTAAAACTGCTTACTTGGATTTATAGAAACGGTTACTATTGTGAGTGGAACGATGAAATTTGTCTGCTATTTACAAAAAAGAGTTTCTCGAATTTCAAACCGTCCTTTGTTCAAGAAGTTACTGCCGAGTTGCTTAAACGTGGATTCTTTAACGAATCTGTATTTAAGAGGTTTGGCATCTTGACATCAAAGGGCATTCAGAAAAGATGGCTTAATGCTATTAAGAGATCAAAGCGATCTGCGGAAATAAATTCCGAATTTAATTTAGTTTCTTCCGAAGAAACAAACATAAATGAGGAAGAAACCCCCTTAAAACTGGAAGAAAGTACACAAAGTAAAGTAAAGCAAAGTAAAGTAAATAAAAGTAAAGTAAAGGATATTAAAGAGGAAGAAACCGACAACAATTTTCTTGAAAAAGTTTTTGAAACTGAACCGGCTAAGCTTTTCATAATGTACTGGAGAAGAAATCCTTCTCCCCATGAAGTTTTTGAGGTTAAAAAACTTATTGAAGATCATGGAATTGAGGACGTTAAAAACTCCTTCCATAAGGCAATGGAACAAGGTTCTGAAAAAATGAATATCGCTTATGTTAAGGGAATTTTTAAGAATCTGCTTAAGGAAAGGTTTGATTTAGAACAAAAAGAACGAAAACAGCTAGAAATGAAGGAAGCTGAATCAGACCGGAAAAAAGACGCCAAGATAATAAGCCAAAAATACCAAGAGCTTTGGTCTAGGTTCAGAAAGATCAAGGATTTATTAACTCCGTTAGAACAGGACCGACTTATTCAGTTCCTCAATACAAACCAGTTGGATAAGGCTGAAACCAAGATTGCGGAACTTGAAAATGAATCCAAAGACCAACCGGAAATCAAGACCAGAACAGTTGAATCTCTTGCATTATCGATGAAAATATCATAGGAATTAAAGTGGCAATAGATGTCGCAAAACAAAATTTGCATTTTCAATTAAGAATTATGATTTGAGGGAATTATGAAAGCTCTATCAATCAAACAACCGTGGGCTGATTTAATAATCTGGGGCTTTAAGTCTATAGAAACAAGAACTTGGAAAACTGATTACAGAGGCAAACTATTAATCTGTTCTTCAAAAACGATCGATAGAAAAGCCATGAGAGATTTTAAGCCGTTATTTCCTGAAGATCATCAGTTTTTAATAGGTAAAGCTTTGGGAGTAGCAGAGCTTGTAGATTGTACAAAAATGAAAGATTTTCACCAAGGATTTGCTCTATGTGACTTATACCATGGTTACTCTTGGATACTAGAAACAGCAAAGGAAATTGAACCTTTTGACGTTAAAGGGCAACTAGGTTTATTTGAAGTTAATTATACAGAGGTTAACCAATGATAAAATTTGAAATCCCGGGTGAAGCGAGAGGAAAAGGAAGACCGAAGTTTTTTAGACGTGGTGATTTTGCTGGGGCTTACACTCCGGACAAAACAGCAAGTTATGAAAACCTTGTAAAGCTCTCTTTCAAACGTGAATACCCAAGTTTGGATTTACTAAAGGGTGCTATTGAAATGAGAATCACTGTTAACACATCTATTCCAAAAAGTTATTCAGCACACAAAAAGAAACTGGCACTTTTCAGATCAATAAGACCAACAAAAAAACCGGACTTAGATAACATTGCTAAGATAATTGCAGACAGTTTGAATGGAATTGCTTATGAGGATGATAAACAAATTGTGAGCTTAAGAATTGATAAGTATTACTCGGAAAAGCCTTTGGTTGGTGTTGAGATTTGTGAGGTATGACAAAATTTAATAATAGAGTGAATTGGAGAAAATAAGATGGAAATAAGTTTTGGAGTAAATATTTATGACAAAGACGGTGACATTGTTGAAAGAGGTGTTTATATATTTTTTGGTGAAAATGCAGTAATCAAATTTGAAGACTACGATGAATTTGAATCTTTTGTTAAACGATTTAGTAATGAACAAACATTAAACGAAATAAAAGAAAATTGGGACAGAAGTTAGCCCAAAATTCTTTATAACGGTGTTGCGCATAATTTGCCGACTATAACAAAATGAAAAACTTAAAACTAAATAGCCAAAATCTCATAACGCATCAAAGCAGACCGATGAATATCGGTCAAATTGATGCGTTTGTTATGCAGATTTTTGGCGGGAAGGATTAGAAAAATGGAATCAACATTAGAATACCCAATATTTGTGCTGGAGTCAAAACTTACAGAACTACAACACAAACTTAATGAAATAAAAGAGTGGAATAGAATTGTTGCACCGCACGAATCAAATAAGGCAATGGCAGACGTAAGAACAGACACGACGAAATTAGAAGAAGATATTAAAAACACAAAAAGTGCAATTTCAGTTTTACATAATCACGGTGCAGCCAAAAATTCTGCATAACGTACAGTTATCGAGCACGTTTTTTGTGCCTCGATCAACTGTCTGTTATACTAAACAACTTACCTTAAAAATATTAGGTAAAAAAAGAGAAATCAATTTTTTAAGTATCAAACCAAGATGAATAAATATCAGCTGAAATTCTTAAGTCTTTTTTACGGAATCGCAAAGCGTACCGTTGATGCTCATGTTGAGATGGGGCTTTCCACAATAGAGAAAAGCCGAAATCTTGATATTATCTATGAGTATGCACTTTTAAGCGAAACAATGGGAAGAAAAGAGGCAATATTTTCTCTTTCCGAAAAACATAATCTTTCAGAAAAATCAATTGAAGCAATTATTGACATAAAGGTACATCATGAAATTAACAGATTTGAAAGCGGCAGATTACAACCCGAGAATAATATCTGATCAGGCTTTAAAGGGATTAACAAAAAGTATTACAAAGTTCGGGGATCTCTCCGGAATAGTTTTTAATAAACGAACCGGAAACTTAGTTACAGGACATCAAAGAGTAAAAGCAATCACAGAAAAATTCGGTGATTTACAAATTGTTCCTCTTAATGATGAAGAAGGATTTATTGAAGCTCCGGGAAGACAAATATTCAAAATTCGTTTTGTTGATTGGGATGAACTAACTGAGAAAGCAGCAAACTTAACAGCCAATAATCCCAAGATTCAAGGTGAGTTCACTACGCATGCCGAATTAATTCTTCAGGAAATACAACTTAATGATCAGGAACTAGTAGCAGATTTAATACTGGATGAAATTGAGTTTCCACAGCTTACAAATGAAGTAATTGAAATTGAATCAGAGAAATCCGAACTCGCACGAGAAAGCAGACATACATTAAAGTTTGGTGATGTAACTGTTTATTTAACAGAGTCGGAATTACAGCTACTAAATAACAAATATGAAGAGTTTGTTAACTCAACAAAAACAGCTTACGGTTTTGTAACATTTTTAATAGGTGAAAATGAACTTCATTCCGAATTATAAAATCAGTGAACTTAGACCGGCTGACTATAATCCGCGTGTTATTAATCCGGATTCTTTTGAAAGTCTCAAGGAATCACTTCAAAAGTTTGGAATAATTAAACCTATTATTCTAAATGGGAATGGTGTTTTAACTGCGGGCCACCAAAGAATAAAAGCCATGAAAGAGATTGGTTTTACTGAAGCTCCGGTTATTATGTTAAAAAATATTTCTCTGCATGATGAAATTAAATTCAACTTGTTTCACAACTCTATTGAAACAAATAAATCAAGAGTAATAATTAAAAATATTACTTCAGTTCCTTATGGATATTCCTTTGTTCCGGCTGATCAATACGAATGCGGAGAGAATAAAAATTCCGCGGTTGTTAAAAGTATTGCAGACCTTTATGTAAGATATGGAAATTGGGGAAGCGTTGTTGCTGATGATGAAGGAAATATTATTCTTAATTCCGATTATGCTTTGGCAATGAAGACATACAAAGAACCAATTTTAGTTTATAAGCTTTCCGGTAAGCTCAGAAGCAATCTTTTACATTATTTGGGTCTAGACTATGGTGAATACAATTTCAAGGCTCTGAATATAAAACCATACGTTCAGCTTCACTGTCAAATGAACAGAGTAAAGTCGGATAATCGTGAGGCTTTACGTTCAAGTCTTTACGAAACAGTTGTTCTAGAAAGAATTTCAAGAGATAAGAGAATAGTTGACTTCGGAGCCGGAAAGTTTGCTTATGTAAATTATCTGAAAGAAAAAGGATTTAAGATTTTTGGTTATGAACCGTTCTTTAGAGCTAAATCAAGAAGTAAAATTGATATTGGATTTGTTCTCAATTCAATAATGAAACTTGAATATGAAGTTAAACTAAACGGATTATTTGATGTTGTTGTTTTGGATAGTGTGATAAATTCCATTACTTCAAACGATTATCAAGATTTTGTTTTAACAAGCTGCAATGCTTTAATGAAACCGGATGGAGTTTTATATCTGGCAACTAGAACTCTTGAATCTGCTGAATCTAAAGTAAGAGCAAGTGTAACAACTCAAAAAGGAAGATCAATAGAATTTCTAGACAAGGATAATTTTTCAGCAACATTCCGCGAAGGTGTTTGGACGTTACAAAAATTTCATTCAAAAGAATCATTAATAAAATTATTGACAAAGTATTTTCTGAATGTTACAGTATCTAGAGGAAGTTCACAACATTATGCTGTTTGTAAGAATCCAATTCGATTAAGTGATGAACAATATTTAACTGCTTTAACAAATGAATTCAATATTGAGTACCCAAACAACTACAGACATAATAAGCATGAAAAATTAGTAAATGAAATTTTGAAAAGAGTTAAGGAGAGAAATGTTTCCTGTAATTAAAATAATAAATGTAAATGCACCTTTTAAATATTTGTGGCTGAAATATGTAAATGATATTGATCTTTCTGTCCATTGTGCAAAATGTTTGATTGGTGAATACAGCTTAAAGATCAACAATCAAATTCAATCTGAAAGTGATATTGTTTTGGATGAGGAAATATCGCAATATTATTATTTGTGTGGTGTTTCACTTCCCTATCGTTGGTCCAACAACTTTCATTTAGCATTTAGATTTAAAGCCGGAAGTTCAATTTCCGCTAATCGGAATGGTATTGAAATAATTATAGAGAATGCCGAAGAAATTAAAATTGATTCCCATTCGATTAAGAAAGTGAATCATTTTAATTCGGTAATAAAAGCTTATTTCACTTGTAGAAACTGGCAGTTTGCAAATCAAATTTATTTAGAAGATAAATATGCCAAAAACTAAAAATCCACATACAGACTTGATTTATATGAGGATTGACGCGGTTGTTAATCTTGTTTTAGAAAATGACCGTTATACTCAAAAGAAACGTGAAACTGAATTAAGAGATATAGTTGCAAACAAATTTGGAGTTTCAAAAAGAACTGCTTTAAGATACATCAAAGAAGCACTTAGGGAAATTAATAAGCTAGGTAAACCAAACCATAAAAAAGCTTTTGAAAAAGCTATTAGGGACAGAGAATTTTTATTTCAAAAAGCTAAAGGGAGTAAAGACGGTAATGGCAATTACATAATTAAACCGGATTACAAACTTGCTCTTGAAATTGTGAAAGACCGCGATAAATTATTTGGTCTTTATGTAGATGAAGTAAAACACTCCGGAACAATAAGCATTAATAATATTGATTTATCAAAACTAACTGATGAACAGCTTTCAATCCTTGAATCAATAATCAAGAAAGGTGAAGATCCAAAACCATATTTATTAAGTGTGGGAATTAATGTTAAGTCTAATTGATATAGAGAAAGAGAAAAGAATAAGGCATAAAGAGAGATTGAAAGATAATTCAACTCTTCAGTTGTATTATAGAACTCATCCTCTTGATTATTTCCATGAACGATTAGGAATTAATAAGGAAACTATCGACTGGTCTTTAATTCCGGAATATGAATTTCATGATTGGGACGGAACTCCAAATCCTTTAATGGCTATTCTTAATGCTTTAGTTGAGAATAAATGGGTTGGTGTTGAATCTGCAACCGGATGTTCTAAAACTTTTATTGCAGCTTGTATAACCTTTTGGTTTCTTGAATGTTTTGAGAATTCAATAGTAATTACAACCGCACCAAAGCAAGATCAGTTAGAAAAAAATATGTGGAAAGAAATTTCAAGACTCTTTCCGAAGTTTGGTAAGGGTTATCTTGATACTCTTACTTTGAGAATGAAGAAAGATGACTCGGGAAAGAAAAGTTATGAATGGGCTGCATTCGGATTTGTTTCCGGTACTTCTTCAGACAAAGAAACTGAAGACAAGGCTCAAGGTTTTCATGCCGAGCATATGTTAATTATTTTGGAAGAAACTCCAGGTATTCCGAAGTCGATTATAAATTCATTTAAATTGACTTCACAAGCTCCTCACAACTTGATTTTAGCATTAGGCAATCCAAACCACCACTTAGATCAATTACACAAATTTTGCCAACTTGGAAGAGTTGAGCATATAAGGATTTCCGGTTTAGATTATCCAAACATAGTTCTTGATAATCCTTCATTTATTCCGGGTGGAAAATCGAGACAAGGAATTCAAGATATTATTGATGAAGTTGGAAGCGAAGATCATCCATTTTATCTCTCTCGTGTGAGAGGAATTTCACCAGGACAAAGTAAAGATTCGTTAATAAATCTTAAATGGTGCGATGATGCGGTTAATCGCGATAGAAAAGAATTTATGAAAGGTGAACCGGCTCTTGGTGTGGACGTTGCAAATAGCGAAGCCGGAGACAAAGCTGCAATTGCTGAAGGTTTGGGATCTGTGCTTTTAGGGGTTGAAGATTTTTACTGTCCGGATAGTAATCAATTAGGCAAACGTGATGTTTACGAAAAGATGAAAGAGAAAAAAGTAAAAGCAGACAGAGTTGGAGTTGACGGTGTTGGCGTTGGAGCCGGAACTGTTAACGCTTTGAAGGAATTAGGAATAAAAGTTCAAAATATTATTGGTGGTGAAAAGCCGATTAAAATTAAGGAAACAGAATTCACATTTAACAATCTCCGCAGTCAAATGTATTGGCAAATGAGAGAAGATCTCAAGAACGGAGAAATCTGTCTTCCTAATGATCCAGATTTAATTTCTGATTTGTGCGCTCCAACTTGGAAGATTAACGATAAAGTAATAATTGTTGAAGGAAAGCCGGAGATCAGAAAGAGATTAGGACGTTCACCAAATAAAGGTGATGCTGCAGTTTATTGGAACTGGGTAAGAGTGCCGAGAAAACCAAAAGCGGAAGTAACTGTAAGGACAGTGTAAAGTTTATCAAGTTTATAAAGTAATAAAGTTCATAAAGGAATTGAGTTATGGAAAATATCGATGCAATAGCAGACGGGAAAGTAAAAACAATGGATGGAAAAATTATTGATCGTGTTGATGCTTGTACAATTTATCGTCAGCACGAGAAAAGCAAAAATTTGTTTTTTGATAGAAAAGGTATTTGTTACATAAAAGATGAAAAGGGAACTCTAAGAAGATTTCCACAAAAAGCAAAACGTGAAAGGAATTAATAAAATGGAAAAAGAAAAAAGAAATGAGGTATCTGTTAGAGTTATTCAGTTAAATTCGTTTGATAAAAGCTCTATTGCAAAGGAATCAAAGCAAGTTGAAACTACTGATGCAACTTACACATCGGAAAATCCTTTGTATGATTATGATGTGCTTACTAATCTTTATGGTGAGAATGTTTACAATGCTCGCTGTATAAATGTTACTGCTCATGCAGTCTGCGGAGTTGGTTTTAAGATAGAACGATACGACGGAAAAGAAGCAGATGAGAAAGACAAGGAATATAAAAAGCTTAATGAATTTATTACTTCTCATTCTGATTATACCGGACAGAGTTTTACTGAAACAATGGTAAACTTTTTAACCGACTGGAAAATATTTGGTGATGCTTACTTGGAAGGAGCTGTAAACAGAGCCGGAGAGATTCAAGAACTCTATCACTTAAAGAGCTATAATACAAGACTTGCAATTGATTCTAATAAGAAAACCAAAAACAGATTTCTCAAAAGAATTGCAGTTCAGAAAGCTGGATTAAAGGAAGTTAAGTTTTATCCTTATACCGAACCTTACACAAGAGAGAAACCGGGGAATTTCTATTTCAGACTTTCAAACTATTCTCCTAAAAATACTATTTATGGTGTGCCGGATTATATCTCAAGTTTGATTTCCATGAGCTTAATGAGAGCCGGAGAAAGTTACAATCTTTATTTCTTAGAAAACTATGGAATGCCTCATTTTGCTGTAATTGTTGAAAACGGAAAGTTGACCGATGAAGCTTTTGCTTCTCTTAAAAACTTTTTGAATAATGAATTTAAGGGAGTTAAGAATGCCGGAAAAGGAATTGTTCTTGAAACCGGAGAAGGTGAAAGCATAAAAATTGACATCAAAGAACTTTCACAAATGCCGAAGGACAGTTTCTTTAGAACTCTTAAGCTTGATTCTAAAGATGATATAATTTCTTCTCATGGTGTTCCCCCTCGTTTGGTTGGAGTATCCTCTGGGAATAAGCTTGGTGATACTACAGAAACAAAGGCTCAAATGGAGTTATTTCAGAATATTATTATTTCTCCTGTGCAGGCAAGAGTAGAACATTTCTTGAATAATATCTTTAAGCAAGGAATGAAGATTGAGAACTACAAAATTAAATTCGATCCGTTCTATATTGCCGATCCAAAGGATGATGCGGAGTTTTACGAAAAGATGATTAATAGCGGAGTTCTTGAACCGGATGAAGCTCGTGCAGAACTTGGTTATCAACCGAGAAAAATTAAAACAGAAAAATCTTCTGATGTTGGTTCGCTGGTTAAACAAATTATCGAATTAAGAAAGGCTCTTGAAAATGAACTCGCTGCTTAAACAAGAAGCAAAAGAATTATTGTATGAAGTTGATGATCTTCTTGGTGTTATCCTTAAAGGAGATAAATGGGAAGCTATGGCAAATAGACTTTCCAATTTGCTTTTAAAGAAATGGGATAAGGAACAGAAAGCAGCAATTATTGAAACTATCGATTTACTTATTCAAGGTGAAGGATATATTTCTGATGAAGAAATGGAGATTGCTGTTAATACTCTTGAGGCAAAGTTAGGGACTTCAATCTTTGAGGCAATGCGGAAAGATATTGAAACGATCTCTCTTGAAAGTTATAGTAAAGGTCATGCTGATATTGGAATTACTTTTGAATTTAATACTACTGATAAGAAAGCTCTTTACTGGCTTACTCAAAAAGATGTTAAGCAGTTTTGGATTGGCGACAGTTACAATACTTGGATAAATAATTTCTTAAATGAAATGGCTGAAGAAGTTATGAAGCAAGGAATGGGACGTGTAGATGCCGGAAAATATTTCGAATCGATTTTGAGTGAAGGTTTCAGCAGAAAAAGAAGTTATTGGGAGCTGTTGGCAGAGCACGTTGTAACAAGAAGCCGAGAATTTGGAAAGGTTTCAGCTTATGAAAAATCCGGAATTACCGAAGTTAAAATTGTTGCCGTTATTGACCACCGGACAAGTGCAATATGCCGTTTCTTAAATGGAAAAGTAATTAATGTAAATAAGTTAGTTAAACAGCGTGATGAACTTATGAAAGCAAAAACATTAAAGCAGATTAAAAAGCTGGCTCCTTGGTACTCTGATAAACAAGTTGAAATCTTTGAAGGAAAGAACCCGGATAAGATTCCTTCCTCTGTGGGATTACCGCCATACCATGCGAGGTGCAGGACTAGGACGGTGGTGGAATAAATTTAGAATTCCATAAATGGCAACGAATGTCCAAAAGATATTGGCAACTCATCCATTTTTAAATAAAGAGATTTTAAATCCTTCTTAAATTTATTAATCAACTTAATAGATTTGACAATATTATTAAACAATTCCTCGTTTTTTGGTACTGGAGCATAAAGTTCTAAAAATTGTTCCTCTTTAAACCTTGCTCTACTTTCTTTTGTTGAACCAGTAGTAAGCCTATTGATTAAAGCTAGAATTTGAGGACTAACAAAATAAAATGACAAATACTCAAGTAAATCATCTTTCAAAAAATTATTATAAATTAATTCGAAAGTTGGAAATTCATTTGATAATAATCCACCAGAAAATTCTTCGGTAACAAAAGCGAAAGATCCATTATGAGCAAATAGTCTACTATATACAAACCATCCTGTTTTTACTTGATTAAGCTTATTTGCTTTTATGTTATTAGAAGAGATTGAACCCTTGTTAAATATTCCATTACCTTTTCCACTTAATCCCAAGCTCATATATTCTTGATTTGGATGGAGATATATTAAATTTTTTATTGGTTTAAATATTTTATCAACTTTTACGAAACTAAAATCATTATCATTAAAAGAATTATTTAAGCTCGTTTCTATTTTCTTAAAGTTACGAGTAAGAATATCAATTTCATTCAAAAATATTTCAATAACTTGATTAGTGGAATGAATTTTTAAATTATCATTAATATTTATGTAGCGTTCAGCGTCTAATCTAGAAACAAGGGATTCAATTTTCACAATTTTAGAAAACTTAAATAAATGTTTATCACTTTTAGAAGTTAAAAAGTTTCTAAAATCATATAAAATATCTGGCAATTCGTTACCAGGAACTTGAATACCAGTAGGGGCATAACCTGAATTAGTACAAACAGCCATAAATATATCTTCTGATATTTTTTCGTTAGGATTTTCTTTTCTCTTTAAAAATATTACAGAAGTCTTTACTGATGCATTGTAACCTTGGAAAGTTTCTTTGTTCAAACCGATAATACCTAGAATCGTACATTCTCTTTGTATAAATTCTCTTACATAGGAATTTCTATCTCCATTTAAAATACCATCAGGGACAATCATTGCAACTATTCCGGTTCCTTTTTTTACTAACCTAATACATCTTTCAATTGCTAGAATTTCACGTGCTTGTGTACTGCGACCATTTCCCAATTCAAACATATTTAGTATTTCTTCGTCTGTTTCAGTTGCTCCAAAAGGTGGATTCGTGAAGCAAATATCGAATTTATTTTCAAAAATTTTGTTTTTAATATCTTTAAAACCATCATGTTGGAAAACACCAGTATTACCATCTCCATGAACTATCATATTCATTTTACAGGCTTGCGCAGTTCTTGCTTTCCAATCGGTTCCAAATAATGATTCGTTTGACAATACTTTTTTCCATTTAAGTTTTTCGGAATCCGAAAATTCTTGCAATCTTATCTTTTCACTAACTTTTTCAAATGCATATATTAGAAATCCCCCGGTTCCACAGAAAGGATCAACAATTTTTTCACCAATTTTCGGAGAAATTGCCTCTACTATAAATTCAACAACGTTTCTTGGGGTGAAATATTCACCTAAACCGCCTGTAAAAGTATCACCTAAAAAATATTCAAATGCTTCACCTTTTACATCAAAATTTGTAAGTGTCAAATCATAGCTTTCAAAAATCGATACTATTTCCTTAATTGTTCTATCTTTTAATTTAATTACATTATTTTCTGGGAACAATTCCTTAAAATCATTTATTTTTTGAATTTCACTAAACTGTTGTTGAACTATATTAACCTTTAATTCACTTAATGTTTTTGTAAAAATCTCAGTTGTAAATCTATTAGAAGATTGATTAAATTGTTCCTCATACATTTTTGCAAATAAAACTTTTGACAACTCATCAAAAGCTTGAATGGGATCATATCCCTCATTATTTCGTATAATATTATGGCATTTTTTTAATAATTCCTTAAATGTTGATACATCATCTATCGTAAATAATTCTTTAGTTGCTTCGTCTCTTAATGCCTCTTGGATATTTTTACTTAGAACAGCACTAACAAAATCCTTTAAAATATTTTTTCTTAACGGTACTTCTTTTATTCTAGATTTATCAAGAGTTTGAAATACCTGAGAATGGTAACCGTTTGTCAAAACTGCAATTGGAGCTATCTTTGGTAATAATCTGGCATAGCTAATTACTTGATCTCTTGCCTCTTTTGATAAAATTTCAGTTGGAGATTTAGTATCTATCACAATTAGAGGGGTTTCCATTTTTTTATCTGTATATACAATTATATCAGCAAATATTGATTTTGTTTTTCTCCCTTCGTTGACCTTAATTGTTTTTTCAAATTCCATGAAACTTTTTTTATATCCCAGGCTTTCCAACCATGGAATAACTAAATGAATCTTAACTTCTTCTTCGTTATTATATTTTTTCATAATTAAGCAGCGCAATTGAATTAAGTAGTTACAAAAATTAAAAGTGATTATTACCTCAAAAATATTAGGTTTTTTCTTAAAATCATAATAAAGACTTTGCGATCAAAAAGAATAGGTTTTGATCGTGCCAAAGAAACTTACCAACATCGACATTCATTTCATCAGTTTAGTTAAGTCCGGAGCTAATAAGAAAGAGATTATTTATAAGTCCGGTGAAACCAAACCACCAACAATCGAAAAGACAATTCAGATTAACAAAATTGATAAAGAGCAGAAGCGTGTTTACGGAATAGTTTACTCTCCTAATGAAAATGATACTGATGAAGAATTTACTACAGCTGAAGAAATCCAGAAAGCTTGTGACAACTTTATGAAGGAAGGACGCACAGGAAAGATCGACAAGCAACATGATGAGGTTGTTGGACATGGTTTTGTTGCTGAATGCTGGATTACTAAAGAAGCTGATCCGGTTTTCCCGGATGATCCGGTTGGTTCTTGGGCTGTCGGTATTCAGATTGAAAATAACGATACATGGGAAGCAGTTAAGAAAGGTGATATTAAAGGGCTTTCAATGGGTGGTTTTGCGGTTAAGGAAGAAGTAAAAAAATCTGATGAAAAAAGTTTAATTGAAAAAATAGTTGCTGCAGTAAAGAAAGCAATCAAAACGGTGCAAATAGTTGAGAAAGATTTTAATTCGGAAAATGAATTTAGAGTATTAAGAAGTATGTCTTGGGCACTACAGGACAGTATCGACAAAACAATTGGTGATGAATCAATTACTGATAAAAAATCTGCAATCCTTAGAGATATAGATCAATTCAAAACAGCAGTAGAAAATTTCAGTTTAGATAATATTAATAAAAGTGAGGAAGAAGATATGAAAGCTGAAGAAGTTCAGGCTATCGTAAAAACAGCAGTTGAAGAAGCTGTTAAACCTTTGAATGAGAAAATTGAAGCTCTTGAAAAATCATCAAAAGAGAACAGTGAAAAGATAGAAACAATTGCTAAAGCTACTCCAGGCAGTTCTCAAGGAGAAGAAGGAAATAACGGCGGTCAAGAGCCGATAAGTAAATCAAGCATATTTATTTAACGTCACACTGACGGATTAAGAGAAAATTTGAAATTTATTTGGAGAAATAAAAAATGTTAACAAATGAGCAAATTCAAGAGCTGATAAGAAAAGCAACTATTTCTACAGCTACTGGCGGACAGTTAAATACTGAACAAGCCAAAGAACTTATTGATCTTGTTGTTTCACAAAATGAATTCTTACAAAAGATTCAAACTGTTCAAATGACAGCAAGTGAATATCAGTTAAGTTTATTAGACCTTAACAGCAGAATGTTAAGACGTGCAGTTGAAGGAACTGCTCCGGCAGAAACTTTTGGCGTAAATATTACACCAAGATCGTTGAACTACAAAGAAACCATTCTTCCTTTTGATGTTACTTTCTCTTTCCTTGAAGAAAACATTGAAGGCAATAATGCCGATGCAAAGATTCAGAGAGCATTTGCAAAACAGTTTGGTAATGATCTATTGGATTTAGCTGTAAATGGCGATGAATCATTGGCAGAAACTATTACTGATACAACTCCGGCAAATGGTTTGGATGATACAACCGGACTTTCTCAAAATGATCATTCATTCTTAAGACAAAATGACGGCTGGTTAAAAATTGCTCTTGGTGATTCTTCAGTTCATGATTTCACAATTCCAGCTACACCAACCTATAAAGATGTGTTCAAATCAATGTTCAAACTGCTCCCAAACAAATGGAGACGCGATATTCCGAACTTGATTTTCTTGGTTTCCCCAAATGTTGAAGTTGATTATAGAGCAGAACTTGGTGAACGTGTTACTGCTTTAGGTGATTCAATGGTAACCGAAAGAAGATCAGCACAATTTAACGGAATTGATGTTGTTCCTCTTCCTTTTATGCCGGATAATGCAATTCTGTTTACTCATGCTAAAAACCTTGCTGTTGGTATCGGCAGAGCGATGAGAGTTGGACGTCAGGTTCAGGAAAGAAAGAGAGTGATTGAATATACCGTTACTGCTAAAGTTGATTTTAATTATGCAGTTTCAGATCAGATTGTTCTTGGTTATAAATAGTAACGAGTAGTGAGTATTGAGTAATTAGTATTGAGTAAAAGTTAAGGAGTTGCAATAATGGTTTATAAAGCGAATGCGAATGTTGGGTTTGGTGATAAAGTGATTTATAAAAACCAAACAATTTCAGAAAAGGATTTTAAGGCTCTTCCTAAAAGAGTTCAAACAAAGTTTTCTGAATTAAAGAGTTCTAAAACTTCTGAAGAAGTAAAAACGAATGAAAATCCAAATAAGGGCAAGGAGAAATAAACCTTGCCTTTAACTGATCAACAACAAGTTAGAAAAGAAGGAAATCTTAAAACCGAAGATATAACTGCTCCGGAAAAGATTGAAGTTCATATTGAAACCGCATCTCTTGAAATGAAGGAATTATTGGGAAAAGATTCTTATTCCGCTTATGAAGAAAAAAATAGTGATGATGAGGATAAAAAAGTTCTTTCAAAAGCTGAAGCGTTATTAACTCTTTATTATGCAGTTCCGGTATTTAATATAGAAACACAAGGAACCGGAATTGTACGAAGTAAAGGTTGGGACGAAAGCAGAAGCGAAATGATTTCTTGGAATGAAGCAAGCCAGTTAGCCGAAATGTTCAGAGATAGAGCAATGAAATTAATTCAGCCTTATTTACCTCAAAAGGAAAATCCTCAAAGCGATGATATTAAATGGGGTGCAATTTGAGAAGCCTTGAAGATGAATTTGGAAAAATTATTATTTCGGAAATTGAAAAGCTTGCAGAAAATATTGCTCTGAAATTAGAAGCGGAAACTGTTGATGTTATTGATAAAAATGATATTAGATCAGAAGGAAGCTTAAGAAAATCAATATCGAGTGATATTGAAAATAGAAGCAAAGAGGTAGTTCTTTCTTATTTAGTTAAAGTTTTCGGAAATGTTAATTATGCAGTTTATGTGCATGAAGGTACAGGACCCGGACATGACCCACCCAGAGCCACTTTCTTTCCACCTATTGAACCGATTATGCGCTGGGTTAAGAATAAAGGAATAGGTCAGCAGTTTTATATCAAAAGTAAAAGAGCAATTGCAACCAAAAGAAAAGCGGTTAAAACAAAGTCCGGGTTAAGTGAGAGAAGATATTCTTCTGAAGTTAGAAGCGTGGCTTATGCAATTGCAAAAAGTATTTCAAAGAAAGGAACAAGAGGAAAGAAATTTTTTGAACTAGCTCTTGCTCAAGCTGAACCGGCAATATTAAAAATGGCAAATGAATTATGATTCCTTTTCAAGCAGCAATAGAACTTGGCGAACACTTAGAACAAAACAACTATCATGTTGAATATGATAAGTTCAAGGAGTTCAAAACATTCCCGATGCTCTTAATTGAAGTTGACGGTTCTAATTACATAAAGAAATCCGGTTCAAAGGTTTTAAAGAAAAGACCTAAGCTTTTTGTTACTGCTTTAGTTGCAATGCCTCAACACAAAAGTTATAAAGAGGCAAAAATACAGGCTGAAACTCTTGCTCAGTATGTAACAAATGATATTGCGGAATTTAGTTCAGAGAGATTTAATCTTGATCCTATTGGCGAGAGTGAAAGTGAATTAATGATTGGTTCAATAAAATGCTGCGGAGTGGCAATTGAGTATGATGTTTATACTTCAAACATATAAAAGATTTAAGGAAATGAGATTGAAAAAATTAGGCGAACTGCTGGGAGTTCCGGCAGTAAACTTTAGTGCAATTGCATTTTTGCAAACAGACGGAAACATTCAGTTGATGGCTGAAATTGAAGCGGTTCTTAAAGTGGTTCTTTTAATAGCTACTGTAATATTTACAATAGTTAGAACGTACACAATCTTAAAAACAAAAAAAGATGAAGTGAAGTAATGACAAATTTTGAAAAAGCATATAAGAAGTTAGTCCGCTTTGAAGGTGGATATGTTTTTGATAAGGATGATAAAGGTGGAGAAACTTATAAAGGTATCGCGAGGAACTTTAACCCAAATTGGGAAGGATGGAAGTTAATTGAAACATCAAAAGAATATTACGGTGAAGATTTTGCAGAACACTTGCATGAGAGCGAATATTTAGAATGGGAAGTTCAGAAATTCTACAAAGAGAAATTTTGGGATGTTTTCTTATGTGATTCACTTCCTTATCAAATAGCAGAGGAAATTTTTGAGATTAGCGTTAATACCGGAATTATGAGAGCTTCAATAATACTTCAGACAGTTCTCAATCTACTAAATAGAAATGGAAAGTTTTATCCAGATATAAAAATTGACGGAAAAGTTGGTCCGCAAACATTAAGCACATTAAGGCTTTGCTTACAAAAGAATTCTGAAAAGCTGCTTTTTAATGTTCTGAATATTCTGCAAGGTGCGTTTTACACAGAATTGATGCTGAATAATCCGGTTTATGAGAAATACATTGGCTGGTTTAGTAGAATTGAAATTTTGAAATAATAATTGTCACATCGAGTAAGGAGCAAAGCGACGCATCGAGATGTTCTCGATTCACTTCGTTCACTCGAACTGACGGAAAATTAAAGGGTTTTGAAATGGGTGTATTTGATTTTTTAGGAAGTGCAATTAAGCCGGTAACGGATTTGATTGACAACTTATCAACTTCGGATGAAGAAAAAGCTGAGTTAAAAAACAAGCTTCTTGAAATAGAAAACTCATATAAAGCAAAAGTTTTAGAGTACGAATCCAAAGTTGTTGAGAGCCAGAAAGAAATAATGGTTGCAGAGCTTCAGCAGGATGATCTTTACACCAAAAGAGCAAGACCAACAGTTTTATATGCCGGACTAATTATTCTTTTAGTTAATCATGTTCTACTGCCATGGGCAAGTTATTTCAGAGGAATGACTGTTCCGTCAATCGATCTGCCGAGTGAATTTTGGCTGGCTTGGGGTGGAGTTGCCGGGATTTATGCTTTTGGTCGTTCAAGAGAAAAGTTAAATAACAGTAAAGTTGACAAATTAAAATAGAGGTAACAATGCAAGTACAACAATTTTATGATTATACCGATATGTTAAAAGCAAATTTACAGTCTGCAATTACTATCGGTGGTAAGCTTCAGTTCAAGGATGATAAGCAGTATCAAGAATTTTTAGATGCCGGACTTATCATTGGTTCTTTGTTGGTAAACAGCGAAAGTGCAAATGTTTACAATACATCAGATAACACAATTTGGAATGCAGTTGAAGCAAAAGTAACTCTTTGGGGTGGAAATCCTCAAACAGATATGAACCTCAGACATTTAGCTTTAGTAGAAATCCTTGATGGACTTTCTGCTCCGGATGATATTCTTGTTCAGATTGAAAAGGTTCGTGTAGTTGCAAAATTTGATGTTGTTGATGAAACTAAAATTCAGTTTGGTGACACTGTTTATGTTGAAGCTGATCCGTTTAGTTCGAAATTAGTGCCTCGTTGGAATGATTCATCTCCTTCCTATAGACTTTATATGAAAGCAGACGGTTCAGATCTGAATGACGGTTCTGACTTTGACAATGCTGTCAAAACATTCAACAGAATAAGTGAACTTTTGCCTAATGACTTAGGTGGTGCGAATGCATATATTTTTATTCATGGCGGTGATTATAGCTTCAGCACACCGCAGCTGTTGAATAAAAATAACGGTTCAATTTTCATCAAATGGGTTGGAACTTATGCAAATTCAGAAACAGATGAATCTGGTTTTTATGCATTCATCAGAAACGGTTTGACATCACCTATTGCAAATGATAGTCAAGCAAGATTATTATATAGCAGTGATATGCCTGTTAATCAAAACCTATTGACTTTCAAAGGTACTGCAGAATACACTTTTGATTCGGCTGATTTATCAAAGGCGTGGAATGCTGTAGGGTATTTATATTTCGATAGAATAGTGATAGTTGGTTCAGAAACTGTAGGAAAAGAATCAGGAAACTTACTTGTTTTAGAATGTAAGCAATTTATTTCAGATGGCGGACTTTCTTTAGACATGAAACTTACAACTGCCAGAGGTATAATCGTTGGACAAGTATCATCAGGATATATTAAATCAATCAAAATCATAGGTGGTACAGGTTCTGCATCAACAAGTACAGCAACAAACAAAGGTGCAATATTTATATGGCCTGATAATGAATCATCGTTTTTCATTGATGATGCTTCGTTTGGATGGGCAGCAGGTTATGAGCCATCTGTTTCAGGCAAGAATTTTGAAGTAACGAACGTAGCAAACTTAATCAGCAATGAATATTATGGCAAAGAAAAAGGTAACATGGTCATCTTCCATGCTGGTTCGCTCAATTATGACGGGTCGGGTCTTTCAAGAACAAAAGCAAGAATCTTGAGAAGCTCAACAAATTCACAAATGGAAGTGCAATACGACCCAGATGTTATTGAATTTGTTGATAGTTCAACAGCACCAAGAACCACAAAAATCCTTAATTCATCTGGTTCTGTGATTAGCACATCTGTGATAATGGCAAATGAATTAAAAACAATAAATAATTCATTGCTTCAAAAAATTTCAACAACTGTTCCGGCTGATGCTGACTTATCAAACAAAGATTTAGTTTTCTACATGGACGAAACAACCGACACATTGAAAGTAAAATACAAAGATTCCGGTGGTGTTGTTCAGACTGGCGATATAGCAATCTTAACTTAACATTTTAACGGCACTCAGTTTTGAGTGCCTTCTTTTATTTAAATCATATTGAAATCAAAAAGTTTTTGGAGAGTATAAAACATGGCTCTTAAAGTAATAAACCTTAGAAAAGATTCCGGTAGAGTTTTAACCGGAGTTGTAAAAGATGTATTGATTCAGACCAACGAAAATTTAATGTCCGGTGATCCAAAATATAACGGCTGGAAAAATGCCGGATGGATTGAAGAAGGTCAAGTTACAATTAAGTTAGAACCGATTCAGAAGAATATTATTGACGGCTCTAAATTTAGCATGGCTTGGAATTTCAGCGTTGAAATAACTTCACTCCAATTTTATTCGATGCTCGAATTTGAGAAATTCAACAATGAACTTTGCACAGTTAACCTTAACGGAATTCAGACTTATCTGAAAAACATTAACATGAATATGAGTGTTGATGCTGCTTTCAATAATACTGGCGATGCAAGAATTAAATTGATGGCTTCTAAAAGAGTTCAAAAAATTAGAGATGTTATTGACGGAAATCCATGGGGAGCTTTATCAGAACCTTGGGAAAGTTCCGAAGGAACAGCATCACCTCAAGATTCTCCGGATGCAAGAGTTTCTAATCCAATTGGTTCAAATACATTTTATGCCGCAATGGGCAAGATTGAAATATAATGAATGCCGTTTATTCATTTTGGTCTAAACCGTTTTTGGCAAACGGAAAGAAAGTTCATGGAGAAGTTTCTGCAAAGTTATTTGCTCTCTGCTGGATTTTATCGGTTCACTTTGCAAAAAGATATTTTGATAAGGTTAAACTGGTAACGGATACAGAGGGCTATAACGCTTTAGTTGAACTCGATCTTCCGTTTGATAATGTATCTCTTGAACTTGATGAGATACCGGAATCAGTTCTTCCGGAGATGTGGGCTTACGGAAAACTGATTGCTTATGAAATTCAGAAAGAACCTTTTGTTCATATTGATTATGATGCGTTTCTTTTCAAACCGCCGACTGAAGATATGCTTAAGGCTGATATAATAGTTCAGCACAAAGAATATTTTCAAATGAGTAATCATAAATATTACTCAACTATTAGGCAGATAGTTAAGCAGTGGGGATTTGAGAACAATTATTATTACAACCAATCTCCTTATGCTTATAACTTGGGAATGTTCGGTGGTAATGATCTTGAGTTTATTAAAAGATATGTTGCTGAAGCTAAACAACTTGCATTATTCCCAACAAAAGAAATGCTTAATGATCTTCCGAACCTTGAAAGAAGATTATTCCCAATTAGTTTTGAACAGCACATTTTGGCTGCTATGTGCTATGAAGAAAAGAAAGAAGTTTTTGAAACCGGACTAAATGAAGATCGCATGAATCAATTAGGCTATTTTCATTTGATGGGGGGAAAGAACAATAAGACTTATCTGAATTTACTTGAGAGAAAAGCTTTAAAGGAATGTAATTCCGATTATCTAAAATGGATTCACAAAACAATGATGAAGAATCCGGAAAATTATTTATCACTAAACAGTTACGAGATATGAAAGAGAAAAAATATTTAGTTGACGGAAAAGAATATTCACTTGTAAGCTATGAAGATCTTACTGTTGATGAAGAAGCTCAAATTAATGCTCTGCTCGGGTTTCAGTCACCGGATGATAACACAATTTCCCTTAATGTTTCACCGGATAAGATTCTTCCTTTGCTTTTGGTTGGTGATAAAGAGAATACCAATTTCAAAAAAGTTAGTTATAAAACTCTGCTTGATATAATGACGGACTTTATTGTGGCGAGAGTGGATTTTTTTTATGGTATTCCGAACTATCTTCAGGACTCAATAGAGCTGAAGATGAAGCAGAAACGAAACTTCTTGCAGAAAAAGAAAGCGAACTAAAAATATTTGAGAGTGACTGGAAAGATTATCAGACCGAAATACTTTTTGCTTTGAGTAATGGTGATCTTTCCAAGATTGAACAAGTAAAGCAGACAAAACTTAAAACCGCATATTTCTTTCTCTATCATAAACGAATTGAAAATCTGAATAAATTACTGGTGAATTTGTGAGCGACAAACTTACACGCGAAATAAAGATAAAACTTTCAGTTGACGGTAAGGAAGTTACCGGAGTTCTTCATGTTGCTGATGAGAAACTTCAACAACTTGCAAAGAATTACACCAAGTATAAATCAGAAACTGAAACCGCATCTAAATCAACAAATACATTTGCTTTAGTTCTTGATCAGTTCAAAAATGAACTTGTAGAGGTTTCCGGCACATCAGAAAACTTAACAGAATCCGTTTCAGATTTTATAAGAATGAACGGACTAAGTGAAAATCAAATTGCAGATGTAATAAATGTTCTGAAGCAAGAAAAAGCAGCACTCGGCGTAAATACTGTTGAATATCAGAAATATAATCAAGCAATTGAAACAATTACCAATGCTTATGGACATGCAAGAACCGGAAGCGGAGCCTTAACAAACACAATGAAAGGGACAAGTTCGGGAGTTCAGGCAATGAGCCAGACTATGGGACAATTAGGCTGGGCTATTGGTGACGCTGATATGTTCTTGGTTAATTTTCGAATGGGTATGATGAGTATCGGAAATAATATTCCCATGATTGCACAAGGTTTTGGATATGTCCGGGATAAGATTAAGGATACCGGAGAAACTATGAAGGATGTTTTAATCGGTGCGATTAAGGGTCCTGGTGGAGTAATGATTGCAATTAACGGACTGATGTTCTTAATAAATGCACTTGCTTTCTTGTGGGATAAAGAGAAAAAACAGATTAAAGAGAATGCAGAAGAAGTAAAGAATTTAGCGAATGAGTATGAGAATTTAGGGAAGACTCAACTTGATGCAGCTGTTAGAGAAATTAAAGAAGTTAAACTTCCAGACTTAATTAATCGTAAAAAGGATTTAGAAGTTGAAAGGCAAGTCCCAGTTTTTGACGCTGATGGAAAAGCAATTATAGCTTATAAAACGGTTACTTCAATAAAAGATGATGCTGAATATGAAAAAGTAAATGAAGATATAGCTGAGCTAGAAAAGAGGATACAATCTTTAACTGGAAAATCATCACAATTACTTACGAAAATTGAGAATCTTAAAAAAGGAATCACTCCATTAAATTCTATAAATGATATTAAGGAAGCTATTAGATTATGGAATATTGAACTTGAATCAGTAAGCACGCAAAAAGAACGTAATGAAATTATCGCAGACATTGAAAAACTTAAAGAACTTGAAAAGAAATTTCGCAACGAATTAAAATCCGATCCGATAAAAACTAAATTATTTAGTGGCGATGATTATTTAGGAGTTCAAAACTTTGGAAATACTTCAATAAAAATTCCAGTTGAATTAGAACCGGTGGATGTTGAAGGAAATGCAACTCAAGATGATCCTTGGAAACCATTTGAAGATACTGCTTGGGCAACTGCTCAAAATACTGCAATTCAATCAATCGGACAATCAATTCATAATTACATAGGGAGAGCATTTAGAAAAGTTATCGGTGATGCAGATAATTTATTTACAAACTTAATTGCTGATGTTGCTTCTGCTTTGGCTAGTCTTTTTACTCAACAAACTGCTTTTGGAATTTTCAATTTAGTTTCCGGTGGCTCCGGTGGCTTTATGGCTGGATTCTTAAATATCGGTGGAAAAGCCGAAGGTGGATTGATTGATGGTCCTGGTACAGAAACAAGCGATTCAATTCTCGCAAGATTAAGCAAAGGTGAATTTGTGGTTAAGGCAAAGGCTACTAAAGCTTTTCTTCCTATTCTGGAAGCAATAAATAATTATGACAAAACCAATGTAAGACCATTATTTCAAAAGTTTGCAAATGGCGGACTGGTTGGAAGATCGGCACAGCTGATTAGTTCTTTAGCCGGAACCAGTTCTGTAAATGTAAATTTAACAATGAATCCGGTTGAATTAAAACAAAGTGGATATGATATGAGAGGCGTTCTAAAGCTTATCGATAGAAAAGAGAAGAAATACAGATAATGAATAAAAGATTTGTATATGATCCTGTTCAATTGGTTAGCGGCACTTACTCGATTGAGTTCTTCTTTGATTTAGGATATTCAACTTTAGAAACAGTTTATTGTCTTGATAATGATATAAGATTATTAGATGAACTGAAATTGAAATATGATTATGATGTTGATGAACTTATAACATTGCTCGGTACATTCCGAATTAAGCTATTGGACAACAGCTACAATAATATTTTCGTTAAAGCTGCGCTTGATAAAAGAATTGATTACAGAACTTCTCAGATTTTTTTTAGAAAAGGAAGCTCAGTTATTTTTCATGGCTATCTTGATGATGAATCGATTGAATACAATTTAAGAGAGAAAGAAATTGTTCTTGAATATAAACCTAAATCCTATGTACTAAAGGAAAAGAAAATCTGGAATGATGAAGGAACTTTCCCGAGCGGAATAATGGAATTAGGATGGGATTCGCTTAACCTCAATCCTTTAGAATCGGGACAGAAGGATTTATATCATTCAAAAGTTCATGAAGTAATTGAAAGAATATTCAAGATAATTCAACCGACTATAACTGTTGATTTCAGACCACACTCATGGAGATTTGGAACAACCGCATCAAACTGCAATACTGCATTAAGTTCTCTATATGTTTTGAATTATTATTTATTCGGAAAATATGGTGAACAGTTCACTTGGAATTTTGGGAACGGTTTAGGACTTTCCCCAGGAGAGCCGGAAAACTTTATGGAGTTGCTCAAATTTCTTTCCTTTGAGTTCGGTGCAATAAGCGGAATGGTTTCCTCTAATAAAGCTGTATTTGTTGAGCTTAATTCTTTAACTAATCCTTATGAGATCCCGGAAAGTGAAATCTTAGATGTTGTTTATAAAGTGGACAGACCAACAATTGAACGACTTGAATTGAATCAAGCAAACGGAACTTATAATTGGTCTGTAATTCAGAATAGCAATAAGAAAGTTTTTGAATTTGAAACAATGAAGAAAAATATCTTTGGTGATATTTACAGAATTAGAACCGGGACAAATCAATATTCAAATGCAAGTTACTGCAGAAGGACAAACGAAAGTTCGGGCGTTCTCGTGCGTGAATACTTTCTTCCTAAATACTGGAAAGGATTTTTCTTTGACGGACATAGAAAGCGAACTGATGAAATAAGAATCAAGAATGTTGAAGGATTTTATGTTGCTGATCTTATTAAAGCTTATGAATATACTTATCATCCGTTCAGTCAAGAAATTGACTACATAGAAAATGAAATAACTTTAGAAGGAATTATAAAAACATGAACGAAGAATTATTAATTAAGTTATTGATCATCGCGATACTTTGGTTTATTGCCGGACTATTAACCGGAGAGCAGGAAACAATTCTAATGAAGTACGCAAAGACTTGGATCTCCGGAGACTGGTGGAATAAAAATTTATGGAAATATGAGAATCCAATCTGGCAATGGATTATGAAAGTTCCACTCTCATTTATGAAGGACGGATTTCATTTCTGTAAAAGTGCTGCACTCATTTTAAAAGCAAGTTCAATTCCGGTTGCACTTGGTTTAATCTATTGGCAAGGAATTATTTTAGTTATCGGATTATACATAGTAAACGGCACTGCTTTTAATATTTCATTTCATAATTGGATTACAAAGTTTCTCCGTAGGTTTGGGTTTAGGGGGGATTGGGGAATTTGAGGTAAAAATCATGAAAAATATTTAGGTTCTTTCACCCAATCCAAGAAAAAACATCTACACTTTAAGAGATAATGATTTTTTTGAGCAATCAACTTTAACTTCAGGGGTTTTACCAAGTAAATTATTAATAGTAGCCGGAGTACATGCATTTCCATTAAGTGTAATTTCCCAAAAATCTGTATCACAACTTTCAAAAATATTCAGTCCTGAATTTAGATAAGAACGAATTCGAAGAACTTCTTCTTCTTGATTCACCCAGGAGATTACAACAGTGTTAACATCTATTCTTGTTGCAAAGTTTTTAATACCATTCACATCGCTGACTTGAATTTTTACATTTAAGGGCATTTGATCTGCATTCATACTTAATTCCCAACCATATATAATATTTAATTATCTAATATCGTAAAACTATAATAAAATAAAAACAATTTACTTTTTGTAACGATTGATTCAACTTATTAATTAATCAATATTTAACAATAAATATATTTGGCAATAAATTTATCTATGAAATTAAGTTTAACCTGTTATTAAAATTAATCTATAACACTATTATAACACTTTTCTCAAAGGACAATATTAAAAATAGGTTTTATGATGATAAAATTCTTAGAATTTAGCTTGAAATTGGGGATTCAGCTTTCTGTCACGCAGGAGGTCGCGAGTTCGAGTCTCGTCGACCCCGCATAGAAAAGCTTCAAAACAGATTGTTTTGAGGCTTTTTTTGTTTCTGCTCTTCCTTAAAATCCCACTGTCATTGTACCCACTGTGTACCCATTTTGTACCCACTTTTTTGAGGTACATCCTTTTTATTGTTGGTTGGTTAATATGGTTAGTTAAATTGAGTGACATCTTAAAATGAAATTAGTGATTGCTTCCCTCTTTAGCAACTAAAATGAGTGTAATTTTACCGGGTTGATATATAACACGATATTCTTTCCCGATTTCAAAACCGACATTGGATAACTGTGAATTTTTTATTTTAATCTGCGGGACTTTCTTATAATCCCGCATTGTTGGATGGCTGCTTTCATAAACTTTCATCTTATCCCCTCCGGATTAGATTCTTCAAACTTTTTACCGCAAATTTTACATTGCTTGGTTTGTGCAATAACTATATTGTGTAAAGAATTAACTGAGTGAGTCTGGGAGATGATTTTAAGGTTTTTACTGCACTCGTGTTTGGGAATCCAGCCGGAATTTTGGCTTTCTTCAAAGAATAATTTCTCACGAAGGGATGGACTCCCAAATTCATCCGGTTTTTGATTTGAATTCATTGTAACTCCTTTTGTTAAGTGGATTATCAAAAGGGCGTACTGCCCCACAAAAAACATTTTTTGCCCGCTTAACTGAGTATTAGCGTTTTTTATGTAAGGACACGGTGATGGTGTACGTTAACTTGATTATTCAAGTCAAGGGCAAATACCGCTTTCAATATTCTATAATAAAGAGCGATATTTGTTTATATACCCTTGACCCGATTTAGTGATTATGTTCGTTTAACACTAAGCTTGAAAAAGAAGCGGGCAAAAAGTGCTTTAACGTTTTGCGAGCAGCAAAACATCAAATTCGTATTTAGTAGGTGTTGACACCGTGCTTTTTACGGTGGCAAGAGCTACGTCTTATTGACGCTGAATGTTAGGACTGATTGATAGCCTTGCTGAGCGAATGAAGTAAATGCTTTTATATTTACGGAATGAGCGAAATAGGGCGAAGGTTCGACTAACTTGATAATAGTACGACTTCCCTACTAATGAGGGAAGCCGCTGGAAGGATTAAGCTGTTATGACTGGCTAGAGTAAGTAGCTGAGTATTGAACTACTTTACCGTCAGCATTTTTGGAAGCAACAGCTAAATAAAGAATGCTATTTTGATACTTTGCAGCAAGAGCTTGCTGAACTACATCTAAACTTATTGAGCCGGTGTAGGCAGTTGTAAAATCGAAACCGGCTTCGGCTTTAGTAAGTTTTACGATGCTGTAAGGAGCATCTTCAGGATTAGTGGGATTGTGGTAAACAATCAATGCATTGACCGACAAATCAACTTCTTCTGCGGAGATAACCGCTGCGGTATTGAGTGCATTTAATTCTAATGAAACATTATCCGCAGCTACAGCAGCAGATTGAACCGGTAGGCTGAATCCGCCGGGAGTAAGGATATTGTCAACAGTTGGTTTATCTGCATCAACAAAAGGATAATTCTTCTTAAAGAGAGTGTTGAAGACACTCATACCAGGAAGTTTTTCTTTTGACCAGATACTTACAAGATCCGGTAAATCCATAATGAATTTACAGAGATGACCGGTTACACCGAATTTCTTACGAGCTTCGATTGATTCCGGGGTTTGACTAATGTTGAAAGATGAAGGTCTTGCAGAAAGTATAGTTTTACCTTCTACAGTTCTTGCCGAAAGGTTACCTAATTTACCTCTTAAGTTACCTAAAACATTACCGGTTACACGTGCCATTTTTATGTACTCCTTTTTAATGATTAATGTTGAGTACAAAATATAAATTGCGAAATAAATCATCACTGTAGTATTGATTACAGTAGGTTTTTAGGTTAAGACTATGCAGAGACTAGTTAGATACTACCTAGAAATTTGAAATGCGGATAAAGATTTTTTATTTCTTGCGCGGAATAAAATTGAATTGATGGAATCGAATGAAAGGAAATACTTTGAAGATAAGATGGAAATTGAAGCGAACATTGGATGTTGTTTACGAAGTTTAGCATACTCATTTTTGATTTTAAGATTACGTACAGCTATATCATCGATTAAACCCATAGAGTAGTACTCTTTGAATTTATTGTCATTGAGAATAGTATCGATATTTAGTTGCTGTTGATTCATAAATTAACGGGACCAGATACCTAAATTGTTTTTCATTGCAGTTCTACGCAGGTTGTAAAAGATGTGATAGTACCTTTTATCTTTGTTATAGTAACTAATTCTTGCATAACCTTTCTTCAATAATTCAGCTTGAATAAAAAGAGAATCTTTTCCATTTGTATCTGTTAACCAAACATAGGCTAGTAATCTTCCGAAAAAATCGAATGATTTACCCTCGAAAGTGAGTTTAATTGTTTTACCATCAATAAGCTGCTTGGTAAGAGCCTTAGCAGAATCTGAGAAGGGTTCAGCAGATTTACCATTTCTTTCTAATTCCGGTGTGTCTATCCCCAGCATTCTTACTCGTTGTGAATCTGAAAGGACAAAGGTATCGCCGTCAATTATGCGAGCTACTTTTGCTTTTACTGTGTAGCCGTAAGGAAAATACGTTTTGTATTGACAACGAATAGAACCAGAAAGAAAAAGAAGCAGGAAAATAAGTATCCAGATATGATGTGACAAGAGTGTAAGTATTTTTGGTGGGTTATATGTATGTGTATGACGGTTAAACATTATTAGCTCAATTTCTTATTTAGAAATTAGGAGTTGAGTGAGTTTTAAACAACAATCAATGTTTATGTTTGTTTTGCCTTTGTTTGACTTGAAGATAAAAATAGGAGCGAATTAGAGATTGGACGTTTTGGACTCAAATTTCTATGGTTTCAAAACGCAAATGAAAAGTGGTATTAATTGTGTCCAAAGTGTCCAAAAGAATGAAAGCGAATGGAGGGTGTGCCGGAATCGGCGACCCGGAATGAGCGATGTACGGCTAAAAATATAATGATAGAAAGACCAATGAAAGGTTTTACTGATGGCTTTTCGTCAATGTGAGCGGAACGAAGGTGTGTTCCCGAAGGGACGACCGAAGTGGAGCGATGATGAACTGACCAATGTTTCGCCCGCCTTAAGTATTGGCGGGCAGGTGCCGAGTTTGCATAAACCAACATTATGTGCTTCGATAGAACTACAAATGTTACGTTGGGACTGCCCAAAGACTTGCACATAATGTAGGATTATGTAATACTGGCTGTCCCATTTTACGATGAGCTGAGACCCTTCACGTGTTTTGTTACTTAACCCATAAAGAGTTTTGGGTTTTTGGTTTTTCTTAAAGGAATGGACATAAAGGACAAATAGGACAGATAATATTCGCCAGATAATCGCCAAGAACGCCAAGTTTCAATCTCATATTTCTCACTGAGATTTTTTAATGGCGGGTTTATGGCTGCTTTGTGACGGCTTTGACTTCATTGAAATAAGTCAAGAAAAGGTGCAATTATGAAGCAATAATGATGCGATTGAGACGATTATGATCCCATTGTGAGCCGATTGAGGCGATCGAGTTAAACGCCAATTATCAGTTAATTCGGTTGATTTTAGTTCTGATTTTGATCTTGATTATTCAATTATTGTGCAATCGATGTGCAATTTGTGCAAAGGATTGAAGAGGACAGGTAAACCAGTATATTTATTGGGAACCGATATTGACTCTAAAATGTCAAAAGTATATCTTTAGTTAAGATTTTAACCCGGCTTGTTTGAAGCTTGACGTCAGGCGTCAGGTAGTGAGTAGAACAAGCGGGGTTTTTTTATTTTAAAGAGATCAACCTTTCTTAATAGACTTATCGACTTCAGATTCTTTTGGTACAAATAACCAATGCATATATGGATAGTTCCATCTATTTTTCTTATCACCTTTTTCGCTTGTTGAAATGCCGATATTAAAGTTCGGTCTAATTTTGCAGATTTCGCTTAAGATATGTTTATACAATTTTTCTTTAGCTAAAGTCTTTTTGCCTCTGAAACGTGTACCGGGAATTTTCTCTTTGTGTTTATCGTTAAGCCTAAAAGCAATTGAGCCGAGAATTAAATCAGTAAATTGCAGAATGACGTGATTGTGAGAATCAACTTCCGCTATTTCTTGTTTAGGTATTATGATATTAGCATCCTTGAAATCTTTGCTTGATTGCAATGCAAGAAGATATCCTTTGAATTGTTCTACTTTTTCCTTTTTGTGAGGAAAAACATCGAAGAACAAGCGCAATCTCGTTCCTTCATCGCGAAAAGGGATGTACCGTAAACCAAATGCGTGTTTAATAAATTGATAATATAGAAGAAAATATTCTAAGTCCCTTTTAGCCGGTAGTAATTGCCTAATAACGTTGCGGTTTTGCGTAAACATTATTCTAATTTTAAGATCACCCTTAGCAACATACTTAAAAAAAGCGGATATAATCTTCTGATACTTTTCAAGATAATTTGCACTTACCTTTGACCATTTTATTTCGCCGTAAAAATTATGTTTCTCTTTAAGAGAATTTAATACGTTTGTTATTTTTTCATACTTAGAAGCGCCGACTATTGCACCACCGTAAAAATTGGAATAGTACTTACCAAACTTTTCAGATTCATCACAGAAGATTATGTATTCTTTTTCAGGCATAGTAAATTATTTTTTTATCGTGGTTTTTAGAATAAGAATCTGCTAAAAAAATAGTTTTTTTTTTGAAAATAATTCACTTTTTATTTGCCCCTGAGTTAAAAAATTAATATAATATACTAGGAACCAGTAAAAATAATTAATGGTTCAATTTATCTTCAAATCAAATGCAGATGTAGTTTCAAATTAAGTGGGAATTGCCTGCCTTTTGATTTTCCTCTATACACTTCAAAGATATTATCTAAAATATGTCTTATAAACTAAAAAGGAGAAATAGTGTATCCAGCACTATATCTGGGCATAATCCATATAAAAACAGTGGAGATCAGAATATGATTCAACAAAAGCAGTTTTATGAGAATAAAGACTTTTATCTGTCTGCATTCTTGATGGCCTCGGGGCTCGATTTGGTTGAGCACCGTAGACAAGGGCCAATCTCGGTATTTAGATTTATTAAAAATAATGAACTTATAAATCTAGTAGACCAATATTATACTGATAGCGGATGGGTTAAACCAATGCGCTACAGTACATACATCCGCACTCTGAAAAGTATTTTACACAATGCTTTATCAGAATCTAAATCAGAGAACTATTATGTCAAACAAAATCAAAAAGGAAATTTATCAAGAGGTTAACGATAGCCTAAATATCGTAGAAGTAGCTACACGTCTAGGATCAACATTACATCAACAAGGAAATTCATTCGCGGGAACTTGTCCGACCGGCCATTCCTCTAATAGTAAGAACTCATTTCATGTAAATAATAATCTAAAACGATTTCATTGCTGGAACTGTGAAACCTATGGTGATGCTATTCAATTGGTTCAAGAAGTAAAAGGATTAAATAAGGTTGAATCACTTAAATGGTTAGTAGATGAGTTTCACCTTAAAGTTGATCTTGGAAAACTCCAGAACATCCCCAAACAAACCCCAGAGCAGATTCAAGAAGAAAAAGATATGTTCAGCCGTAGTATGGTCTTTGAAAAGTTAGTTGAGATTGGGAAGACTAAACTTTACGGTGAAGAAGGGAAAGATGCATTAGATTATCTAATTAACGAAAGAAAGTATGATGAAGATATCCTAAAGAAAACAGAATGGTTTTATTTACCAGAAGAAATCGATATAAAAAAAGAGATGATTTCACAATATCCAGATATGGTGAAAGATATTTCTAAATTGCCTCTGCAAGGTGCGCACGGCGATAACTTCAGATTAGCATTCCCGTACCATAATGGTGATGGAATAATTACTGGAATTGTTAAACGTTTTGTTGGAGGGAAGGGACATGAATACACAGATAAAAATGGTGAATTAAAATATGCCCGTTATGATAGTAGTTATGGAACTAAAAAAGGTGATTTATTTGGATTGGATAAAGTAGATACCAAAGAAGAAACTATTCTAATTGTAGAAGGTTATCCCGATGCACTTTATTTCCAAGCCAGCGGGATTAAAAATGTTACGGCAGGCGGGCAAGGATTACTAAGCAAAAAGCATCTTGATGGTATCCGCTCTAAGAAGGTTAAAAACATAATTATATCATTTGATAATGATGGAGTTGGACCGGCTAATACTGAGAAAGCAGTTTTAATGATTTTGGAGAACAGCAATACTGTTCCTTATGTTATTGATCCATTAGAGTATGGTAATTACAAAGATCCAGATGAATACTTTAGAGCTAATGGACTTCACTCACTTGAAACAATAATCAAGGAGAAACCGATACACGGGGCTCTTTGGGTTGTGAAGGGGTTGATTAGTGATTATGAAAAGTTGAACCCGATTGAAAAGAAAAAAGTGGAAGAAAAGATATTTGAAATTCTTCTATTGATTAGAGATGAAAGTATCATTGCAGAACTTCACACAGAATTATCTTCTATTTTCAAGGGTACTTTGCCAGCGTTTAAGAAACTTATCAGATCCAAGCGTGATATCAATAAGGATAATATAACCAAGTCGATGATTGATAAACCAATTATTCCATTTATTGACACTAACACAAATAGTAGGAGTTATTACAATAGTATAGAAGATAATTTAAGTCTAGGAGTTGATGAAAAGATCATAGAAGCAATAATGTTGGATCATAATCTAGGCCGCCCTACTCGTTATCCAACATTTAGGGTTGAGTTTAATCCCCATGATAGAGAAGATAGGTTTAATATTTGGAAAAAGTCCTTCAACGTATTTTCTCCAACCAGCTATATGTTTCAGAAGAAGGATAATGAAAAGATTGATTTAGAAGTTACTTGTCCAAGAACATTTCAGCTTATCAAAAATCTAATTCCCGTAGATAGTGAAAGACAACACTTTATCAATTGGCTGAGTTATATCTTTTCCAATCTTAACAAAGCTAGAACCTCTTGGGTTTTTACCGGTACACAAGGATCTGGTAAAAATCTATTCTTTGACCATATAATTAAACCTTTATTTGGTCAGAAACAGACGATGGTTGTTGATGACGCAAGACTTCAGAGCGACTTTAATGGATTTATGATGAATAAGCTTTTTATTGCATTTAATGAAGTAGCAAATGATGATACTAGTACAAAGAGAAGTGTAAAATCAAAGATTAAATCTCTAATTACTGATGAAAAAATAATAATAAACGAAAAACATGTTAAGAATTTTGAGATCGACAACTTTACAAATATTATGTTCTTTAGTAATGAAGCTATACCAATACTTATCGAAACTGATGACAGAAGATTTAATGTTGTAGAAACCGGTGGGAAGTTGAAGAATGTAAAATCTTTTGCAGCCGATGCAGAAGGTTTTATCGCCTCATTAAATGAGGAGCTTGTTGATTTCGCGCAATATCTTCTTAATTACAATTATGATGTAAGATTAGTTGATGAAGTGATTGAAAATGAAGCGAAGGCAAGTATACAAGAATTAAGCATGAATAGGTTTGAATTATTTGCAAGTAAGTTAAAGACAGATGATTGGAATTGGTTTGATGAGAATTTCCCAAGGAAAGGAAATAACTTTTTAGGTAAGGATGAAAGAAATGTTCTAATGACAGAAACTCAACTTAGTTCTAGAAAAGTTTTGAGAGAAGTTCTGCTAAAATCTTATTATCATACAAATGACGGTTGGGTTACACCTACCAAACTTACCAGACAATTAAAACTGTATGGAATAAAGATTAAAAGATATAAATACAGCGATGGAAGAGACGATGAATATTATTATGAATGGTAAATAACTAGGCGTACTTTGAAAATTCAAAGTACGGTAATTTCCGTACTTTTGAGCCCCTTCCGTACTTTGGTTGGGGCTTTTTTGTTGATAAGGGAGCTAAGAATGACTCAATGGAGCAATTACACTTTTGAAAGTGCGGAATTTCCGTACTTCGGGCGCACTTTGGAAATGGCAAAGTACGTCCAAAATAGTTTGAAAATAGGCCAAAATCAAAGTAATTGAACCTCTTTCCTTACTTTCCGTAGTTTTATAAAAAAGTTTTCTAGAAAAAATTTATAAATAAAAAAATAGTATATATTCTTTTTCTACAAAGTAGGGAAAGTGCGGAAACAGCTCATAAACAACTCCTAAACCACCCCAAACCCCCCCAAAAAAGTTTAAAACTCGGATCACCGCTATGAGGCTCCCTACCCCACCCCCGGTCTAACTAGGCTATGCGCGAATAATTAAATATTTTTTCAAAATTAAAGTCGAAAAAAAATATTTTTTAAGAAATTTTTATTCTCAAATCTAAGCTTATGTAGAATTTATCAGCTGATCAACAATAAGCTATTTTTGCGTGACAAATAAACCAGCTCTAATAATTTCTATGACTGTTAAGATTCATTAGTCTTAGCAGAATATTTGAGACGGATGAGCAAATGAACAGGGACAGCTGGTTATAAGCGCATTTATTATTCCCAATTCAATTTCTAACGATCTTGCTATGAGCAGTTGCGTTTTTCAGCTATTGCTTATAGCTTTTGTTAAACAACTGTTTTTAGAAAATTACCAGCATATTGGTCAAAAGAAATATACTCAATAAGTTTACAAAAGAATTAACAAATAAAGTTAGTTTTTGCGTTATTAAACTTTTTCTACTATATTTCGACCAATAAATAATAATAGTCGAAAACAAATAATGAAAACCGAGAAGATAGAACGTAAACCAACTATACTTAAAGTAGCCCAAGATTTATTCTCAAAGTTCGGTCTTGAGAAAACTACGATGGATGAAATTGCTAAAATGGCGAGAATGGGTAAAGCTAGTATCTATTATTACTTTAAGAGCAAAGAATCAATTTATAAGGAAGTTATTCAGAAAGAAGGAAAAATCCTTCAAGAGAAAATTAGGATTGCAATTAATAAAGAAAATACTCCGCAGAATAAATTGTCTGTTTATTTTATCACACGTATTTTATCAGTAAAGGAACTTGTTAATTACTACAGTGCCCTTAGGGACAATTATTTAGAGCATTATTCTTTTATTGAAAAAGAGAGAGCTGCACATGACGTGTTTGAAAAGACTATTGTTAGTAATATACTGCAGGATGGTGTCGAGCAAGGAATTTTTGACATTGAAGATACCCACTTAGTTTCAGAAATAATTGTTGTGGCTTTAAAAGGTTTGGAATTAAGTTGGACAATTGAGAAATCCGAAAGTGAAATTAGAAATGATATAAATATGTTGTTGCATGTTTTATTTAGAGGAATTGAGACGAGAAAATAAAAATTTTTATACAATTATCGAATACAAAACGATAATAGTCGAATACTATAATTTAATTAACGAAGGAATTCCATGAATAAATTTGCTGAAGTTGTTTTGAAAAATAGAGGCATTGTACTTGCATCAATATTGATGTTGACACTTTTTTTTGGTTACCAATTAAAGAATCTAAAAGTTAATAGTGATATTGTCTCTTATCTAAAACCAGATGACCCGGCAGTTGTATTATTCAATCGCGTAGGAGAAGAATATTCTGGTACAGCACTTGCAATGGTTGGAATAGAATCAGACGATGTTTTTGAATATAAAACCCTTACAACTATTAATAAACTTACCGAAGAGTTTAAACAGATTGATGGTGTCTCATCGGTAATGAGTTTAACCGATATTCTTGATATAAAAAGTGTTGATGGAGGATTGGAAGTTGGAAGGTTAATAAATAAAAACAATATACCTACTGATAAAGCAGAGTTGGAGAATATCCGTAATTATGCATTATCAAAAGATATGTATAATGGTAGTGTAGTTTCCCCCGATGGAAAAATCACTGTTATTATCGCAAGACTAAAGCAAGAGAGTGATAAAATTGCAATTGCTGATGAAATTAAATCAGTTTCACAAAGAGATGCAAAGAATTTTAAACTTTATTTTTCAGGAATGCCAATGCAGATGTCAGAACTAAGCGAAATTATTATAAGCGATATGGTTTGGCTAATTCCCCTTGTTGCTACAATGCTTGTTTTTGTACTTTATTTCAGCTTTCGTTCTAAACGTGGGGTTATACTTCCTTTATTAACAGTTTTTATTAGCACTGTGTGGGCGTTGGGTTTGATGACAATGGTTGGAGTTGAGCTTTCAATGATTTCTAATCTTATGCCAGTAATTTTAATTGCTGTTGGTTCTGCTTATGGAATTCACATGATTTCACGATATAATGAAGATATTGGTGGATGCAATGACAGTAAAGAGTGTGTTAAAAAATCATTATCTGAAGTTGGTCTCTCGATTATTTTAGCCGGAGTTACAACACTCATTGGCTTTCTCTCATTTACCGGAGCATATTTAACCGCTGTTACTGACTTTGGAATTTTTACCGGTATCGGTGTTGGATTTGCGTTGCTTGTATCACTTACTTTTATTCCCGCAATTTTATCTTACCTAAAACCTCCTAAAGTAAAGAGAACGGAGCATGGTAAAGAAGATACTGCAATAGTCCATACCATTGATAAAATTGCTCAGTTCGTTCTTAAAAAAGAGAAGCTGATAGTTTTTTCATCAGTTGTAATAATTATTATTGGTTTAATTGGTCTGCCCCATCTTAAGAGACAAGCAAATATGACGGAATATTTCAGTGATGATACTGATATCCGAATTGCTGAAATAATGATGCAGGAAAATTTTGGCGGTTCTATTCCGGTGCAAATAGTAGTGAATGGAGATCTTAAAAATCCCTTTGTTCTAAAAGAGATACGAAAACTTGAAAAATATATGGAAACAGTTCCGTTTGTTGGCAAACCTCAGTCAGTAGCCGATTTGATTTGCGAAATGAACAAAGTAATGAATGGACATTACACTATACCAGATACGCGAGAAGGTGTTACAAATTTATGGTTCTTTATTGAAAGTGAATCTGTTATGAAACAGCTTGTTAATGCAAATTCTGACGAAGGTATTATTCAAGCTAATCTTGGAACGATGGATACAAAATATATAAACGAAACAGTTGATTCAATTAATAACTATATCAAAAATAATATTAGTGATGAAATTATTGTCATAAATAATGTTGATTTAAAACTTGATAAAAATATTAATAATTATGTAGTAGATGAAATTGTTTCACAAATAAAATTGGAGAAGCTCCGATACCAGGTTAATAATAACATTGATGAAAATAAATTAAAAAGTATTGTAAATGAAATAGGAAACATAGAAAAAGTCAAATATTCAGAAACAACTTTGGAAGAAATAAGTGATCGGTTAAACCGCTTTTTTGAATATGAATCAGAAATTGAGATTGAAAACAGAAATTCAATTGATAAAATAATTAGAACAATAATTGCAGCTCTTGATAAAAAATCAATTCCCAAGAAAATGGATTTGCAAAATATTATTAAATCTAATGTGCCAAAATCTATTGCAAGTGATTCAGAAGGGATTGAGCTAACGGCATACTCTCTGAATGTAATACTTACAGAATATTATCAGAAAGAGAAAATACTTGCTGGAGTAGAAAAAATAATACCTCTTTTTCCAAATGAGTTAAGTAACAATCAAAAACTTAGGAATGATTTACGAGATGATTTATGGCTGCTTAATGAAAATAATTTTTCAGTAAACAAAAGTATTGCTGATGTAAACAAATTAGATGGTGAGATATTTGAACTCGGTTTTATCCAAACCGGAATGCCGATTATTTTCACACATATGGATGACAGCTTAATTAAAAGCCAGTTTCAAAGTATTTTAATTGCAATCGCTCTTGTTGCGTTGCTTCTAATGTTTCAATTACGATCATTCATTGGTGGGTTAATTGCTGTTACACCAATTATTGTAACGGTTCTTCTCAATTTCGCGGTAATGTCTTACTTAAATGTTCCGCTTGATATAGCTACTATACTTGTCGCCAGCATTGCAATAGGAGTAGGGATCGATTATACAATTCATTTTACTAATCGATTTAAAGAAGAATACAAAAAAGAAAAATCACAATTAAAAGCAATGGAAAAAACTTTGGAAAGTACCGGTAAAGCTATTCTAATAAACGCCTTATCTGTTGCAATGGGTTTTATTGTCTTACTGTTTGCACAGTTGATCCCCATCCAGCGTTTCGGATGGCTTACTGCTACAACAATGGTATTTAGTGCAGCCGGAGCAATTACATTTTTACCCGCGTTAATTCTTTTAACTAAAGCAAAATTTATCAATGGTCTTAAAAATATAGAAGAACCAACAAATCAAATAAATAATTAGGAGAATGAAATGAAAAATTTAATCAAACAATTTATACTAGTCTTGTTTGCAATAACATCAATTACATTGGCTCAAGATGCACAATCCATTGTTGCAAAAGCTGACGAAGTTGTGAATGCACCGAAAGACCAAACAGCTAATATGAAAATGATTCTAATCGACAAAGAGGGGAACGAGAAAGTCCGTGAAACAACATTTCTACAAAAAGGAAGTGAAAAACGAATAATGAGATTTACATCTCCGGCAGACCAAAAAGGGATAGCGTTCCTAAGTTTGCCTGATGATATCCAATATCTTTACATGCCTGCGTTTCATAAAGTAAGAAGAATTGCTTCACACGTAAAAAACACAAAATTTGCCGGAACTGATTTTTCTTATGATGATCTTAGTTCGTTTGAGTATGCAAAACAATATGATGCAAAACAAGTAAGCGAAGACGAAACTTATTGGGTTATGGAATTAACCCCTAAAACCGGCGTAGAAAAAGATTACGGTAAACTAATAATGTCAATTCGTAAGGACAACCACTATCCTGCAAAAATAGATTATTACGATAAAGGCGGAAATCTTTGGAAAACAATGGAACGTCGTAATGTTGAAAAGATAGGAAAATATTGGTTCTCTAAAGAGTTTGAAATAAAAGATCTGAAGGAAGAACACAGAACAAAAATGATTCTTTCGGATGTTGAGTTTGATACCGGAATCTCTGATGAAACTTTTACAGAGAGATATTTGAAAAAAGCAAAATAAAATAAACACTTAAATAATATTAATGGAGTATGAAATGTTAGACTTAATAAAAAAAAGTATCTATTTGGGTTTAGGTGCCGCAACTGCCTCAAAAGAGAAAATAGAAAGTTTAGTAGATGAATTAATTGAAAAAGGTCAATTGACAAAGGATGATAAACCAAAAGTGGTTCAAGATATTTTGGATAAAATAGAAAAAGAAGAAAAAGAAATAAAAACAAAAATTAACAATACTGTAACAGAAGGAATGAACAAACTGGGAGTAGTTGCAAAGAGCGATTATGATAATTTACTTAAACGTGTTGAAGAACTCGAAAAGAAAAACACTAAGTAACAATTCTAATTAAATAGGAATAGGTATGGTGTTCAGTAAATGCTCGGAACTTGTGTCTATTTCCCAAATAAGAAATTATTATGAAATAATAATTCTGGATAAATTATGTGGAGAGACATTAGACAATCGATGCGACATCTAAATCGCTACCAAGAAATTCTAAAGGTTTTTGTAAAGTATGGTTTCTTGGATGTTGTAGATAAAATTAAAATTGGCCTCATTCCTGATATGGCAAAGAAAATGTTACCCAAAACTGAAAAGAAGGGGCTTGCACATTTAGAAAAATCAGTACGTTTAAGAATGGCTTTCGAGGAATTAGGGACAACATTCATTAAGCTTGGTCAAATGCTAAGTTTAAGACCCGATCTAATCCCACCGGAAATTGCTCATGAGTTTTCAAAGTTACAAGATGATGTAGCTGCTGAACCTTTTGAAAAAATTGAGCCTTATTTGGTGAAAGAATATCAGAAATCCATATCAGAAGTATTTGCGGATTTCGATAAAACACCATTAGCTGCCGCATCAATGGCACAAGTTTATAAGGCTAAAATAAAAAGCGGAGAGATAGTTGCTGTAAAAATACTGCGTTCAAACCTAAAACAGAAGATTACAACAGATATCGATATTTTATCCAATTTAGCTCAACTGTTAGTGAAATATATACCGGAAAGTAAATTATATGATCCATTAGGAATAGTTAAGGAGTTTGATAAAACTATTAGAAAAGAGCAAAATTTAATGTTGGAAGGTAGAAATATAGACGCTTTCCGGCGTTATGCTAAAGATGACTCAACTTTGAAAATTCCGATAGTCTATTGGGATTTTTCTACTGAAAAAATATTGGTTACTGAATTTATTGACGGAATTAAAATTTCTGAAATAAATATAATGGATGAAAAAGGTATTGATCGTAAGGAAGTTGCAAAAAACGGGGCAAATACTTTACTAAAACAAATATTCGAATATGGGTTTTTCCACGCAGATCCACATCCAGGCAATCTATTTGTGCTGCCAGGTAATATTATTGCCCCAATTGATTTCGGTATGATGGGTCGTATAGATGAAGAGATGAAAAAGGATCTGCTGGATATTTTACGTGGCCTTGTTGATAAAGATGCTTATCGTATTACACGAGTATTACTCAGGATTGGACTGCTTGAAGACCATGTAAACTCCAGGGCATTAGAAAGAGATATTTTGGATTTTATTGATAGGTATTATGGTATTCCGTTAAACCAATTGGATGCTGCCATTCCACTAAATGAATTTATGGAACTTATCCGTGAATATCAGATTAAACTTCCCGCAGATCTTGTGATGATGGGTAAAGCACTGGTTATGACTGAAGCAACCGGTGTTAAATTATACCCTGAATTTAACTTATTAAATCTATTATTACCTTATACTCGTCGTGCATTTTTAGATTCTATAAATCCACTAAATCATTATAAGAAAATTTTCAATATTCTTGAACAAAGTTCGGCATTACTGAAAGGATTACCGGAAGATCTACAATATCTTCTATTAAAACTAAAAAAAGATAAAATAAAAATAAATTTGGAGCATCAAGGGTTGGATAATTTTGCTAAGGAAATGGATCGTTCGAGTAACAGGATTTCATTTTCTCTAGTAATAGCCGCGCTAATTATTGGTTCATCCTTTATTATCCAAATTGATAAAGGGGCTATGCTTTTGGGATATCCAGCTTTGGGTGTTATTGGTTACGTTTTAGCTTCGGTCTTAGGAGTTTGGCTTTTAATTGGAATAGTGAAATCCGGTAAACTTTGAAATCTGGAAAATTTTAGTACTTGCTATTGTGAAACACATTAAAGGAGAAACAATGTGGAATGATGTAAAAATTTCTGCTGTAATATCTGCTTATAACGAAGAGAATACTGTCGCCGCAGTTGTTGAGACTGCATTAAAAAGTAACATTATAGATGAAGTGATTCTTATTAACGATGGCTCTACTGATAATACTGCAAAAAACTTAGAAAATTTTCTAAGTAATTCAAAGTATAAATGTATAGAATACGAAAAAAATCGCGGCAAATCCTTTGCCATGGTTGAAGGAGTAGAAACAGCAACCGGAGATATTATTGTATTTATCGATGCTGATATTCTCAACTTTGAAGAAAAACATATTAAGCAGCTTATTATACCCCTGGTGAATAAAGAAGCAGGAATGGTCATTGGTCATCCTACAGAAAACAAGTTTGATGAAAAACTAAATCCACTACAAATGCTTGCCGGTGAACGAGCAGTTTATAAAAAAGATATTGTTCCTTTTCTTGAGGATATGAGAGCAACACAATATGGTATTGAGACAATGCTGAATTTATATTATAAGAGTAACGGTCAAAAGATTAAATTTGAGTATTTGTGGGGTGTTTATCATTTGACAAAAATTCGAAAAGCTGGTTTTATCGGTTCAGTTGAAAATTATGCTTCTGAAACAAAACAAATAGCTAAAACATTAATCGCTAATTATGCATTAGTGATGTTGGCTGCAAAAGCAATATTCAGGATTCCATAAATAATGATAATTATAGCATTTTTTATTGGATTAGTATTTTCTGTTCCGATTGGACCATTAGGAATGATTATGCTAAAAAGATCGGTCGAAAAAGGGTTTTGGGATGGGTTTTCTATCGCAATAATTGATTCGATTGCTGGATTTATATTTAGCTTAACTTTTCTTATTGGTTTTTCTCAAATAGAATTAGATCCAACTTTTAAGCTTTGTACTCAAGTAATTGGATTACTATTTCTGCTTTTTATCGGAATAAAAGAAATATTTTTTAATGCAAACAAACAGAGTATTAAAAAGAATATTATACTTAATAAAGGCAGCCTTCTTGGTAATTTACTTTTAGTGATTGGTTATTACATTTCCAATCCGACTCTTTGGGCTTTTTGGATAAACATTTCAGTTTATGCAAACACTAACCTTATTTCACAAAATAGTTTACACAACTATATTCTTTTTAGTTTTTTATATGCCTTAGGTGTATTGACTACCCAATACTTGGCAATAAAAGTAATGAAAAATTTAGACCGATTTGAAAAAGTAAAACATACACTAAAGTTTGTATCGTCCGGACTTTTTGTAGTTACGTTAAGTTATTTCTTTTATACAAGTATTAAATCTTTAGAAGTGCAATGGAACACATTTGCTCAAATTTTTCAATAGTTCAAAAATGAGTTCAAGATTATGCTTTATCAACTAATTAAAATGTTTGTTATAACTTACTTAAGAATGGTGTTATCAGTAAGAGTTAAAGGATTGGAAAATATTCCTAAAAATGGATCCGCTATTCTAATTGCTAATCATCCAAGTACACTTGATGGATTTTTACTGTTAAGTGTACTAGAAAGAGATTTTCATGTATTTGTTAATTCACGATTTTTTGAAAATAAACTTAGATTATGGTTTTTGAAAACATTAAAAGCAATTCCGGTTGATGCGCGGAGGGATAATCGTCATTCATTAATTAAAGCCGAACGGAAACTCACTGAAAATAACTTCTTGCTTATTTTTCCTGAAGGGAAGGTAAATGATGGAAATGATGTATTGCAATTCAAAAATAGTTTTGTTCATTTAGGGGCTAATGCTAAAGTTCCGGTTATTCCCATTGTCATATATGGCAGCCATATTGTAATGAAAGATAAAAAGTTTTTCCCAAGTCGTGGGAAAGTTTATATAAACATTTTACCACCGGTTGTTTTGAATTGTAAGGCAAATAGTTTAGAAAAAGAAAATGCTGCACAAATCTCAAAAGATATAAGAAATATGATGATAGAAAACTTGGAAGAATTAAAAGGAAACTTGAAGATATATGAAAATTAAAAATGAAATAGATAAATTAACAGAACTAACTTTGTTAAACTATAAAGATTCTTTTGTATCTGGAGATTCTCAGAGCGACATTAAAGTTAGTTATTACTTTAACAGAAATAATGGCCTTTTTTATTCAAAAGTTTTTTTTACATCAAATACCCAAGGTCCACCACAACACGTACACGGGGGAGCTATTTCAGCAGTATTGGATGAAACAATGGGCGGGGCAGCTTGGATGAATGGGTATCCTGTTGTTACAACTCATCTCAGCATAAATTTTATAAAATCAATTAAATTAAATAACGAACTATTTGTTGAAGCTTGGATTGATAAATTAGATAAGAAAAAAGTATTTATGAAGAGTAGAATGATTGATGAAAATAATGTTACTTATGCTGAATCAGATGGTATTTTTAGAATTCTATCACTTCATATTCTAAAAAAAATGGGAAATTTACCTGAGAATTACTTCGAGAAAATCGAATCTGAACTACAAATTAAATTTAAAAGCTAAAATGAATGAATTATAACAAGAGAAAGATTGCTATAAGAACTAAAATGAAGATAAAGAATAAATGGAGTGAATGTGGATATTTTAGACAAATGTAAAAACTTTACACGTGCAAAAGAAATAATGGACGCTGGAATGTATCCTTTTTTTAAGTCATTGTCTGGCAATGATGGTGCCCGTGTAGAAATGGATGGACGTTCAACAATTATGATTGGTTCAAACAATTACCTTGGATTAACTCACGACCCACGTGTAATTGAGGCTTCTAAAAAGGCTACAGAAAAATATGGAACCAGTTGTTCTGGTTCACGTTTTATGAATGGCACATTAGATATACACATTGAACTTGAAGAAAAATTAGCAAAATTTATGAACAAAGATGCCGCACTTATTTTCAGCACAGGCTTCATGGCTAATTTAGGTGCTATCTCGGCTCTTGCCGGGAAAGATGATTACATCATTATGGATAGAGCTTGTCATGCATCTATCTATGCTGGCATTCAAGCTGCTACTGGAGCAAATATTAAAAGATACCGACATAATGATATGAATGATTTGGAACAAATTATCTCCAACATTGATAAGGGAAAAGGGAAAATTATTGTTAGCGATGGTGTATTTAGCATGGAAGGCGATATCGTTAATCTAAAACGAATGACAGAAATTGCTAATAAATATGAGGCACGTATTTATATCGACGAAGCACATGGTCTAGGTGTTTTAGGGAAACACGGTCGAGGTGCATGTGAGTATTTAGGATTAGAAGATAAAGTAGATATAGTGATGAGTACTTTTAGCAAGTCCTTAGGCTCAATAGGTGGTTTTGTCGCTGGTTCAGAAGAAGTAATTCATTATATAAAACACTCTGCAAGAGCACTAATTTTTACCGCAGCTCCAATGCCAGCCGCAACTGCCGCTGCTCTAAAATCTTTAGAAATTATTGAAGAGGAACCAGAACGAATGGAAAGACTTAGCCACAATTCAAGTTTTATGCATAATTCGTTTAAAGATATGGGCTTTGATATTGGGCAAAGTAATCTCACACCTATAATACCATTGTTCATACGTGATGATGAAAAAACTTTATATTTTTGGAAAAGGCTGTATGATTCGGGCATTTTCACAAATGCAATTTTAAGTCCGGCTGTACCGCCTGACCAGGCTTTAATTAGAACAAGTTATATGTCTACACATACAGATGAAGATTTGAAAAAGTCACTTGAAATATTTCATAAAATTGGCAAGGAATTAAATATCATTTAATATTAGGGAGAAGTAATGAAAATAGGACTAGCTTTAGGTAGTGGCTCGGCGAGAGGTTTAACTCATATCGGTGTACTGAAAGCGCTCGAAGAAAAAAATATAAAGATAGATTATATATCTGGTAGTAGTATTGGTGCATTGATTGGAGGTGCTTATGCAATGGGTATGTCTGTTGCAGAGATTGAAGATATTGCTCTACAAACTGATTGGAAATTAATGGCTAGATTAATGTCTCCAACATTTTCAATGTCAGCATTATTAAATGATAGTTATTTAAGAGAATTTTTAAGCACATATTTCAAAGACAAAACATTTGAAGACCTCAAAATTCCGTTTTCTGCAATTGCAACAGATATTGAAACTGGGGATATGGTTGTACTAAATAGTGGAGAGCTTTTAACTGCAATACGTGCCAGCATTTCTATTCCTATTGTATTGTCACCTGTAATTTATAAGAATCATAAATTAGTTGATGGTGGATTAGTGAATCCAATACCAGTTGATGTAGTTAGAGAACATAATGTTGATAAAATTATTGCAGTTAATTTGATAAACACTGCCCCAACTAAGCCAGAATTAAAAGTAGAAATTGATACCAAAGATTTAAAAGATGATTTATCAAATCTGTCATTAAACCAAAAATTAGAATATTTTATTAAACACCCAATTGATTATTTCAATGATAAAAAAGTAACAAAAAGCATAGAAAGTCCACATTTTGGAAAGATTATATATCAAGCACTTCTTATAGTTCAAGTTCAAATGGCAAAGTTGACAATGAGGGTTGTAAAACCAGACATTCTAATTCAACCTGAAACAAGTTCATATACTCTTTTTGATTTTTCAAAAGGAAAAGAATTAATAGACATTGGATACAAATGTGCTATGGAAGAATTAAACAAAAATGACTCACTATTAAGGTGAGCAAGATTTTGACAAAGTAAATCATTCAGCAATATTATAAATGCTTATTTGCTGAATCACTTTCAAGGAGAAACAATGAAAAAAATAATATTTTTTGTTTTAGTAATAGTGAGTATTCAAATCAATGCTCAAGTTAGTATAAATGGTTACTTAAGCACAGACAATCGTTTCCGCACTCAGCAGAATGGGAAACTATCTTGGAATGAAAATAGACTAAATCTAAAATTTGAAGGTACTCCCTCCTACAATATCCATTATTTTAGTGAAGTTCGGCTTCGTGCTTTTAGTTCGCCAAATATAAATAGTATGACCGACTTGCAATCTCAAAGCAAAGTATATGCTCAACCTTTGGGATTAGAATTAAGAGAGATTTACATTGATGCGTATGGTCTATTTGATGAAAATTTAGACGTTCGTTTCGGTCGTCAGCGTATCGCATGGGGAACTGCTGATGGAATAAATCCAACTGATAACATTAACCCTGACGATCTTGAAGATATTTTTAATTTTGGTGAACATCTTGGTAGTGATGCTGTTTCTGCTACTTATTATTTAGATGATTTCAGTTTACAAGGGGTATATGTTCCTATCTTTACACCAGGAGCTTTCCCTTATGGTGATTGGATTACAGCATTTACACCAGATTTTTCTTTGCCACCTGGTATAACAATCGCCACAATAGATGATAAAATTATTTTACCTGAAAATAAAATTTCTGAAATACAAAGCTTTGCTTTTAAAGTTAAAACGAATGTTTTTGATTATGATGTTTCTCTAAGTTATTACAATGGCAGAGACGATCTTCCATTATTAACTAAAGTAAATATGACACCTATCGATACAATCGGCACAATGAATGCACACACAGAAATGACTTATCCACGGATGCAAGTTGTTGGTGCTGATTTAGCTGGCTCAATCTTCAATGTAGGGTTCTGGGCTGAGGGAGCTGTTTTTATCCCAAAAAAACAGTTTGTGGATATTACTTTTCCACATCCTGAATATGGTATGGTTACACAACAGGAAATAGCTCTTGATGACAAACCATATTTTAAATATATAGTTGGCGCAGATTATACTTTTACAAATGGCTGGTATGTGAATGGACAATTTCTTCACGGATTTATTCATGAGAGAGGTTCTGAAAACCTAAACGATTATTTCTTAGTGCGGTTTGAAAAGAAGTTCTTAAATGATGCCCTAAAATTTATCCCATTTGGAATAGTATTCTCTACCATAGACTGGAAAAATATTTGGGATAATTACGGACTTGCTGGAGGTCCCGAAATAGATTATTACCCCTTTGACGGTCTTGAAATAGCACTCGGTGCATATTTAATTGACGGTAAGGGGAACAATCTTTTTAGCAATGTTAAAGATTTTGATGAGATGTTTTTAAAGGTTAAGTATAACTTTTAATTTTTTGTCTATGTTTATTTATGAAAGTGGTTGCCGTTAGTAAAAATATTGTTTAACGTCTCTGTACACGCATTGCGTATAGCAGGACTTTACCAGCAAGCAAAAAACGAACCGAAAACAAATGGAAAACCAAGAGATAAAAAATAAAATTTGGAGCAATCTCGATAAACTTCGAGCTGACTTAAATTTTTCTGGTTTTCGTGACACTAAAATATTGGTACTTATCGGTACGACATTAGGAAGTGAAAAACTTGATTTTATTTTTGAGGACAAAGAATTGCTCTTAAAAATGGCAGAAACATTTTCAATTACAGCACCAACCTATGTTTTTAATTTTATCCAAGAGCTAACAAAATCTGAAAATAACAAATCATTTTTTGACCCTTGGTTAACAATCTCTTCACCTTTATAATATTCACAAGCTAAAAACCTAAACGGAACTTGTGTAAATCAAACTGAATTTGATGTAATAAAAACTCTATTCAAAGAAAAAAGCCAAAATTTCAAACTTGGCGTTGACTTTAACCGGAATAACTGGTTATATTTTTTTTACGAATTAATAATAGTTAACAATACTTCTGTAGCATATTAGTTCTATATCAATAAATGGGTACACATCATAAATTGTTAAATATATTTCATACCCTTCCCAGTCTCTTAAGTTACTACTACCGCCGTGCAGAATTTCATTTCTTAAATCGAAAAGTCTGTCAGCTTTTTCGTCTATTTTTTTATCAATATTATTTAATTATTTTATAAAATTTTTAATTGACCATGTTCCAAGATTAATGAATCTAACTTATCCTTAGGGATTTTAATATAGATCCCATTTGTTTCTGCAATAATTGATTCATCTTTATCAAACATTTTACCCATTAAAAAAACTTTCTTTCCGTCAATTTTTTCAACCCAGGTTTCAACAATTACTTCACTTTCAATAGCTAATGGTATGCGGTAAGTTATGTTGAAACTTGCGGTAACTGCAGGATATCCATTCATAAAAGATGCAGCACCCAAAGTCTCATCGAGCACAGCAGCTATTGCACCACCATGTACAATTTGTGGTTGACCTTGTGCTTCTTTATGAAAAAATACTTTTGCATAAAACCTTTTAGTTTCTTTGTCAAAAAAATATTGTGTGTCAATATAATTCTGCTGTTTACCAGAAACAAATGAGTGAGTGTAAACTCCCATATCAAGAGGTCTTAGTTTTTGAATTTTATTGAGGGAACTCATGATCATAACTCTACTAAAAATTTTTTACCTGCAAGACTTATACAAATATATTAATTTAGAACTAAAATGTCTTGTATAATTAATAAAAGCACACATTGAGTATTGAATAAAATATTCTAAAAAGAAATTCATTCATTAAAAACTGTTTTAAGAAATATTTTCGTTTTGACACAAGTCTCTTTATCCGCTTTTTCGTTATCAGTAATAGGCATATTGAATTACTTGCCCAATTCGGTTGCATCGGGATTTGTAAATGCATGTAAACTTCCTTAGTAATTAACAAATTCAAAATTAACGTATACATCTCTCATTTCATTTTTAAAAGCATCAATTTGTTCTTGAGGTACAAATTTATCATTGGTGCCGTTACAAACTAAAAGTTGTGCTTTCACTTTTCCTTTCTCAGCTATTTATAAAGGAGCAAGAATGCCGCGAAAACGCACAACTCCATCTAAGTCGAATCCTTTGTGCACAATGTGAAGAACAATTCCTCTTCCAAAGTAGTATTTTCTCTTGACTAAATGAATAAGAAGTCTTATTTTTACTTTAATATTTGAACAATTATTGAAATATTAAAATGGCAAACAACAAATTTAGTGATCATGCAGTAAAAGTTTTCAAAGCATTAGCTGACCCAACCAGGTATCAAATTGTTACTTTGGTTTTAGAAAGAGGTGAAATGGGTTGTATGGATTTTGACAAAGAATTCAGATCAACTAAATCGGCTTTATCACATCATTATAGGATTTTAGAAAATGCTGATTTAATTATAACCAGAAAAGAGGGACAGCATGTATTTGTTTCGCTTAATATGGAAGTACTGAATAAATATCTTCCGGGTTTTAAGAAAACTCATCTTAATAAAACTTGACCGTTAATTAATGTATTCACCGGTTCTTTTACATAGTAATTTAATAGTCAAACAATTATTTAATAATTAAAAGTATTTATGGAAATTAAAATTGATTTTTTTCACGATGTGCTTTGCGTATGGTGCTATATTGCTTCACCACGACTTAGAAAAGCAATCGAACAGTTTGATGGAAATATTGAAGTAAAGCACAGATGTTTTGCATTAGCACCAACTCAAGACGATATTACACGGATGTTCGGAAATCATATATTGGGTAAAGAAGAAATACTTAGACACTGGCAGTCTGCAAAAGATCATTCTATTAATGAGGTAGAAATAAATGTCGAATTAATGCGTGAAAGAACATTTCCCTATCCCCATTCGCTACCCGGGCTTATAGCGTGCAAAGCGGCAGAACTTCAAGGTGGTCAAGAATTACATTGGAAATTTTTCGATCGAGTTCAATATGCTCATGCTGCTGAATGCGGAAATATTGCTGATAAACAAGTTTTATTTGACATAGCCACAGAATTAAAATTGGATATGGCGCAATTTGGAAAAAATTTTCAGGATGATTCAACGAAAGAAAAAATTTCAAAGGATTTTGAACTTGCCAGGTCGATGAATATTAATTCGGTTCCCACCGTTGTAATAAATCAACAAATAAAAATCCCCGGTGCAGTTCCAACTGAAGTTTATCTAAAAACATTTGATGAACAACTTAAAAGACAAACATAAAGGAGAGTACAATGGACATACTTGTTTTAGCAGCTCGTTTTCTTTTTTCAATGATATTTTTATTTTCAGGTTTGGGACATTTCACTCAAACTGAACAAATGGCTCAATATGCTGCATCTAAAAAAGTACCCGCACCAAAATTAGGTGTTATAGTTACCGGAATAATGTTGATGCTGGGGGGACTAAGCGTTCTATTAGGAGCTTATGTTGAAATTGGAGCTTTATTAATTGTCGTTTTTTTAGTGCCAACTTCTTTTTTGATGCACAACTTTTGGACTATTAAAGATCCAATGATGAAACAAAACGATATGATAATGTTTATGAAAAATATGGCATTAACCGGCGCCGCTATATTGATATGGTATCTTTATAAAGTTGTTCCAAATGTTCCGTTGAGCATCAATTAAAAGATTGCGAGTAGGATACAATCCAAAATTGTCTTTATTCCAGTTCTGAAGATGGAACTGTGCAATAACATTTGTTAATAAAAAGAAGTGAATTATGATGAATACTATTAATTACGTTCCCGGTGTTTGTAACATCGGTAAAGAAGAAATAAATAAGCGGAAACGAGCCGGTATTGTAGGATTAATTTTAACCGTTCTTACATATTCTCTTTTCGTTTATTTTGAAGTTTCAAAGGGAGTTCGTTTTCTTACTTTTATTCCCGCTGTAATATCTGCAATTGGTTTTTTACAAGCACGAATGCGTTTCTGTGCTTACTACGGATTAGCGGAGATGTTCAATTTTGATTCATTAGAAAAATCAAACAAAGTAGATAATAATGAATTTGTCAGAAAAGATAAGAAAAGAGCAAGGCAAATAATTTATTATTCTGTTTTAATTGGAATTGGAGTTGGTCTGATTGCTGTCATTATTTAATCTGCTGACTTTGAAAGAAAACTTGGAAGAAACAATGAGTAAGAATAACAATGCTTGCTCAAATAACATTTGAAAAAAAGACTGAAGTAGAGAAATAAAATTTAAAACAATAATTAAGAGGAAAATAAATGATACTAATAACTGGTGCAAATGGGCATCTCGGTGGTGCCACAATAGATTTTTTACTAAAGAAAAATCCGAACACTAAAATCAAAGCTTTAGTACGAAGCGAAGAGAAAGGAAAAGATCTTAAAGCAAAAGGTGTTGAAAGTGCGGTTGGTGATTATTTGAATTACGACTCTTTATTAAATGCGATGAAAGATGTTGAAACACTTTTACTTGTTTCTTCCAGCACAATTGGAGACCGACACGCACAGCATGCAAACGCAATCAAAGCTGCTAAACAAGCCGGCGTAAAACATATAGTTTATACAAGTGTTTTAGGAGGTAATCCAAATTCAAAATTTTCTGCTGGGATAGATCATTATAAAACAGAAGAAGATATAAAAAATTCCGGTATCCCTTACACAATTATGCGCAATACTTATTACGCCGATTTCTTACCGGATATAATTGGCAATGCTATTGAAAGCGGAGCTATTTATTATTCTGCCGGAGATGCAAAGATTAATTTTGCCGCAAGAATTAATATGGCAGAAGCGAATGCTATTGTGCTTGCTGATCCTTCTTCTTATAAGAATAAAGTTTATGAAATTACTTCTGGAAATACTTACACATTTGATGAAATTGCCGCAATGCTTTCAGAGATAACGGGAAAGCAGATTAAATATGTTGACATTCCCGTTGAAGCATTAAAAGAAAACATTGTTAAAGCCGGGATGCCAAATGAAATAGCAGAACTAATGGCAAGCATAGCAGAATCAATGAAAGCCGGTGAATTTGATTTTATTGATCCTACTCTCGAGAAATTACTTGGAAGAAAACCGGTTGATCTTAAAGATTTTCTGTTAAATGTTTATAAAAAATAATAAAGGAGAATACCATGAAAATTAAAGCTGCTGAAAACGGTCCATATTTGCTTGAAGTAACCGAAGCAAAGTTAATAAAAGATGGGAAAGAAGAGATTCTTTCTCAAAAAATGATTGCACTTTGCCGATGCGGGCAATCATCAAATAAACCATTTTGCGATGGAGCTCATAAGAAATGTGAGTTTAAAGGTGAAGTTGTTGAAGTGGAAGTGAAGTAATCGCTTTCTGATTATATATTCTCACACAATCACTTTAGCAACTCCGGTTGCAAGCAAATATTATATAAAAAACATATAGTTACTAAATAATTTTAAAGATTCAAAAAAAGGTGAAAATATGAAATATCGAACTTTAGGAGATACAGGTGTTTTGGTATCCGAATTGTGTTTTGGCACTATGGGTTTTGGAGGCACTGATATGTGGGCTAATGTTGGTAAAACACAACAAGACGAAGCCGATAGATTGGTGGGTATTGCAATAGACGCCGGTATTAACTTTTTTGATACTGCGAACATTTATTCAACTGGTATTTCAGAGCAGATACTCGGGAAGTCTTTAGGTACGAAAAGAAAAAATGTAATCCTTGCAACGAAAGTTAGAGGCAAAATGGGTGAAGGCGTTAATGATGTTGGTTTATCACGAGTTCACATTATGCAGCAAGTTGATGAAAGCTTAAAGAGACTTGGAACAGAATATATTGATCTTTATCAGATTCACGGTTTCGATATACTTACACCTCTTGAAGAAACATTACGCGCTTTAGATGATTTGGTCAAAAGCGGAAAAGTCAGGTACATCGGATGTTCTAATTTAACAGCCTGGCAATTGATGAAGAGTTTGTGGATATCTGATAAAAATGGTTTCAATAAATTCAAATCGCTTCAAGCTTATTATTCGATTGCTGGGAGAGATTTAGAAAGAGAAATTGTACCATTGCTTAAAGATCAAAAATTGGGTTTGATGGTATGGAGTCCACTTGCTGGAGGATTTTTGTCCGGTAAATACAGAAGAAATCAAATGCCGGAAGAATATTCGAGAAGAAAAGAATTTGACTTTCCACCAATCAATAAAGAAAAAGCTTTTAATATTATTGATGTGATGGCTGAATTAGGTAAAACACATAATGCTTCAGTTGCTCAAGTTGCTTTAGCGTGGTTATTACATCAGAAAGTTGTTTCGAGTGTTATAATAGGCGTTAAAAATGAAGCCCAGTTAAAAGATAATCTAAAGTCCACTGAAATAACTTTTACAGAAGATGGGCTGAGAAAATTAGATGAAGTAAGCAAACTTGATCCGGAATATCCCGGCTGGATGGTTGATTTTATGCAGCAAGATCGAATAGTTAATCAATAAGGTATTTCGTTGAAAAGTAAAAACACTTTAACGAAGGCGTTGTTATATATAACAATTCTAATCTTTTTTCTTTATAATAATAACTTTTCACAAAATACTTCATTTTTTGCATTTTCATTTGGAAAATTTAATGCATTAGAGAAAGATATTGGAGTACTTGAGAGCGGAATTGAGCTTCGGGCAAATATAACCGACTTTCTGACATTAAATCAAATCATTGGAATAATGACTACTTCAAAGATGAGCAATTATATTTACCTTGGTTTATGTAAAGATATAAACTTCGATTCCTATTTTATTACACCAAGTTTTGCAATAGGTCTTTATGAAAAGGGCGGCGGGAAAGATCTAGGTAATCACTTAGAATTTAGATCACAAGTTGAGATTTCCTACATTATAAAAAAAGGACTGCGCGTTGGTGTGAGCTTTAATCACATATCCAATGGTGGATTTGCCGATTACAACCCCGGTGCTGAAAGTATTTCCTTCTTTTGGATTTTATATTAGAAAAATATAACTGCCAAATATTCTACACATTTTTTTTTGTAATGCAAGAAAGCGAGTATAACTACTTGACAAATATCATACTTATTCATATGTTTCGAATATTCTATTAAAAAGTTTGATAATTATAAAAATGACTAAAATTAATATAGCAGATAGGAAAAAAGGTATAATCTTAGATGTTACCAAAAAACTAATTGTGCAATATGGATACGCAAAGACAACACTTGATGATATTGCAGGTGCATTAGGAATAAAAAAATCTTCCCTCTATTACTATTATAAAAACAAAGAAGATATTATATATGAAGTTATGATGCGGGAAAAATCATTATATCTAAAATGTATTAAAGAAGCGTTGGAAATTGAGGGAAGCACTCTTGATAAGGTGTTAAGCTATGAAAGAGCAAAAGAAAATTATCTGAAAGAATCTATCAGCCCTTTTGATTTAACAGTGAGTCAGTTTATCGAAATTAAAAAAAGCATTAAAGATATCTTTAAAAATATTGAGTGTGATGAAAAACAGCTTTTGGCTGAAGTAATTTCAAACGGAATAAAAAAGAATGAGCTAAAAAAATGCAGCAAGGATAGGGTAGCCGAAACCATAATTAATATTTCAGAAGCAATCAGGCTTAAAGAATTTCATAATTCTGAAACACAGCGGATGAAAGAGTCGGATTTCGATAAAGTGCGAGAACAAATTGAAGAAATAATCAACTTAATATTCGATGGAATTAAAAAACAATAAAACATTAACTAGAAAAGAAAAAGAATACTTATATCATAAAAAAGATATAATGTGTTTTGCTGTTGAAGTATTTGGTAAATATGGATATGAAACAGCAACAACTGCCGAAATTTCAGATTCTGCCGGTTATGCAAAGGGCTCTTTATACGTTTATTTTAAGAATAAGAGAGAATTGTTTCTGGAAGTTGTTAATGAAATTTTGAATGATATAGTAGAAATAATAGATGAATCTTTTGTTCAGTCAAATGCACAGCAATGTATAGAAAAATATTTTGAAAACTTAGGTGATTATTTCAATGCAAATAGATCTGCTTATGAACTGCTTATGAGAGAGGGTTACACATTACAAAAAGGTGAACTTGAAAAAGAAAATCCGGCGCTGTCAAGACGAATTATTCAATTAAACAGAATGATTGCAAAAAAATTAAGTTCATTTATAGAGTTAAAAAATTTTGACAAAGACGAACTGGAATATATTGTTACGCTTCTTCATAGCAGTTTTTTCTTTTCACAAATGAAAATCAATTTTTCACCAAAGAAAAAAGGAAAAATTTTGAAAATGCTTACAAAAATTACCTTCGAAGGAATTCTAAATTAAAGGAGAAAAATATAAGTGAAGAAAATCATTTTAATGTTATTTGCAGGAACGTGCTTACTTACGGCGCAAGAAAAAGTAATGAATTTAGATTTACAAAAAGCAATTCAGATTGCATTAGAAAAAAATACAGAAATAAGAGTGGCAAAACTTGAAGTTGATAAATCGGAAGAAAAACTTAGGGAAACAAGAAGCGGTCTTTTCCCGAACATTGAAGCAAACGGGCAGTACCAACGTTATATAGAAAAGCCGGTAATTTTTTTGCCGCCCGGATCTCCACTCGGCGAGGTTCTGGAAATAGGATCAAACAACTCTTATCTCGGAACTATAGGCGCAAGAGTTCCTATATTTTCAATGGGGCTTTATGACGGCATCGGGGTTGCCTCAAAATCTGTAGAGTTAAATTCAGAAAATCTGCGTTTTACAGAGATCGCAACAATCAACAATGTTAAGAAAGCATTTAATTCTGTTCTTCTTGCAAGAGAATTTAAAGATGTAATAAACCAGAGTTTGCAAAATTCTTTAGATCAACTTGAAAATGTTAAACGGCTTAATAAGCAGGGAGTTGCATCTGATTATGACTTACTGCGTGCAGAGGTACAGGTTGAAAATCTGAGACCTCAGGTAATTCAGGCAGAGAACAATTATGAAATTTCTAAGGAAAATCTGAAAGTGCTTATTGGCTTAAAATCAGAACAGGAGATTAATATTTTAGACGAATTTGATTTCGATGGCCAGTATGATATTTCACTGCAGCAGTATCTTGATGATGTAATGAAAAATAACCCGCAATTGGCGATTTTAAATAAGCAGGAAGAAATAGCAAACAGAGCGATATCTCTTGAAAAATCTGCTTACTTCCCTTCCCTTTCGGCATTTGGAAATTATCAATACCAGGCACAGTCGGATGATTTTAAATTCAGTGATTACAAATGGGTGAGTACATTTGTGGTAGGATTGCAGTTACAGATACCTATTTTTAATGGTTTTAAAACTCCGGCGCGTGTGGAACAGGCAAACATAACCTTAAACCAGCTTGAAGAGCAAAGGCAGGGTTTAACGGAAGCACTAAAAACTCAACTGCAAAATGTTGTTTATGTAATTGAGCAGACAATAATAAGAATTAAAGGGCAGGATAAAAATATTGAACAGGCACAGCAAGGTTATGAGATTGCAAGAACAAGATTTGAAAACGGACTGGGAACACAGCTTGAAGTTAATGATGCAGAATTAGCTTTAAGACAGGCAAGATTAAACCGGCTTCAGGCAATTTACGATTTACGCATTGCCGAAGCAGAACTGCAATTGATTTTAGGAAATAAATAAAAAATTGATGAAGGAGAAAAAATAATGTTAAAGAAAATTTTGTTAATTACACTTCCTTTAATTTCACTGCTTTTAACAAGCTGTTCAAATGACGAAGGGGAAGCCGGTAATAATAATATAAATAATGCTGTCCCGGTTGTTGTAAGCACTGTAAAGGATACAATAATAACAAGAAGTATTGATTTAGTAGGAACTTTAGCTCCGTGGAAGGAAGCAAATCTCGGCGCACAAACAACTGGAAGAATTGAAAAAATATTTGTAGAAGAAGGCAGCGAAGTTAAAGAAGGCGATCTTCTTTTTCAGATGGATGATACACAATTAGCACAGGCAAAAATTCAGTATGATATTGCAAAAGATGATTTTATCAGAATGGAACCATTATATGAACAAGGTTCAATCTCTAAACAAGAGATTGATAAAATTAAGGCAGCTTATGAGAGCTCTGAATATTCTTACAAGTTATTATTAACAAACACTCAGTTCAAGGCTCCTTTTACCGGAGTTATTACATCAAAGAAAATGAATGAGGGAGAAGTATTTATGCTTGCACCTACCGGCGGCGCGCCTGCAATAGTAACATTGATGCAGATAAATACACTAAAATTAGAAGTTAGTGTTAGTGAAAAATACTTTAAGAATATTAAGCTCGGTCAAAAAACTAAACTTGAAGCGGACGCTTATCCGGATATGAACTTTGAAGGAATAGTAAGCAAAATAAATCCTACAATAGATAAGAATACGAGAACTTTTGATGTAGAAATTAAAGTACCAAATGCAAACAATGTACTTAGACCCGGGATGTATGTTAGAGCAAAATTGTATATAGGCGAGGAAAAAATTACGGCAGTTCCACGCTCCGCAATATTAAGAATGGCTGCTTCAAATGTTTTTTATGCTTTTGTTATTGAGAACAATACCGCTAAAAGAGTAACCATAACAAAAGGTGAAGAATATGATGAGATAGTTGAAATAAAAAGCGGATTAAATGCGGGCAATGTACTAGTTACAACAGGACAAGGAATGTTAAAGGACGACTCACGAGTAAAAATAACAGAAGGAGCTAGATAATATGAGTTTGCCAGATATATCCGTACGGAGACCAATTACAACATTAATGCTTTTTATTGCGATACTAATCATTGGTTTAGTATCGTTTCAAAGACTCCCTATTGATCTTTTCCCGGAAATTGAACCGCCGGTTATAAGTGTGCTGATTCAATATCCCGGGGCAAGCGCTCAAGACGTTGAGCTTAACGTAACTAAAAAGGTGGAAACCGGACTTGGCGCGGTAAGCGAGCTTAAAACTATCAGATCAACCTCTATTGATGGTATTTCGGTTACTACATTGGAGTTTGAATTCGGAACAAACCTCGATGAGGCTTCAAATGATATTAGAGATGCTTTAGAGTTTGTTAAAAGACAATTACCCGAGGATGCAGAAGCTCCTTTTATCTTTAAATTCAGCACAAATTTCTTCCCGATTGTTTTTCTTGGTGTAACTGCCGATGCAAGCTATGAAGGATTGAATAAATTAATTCAAGACGAGATCGTTGATCCTCTTAAACGGGTACCGGGAGTAGGAACCGTTCAGGCATTCGGCGGTCCAATCCGGCAAATAAACGTAAGCGTTGACCCGAATAAACTCGAAGCGTACAATATTACTACCACTCAGATTGCACAAATACTAAGCGCTGAAAATCTTAATCTCCCCTCCGGCAATATTAAGATGGGTAAGATAGATTATAATCTGAGAGTGCCGGGAGAATTTACCGATGTTAGAGAAATAGAAAAGGTTGTTGTTTCACAAAAAGATGGAAGGATAGTTTATCTAAAGGATGTTGCAAGCGTTTCCGATTCGCTTAAAGAAAGAACGATTCAAACGAAGTTAAACGGGAAACACGGGCTTCAGGTTATCGTACAAAAACAATCGGGTGCAAATACTGTTGAAGTAGCTGACGCAGTTTTTGCAAAATTGGATGAGCTTGAAAAAAAGCTCCCCCCAGATGTTAAAGTAAATGTTATTGTTGACGGCTCTGAGTTTATAGTATCTTCAATTGCCAATCTTTCCGAAGCCGTTATACTTGGCGGAGTTTTTGTTTCATTAGTATTGCTTATATTCTTAAGAAGGTGGAGAGCTACTTTCATCGTCCTCCTCGCACTTCCTTTTTCACTTATTGGCGCTTTCATATATCTTTACTTTACGGGCAATACCATCAACATTATATCTCTCTCATCACTGTCTATAGCAATAGGAATGGTTGTTGACGATGCAATTGTTATTCTTGAAAATATAACCACTCATATCGAAAGAGGGTCAAGACCAAGAGAGGCAGCAATATTCGGTTCTACCGAAGTTGGTCTTGCTGTAACTGCAGCTACCCTTACTATAGTTGCTGTATTTTTTCCGTTAGTGTTCATTACCGGTTTATCGGGTATTCTTTTTAATCAGTTGGGTTTCCTCGTTACTGTAACAATACTTATATCCTTGCTAGCTTCATTAACCCTAGTCCCGATGCTTGCTTCAAAAATGCTGAAATCTACAAAAGAAGAAAAGCCGATAAAAAACAAATTATTAAAATCAATTGATGGAAGACTCGCTAAAGTATTTGATGCAATAGATTCCTTCTATCAAAAAGTTCTTAACTGGGCTTTGGGAAATAAAGTGAAGATTGTGTTGGGAGCCATTCTGATTTTTGTTGCTTCAATTGCGTTATTTACACAAATCGGTACTGGATTTATTCCACGCTCAGATTCCGCTTCAATATCTCTTTCCGTTGAATTAGAACCGGGTGTAAAATTAGAAGAAACAAATAAATATGTTGAAAAAATTGAAAGTATAATAAATGAAGAATTTCCGGAAGTGAGATTCACAAGTACAAGAGCCGGCGTTAATGATGAAGGATTTTCATCTATATTATTCGGACAAAGCGAAGGTTCAAACATATTTACTGCTCAAATGCGTCTGACGAGAAAAACACAAAGAGAAAGATCTATTTTTGAAATAAGTGATTCACTAAGAAAAAGACTTGAACCGATTCCCGGCATAAAATCTTTTGTTATTAATACAGCAGGTATGGGAGCAATACTAACGGGTGGTTCAACATCTCCCATTGAAGTTAATATTATCGGAAACAATCTGATAACTACCGAAAAGGTTGCAGAGGAATTAAAAACTTTTATGACGCAATTACCGGGTACAAGAGATGTTAAAATCGGAAGAGGCGAGTTCAGACCGGAATTGCAGGTTATACTGGATCGGGAAAAAATGGCATTAAATGGTTTGAACACTGCAATGGTTGCAAACACTCTGCGCAATAATGTTTATGGATTAATTGCAACAAAATACAGAGAAGAAGGGGATGAATACGATATATTCATTCGTTTCCCATCGAACTACAGAACATCTCAAAAGTTAATTGGAGATGTTCCTGTTAAAACTATTGCAGGAAATATTGTAAAGCTAAAAGATGTTGGCGATGTGGTTGAAAGATATTCGCCGCCGGATATACAAAGAGAAGACCAGGAACGGGTTGTACGCGTTACAGCTTTTAATGAAGGAAGAGCGCTGGGCGACATAGCAGCAGATATTCAAAATTATGTGGCTCAGATGGATATGCCGCAAGGAATTGTAATTGAATATGGCGGAGAGATTGAACAGCAATCCGAAGCTTTTACCGATCTGCTTCTTTTGCTTGTATTAAGCATAGTTTTGGTTTATATGGTTATGGCGGCACAGTTTGAATCTTTATTAGATCCATTCATAATTATGTTCTCAATTCCTTTTGCCTTCACAGGTGTTGCCTTAGGACTTTTTGTGTTCGGAGAAACATTTAACGTAATTTCATTCCTCGGGGCAATACTATTAGTGGGTATTGTTGTTAAGAATGCTATTGTGCTTGTTGACTATATAAACATTACAAGAGCAAGAGGTTACGAACTTAAGGAGGCAATTATCTATGCTGGGAGAAACAGATTAAGACCGGTTCTTATGACAACTCTCACAACGATGCTCGGTACGCTGCCGCTTGTTATCAGCTCCGGCGAAGGTGCTGAAGTTTGGAGACCTTTAGGTGTGGCTACCGTTGGAGGATTAACAGTTTCTACAATTATTACTCTGTTGCTTGTGCCGGTTATTTACTCAATTTTTGAAACACGCGTTAAAGTGAAAAAACAAGTAGATTAAGAAGAGGAAAAAATGAAAGCAGTAATGATAGTTTATAATCATGGAATTACAGAAGAAGTTGACGAAGCATTAGAACAATTAAATATAAGAGGATATACAAGATTTTTAGATGTTCACGGACAAGGCAGCGATAAAGGCGACCCGCATTTTGGAACTCATATTTGGCCAAGTAAAAATGCCGTTGTAATAACGGTTATAGAAGATAATTTAGTTGAAAGTTTATTAGAAAAAGTAAAAGAAATAAATGCAGATGCTGAAGAACAAGGCATTCACGCTTTTGTTTGGAATATAGAAAAAATGATTTAGCTGAATTCACTTCAGTTGACCGGTTAGTTCCTTGGTGATAAAAAACCGCTGTCCCAAGAACCCTTTTTGAGAAACGGTTGATAAATGAGCTTTCTTTTCCTTTAAACCACGACTTAAGTCGTGGTTTAATAAGTAAAAATTGCAGAACTGTAACCGTTTTAACGGTTTCAAAAACAATCGGTCAACTTGGGTTTATTATTAAAACCGGATACATTGTTGATCTTGAAAAAACTGTTTGATGATGAGCAAAAAATTCTGATGAGTATTAAAGATATTGTTAAAAAATTACAAAAGATTGAGAACCAACTGCCTTACAATACATTTGTAAGTGATGGAAATAACAATAGGATTAACACGAGTTTTTATTTCGATAAAGACAGCAAGAGCGGTTATTTAGAAGTTATTTTCGGTGATTTATGTATTGGACCGCCCGGCTTTGCGCACGGAGGTGCAATTGCTTCTGTTTTCGATGAAGCTATGGGAGCAACTGCCTGGTTAAATGCTCATAAAGTAATGACCGCAAAATTGGAAATAAATTATTTGAAACCGGTTCCTTTAAATACAAAAATATTAGGAGAATTTTCCATCGAGAACATTCAAAGAAGGAATGTAAAAATCGGCGGAAGATTAGTCTCGGAAGATGAAGGAACTCTCTTTGCAGCAGCAAATGGAATTTTTGTGGTTGTTAATGCGAAGAAATTTGAAAATAAACTTAACCAGGATGCATCTTTCAATAAATTCAAAGAATTCTTAGAAAATCACAAATAATTCAATTTATTGTAATTTTCTCATATAAACTTATAGATGGAAAATATAATGAGTAGTGAAAATAAATATCAGGCAGGAGTTTGTAATATCGGCATCGATGAAAAAAGAAAAAGAATGAATGCAGGATATACAGGCTCTATTGCAACAATTTTACTGTGGATATTTTTTATAGTTTCAGGTGTTCCACGCGGGTATAGATTATTAACTGCAATTCCGGCAATGATAGCTGCCGTTGGCTTTATTCAGGCGTCAATGAATTTTTGCGCTTACTTTGGTTTGGCTTCAGTTTTTAATTTTGATAAGATTAGCAGGCAAACTAAAGTTGAAGATGAACATTTTCGGTCGCTTGATAAAAGCAAGGCATATCAAATTATTGCTTACTCTATTCTGAGCGGTTTATTAGTTGGAATATTGGCATTTATTGTATAATAATAGGATGATGAAATGAATCTGGCAATTATCGGTGCGGGAGAAAGCTCCCGTTTGAAAGAAGAAGGACTCAATGTTCCTAAACATCTTGTAACTATAAATGACGAGTATCTTATCGACAGAATTATAAGAATAGGTTATGAGAACGGATTTCAAAAAGTATATTGTATCATTAATACAAAGGAAAAGGAACTTAAAAAACATCTTTTAGAAGATAACTTCAAAATTCCGGTAAAGCTGATTGTAAAAGATACAGAAAGCTCGATGCACAGCTTATTTGCATTATCTCCACATCTTACCAAAGAACCATTTTGTTTAGCCACAACTGATTCTGTTTTTTTAGAAAATGAGTTTACTGATTTCATTAATTATTGCATCTCTAATCAAGACGCAGATGGTACACTTGCAGTTACCCAATTTATTGATGATGAGAAACCGCTTTGTGTTGATTTAGACAACCAGAATAATATTACAAAATTTAGTGACGTTAAAGATGGATTTATCTGGGCAACCGGTGGAATTTATTATTTCTCTCCCGGAATATTTGATGAAATAGAACCTGCATTAGAAATTGGAACTATCAGACTAAGAAATTTTTTGCGTTTACTGATAGATAATGATTACAAACTAAAAGCATTCCCCTTTTCAAAAATTATAGATGTTGATCATATAAGTGATATAAAAATTGCTGAAGAATTTTTATCTAATCACGCAGCTAAAAATCAGGAGAGAAAATAGATTGACTCGGTTTCAAAAAATGATATTTGGGTTGCAGGAGTTTTCGCTTTTAATTAAAGATATTTTTGCTCATTTCGGATCTGTTAAGGATAATTGGACTGAGACTATCCAGGAAATGTACTTGATAGGTACTAAATCTTTTTTCCTGATTTTCCTTGGCGGATTATTTACAGGAATTATTCTTGCTATCGAAACCGGTCATCAACTTGAAACTTTTGGAGCAACTGCCTGGATTGCAAAAACTGTTTCTTTAGGTATGGTTCGTGAGCTTGGACCTGTAATTACGGGATTATTACTTGCTGCACGCACAGGTGCCAAGAATACATCTGAATTAGGCGCTATGCAATTAAGTGAACAAATTGATGCTTTAAGAGCTTTCGGTGCAAGTCCCGTAGAAAAATTGGTTATACCCAGAACAATAGCGGCGCTTGTAATGTTTTTACCCCTTACATTAATCGCTGATATTGTTGGAATTTTAGGAGGGATGTTAGTTTCCAACCAAACATTTCATAGTGATATTTCCGTTTTCTGGAACACTGCAGTTACATCATTAAAAATGAAAGATCTTTTTGTCGGATTTTTAAAACCTATATTCTTTGGATTCTTTATTGCTACGATCAGCTGTTATTTTGGCTTAACAACAAAGGGAGGCACAACCGGATTGGGAAAAAATACTATTAACGCAGTGGTTTATTCTTCAGCTTTGATTTTAGTAATTGATTTTATTTTTACAAAAGTTGTTTGGGAGTTGTTATAATTATTTATGATTGAATTAAAAAACATATCAATTACATTAAACGATAACGTAATTCTTGATGATGTTACACTTAGTATTGAAATGGGAATGAATACAATTATTTTGGGACCAAGCGGCGCAGGTAAAAGTTCGATCCTAAAAATAATATTAGGTCTTTGGAAACCAGACAATGGGGAAATCATTTTCGAGGGGAAAAATGTTTGCAAAATGACTGACGATGAAATTTTGCAACTAAGAAAAAAAGTAGGAATAGTATTCCAGGGTAATGCACTGTTTGATTCACTAACTGTTGCAGAAAATATCCTTTACTTTTTGCCCGATAAGAAAAAATTATCAGAAAATGAACCGAAATATAAAATTGAAGAGCTTCTCTCTTTTGTAAACCTTTCAGGAACAGAAAATTTATATCCCGAAGAACTTAGCGGTGGGATGAAAAAAAGGGTTGCCATCGCTCGTGCACTTGCCTTCAATCCTCAGGTCATTCTCTTTGATGAACCAACAACCGGACTTGATCCTATCAACACCGAATCCGTTTTAGAACTAATTGAAAAATTAAAACAAAATGGAACTACTTCGGTTATAGTTACCCACATTTTAGATGATGCAATTGAAGTTGGTGATAATTTTATTGTTATCAATGAAGGCAAGATTGTTGAAGCTGGCAGTTTGGAAAAAATACTTAGATCAAAAAATCCATTTGTAAAGGAGTTTTTTAAAAGATTTATTGAAGAAAATCACAATCCATTTATTAGGATATCAAAAGAGGTTAATAAATGACGAATAAGGATACTAAGAAGTTTAAATTAAAAGTTGGATATACAGTTTTTGTTGGTTTAGTAATATTTTTTCTTTTCATCATAATGGTAGGTACCGAAGGATATTATTTTTCAAAAACTTATAATCTTAACTTGTTAGTAAAATCAACTGAAGGATTAATTGAAGGCGGTAAAGTATCACTTGGCGGATTAAAAATCGGACAGATTGATAAAATAGAATTTACAACTGTTAATGATCAAAACCTCGTAAAAATAAAACTCGCATTAGTTAAAAAATATTCCTCACAAATAACAGTTAATTCTTTTGCAAAGATCGAAACCAGTGGCTTGCTTGGCGATAAACTAATCAATATTTCGCTCGGTAATCCATCGGAAAGAGCTCTGAATGAAGGAGAATATTTACCCGTGAAAGAATCTCTTTCACTGGAAAGTTTATCAGAAAAAATTGAACCTCTTGTAAATAATATTAACGGCTTGACTTCTAATCTCAAAACAATTACTGATACGATTAAAAACGGAAATGGAAGCGTTGGAAAATTAATGTTCGGTTCGGAAGCCACAAAAAAACTAACTTCAATTTTAAGAAATCTGGAATCATTTACACAAAGTATAAACAAGGAAGACAATACGATTGGTAAGTTAGCCCACAATGACGAATTGTATAATAATCTATCATCTCTAGCTGAAAATTTGAAAACTGTTGTTGATTCAATAAAATCCGGTAAAGGAACACTTGGCAAGTTGGTTAGTAACGATTCACTTTATACTAATCTAAATGAGCTTACTCATAAAATAAATAAAGCTTCAGAATCTTTAAATAGTGATTCAACATTGGTTGGGGGGCTTTTAAATGATAAACAGGGGTATAAAAAATTATCATCACTTATAGATGAGTTGAATAAATTGATTAAGGATATTAAAGAGGATCCGGGAAAGTATATCAATCTTTCTATTTTCTGATAAGGACTTTGAATATGATAAAAATAGCAGGTATAAAGAGGAAAAAAATATATTCGCCGAATCACGTAATCAATGATGCTTTGATTTTTTCTAAGACCGTTGAACGTCTCAATCAACTGGATGTTTCAGTTGAAATTTATGAAGAAGACGATGTGGAAAGAATCAAGGAGGAACTGATATTTTCTATGGCCCGCGATAAAAAAACAATTAACCGGCTTTTGAAAACTGAAGGTGAGAATAAAAAAATTATTAACTCTCCAATTGCCGAGTGGAATTGCCTCCGTGTTAATATGGTTGGACTGCTTACTAAAAACAATATCCCCTTTCCACTTACAGTAGCCGGAGAGATTGATTATCTTAAAAGAATTTCTTTCGAACAAATTGACCTTAGAAAAGTTTGGATCAAAAGAGGAGATGTGCACGCCATTCATAAAGAAGATGTTATCCCCGTATTTAGCGAAGAAGAAAAAAATAATATACTCGATGAATTCAAAAGACGGGAAATAGATACTGCAATTTTACAAAAACATATTGAAGGCAAGGTGGTAAAGTTTTATGCAGTTTATGGAACAGATTTTTTTGAAACTTATTTCTCTGATAGAACCAATAATATTGATTTTGATAAAGACAAACTAAAACATTATGCCGCCGAATCGGCTGAAGCTGTTGGTTTGGATATTTACGGGGGTGACGCAATAATTTCTCCAAACGGAGATATTACAATTATAGATATTAACGACTGGCCTAGTTTTGCACCAGTTCGGGATGAAGCAAGTATTCATATAGCAAGCTTTATCTACAATAAACTTAAAGAAAGTACTCAACTTCAAAATCAGAGGAGATAACACAATTGATAACAATAGCTGGTATCAAAAGACATTCATTGTATTCGCCAAATCATATTAGCAATGACGCCTTAATTTTTAAGAAAACTGTAAAAAAACTTAACGAATCCGATATAATGGTTAATGTTTATGAAGAAGCAGATTTAGATACGACTGAAATAAAAGAATCTTTTATTTTTTCTATGGCTCAGGGAATTGAAGGCACTAAAAAATTATCGGAGCTGGAAGAGACAGGTAAAACAATTATTAACTCACCAAAAGGTTCCATCAATAGCTACAGATATAATATGGTGGAAATCTTACCGCAAAAAGGAATACCCTTTCCCAAGAGTTATGTCGTTTCAATTGATGAAAAAGACAAAATTAAATTTGGAGATTTTAATACACGTAAAATCTGGATAAAACGTGGAGATGTGCACGCCGTTCACAGAGAAGATGTAACTTTGGTTTACTCCGAAGATGAAAGGAAAAATATTTTTTCAGAGTTCGAAAAAAGAGGAATAAAACAGGTAGTATTACAGCAGCATCTGGACGGAGACGTAATTAAATTTTATTCTGTAACCGGTTCCCCGCTTTTCCATTGGTATTACTTAAATGGAAACAATCATACGCCTTTCAGCGAAAAAGAACTAAATGATCTCGCTGTAAAATCTGCAAAAGAACTTGGACTCGATATTTACGGAGGAGATGCCGTTATTTCTGCCGACGGCTCTATATCAATCATTGACATTAACGATTGGCCGAGTTTTGCACCAATCAGAGAAGAAGCGGGTAACCAAATAGCAAACTTAATTTCTCAGAAATTGATTACAACAGAATCTGTTTATAACCTAAATTTCGAAAAATAATATTGTATTTGTAAAAGGAAAAAAATATGGAAATTTCTACTTTGACTTATGCTGAAACCAAAACTGAAATCCCGGGTCCAAAATCATTAGCACTTTTTAACGAGGAACAAAATTATATTGCCCCCGGCATTCAGACAATAGCAACAAGATCTAAAATTGCAATTGAAAAAGGCGACGGCTGTCTCGTTTACGATGTTGATGGAAATCGTTACATAGATTTCTTTGTTGGTGTTGGGGTGGCGAGTCTGGGATATAATCATCCAGTATATAACAAAATGGTGAAAGAGCAGCTTGACAAGATTCACGTTGGAAGTTTTACTTCGGAGAACAGAGTGAAACTTACAAAACTTCTTTCTGAAATTGCAATTGGCGATTTGAAATGGAGCCAGTTCTACAGCGGGGGCACCGAAGCTGTTGAAGCAGCCTTAAGAATGGCAAAATCTTATACTAAGAAAACAGAATTTATCGGATTCTGGAACGGCTTCCACGGTAAAACTCTCGGCGTGCTTGGATTGCTTGGGGATAATTTTAAATTTGGTCTTGGACCATTACCTGCAGGAATTTACAATACTCCTTATGCAGATTGCAGACATTGCGAATTCAACAAAACATTTCCTGGTTGTAACTGGGAATGTGTAGACCACATCAGAAAAAAAATCAGATACGAAACAACAAATAATATTGCTGCTATTATTGTTGAACCAATTCAAGGAACCGCAGGAAATGTTGTGCCTGCGCCAGGTTTTCTCAAAGAACTTCGAAAGCTTGCAGACGAAATTGGTACTTTATTGATATGTGATGAAATGATAACCGGATTTGGAAGAACCGGCAAAATGTTTGGTACTCAACACGAAGATATTATCCCTGATATAATTACAATAGGAAAAGGATTTGGTGGCGGATTTCCAATTACCGGAGTTATGTCTCGTAAAGAAATAATTTTTGCCAAACCATTTGGTAATCCAAGTGGAAGTTCATCAAGTTTTGGTGGTAATCCTTTGGCATCAACCGCAGCTTATGCTACTGTAAAAACAATCTTAGATGAAGGTTTAGTAGAAAACTCAGCCAAAGTCGGAGATTTTATGTTGCAAAAATTAAGTGAAGTTAAAGAAAGAAATCCTATTGTTGGTGAAGTTAGAGGTAAAGGATTAATGATTGGCATAGAATTAGTAAAACCGGGAACAAAAGATAAACTTGATAAAAAATATACGGAAATGGTCTTTCAGGAATGCTTAAAACGCGGATTGATTTTAATGGGATATAATGCTGATATACGCGTTTACCCTCCGCTTATTATTACCAAAGAAATTGCTGAAGAAGGAATTAACATAATGGAGGAAGCTTTCAACTATGCTGCAGAACAAATCAAAAATTGAATCGACGTATAAATCATCAGATACTGAAGAATTTCTTGATCGTTTATTCTACCGGAAAGTTGGATACCGAATGGCAGTTGCTGCCAAAGCAATGAGTTTAACTCCTAACAATGTTACATTCATTAGCGTGATATTCGGTGTTATAGCGGGGCATTTATTTTTCTATCAAAACACAACCATAAATTTAATCGGCGTATTGATGTTAATAACAGCCGAAGCACTGGATGGCGCAGATGGACAATTAGCGCGGTTAACAAACACACACTCACGTTACGGGAGAATATTTGACGGTGTTGCCGGTAATCTTTGGTTTATAAGTATTTACCTACATATGTCCGCCAGATTTGTTGTTGAAGGTGGAACCCCATTCATATTTCTTATTGCGATTATTGCCGGTATGAGTCATTCCTTCCAAAGCGCAATGGCAGATTTTTACCGTATTTTTTATCTATACTTTGTACAAGGAAAGAATAAAGATATAGATGATCTATCTGAAGTAAAAGAGACTTATTCTAACCTAGTTTGGTTAAAAAATCCTTTTAAGAAATTTTTATTAAGAGTTTATATAAATTATCTTCACCAGCAATATTTGCTTGCCAAAAGTGTAAGGAAGCTATACGGTTTTGTAGAAGAAAATTTTAATGGTGTCACTCCTTCCTGGTTGAAAGTAGATTACCGATCGCTAAACAAGCCAATGATTAAGTATCAAAACATCCTAACAACAAACACTAGGATGATTGTTCTATTTATAACCCTATTCTTGGGGAATATATTACATTACTTCTTATTTGAGCTCATCGTTCTCAACATTTTACTAGTTTATTTTGTGATGAAGGAAGAAAAAATTCATAAATACTTATTTGATCTTACAAAAAAGAAAAGGAATTAGAAGATGCTTAGAGGTGCAATAGTTGGCTTCGGGAAAATTGCTAGGACAAATCATTTACGTGCATTTTATGATATTAGATTAAACGATAAAGTGATTATAACCTCGGCTGTAGAGATTGATGATAATATTAGAGAAACTATAAAAAAAGAATACACTGGGATAAATTTTTATAAAACTCAAGACGAATTGTTTGAGAAAGAAAAGTTAGATTTTATTGATATTACGACCCCACCAAAATATCATAAAAGTATTATTGAAAATGCGCTTGCAAAAAACGTGCATATAATTTGCGAGAAACCTTTTACTTTATCTCTTGATGAAGCTGATAAACTGTATCATAAAATAAATAGTTCTAATATTTTGTTTGTTCCTTGTCATCAATATAAATACTCCAAAGTGTGGAGTGAGTTTAAAAAGTTTATTAATGAAATGCATGATGATACGAAAGTATTTATACAATTTAATGTATTTAGAAGCGGAGCAGATCCAGGCTTAAAAACTAATGATGAGCCGTGGAGATTAAACAAAGAAATAAGCGGTGGCGGAATATTATCAGATACAGGATTTCATTACCTCTACCTTTCAAACTGGTTATTACAAAGTCCGCTTAAGGTTACAACAATTAACAATAACCTGTCCCACCCTAAAAATGAAATTGAAGATACATCACAAGTTATTTTAGAATATGAAAAAGGGACAGTTCAAATTAATCTTACCTGGTCTTTTCACTCAAGAAGAAATGAAGCCAAACTTATATCAAAAAATGGAAGTCTTTTTTACAATGGCGAAGATTTTTTAACAAAAAACTTTGACGGTTTTGAAGAGCAAATAGCTGTTCCAAACATATCGGATAAATCTCATTATACAGGTCTTTATGTTGATTTGTTTTCGGAATTTGTAGAAGCAATTGAGAAATCAAAAATATCAAAGGAAGGATTAAACGAGGCTTATAATACGATTAATTTGTTGACAAGGTGTTATCAATCAGCTACAGAATTAAAATCAATTGATCTGAATAATGAGTAAAATATCTAAAATTATATTATTTCTTATTGGTATATCGGTATTCACTTATCTCGTGATGGATTTCGGCTTGGATAATATTCTTACGAATTTACAAAAAACCGGATGGTACTTCATCCCTGTTATTGGCGTATGGGGCTTTGTTTATCTATTTAATACATTTGCTTGGCGTTCGATTATCCATAATAGCAGTAAGATATCATTTGGTAAACTTCTTTCAATTACAATTAGTGGATTTGCACTAAACTACATTACACCTTCAGTTGCTGTAGGAGGTGAACCTTACCGTATTGCAGAATTACAAAAACCGTTAGGCATGAGCAAAGCAGTATCATCTACTTTTCTTTATACTATGATTCATTTTCTTTCATCTTTCGTTTTTTGGATTATGGTAATTTTATTGGCATTAATATCTTTAACACTTCCTTCTACCATAAGAATATTATTGATTGTTGCCCTCTTAGCTTTTCTAATTGTTGTTTATTTTTTCATTAATAGGCACAAAAATGGAATATTAGAATCATTACTAAACATTTCAACCAAAATTCCATTCATAAAAAAGATTGCAATAAAGTATTCTGATAAAACCGAGAAAATAAAACAGATCGATCACCAGATAAAAGACCTTTACTTAAACCGTAAGAGTGATTTTTTTTCAGCTTTATCTTTAGAAATCTTAGCAAGAATAATTGCTTCGCTCGAAAATCTGTTTATACTAAAAGCTATAGGGATTGATATTACTTTTTCCCAGGCGTTATATATAAATGCTTTTTCGTCCTTCGTAATAAATCTCTTTTTCTTTATGCCTTTGGAATTGGGTTCGCGTGAGGGAGGGCTTGTGCTGGTCCTAAAAACACTGAGGATAAGTTCATCACTTGGAATTTACATCGGTTTGGTAAACAGAATAAGAGAACTATTATGGATTTTAATCGGACTAATTTTGATTGTTTCCGGCAAAAAGAAAACAAATAAAGAATTAACTGCAAAAGAAAAAGAATATGAAAAAAGCGCTATTGTTTGATTACGGCGGCACACTCGATACGGACGGTGTGCATTGGAGTGAATTTTTTTGGAATGCTTATCAGCATTTTCATATTCCCGTAACCAAAAAAAATCTTAAAGATGCTTTTGTTTATTCGGAAAGAAAGATTCCTGCTGTTATAAAACCAGATTACGGTTTAGAAAAAACATACGGAACTCAGTTGAGTTATCAATTTGAATATCTCGAAAAAGAAAATTTACTCTCGGGTTTCGCTTTTGCTATTATAAATGATATGAGCCGGTATTGTCTTAATAAAGTTTTAATGAATATTGAAACGACTAAAAATATCCTTTTGCATCTGGAACTGGAATATAAACTGGGCCTTATCTCCAATTATTACGGTAACTTAGAAACTGTTTTGGTTGAGACCGGCTTAAAAAAATATTTTGATGTTATAATTGATTCAACCGTTGCAGGTATCAGGAAACCGGATAAAGAAATATTTGAGTTGGCTTTGAATAAAATGAAAATTGAACCAAAAAATACTATTGTAATCGGTGATTCATATAAAAATGATATTGTGCCTGCTAAAGAGCTGGGCTGCTCAACTATATGGATTAATGTCGCCGGCTGGGATGAACCGGCAGAAATATACAGCGCCGACAATATTATTAATTCAATCAAGGAATTAAATGATCTTTTAACCAAAAAATAAACCTAAATATTATTAGTCAAGGAGAGAGAAAATGTCTGATATCAAAATTCAAAAACCGGAAGGTAAACTTGGTATATTATTAGTCGGGCTAAACGGAGCAGTTGCTACAACTTTTACTGCCGGTTTGCTGCAAATAAGAAACGGATTCGGTAAACCCTTTGGTTCGCTTACACAGATGGCAACTATAAGAATAGGAAAACGTATTGAGAATAATTTCCCGATGATTAAAGATTTTGTTCCGCTTGCGGAATTGGAAGATTTAGTAGTCGGCGGTTGGGATATAAATAATTATGATTGCTTAGAAGCAGCTAAAGAAGCTAGGGTTCTCAATGAGAAGGACACCGAATCGGTTTCGAAAGAATTGGAAAGAATTTTACCAATGAAAGGTGTCTTCGACAAAAATTATGTAAAAAACATTGACGGCACTCATATTAAAAAAGGGAAAAATAAATATGAGTTGATGGAACAATTGCGCGAGGATATTAGAAAATTCAAAAACGAGAACAAGCTGAATCGGGCAGTTGTTATTTGGACTGCAAGCACTGAAATTTATATAACGAAGAATTCAGTCCATCAAAGCATAGAAAGCTTTGAAAAGGGTATGAAAGAAAATCATCCCGATATCGCTCCGAGTATGTTATATGCTTATGCTTCACTTGCGGAAGGGATACCGTTTATAAATGGAGCTCCAAATTTAACAGTTGATATCCCGGCAATATTGGAACTCGCTAAAAAAAATTCAGTACCTGTTGCGGGCAAAGATTTTAAGACCGGTCAAACCTTGATAAAAACCGTACTGGCTCCAATGTTTAAAGCCAGGATGCTTGGTTTAAAGGGCTGGTTTTCAACCAACATTCTCGGAAATAAAGACGGTCTTGTTTTGGACGAACCCGGCTCATTCAAAACAAAAGAAGAAAGTAAACTCTCCGTGCTTAACACAATTTTGCAGCCTGAACTCTATCCTGATCTTTATGGAAATTTTTATCACAAAGTAAGAATAAATTATTACCCGCCGCGAGGTGATGATAAAGAAGGATGGGATAACATTGATATGTTCGGCTGGCTCGGTTATCCGATGCAGCTTAAAGTTAATTTCTTATGTAAAGATTCTATTTTAGCTGCACCGATAGTATTAGATTTGGTTTTATTTATGGATTTAGCTCAGAGAGCCGGGTTGAATGGAATACAAGAATGGCTTTCATTTTACTTCAAAAGTCCTATTCATTCTCCTAACGTTGTTCCTGAACACGATTTGTTTATTCAGCAGATGAAATTAAAAAATACTCTCAGAACATTAATGAACGAAGAAACGATAACTCATATTAATGCAAAATTGGCTTAGTAATAGTTAACTTAAAACCAATTAACATTAACTATAATTTATTGGATAGGAAGTATCTTAGCATAAAGGTGACTGACAATGCTTCAACAGTTTAAAGCACTTAAAATCATACATAGGTTTCTTGTATTTACTGTATCAGTTTTAGCATTTTTACTTTGCTTTATTATGGTGGTGTGCACATTAGACTATTTTGATTTTTGGAATGAGAGTTCTATACTTTTTGGAACTAGTTTCTTATCTCCTTTATGGTTACTGCTTCCTGTTCTTTTGCTTTCACTTGTATTGTTTTTTTTAGATAGAAAGAAACTTTCACTAATAACCATTATTGTTTACTTAATATATTTTCTGTTAATCGGCGATGTTTCATTTAAATCAGTATTCAGCAATAATAAAATTGATAATGGAGAAACTCAGTTATCTGTTTTATCATTAAATGTAAGATATTACTCTTACGGTGAGGACAAGGTTTTTAATTTTATCGATTCAGTTAATGCGGATATTGTTCTTCTATCTGAAAATACATTGTCGGCAGACAGCATAATAGTCCTTTCAGCCTTAGAAGAAAAGTATTTTATTTTTACAGGTAAAAAATATGAAACAGCTATATTTTCGAAATTTCCGGTAATAGCCTATCAAGAAATTGAATTGCCAACTCACCAAGCATCATTGAGTGGTTCGAATGATATAGACACTCTTATAAATAATCCTAACCGTTCTTTTTCTCATGTCAAATTTTGTTTTAATGATGAAGAAGTAAACGCTATTTCTGTTAGGCTGATTGCTGGTAGACCGAAGACAAACGAGTTAAAAGATCAAGTTGAGTGGGGCAAATACTTAGTAAAGAAACAAACTGAAGAAATAGAAACGCTTGTAAATTATTTAAAAACTTTGGAGGGACCTATTGTGTTTGGAGGTGATTTAAATGCTCCTCCTAATGCTAAAATTGTGAAGCCGTTATACAATATTGCCGAAGACGCGGCTTATGTGAATAATTTTTTCCCTTCGCCAACATTTCGAACGGAATTTCCGGTTATAAGGCTCGATTATATTTTTTCGTTGAATGGCTTAAAACCTGTTGAGTATACTAAAATAAATGTAAAAGTATCTGATCATTTTCCTGTGTTTGCAAAATTAGAGTTACGCTAAAATGAAGAGTCTGTTTTATCTTCTTTGTATTATTTGTTTATCCAGCAGATGAAATTAAAAAATACTCTCAGAACATTATTGAACAAGGAAACTGTAACTCATATTAATGGTATATATTCTAACTAAATTTTTATTTAGAAAATTATGGGGTAAAAGATGAAGAAAAACTTAACCATGGAATTTGATTACGAAGATGTAAGGAGTTTCAGAATTGGAACGCTAATAGTGCTTGAACCTAAGACTGATGCTATCAAAACGCTTTTTAATTTTGAGGAGAGTTTTGGCTTAATGGATTGGATGGATATGATAGCGAAAGATAATTCAATTAAAGGAATTCTTTTTATAGGTAATGAGGAGTGCTTTTCGAATAATGTTTATTCAAAATATATGTCCTCTATAACAGAACAATATATTGATCCTCAGCAGCCGAGATTTGTAACAGAATTTGTTGACAAAAGAAAACGGGAAATTCAGATTAATATGCTTAATAACTACATACGAAAAATAATCGAATTCCCTAAAATGGTTTTTATAGCATTAACGGGCTGCGTTGTTTCTCCCTTTTTTGGTATAAGCTTAGTTTCTGACTTTAGAATTGCGAGCCCCAATTTAGTAATACATATGAACTCCAAAGAATACGGACTTCATCCTTCCGGCGGCGTACCACTTTTTTTAATGAAACATATTGGGCTTTCTAAAGCACAGGAAATATTGTACAGTCAAAGATTTATAAAAGTAAACGATGCCAAAGAGATGGGCTTACTCAATTATTTGACTTCTGTTGATAATTATAGAAACGATGTACTTTCAATTGCAATTGAGATTATAAATTCCACTGACGTAGAATATTTCTTTTACACAAAAAAATTAGTAAACCATATATTATTGAATGAATTCAATGCCTATGTTGATATTGAATCTAATATGGCTTTGCATTAGAAAAAATAAAAACAGGGAACTACTCTATTAAAATATTCACAATTAAAATCTTGTTTCGTCAATCAGGTAATCGGGTTTGAAGAAATTTGTTTTAATGATTGCAAAATATCCTTATAAAAGATTCACGGATTCTGTCAAGATCTTATTTTGTTCGGTTCTTTTTTATTTACACTATATTTGAATAAAGAAAATCCGCACCCGTAACTTCCTCCTTCGTCCGTCTAAAGAAGGACTACGGCGGATAGGCAATTGGATAGAGTATCTGACTTCGGATCAGAGGTTTGGTGGTTCTGCCAAAGGCATTTCTTCGAAAGAATCCTTCTGGCGTACTGAGTTAGTTGTATATAATATAAGTTACAAAGGCATAAGTGAAAATAAAAAGTTTTTGGGTTGAGATTTCAAGTTCTTTGTTTTTTATAGTAGATTTACTGCATCCAACAAATTATCTTTCTGAAGATGTGAATAAATTTGAGTTGTTTTAATATTTCCGTGACCTAACAATTCTTTTACAGCATAAAGAGAAATTCCACGTTGAACAAGAGCAGAAGCAAAAGAATGACGAAGTGTATGGAAATGAATTTTATCATTTAATTTTGCCGCTCTTACGGCTTTCTTAAATTGTTTGCTTACAAAATCCTCATTTAATTTTATACTTTTATACCTATTAAAGACAAGGGCATTTGTAAGCTTGCCAAGTTGAAAACGAGTTTGCAAAATGGTTTGTACTTTTTGATGAATTGGGATTATTCTTTCGCGTTTGTTTTTGGAATTAAATTCGCTTGAGTTTTTAATTGTGATGATATTTTCTGTGAAGTCAATCCAGTTCCATTTCATATTAACTAATTCACCAAGACGCATTCCGGTATAAAAGGCAGTTGTGAAAATATCTTTCATTAGCTGCATTTGAGTATTGTTAAGAATCATAATTAGTTCACTTTCTGAAATAAACACAGGAAAGGATTTCGGAACTTTGGGAGCTTTAATTTTATTGAAAGGGTTAGCTTCAAGATAATTCCAAACTACAGCTTTATTAAATGCTGCTTTTAAGGTGCGGTGGTAAAGTGAAGCTGAATGTTTTGAACTTGCTGAGGCTGAGGATATAAATTGATCTATGATTCTTGTTGAAATCTGATTAAGGGGCATATCTTTTATGTGTTTTTGTAAAGCTGCAAAAGAAGGTTTGACTGCTTTCTTAAGATATTTTTCAGAATATGTGTTGCGTACATTAGTTTTATATTCTTCAAAAAAGAGGCTGAGTTTTATGGAATCATTTTTCTTTTTGGGTGCTTCTGATTCGGTTCTCTTTTCTTTCGGTTTAGGGACAAAAGATTTTAGAAATTTTTCCGCTTCCCTTTTGTCAGTTGTTCTTGTTGAAATTTTGGTTCTCTTACCATCTACGAAATAAACTAATTGATAGTAGCGTCTTGTTGAATTAGGTGGTGTAAGAAACATTTTAGATACTCCTTCCGGATGTACCCACAAGTGTACCCACTGGTGAAATGCTGGGAAATTAGAGAGAAAATGAAGGAATGCGACTGTCTGTCACGCAGGAGGTCGCGAGTTCGAGTCTCGTCGGCCCCGCAATAAAAGCTTCAAAACAGATTGTTTTGAGGCTTTTTTCATTTATACCCTTCTTACAAATCCCACTGTCATTGTACCGAAAATGTACCGACTTTGTACCGACTTTTTTCTGGTACATCCTTTGATTTTTAGGTTGGTTAATATGGTTATTTAAAATTAGTGACATAATTTAGTTAAACTTAGCTTTTGCTTTTTTCATTTGCAATAATTATTAAAATTATTTTATTGTGTTGATATATTACTTTGTACTCCTTTCCTATTTCAAAACCACAGCTAATTAGTTTTTTATTTTTGATTTTGATCTGAGGAATTTTAGAATTATTCCAATTTGTTGAATTGCTGCTCTCATATACTTTCATTATAAACCTCTCGGATCAAATTCTTCAAACTTTTTACCGCATATTTTGCATTGTTTAGTTTGTGCAATTACAATATTATGCAATGTATTAACTGAGTGCGTTTGAGATAAAAGTTTTAGGTTCTTTCTGCAATCATGCTGTGGAATCCAGCCGGATTTTTCGCAATGATCAATTAATGAATTAACTTCATTGATGGTTTGATTAGTATTCATTATATCTCCTATTATTGGTTTGATAATTCAAATGAAACGGACTTCCCCGCCAAAAACATATTTTGCCCGCTTATAAACTTCTTTGCGATTTTTATGTTAGGTGTTATTGATGGTGTAAGTTGCTTTACCCATTTAAGGCAAGGGCGGTTAAGCGTATCAAACTAAAATAGAAAATAGAGCTTAACCGTTTATGCCGTAGGCACGGCGAAGCCGTATACCCTTGCCCCGATTTACGCTCCATGTCAGTTTAACACTAAGCTTGCGGTGTAAGCGGGCAAAAGATGCTTTTATTGTTTTGCGAAAGCAAAACTGAACCAACTGGTAAAGGGTTGTGGAACGGAGTGAGACAGCCCTTGCTTTTTGGCGCTAATGCTGGGAGTTACTGAGAGCCTTGTGCGAATGAATGAACTTGTGAGTGAATGAGAATAGGGCGAAGGTAGCGATTAACATTACCCATGTTAGGATTTAATGATAATAGGTGTTTGTGGTTTTCAGCAAACAACTATGTTTTTATGGTGATTATTTTAGGATTGATTGCGAACCTTGTAAAAGTGAGGTACGAGCTTTTATAGGGTGAAGTGATGATTAGTGCGCTATATGTAAGGTTCCCCCGCTGGATGAGGGAACCTTAGAACTGGATTAGTTAGATGAGGTATATGTAGCAGAGTATTGAACTACTTTACCATCTGCGTTTTTGGAAGCAACTGCAAAGTACAATATTGAATGCTGATATTTAGCTGCTATGTTTTGTTGATTTACATTGAATCCCATATTCATTTCGAAAGTTTGAGCGAAGTTATAAGCTTCAACATCGCTTTGGAGTGAAATGAATTGGTAAGGTAAATCATCTGGATTGATTGGATCATAATAGCAAATGATTGCTCTAGCAGATAGATCAACTTCTTCCGGTGAAAATACTGCTGCTGATGTTAATGCCAACAATTCTACTGTAAGGTTATCAGTAAGAACTGTTGCAGCTTGAACCGGAACCGAGAATCCGCCAGGAGTTATGATGTTATCAGCTGTAGGGCGTTCTGCAGAACTGAACGGATAGTTCTTTTTGAATATGGTATTGAAAACCGACATACCAGATAGTTTTACTTTTGTCCAGATTGTATTAAGTAAATCAACTTCTGCAATTTGTTTAGAGATACTTCCGGTTACACCGAATTTGCTTCTAGCTTCTATTGCTTCAGGAGATAGGCTTAATGTGTAAGATTCTGGACGAGCAGAAAGAATAGTTTGTCCGTTAACAGTTCTGGCAGAAAGGTTTCCGAGTCTGCCTCTCAAGTTACCGAGTACATTACCAGTTACGCGTGCCATAGTAAATCCCTCCTTTTTATTTTATGGACGCTGCAAATTAATTTAGAATGGAGATTAAATTAATGTAATGGTGGTTACAGTGAACACTACTTAGATACTATACAGAGACTGTTTAAAGACTGAGGAGCAATTTATAATGTACAATTTACATTTGGAGGTTTAGTTTAGGGATTTTTTGTTTCTTGGTCGGAAGAGGATTGTGTTTATTGTGTCGAATGAGAGGTTGTACTTATCCGATAAATCAAATATTGCATCCATGATTGGTTTGGTTTTGCGGAGTTTGTGGTATTCCAATTTGATTTTATAATTTCTTAATGCAATTTCATCTATTAATCCAATTTGCTGCAGTTCGGGAATTTTGGGATCTGAAATTATTTGTGATATTGATTCTATTGAATTGTTTAGATTCATTTAGACCAGATTCCTAGATTGTTTTTCATTGCTGTTGCTCTTAGGTTATAAAAGATTTCATAATAACGAGATTCTTTTGGATAATATTTTATTCTTGCCAATCCCTTTTTGAGCATTTCTGCTTGTATGAAAAGTGAATCTTGTCCGGTGGAATTTCTTAGCCATACATAGGCTAAGATTCTATCGAACATGTCTCTGGTTTTTGTTTCGAATGTTAGTTTTACTACTTTATTGTTTATCAGTGAATCCAGAAATAGCTTGGAATGATTTGCGTAAGGGATATAAAAGGTATCTTTTGAGTTTAATTCTGGTGTATCAATTCCAAGAAGCCTTACTCTGGATGAATCTGAAATAACGAATGTATCGCCGTCAATTATTCGGGAAACTTTTTCTGTTGTTGTATATCCATAAGGTACTTGATATGGAATTTGTGCTTTAAGATTATTTGGAATTATTGCTAGAGCAAATAGTATAAGCCAAAGGTAAATTATTAGTTTTAGAATTTTTTGGTATGACATTACTACTCCAGTTTTAGGAACAACATACAAATGTATGGTATTTTATGCAACGAGCGGTGTTTGTGTTTTGTTTGCTTTTGGTTGACAAATGTTGAGAAGTTTAGACGAAAGACGTAAAACGGCAGAAGTGAGAAGGCAAAAGGAAAAATTTAATAGAAATAGGACGGAGTGGGCAGAAATTTATTGTAATACAAATTGCAATTAAAAAGTGATGGAAATTGCGTCCAAAGTGGACAGCAGTTAAAAGTTTGTAAAGTTATGAAGTTTGTAAAGTCTCTTGCGGAGTTAAATTTTTAAGCGAGGGCGAGGCAGGCGAAATGGAGCAAAGGTATTGGTTTTTAATACTTTTGCGGAATGAGCGGAAGCAATAGCGACCCGAGCCCTTTTACCACATGTAAGTGGAATGGAAGCGGGCAAATGCTTTTTAACCCGCTGAAATGGAACGATGATTAACTGACCAATATTCTTTTCGTGCCGAGTTTGCATAATTTCGCATTATAAGACACTGATAGAACTACCAATGGGTTTTGTTGGGACTGTTCACATTGTGTTGTATAATGCCAATTATGTAAAACTGGCTGTCCCATGTTCGGGTGAACTAGTATTACCCATGAAAGTTTGGTTGAGAATGAAGATTTTAAAGCATTTTGTTTTATAAACTGGGATTAAAGAAAAAGTGAAAGACGGAATATTTTCACTAGAAACAAAATAATATTTTGATATTGATTAGAGTATTGGTATCTTTACGTGAAATTTTCACACACAAGAGAGGTTTTGCTAAAATGATAATAAGAATAGTTGTAGAAAATATATATTCGTTTGGAGATATAACAGAATTTAGTATGATTCCAGGAAGAGAACAAAATCTGGTTGAGCATAAATACAAGAAAAGAAAGTTTGAGTTATTAAAGATGGCAGCTATATATGGAGCAAATGGAGCAGGCAAATCAAACTTAATTAAAATATTTGGTTTATTAAAGCAATCAGTTTTAGATGATAGGTTGCCATTAGAAATAACAAAAAATGTATTTAAGTTCCAAGGAGACAGAAAAAAGGGACAACTGATAGCAATAGAATTTTTTTCAAATGAAAAGCCTTACTATTATGCTATAAAAATAAAGGATAATGTAATAACAGATGAAGAATTATATGAATCTGGTTTAGGGAAAAAACAAGACAAGCTTATTTATGAAAGAAAAACAAACAGAAACAATAAAACGACAATTAAATTCAATGAAAGAATAGATAAAAATGAGGAAGTAAAAATAATTAAGGACGTTTTAACTAAGGAATTTACCAAACCTAATGCTACAGTACTAAAGTTACTTGCTGATAGAGAAAATGAAAAATTTACGGAAATAAAAGAAGTTTACAACTGGTTTAAAAATAACCTAAAGATTATTTATCCAAACTCACGAATTAATGCTTTAGCACATAGAATAGAAAAGGAACCGGAGTTAAAGAAATATATCGAAGATACTATAAAAACCTTAGATATTGGGATTAATAACTTGCAAACAGAAACTCAAAAACTTGATGCAAACACAATAGGAGAAAACAGCCAAAGCAAAGAAATAATTGATAATTTCTTACAGAAGTTAGAAGACAAGCCGGATAGTATAGTAGGGCTAAGAAATAAAGAATTGGACGAAATAGTGATACTAAAAGAAAATAACGAAGTAAAAGTTAAAAGGTTAAAACTGATACATGAGACGCTGAATAAAAATATTGATTTTTATTTAGGAGAAGAATCTGATGGAACTAAAAGACTATTAGATTTAATACCAGCATTTATGGAATTACTTATAAAAGATAAAGTTGTAGTTGTTGACGAAATAGAAAGAAGTATACATACCGTTTTAATCAAAGAATTGATAACAAAATATTCTTTGAATAAACAAACTAAAGGACAATTGATTTTTACAACACATGATTCAAATTTGTTGGATCAGAAAATAATAAGAAGAGATGAAGTATGGTTTGCAGAAAAGAACAAGGAAGGTAAAACAAAACTTTATTCATTAGATGAATATAAAGAACACAAAACAATTGATATACGCAAAGGATATTTAGGAGGCAGATATGGTTCGATACCTATCCTTGGGAAATTACACGAATTAAACTGGAATGAGTATGCTACTAACAACTAGAAATTATACAAGAGTAGAACCCCATCGGGACGCAAAGAAGATTATAATATTTGCGGAAGGTATGAAAAGAGAAGTTGATTATTTTAATAAACTAAAAGATTTGGATTCAAGATTAAGTTTAATTGTATATGATTTGCAACATACAGAAGACAATTCACCAATTGGATTATTAAAATCAGCAGATGAATGTATAAAAAGAAAAGAAATCAATGGTAAAGAATTCGAATTTATTGAAGACTTAGATGAATTATGGTTCTTGATTGACACAGATACATGGTTCGAAAAAATTACGAAATTAAGAGAAGAAGTAAAAAGGGAAAAAGGATGGTTTATCGCGCAAAGCAATCCATGTTTTGAGGTTTGGTTATATTATCACTTTTTTAATACGAATGCAGAAATTAATGAATTGGAGCTATGTGGTGAATGGAAAAAATTGCTAAATGATAAGATTAATGGTGGTTTTTGTGCTGACAAACATGTTTTTTTCATCAAATACGCAATACAAAATGCAAAGACAAATTATGTAAACAAAAAAGCCACGCCAAATTATGGTGAAACTGAGGTTTATAAATTAGCACAGAAAATAACCAAGATATTAGATGAAAAATTAAATAGTGTTTTAAAAAAGTCAAAAAAAAATCAACCAATAGATTATTTTAAGTAAAATATAATTTGCACAGATTAACTAAGGAAATAATTATTTCTCAACAAACTTAGAAGAATATTCGATACCAGAATGTTCTGGGCAACAAGAACCACATTGTGGGCAGATTAACCAATTATTTGTGCATTGTTTAAGTTCACGGCTGTCAAGTAAACATCCACACTTGCTATTAAGACAATGCGTAAAACGAATATCTTTCTTAAAATCTTGGCACTGATCATTCAAACAATAAAAAAGTGGGACTGCGTAATGGCCTAAAATTTTGGGATCAAATGGTTTGGGTCTCAAAAAGGAATTACAGGTTGTACATTTAAGTTTATCGACTATTTCATTCATTCTATTTGCCCAACCAGCGATATAACTAACTAATAATGGTTCTAAACTAATCTTTAATATTTTTGAAATTTCTAATAAAGTCCAATCTGCTGAAGGTAGTTTAGTGTCAACTGAGTTATTGGGACAATAACAAATATCACCACGACACCAATAAATATTAGTTTGAAAAGATTTTTTTGTAACAGAATCATAAAGTTCTTCAGTTTTCCAAAAACGACCTTCACAAAATATATTTAGATTGACAGAGGGTTCTACAAAATTAAATTTATCTACATAATACCTTTTAATACCTTCTTTCTGCCATAAATTTTTATTATATAATTTGCGTCCATGGCAATCCTTTACTAGTATATTTATGTGATATAAGTTTTCAAATGTATCATTACTTTTTGAAATAGTTTTAAGCCTCTCTAAATGCAACTTAAATACATTAGAAAGCATATTTAAAGCAGATATTTTATCTGCAGGTTTTGAAATAATATAATTTTTTAATAATAAGCTACTGAGGTCAGTAAAATTAATAGACTCTACTAAATCATGGAATTCTTGAAATGAATTCTTATTCATACTAAAGTAATAAACGATTCTTTTTATTATTAGCTGTTGTAAAAAAGAATTGCAAAGAGAAGTGACATATAGAAGATAATCTTTTTTGGGAAAAAAAGAAGACTTTGTTAGAAAAGATAATAATTCAATTTTTGCTTTAAGAGAATCACTTGAAGTGGCAACATATATATCACGAAGTAGATCACTAAAATAAGTTTTGGAACTGTATTCAACGAAAATAGCAATTATTTCAGCGGTAAAGTATTCAGTAGTATTGATAAAAAGTTCGAATGATTCAGTATCATTATAGAACTTCACGTATTCAAGAAATTCATTAACAAAGTAAGAAGACCCACTGTAATATGGCATTTGTGGAAAAAGGTTATGCACTATGCGTTTAACTTCTTTAGCAAAAGGTAAATACTTTTTATTTTTATATATTATTGAAAACAAGTTTGTAGAAGATAAATTATCTGAAAATTCCCATGAAGATAGAATTTTTTGAATTAACTCACTATTTGAACTAGTCAACAAACTTATTTTATGTTTATCAGTCAATTGTTGATTTATTACTGAATAAAATCTAGCCAAATGTTTAAAAATTAATTCATATTCATCGACTAAAGAAGCGCATTCTGCTGCCGCCATAAAATCAGCTGAAGTGTTAAAGTCTGTATTAATAATAAGTTCATACAACTCCCTTTTGAGTGGATCCAGTGAAAACTCGATTATTAAAAATTTCAACAAATTGATGGCAGCCAAAAAAGTAAGTTTAGTTGGTATTTGTTTATAAACTTTGAGAAAGACTTTAAAGAAAGAAATATGAGATTGTTTTGGAGTGATTTGTTGAATAGCTTTTACAAGATTAGTAGTAAACTCGACATCAATGTTATTAAGTGAAGATAAATAATTATAAAATTGCATATAGTCATTAGTTAATGAAAAGAATCTAACGTTTGTCCATACTGAATAATTATTGCAAAGTGATAAATATTTCTTTATAAAGCTTTCTGATATTAGCTTAGAGTTATCATCTTTTAAAAACTCTCTGATTAAATTGTCAGTAAAATGTTCTTTTTCAAATTGCCAATGTGCGGAAACAATATTTAGTAGAGAAGAATCATTAATAAGTTTTATTTTATCAAAATCAGAACAGTTGTTTAGAAATTCTAGAAGTAATTTTTTTTGAGAAGAACTATCTAGAAAATTAATTATTCTATAAGAAATTGAATTTGGACTACTTCGAAAAGCATCAATAGCATTATCTAAAATAAAATTCTTTTCTTTTTCAGAAAAACTAAACCCATTGATAATTAAATTTATGGATAGATATAATAGATCTTCACCCGAAAGTAAAAATAAAACACCCTTTTTTTCAGAAAGAGATAAATTTTGAAAACTAGAAATATTTATTGCATTCAATTTATTAGAACGAACAATAGTAGAGAAAACAACTATAGACATTTCAGAGATAAGATTTTTAGGACAGATTATATCATTACCACTAAAATAAATATCGGCTTCAATTGCTCCATTCTGAGAAATGATATCAGTGATGAAACCAAAATTGTTTTTTCGTTTATCGAAAAACTTAATTTTGCCTTTATGAGTAAACATTTATTGCCCTTATTTTAATTAAAATTAATTTAATATAGCCCAGTTGTTTTTGTATTTGCTGCATTCTTTACGGAGTCTGCTGGGGTAAATGCCTTTTCTGTTTCCTTTGGGATTTATGTAAATGTATTTTTTGATTTCGTTGTGTGGTAAAATAAAGATTTCCGGCACTGACGTTGGGTCTTTAATTTTGTTAAGATAATTGACGAAGACTATATAATGATTCGGTTTTTTAATATCTGTATTAACATTATCTATTGGGAACATGCCATTTCCCTTTAGTCCTTTTACGTCTATTGTAATTTGTTTTTTGTCGTTGAGGTTTAGGATAATGTCTATACTTTTTTTGTTGCCGAGTGTAATATAGGCATCGAAATCTAAGCGGTATAGGGCTGAGAGAACGTAATATTCTGATGCGAGGTTTGTGTTGTAGCCGTTAGTTTTAGTTTTAACTTTGTCTTTAGTCGACATTATAATACTTGCCTAATTTGATTGTTTCTATAAATTATTCATTACTTATTTTTTATATAGATTCATTAAAACGCTATTAGCTTTATTTATAAGCTATTGTTTCATTTATAAGTTTTTTTTCATCTGATGGAAGTAGTGGATTAAGCCTCTCCAATATTAATTGCCTTGATCTAATATTTGTCATTATATAACTTGAAAGATTAAAAAAATCTATAGTATTTTTCCCTTTTTGGGTACACCTTGCATAATCAATAAATATTCTATCTATATCTTGATAAAATATTTCTGAATCTGGATTATCATAATAGGGGTGGACTATTTTGAAGTCACAATGAGAATAAAACGGTGATAATTTATTGATGGTTTCTTTTTGACCTTTGACTGATGAGGAGTTACAATAATTACAGCTATAGAATAAATTTACAGGTACAAATGTGAATTCAGGATAAGCAGCTTTGTTCGCTAAATGATCAATACCAGGAGTCAAACCTACCAAATCTCTTTCACAGTAGGTGCATTTAAATCCATTAATTGAAAAAAGCTTTTTTGATATTTCATTTTTAACCTTCTTACTAATCTTATCCCATGACTGAATCTTTAATATACCCCCATTCTTTATTTTATGTTTTTTGATAATAGCCTTAGACTTTTTAGAAAGAGAAAAACGTCGAGTAATATTAAGCATTGAAGTCCTTTAAATATTTTTCGGTTTTTTCAATAATAATATTTAATGGATCACCTTCAGTTATTTTAAGATGATAAAGTTTTTGGAGTATACTCTCGATACTTTCAATATCATCTGAATTTTTATTGATAAGCGTCAATAACTTAGTAAGGTCATACTCAATGTAGGAGTTTCGCGTTGACTTAACATTAAAAACACTATATAAAATCTCTTCAGCAGACCAACCATAAGTGTTCTTGGGAACTTCAATTTGAGAAATTATTCCTTCTTGATCTTTTGTTAATGCAATTAAAGATGAGCTTTCAGGTTTCAAATCTGATATTAGGAAATGAGAGTGTGTAACAATTATAAAATGACATGAATTATATTCAGAGAAAATAGATTTTAATGCATTTATATATTTCATTTGCCAGTTGGGGTGCAAACTTATGTCCGGTTCGTCTAAAAGAATTAAAGAATTTTCTTGTATGCGGCTAAGGATACCTAAAAATGATAACAAAAAATGGTATTCTCCAGAACTTGTTTCTTCTATATCAAAATGATCACCCTTTTCTACTTCTATACCAGGATAACTTAAAATATCTAGTTTCCTTAAATGATCTAAAAGTTCAAATCGATGTTTCAAGTCAATATTATTGTCAAGTATATTGTATAGAAAGACCCAAGTTCTGCTACTTATATGTTTTTTCTTCATTGTAATAAAATTAATAAAATCAACCAATTCGCTTATTAATATTTTATTTTTATGAATCTTCTGGTAATATGAAATGCTCCATGGTTCAGTCCTACGACTTGAAAATGCTTGCCAATTTGTAAAATATTTATGAAAGTATTCTTTTGTTAACTTACCAGTAAAGAAAATATTTTTTCTCTTTGGGTAATGTGAAATCCAAAATGTTTTTTTGAATCCCAAGAATTGAAGCATTTGGACAATTTGATTTTGGAAATTTGGCTTATTTGCAATTTTGGAAAAATCATTTACAATTTTCTTTATATAATCTCGAGTACCAGCAACTTGTGGACTACGTCTCACGCCCATGTATTGATAAATATTGTCTTCTGAACTATTGATCATAGGGAATCGATCGTTGAGCAGTATTGAATTAGCTATTACTCTGTTTGGGTGGAAGTATTTACTCTTCATGTGTGTGTTAAAATCGTTCTCTTTATCTTGACTTGATTTTGAGTAGTTGGTAAACAGAAATTCAGTTTCATTTACTGAAAAACTGATCATGAATTTTGTATCTGCATATCTGTTGATTTGTTTATAATCAGGATAAGACGGAATAGAATTTGGATTAAGTTTTAGCGATTCATCATATTCACGAAAAATGTTTACAATCATTCTAAGAATTTGACTTTTACCAGTGCCGTTTGGACCAATTATCACTGTAGTATACGGACCATTTTTATATTCATCTATGTCAGTGAATTTAAGTTTTAAATTGCCTAGGAAGGGGTGATTTTGTAGTTGCAAAGTGAGAAGTTTAAACATACTAAAACCTTTATCTAAGTAAATTATTGTGTTGTAGAAAAAGTATAAATGACATTGGTTCTTTGTTTTCAGAATCCGCATATTTTTTAATAAGATTTAATTTATCTATTGGAGCATAATTCATCATATTCAGTTTGAATATTTCATTGAATGTTATTGTTATGTGGTTGTTTGACAAGGTATATTTTGAAGGTTCTAAATGTCGAGCTCTTTTAATATTATCAAATCTGGTTGATAAATACCAATTGGCGCAGAACGATTGGAGACATTCATCGAATGCTAATAATATTGGATAAATTTTATAGACTTTTGAATTGTCTATGGCTGCTAATTCACAAAACGAAGTATAATTTTTATCAACATCTGTTAGCTGTTTTATTTGTTGAGTAATTCCTTCCGCAAGAACAAATTTTTTATTGAATGCTTTTATAAAGCTCTCATAATCTGTTGAATAAAGCATTTTACGAGAAAATATTGATGTTTTTATTTCAAAAAGAAAAATGTCGTTGTCCATAATTATACCAACATCAGCGAATTCACGAGATTTAGAGCCCACTTTAATAAATCTTATTTGTTCACATGCAAAAATCCTTTCCATAAATTTAATTATTACGTGTTCCGCTATTTCCTTTCCAAATAAACCCTTAAATTGTTCACGATCATCTTCAACTAATATTTCATAAACAATTACAAATAAAGAGTTTAGAAGATTAAAAATATCAGCAACCAAATAATTGTCATCTTTTTTGATAAGAGGATATTGAGCAAGCAAATTATACTCGAACGGAATGTCAAAACGAGGGTTTCTATTTTGCCAAAATGTGTCAATCTTATCATACTCGATAACAGCAAATTTATCAAAGAAGGAAAATATTTCTGGGTATTTATAGTTTCTTACTTTATCAAAAATGCTTAGAATCGAATTGAGATCTTCATCCAAATAACTTTTTATTAGCTCTGAATAATTTTTTCTACCTAACTCTATGATTCTTTCATAATATTTTTTAAAGAACTCAAATGACGCATTCAAATCATTCTCATTCATCATTAGGTGGACTGATTTAATTGAGGTAAAAAATATTTTTTTTCTTAAAGCTATTTTTGCATTTACATGTTCATGAAAATCTAAATAATCATTAATAATAGCAAAAAGAAGAAATATATCACGAGGAGATATTTTGTTTTCATCAGAAAAATCTTTTTCAGGAACTGAGAAAATAAATTGTAACAATACCAGAATGGCTTGACGATGTATAACAAATAAATTTTTTACAGTTGGTATATTCAGATGTTTATACTGAAGTTCTTTTATTCGAGATAGATCATTACTTATTCCAAGGTCTTGAGAGATTTGACTAATTGCACGAAGGAGTATTTCTCTGGAGTAAGTTTTAATAATTGTTTTGATATAGTGGACACAAAATTCTTCCGTTATTTTAATTTGAGTTTCTTCTGAAAAAGTATAATATTTAATAACTGAGGGGGACGGCATTTATTTATCCGAAGTTAATAAATAAAAAAAGGCAGCTCCAAGCCCCAACATAACTAAGCCGTCAACTCGACTTTTCTTTTCGGCAGCATCATATACATAACTTTTTAAGTAATCGAAAGCGTTCTGAGTATTTGTATATGCTTCAAGATATTTTAAGTTTTTGATGAAAACCGGTAAATCCAAATTAGGTTCGAGTACAACTGGAATTATTGTTTTATCATTTGCACGAGCAAGTGCAATTTCTTGAGTTACCCACTCAGAATTTTTAGAATTAGAACTCCAAAGTAAAACAAATAAATCACAGTTTGTAATACTGTTTTTAATATGATTTGTCAAATCAACACCAATAGGAGTTGAATATTCTGCAACATATACTTGAATAGAATATTTTTCTAATAAATCTTTAACATAATTAACAGTCTCAAGATCTTTTGTAGAGTAACTTATAAATACTGAATAGCTCATGTTCTTTTATGTCGATTGTTTTTCAATTAATATTTTGAAAGCGTCTATTATTTCTTCCAGATTATCAGAGTTATGGATATCTATTGCACAACTAGAACCATTATAAAACTTTTGAACCGAGGCTGATAGCGGAATTATTTTATGATTACTTATTATTTTGTTCGCTTCTTCAATTGGTAATTTTATTATTAATCTTATTTTCTTCCTTCTGAATTTATAAAACGCAATATTTCTTATAAATGATACTGACAAATAGTAACGCTGAGGATTAAAAATAATTTCATCATTTAATTTCAGCAATTCAGATTTGATTTTAAGATATGCTGCTTTAGCTTCTTGTGATGTTTGGTTAAGTTTTTCTTCTTCTGTTAGATAAAATACTTTATTGGATCGTTTTAGTGTTGTAGATTCAGCATCGCCATACTGAATGTCGTTAAAATCTGGCTGAACTGAATATATGATTTCATCTTTGTATTTGAATTTTTTTATTAGCATTAGAGTAACCATAGATCCCCAAGTATCAGTATAGGTTTCCATGATTTCAGGAAGCTCGTCCTTATCACCATCAATTATTAATAAAATATTATGGCTACTTTCTATAAGGTCTTTTAAGAATTTGTAAATTTCTTGAGACTTAATAAGTGATTTTAATCTTTTCTTATAAGAAGAATCCTTATTGATAATGTTAAATATTTTTTCTACGAGTTCTGAGACACTTTGTGGATTCTTGAAAAAAGAGAAGAATTTTGTTATCTGGGGGAAAATGTGTTTATAAAAATCATGGTTGGCTAATTCTACTTCTACAATGTAGAATTCGGGATTGTCAATATCTGAAAGGTCAATTAGAAAGCCATCGGGAATAGTACCGCCAAGAAATTTTGAATCAATTTTCTTCTTAGTTTCAATGAATATTGATGAATCACCAAAAAAGAGCTTAGAGTTTTCTACAATTATGTTTTCAAACTCTGCTTCTGATTTGAATTGTTGTTCTGACAGTTTTTTGTCTTGATAATAAAGTACCATAATAAACTTCTAATTACTTCCAACTGATCTATTTATATTTTGTAGAAAACTCGATCATGTCAATTTCAAATACTAATATAATTAAAATGGAATTTATGACCTTAATCATATTTTGTTTTTGGATTCAGCGATATAATATTATTTAATTCAGTCCATTCTTTGCCATTTAGCATTTTGAAACGGCATTTACCATTTGTTAAGGAAGCGTAAAATTCACCAATGAAACGTTTTTCTTTTGAATCATCATTGGAGTATCTATCAGAGCCTTTATATTCAATTATTACGATAGTGCCATCAGTTAATTTTATAATAAAATCGGGGTAAAATTTATCGGTTGATGTTTGTAACCAAAAAGAATGGAATTCTTGTCTTTCAATATTTCTAACCCAATATTCAACATTAGGACTTATATCAATGATATGTGCACATTCTTCTTCTTCAGTATTCATATCACCAATAGAATTATAGAAATGCTTTGAGAATTTAATTGAGCCATTATAAAATGATGAAGCCGGATATAATTCCGGGAAGTAAAAATCTTCACCAACTGAAAAGGGGGTTAATTCTTCTTTGACTACACCCGAATCTGGAAAAAGCAGTTGCTGATAACCAGTTTTTTTAGCTTGTACAAATAGTGATTGTATTTTTCTTTTTAATGCTTCTTTTAGTTTAAAGCGCATAAAAACAAGATGTGAAACTTCTAATGAACGTGTTTCAATTAGATTATCAATTACTTTGTTTATATAAACAATTACTTGGGGAAAAGGTATTGATTGATGACGGCATTCTCTCACAAGCCATTGTATTAAATCATTTTTATCCATGGTGCTTGATATAATAATAGAAGAAAGTTCTTCTTGTATGGTTGAAGCATTATACGAATATGCTTTCCCAAAGCTATCAATATCAATCAGACCTTTAGTTCCAGAATCAATTTTGGGAGGAAATTCAGAATCAGTTAATTTATAATCACAAGAAGCTAAATTCCAATCCAGCGGAATTAAAACTTCATCATCAAATACTCTAGTTTCGCCATCAAAATTAAGCAAAAGTTGAGGGAGTGAAAGTACTTTACCTTGTTTTTGTGGAGAAAGTTTAACTTTTAGAATGGATTGAATTTCGTTATAGACCTTTTCAATATTTTCTTTGTCTGCTTTATTATTGCAAATACTTATTAAAGTATTTTTTTCTTCTTCTGTAATGTTTTCTTTTAAAACCAATTCTGAATTTTCAGGTAAGAACTCGATTTTATTTTTAAGATCGTTATCAACTGAAGAAGTATCCGGCAATTCAGTTAAACTAATTTTTACATTACCAAAGAAACGACCAAGTTCTAATTGTGATTTAGAAATTTCAATAAGTTCGCTTGCTTCTTTAGAAGTAAATCCAGAATCAATAAGTGAATCGGTTAGATTTCTTGCAGTTTCAAAGAAATTATTTGAGGAAACAAAAGCATAGGCTCTATTCAGTTCTTGGTTTGCTTTCTTTTTTACATTAGGCATTCTAAGCACTCTGCCTAATAATTGTTCAACATCTTTGCTGGAATTTACTTTAGCAACAGAGCAGAATATATAAGCAAAAGGACAATCCCAACCTTCTTTAAGGGCTTGTTTGGTAATAATGAAACGGATAGGTTCAGAAGATGATAAAAGGTCTTTACCTTCAATTTCTCTATCTTTACCAGTAGCAACTGCAATTTGATCTGCGGGTATATTTAATGTGTTTAGTAAGAAATTTTTTACTTCCTCAACATTTATAGTACTTTCTGTTTTGCTATCATGCTGCGATTGAATTAGAACAATAGGACGAATATATTCACCAGTTGATTCTTCTTCCCTTTTTGAGATAATTTCTAATTCCTTTTGTTTTTCAACAGCATTTTTTAGTGTATTCTGCCATTCCGGAATTGCGATCAATTCTATTGGCATTTTAATCATATCTTCGGCTTTAAGTTCGGCTGCAGAAACAGAAAATAAAACATTACTTCTATCACTTCCCTTTGTTTTAGGGGTTGCCGTATATTCAATAACGCAAGAGGGATTTAATCTTTTAATTACTTCAAAAGTTAGTTCTGTTCTTGCATTGTGGGCTTCATCTATAATGAAAATTGGGTTATTGAGATGGACAACATTTGCAAGGGAATGAATCGGTTTATTAGTTCCTTCAATTTTTTCAAGGTTTTCAATTTGGAAAGATTTCAAGTTTTCAAAATGCGAGGACAAACCACCATTGTTCTCATATACTTTTCTACCGTCAGTTCTATCTACACGCCAAGAGGCAAAAGTGGAAATAATAATTGTTGTATTTGATTGGAGCGCACCTTTTGAAATACTTTTGGCTTCGTCTACTTTTAGCACTTCAACACTATCATTGAAATATTGGTTGAGAGCAATTCTGTATGGATGATGAGTATTGGAAAGAGCATCATAGGTTTGTTCTAATATTTGATTGCTTGGAACCAGCCAAATGACCAAAGAGAAATCTCTACCTAAAAATTCTTTAGAAGCTATACCAACAGAGTATGCAGCCAAAACAGTTTTACCACCGCCAGTAGGGAGTCTTAAGCAAACGTATGGAATATTTGAAAAGCCAGCATCATTATAAACTCCATGCTGCCTAAATACTTGTTGAGTTGTTTGTGAATAAGCCCTTTCAACATTTTTGTTGCTGGAACAATTTTGTAAAAAAGATGTTAATACTTCGAGAGACCTAATTTGATATTTTTTTAGCATGTGAATTCTCTTGACTATTAAATAGAGTATTATTACTTTTCTAATGCTCGCTAAGGTGAAAGTCGGCTACAAGCCGGGTGTAAATTGAGCATGTCTCTTTTTACCTAGCCTTAAACGGGCTTTATTTTTTTTAAATCCAATTTATTTTGATCACTGTACCATTCACCATAATCTTTATTGCGAATATCATCTAAATCCATAATTAATCTAAAATCATTAGCCAATAATTGGAAAAACCTATCTTCCCCTTTTTCATAAAGCCTTTGAACTGCCCATAAATAATAATCAATAATTTGCAGACCGATATACTCATTAGGATAAGCTGGAATTATCTTTACGGGTTTATTGATAGTTTTGTTGTATTTAGCTTGAAAATTGGCTTTTGCTTTATCGATAGAGCTTTGCAATGCTGTATTTCTAGTGGAGTTACCTCTTCTAGCGAAATGGATTATATTTTCGTCAGCTTTATGCAAAGAATTGCGAAAAAGTCTTTTTACTAAATCATCATATATATCGTTATCACTTAATTTTTCTTTTTTAGTCTCAAACAACCACTTTAGTTTTAGAGCTAAATCCTTTTTACGACGAATAGCAATTTGCACTTTAACATTGAGAGAAAGTAGAATCTTAAAGACTTCTCTTCTTACTTCAGGTAGATCGTTTTTAGCATGAAAAATAAGAGCAGTTTTTTTTGCATGAGGCTGCATAGAAGGAACATCTTTAAAATAAGGATCGGCCAAAAGTTCTTTTCTGAGATTTTCCAGCTTAGATTTAGCTAAAGTTGGTTCGGGAACATAAGCGAAACCAACCATAAAGCATTTTGATATACCTTCATTGCCAACAATAATTCTACCTTTTTTATCAAATAAAGTTAGATCACCAGCTTCATCAACGAAATAATTATTTATAATATTTGAATTTTGTACCGACATTAACTTGTTTTAATTTCTACTGGAATTTGTTTGAAAGTTATTTGTTCTTTTTTAAGTCTGTTTGCACTTACGCGATTAGCCATACCAAATATTATTTTTTCACCATTGTACTTAGGAAGAGCTTCTAAAACTTTGCTGGTTAATACATTTCCGCCATTAACAGTTTTATCACCAAGAATACCGTTAAATAATAAGTAATATGCTTTGCCTTTGTATTTACCAATTAAGGGCGTATTAAGTCTTGAGTTTTCTTTTAATGGTACTCCGGTTTCTGAAAAGAAAATATGATAAGCAAGCTGTTTGAAAGTGACACCATCCCGAACATTACCAAATTGGTCGAATAATGGTTCAGCAAGTTTACAATAACGGAAACCACCTCCTAGACCTTCAACCTTTTCTAAAGTACCATTTTGTTTCTTTACTTCATAACCATTGATTACTCGCTTTAATCTTTCTGCGGTAACGTTTTTTGCAATGTCTTCTTCTAACTCAATTGAAATAAATTTACGCTCACCCTCATCTAGCTGATTTAACTTCAAAACTGAATGTGCGCTAGTACCACTGCCGGCAAAACTATCCAAAATTATATCGTTATTATTTGTTACAGCTTCAAATAATTTTAATAACACTTCTTCATCTTTAGGATTTTCAAATACATCTGAATCGAATAATGATCGTAATCTTTGCATTGCTGATCTTCTATCCTTATAAATAACACTAGGCAATACTTGGCCTTCTGTTTCGTGTAGATATCTTTTAACATTAGGAACTTTATTCTCATCTTCACCAAAAAGTATTTTACCTTTTTTCATTTCATCAAGCATTGTTTCGTATTTCGCATAACGCCAGCCGCCCTTTGGTTGTTTTACGGGTTGTTTTGAAATCGGGTGAAGGACTTCATAATTAGGACCATTCCCGCCAGGCCACGAAATATCTCCAGGGAAAAAAACACCTACCTTATCAACCATTTTGTAATGACGATGTTGCCAAGCAGAATGATTTTTTGACAGACTCTTATACCAGTCTTGTAGTTCCGATGAAATTTGATCGTAGTCCTCGCCGTATTTCTGTCTAAGTTTTTCAACTTCATTGTATATCTCGTCTATACCTTCTTTTCTCGTGCGCCACTTTGTTTTATTAACCCTTAAATGTTCTTTTGATTTTGCGTAACATAATATATAATCATGGGATACAGATATAAACTTGGAGTCATTTTTTAGAGCACCTTCCCAAATTAATGAGGCTAGCATATTTTGTGTACCAAAGATATTATCTAACAATAACTTGAGATTAGCATATTCGTTATCATCAATACTTATGAAAATAACACCATCCCTTCTTAAAAATTTAGATAATAATTGTAATCGCGGATACATCATACAAAGCCATTTATCATGGCGTGTTAGATCATCACCCTCTCTTCCTACGATTTCATTGAGCCATTTCTTAATTTCTGGGGAATTAACATTATCATTATAACGCCATTTTTCTTCTCCAGTATTGTAAGGCGGATCGATATAGATACATTTTATTTTACCGGTATAATAAGGGAGAAGAGCTTTAAGTGCATGAAGGTTATCGCCTTGAATAAGGAGATTACCGCTTTCTAAATCACCGGTAGAGTAAGTATCGTCATATTCTAAAAGCCGGTAAGGGATTTCTAAATGATGTTTTTCAACGGCTTCTTTACCAATCCAGTTAAGTGTGGGCATAATTTGTCAATTCTAATTATTAGTAATTTGTTGTGGTACACGCTTCTTCAACTCAGATAAAGCAATATTTAACATTCTGTTAAAATCAATACAAACTTCTTTAAGCAAAGGAGAAGTATTTGTATCTACAATAACATTATCGTTATAATTTTTAATTTCCTCTAGCAAGGGGATATCTGCAATTGTCCTATAATCATCATACCTATATTTTTCTGCTAAAAATCTAGCAAATTTAATAATACTATAATTTGTAGCATTAGATAATTTTGTAATAATTGTTGCTGAAATAAAATAGGTTGAAAATTTCACATTAAGGAAGGAATGAATAATTTTCGAGTAATCTGCTTTATCTTTCTCAAGTTTAGCAAGAATGGTATTGATTAGGGAGTTCTTTTGTTGATTAAAATAATCAATATGCAATTTCTTAATATGATTGAAAACTTCCTTTGAATCGTCATTTAATAAAAAGTTCATTTCGCCAGAGTCAAGATGAAATTGATCAAATTCATTTCTTTTTTTTGCTATATCAAGAGAAGAAAATACTTTGTCCTTTAATTCTGGCATTGTAGTAGGAATTATTTGCTTAGAGACTAAAGGATATAACGTATCAAAAACGTACTGGTGTGTATAAACATTGAATATACCGTTTTTTAGACCTTCAAAAACTTTATTGCAATTATCATCTATTTCTTTTTGCGAAAGAAGAAGAAACTCATTTAACTTATGCAATGCTTCATTATAAGTATCATGTGGATTTTCAGAAAATTCTTTTTTAGTAGATTCTTCATCAAATATCCCCAGTACAATAAGATTGTAAATTGAATAGAAAAATTTATAATAACTGCGAGTATTTTTTAAGTAATTATAAGCAAACAGTTCTCCATATGAACTAGGTATGTAATCTTCACTGGTATTTCTTTTTATTATATCATAGTACATCAAATTACTAGCTAAATCTATAAGATCTTTTCTCTTTTTTAATTCATCTAAATGAAATGAACCCTTTTTGAATTCAAGAGTTAGCAGAAATGAAAACAATATTACTTGTTCATGAATTTTATCTTTGGCCGGTATATAAGAAAAGATTTTCAAAAGTATTTCTGTAAAAAAGAATATAGATCGTAAATTATAAACGCTGTATCCTTCAATCAGTATAGCAATGCTCTCTTCATTTCTTTTTAGAAAATTTAAAAATTTTTCTTGGTCTAAATATTTTTGTTTGATGAGGGTGGTAATTTCATGCGGGTTATAATAAAAGTTAAATTCTCTTCCAATTAATTTTTCTTTAATACTATCATATTTTTCTTTGTCAGTAATATTTGTTATATCACCTATTAAGATAACTTTTACATGTTTGTGCTCAACAAAATTTTTATTTATATAACCTAAAATTTCATCTATTCCCACTTTACTACTTATTCTTTCAAGGTCATCAAAAATTAGTACTGCTTTGTCAAGTGGAAACAAACTTACTAGATTTAATTTGGTAATATCGAGACTAAAATATCCTTTCGAAAAAAAACTAGTAACTTTTTTTAAACCAAGACCAAGATTATTAAATAAAGAACTGACTATACTGTTATTACCAGGTAAACGTAGAAGTTCAAAAAGAATATTTTGTTCTAATTGAGTGATTTCTGAAATACCATTTAATGAAATATAAACTGGTCTAACCTTTAACGCTTCAATTTGGGAAATTATTTTATTCTTGAGAAAATGTGTTTTGCCGCTGCCCCATAAACCATTTATAAGCAGAGAATAATCAGTGTTATTTGTTTGCAAAAACGTATTAATATTTTTTAAGATATTTTCCGTCATTATAATACTTATTTAATTTTAATTACTATTAAAAGAAATAAAAAAACAAGATATCAGTAAAACGTTATTACCACAATTAGATCTAACGATTATTTGAACAGCAATATATTTTATAGAATATTATTCAAATTTCTCACCAAAAAGAAGTTTGTTTGGAGTAAGTTCTTTAATAACGTAATCATTGAAGAACTTCTTTTTAAGTTCATGTTTATCATTAAAAAAATTATGGTCATTAAGAGTTAAAATATATTGGAACTGCTGCTTATTTTCTAATAAATCTTCCCAGAGTTTTAGGAAAGCAGAAAAATGTGTATCATTTAGACCTTCAAAAATACCATCATGAATGAGAAACGATGGAGAATTTGCATTACTATCAAGATTATTAAGAAGTATAGAAATATCATAAATCAAAGTACGACATTGATTAATACCGGTTGAATCCATAATGCTGCCTTCAAGAAGGGAAAGAGATAATGAATTATTTACAGTAGAATTAGTAATATCTAAAAGGGAAATATTATGAGAGCCGGGAATAATTCTTTTCTTCACTTCATTAAGAGTATTATTAAATGAATCAATTTGAGGCTGAACCTCACTTAAATATTTAGGAATGCTTTGGTGGAGTTTATCTGCTTTTTCATGTTCCTTGCTAAGACCTTTTTTGAAGTTATTTATAGCACTTAAATCAGAATCATAAACAGAAATTTCTGCTTGAAGGGACTCAATTTTTTTGAAAGCCTCTTTAATATCACCAAGAGCATCAAGTTTAGTAAGAGTATCAAAAATAGATTTACGTTTATCGCTAAGTTTTTTTATTGCTTCTTCTCTTTTAAGAATTTTACCATTAAGATTTTTTATTTCTTTTTGGATAAAAACTTTACGAGAAGAAAAGAGAGATTGCCTAAATTTTATTGCTGCAGATATTTCCTTTTCAACATTTTCAGCAAGAAGTGAGTTTACTTGTTCGTATATCTTTATTACATAGTCTCTATCATTAAAAGCGGCAATGGAAGCCTCGTTGCTTAATTGGTTAAGCTCTGAGATTCTTTTATTATCAAGAGAATTCAAGAACCAAAGTTCCTTGATATGTTTAGTTATTTCATCGGCTTCAAGTTCATAAGATTTATAATCTTCTATGAGTTCAAAATCTAATAACCTTTTTTTAGCAGCATTTAATTTCTTTAATAATTTATCACGCTGAATGATTATTTCGTTAATGTTTCTAATACCGGATTTAGTCTTTAAGTATTTTTCATTGACATTTATTAGACTGTTAAGATCACTTAGAGATTGGTTGACCTCTTTAATTTGCAGAGGAAGTGAGTTGGCAATATTTAATAAGAAAAAATGAAATGGAATTATATCAGCTTCCTTAATATTCTTTGAAAACCTTAATGGATCATTAAAAAGCTCATCCCTTTTTTTAACTTTAACATAAAAGCTAAGTAAACGCTGATACCAATTGTGATCGAAGTAATTTTTGTATTCCTCTTTAAAGAAGAAGATGTTGAAGAGTTCTTTTCTGATTTGATACAGAGTCATTTTTTTTAAGGACCCCTTAGTAAAGCCAAACAATATGTTACTGCGATCATTATAAAATGGTCTTTGAATTATATAGTTAATATTGTTATGTGAAAATTCAAGGACAACATATAACCCACTAATAATTCTTTTTTGATAAGCGTTATAAAGGCGGCTTAGAGATTTTTCATTAAAATCAGAGCCTAATGCAAAAAGAATTAAATCTAAGAAAGTAGATTTCCCAATTGCATGGAGAGAGTCGCTACTTCTTTTTACATCTGGAGTATCATCATCAAAATGAGCATAAATTACATTGAGACCGGGTTTGAACTCGATAACGTCAAAGAATTTTTTTGGTTTAAAATAAAGTTTTTTGAGAATCATATTTAAAGTGAATTTTATTGTTGGAGTAATAGACTAAATCTGCTAAGAAAAGAAAAGTAAGAGTATCGAGTAAGTTCAGATAAGAAATTTTTCTCCTCTTGTCATAATATATTTTGTTGTATAGTGAAAAGAAATTTAGTGGTTGTTGTTTAAGCAGATCTAAAACGAGTGCCCCGATAAAGAGCGAATTATGCTTAAGTAATTCGTATTTACTTGGAATTATCATCTTCACTCACATAAGTTGTAAAAAGAGAAGGTGCATCTAAATTTGATTTTGTTCCAAAATCACAATACTCAAAGAAATAAAGAACTAAAGCCATAGAAGTTAATCTATATCGAGGATCATGCTTAAATTCATTAGGGCCAAGATTATCAGCTGCAATATGAAAAAACTGAGGATTATTGACAGGATACTCAACATCAGCGTCACGATTATATTCATAGAATATAAAGGAGTTTTGAATATCTAAAAGTATTGAATACAGCTGTGCTTCATAATTATGAAAGTTATTTGAGATGAAATTATCCAGCTTCATTTTGATATTCCAGTGTTTATGGAAATTATTTAAAACGGATATTTGTAAATGAGGAGAAAAGTTTAGGCGTATTTTGTCTCTCAGCTGAATTAAATTATTTGAAGGGATGGGGATAACTTTATTAAAATCCTTTTTAGAAGCAACAAATTTAACCATTGAAAGAAAAACTGATTCAACATCTTCATCGGTGTCATTCAGTAAACTGTAATCATCAGAAAGTAATTTGTTTGATTTAGAGTGGAATTGATTTAAATAACGAGCAATATTTTGATATAAAAAAGAAGAAGAATAAATTGATACATTATAATCATTATTAGAGAGAGATGAAGCTAACGAATCAAGAGTGCTCTTATCGGCTTCATCCTTTAAATCAACAAAATAAATTAAAGAAGTAGAAGCATATTTTGAACTGTTTAATGTAGAAATATCCTTGGAAATAAATTTACTAATCTGATGAGATGAATTTAGAGATATGATACTAAAAATGGAATCGGAATTAAAAGCATAAGCATTAATTGGAACAGAGGAATTTGCATCAATTACTGATAGATTAGGATAAGCAATTTTTAAGTAGCTTTTACATAATTCAATGAAATCGAAATTTACAATTTTATTTGTTCCAGAAGCATTTGACAAAATACCACCAATATTTTATAAATTGCTAATGTTTGCTAAAATCTAAATTATTATTTTAAAATAAGGTAATGGTTTCAAATAAACAAAACTAAAAGGTAGAAAATGTGGCAAAAAGAAACTTTTAATTTTGATAGAAAAAAGATAGTAGTCTACTTTGAAAGGTTAGAAAATGTTGAAGATAAATTAAATTATCTGCATTGGGTAAAATATGAATACTTGATAAGACCACCAAGAATAGATTGCAATGTTGGGCTGAAGCCCAAGTTTGAGGTATATATTGATAATTTGAGAAAGAGTATAGGTTTGGAATATGAGGAACCGTATAATGAAGTTGCAAATAACCCGGTAAAATATGAAGATACTGCAATAGAGAAATCTGAAAAAGAAGGAGGGCTAAAACAGATACCTATAAGGGGACTAAAGAAATTAGCCAAAGAAGCCGGAGAGAAATTAATAATAGAAGGAAAAATAACAGAAGTACTAACTGAAGGGAAAAAGGACAGAAAAATAAGCAGTATGGTTGTGGAAAAACTGAAAACGGAAGGTTATGATGTAACAAAAAGAAATGAAAATACTATAAGTGACTATTACAGAAAATTTGAACTAGAGTTAAGGAGAGATAAAGAAGGTAAACTGAAAATTGTAAAAAACAAAATATCACGATAAGAAAAAAGGATCATCCCCCATAATCCCCGTATAATCCCAATTTGTTCCCTTTTAACATCCCCCTTTTATTGCAAGGTAAAAAAAGGAGGGAAATAGAAGTGGGAAGCAACAAAAAAACAACAGAATATTTAGAAATCAAAAAAAGACTCGATGCAATTGAAACACATCTAAAGAAGTTCAAATCAAAACCCCTTAATGCTGTTGATGCTGCTGAATATTTGAGCATTAGCTTGCAGCATTTGTACAGATTAACAAGTCAACGTAAAATACCATTTCACAAACCATCAAATAGATATATCTACTTTTTTGAGCACGAGCTGAATGAGTGGATCTGTAGCAATGAAAAATTAAAAATTACAAATGAAAAATTGGAAGAGGATGAGGAAGAGGAACCACCTTAATTAATGTGGAATTAGGAATGTTGAATTATGAATGAAAGACAAAAGATAGATTCCGGTATTCCTTCGGAAACCGGAATGACAGAAAGCTGGAAGATTTCTCCCTTTGGTCGAAATGGTAAGGATAGTTAAAAAAAGAATTGGATTAAGAGTATAAAACAAAATGGCTGGAATAGATAACATATCAAACAATGGATTAGGGAACCAATCAATAGGCGATCCTATGGAAGTGTTTAAGAACTTTTCTGCAGAGGATATTGAAAAGATAAAGGTTCTTGCGGGTTTGTTTGGGATTGGTTCTTCGAATACAGCACAAGGACAAATTGTGCAGCAACACGTTAAAGAACAAGTTACTGTCGAACAGGCTTTTAACGAGTATAATAAATTGATTGAGTTTAATCTTAGTAAAAAATCTGTTGATACTGCTAAAACAGCAGAGAGACGATTTTTGACATACATTCCGGGAAATAGAGCATTAAAAACCATTGAGCGAAAAGATGCAGAAAATTTAATGATGAAGATTTCTAAGTCTGCCCCGCTTGGTTGTTATAACTATCTGAAAATATTTAGAACGATGTTTAATGTTTTTGTTGATTGGAATTACATTTCAAGCAATCCTTTCTTAAAAGTAAAACTACCTAAAAGACAAAAAGAAGACCCGGTTTCATTTACCAATGAACAATTAAATATTGTTTATGAAGGCTTAATTGCAAAAGGTAAAGATGTAATTGCTGATATGGTTTTGTTTGCTGTGGAAACCGGGATGCGATTGGATGAAGAAAATAATCTGCGGTGGAGTGATATAGATTTTAGAAATAAGGTAATAACTATTGGTAACAAGTTATTTAAAACCAAATCTAAAAAGATAAGACGCATTCCAATGAATGATAAGATGGAAGAAATACTAAAAAGAAACTCAGCAAGACAGCTTAATAAAGGAAAGATATTAAGAGAGTTTGTTTTTGTTCAGAGTAATGGAAAGCAGTATAAAAAGGATACTGTTTCAAGGTCATTAAAGAAAGTTATAAAAGAAAATGGATTACCGGATGAACTGCATTGGCATTGCTTAAGGGCAACAGCCGCAACAAGATGGGCTAGTAAGAAAGTGCCAATATTTACTGTGTCTAAATTACTTGGTCATTCAACTGTAAATGTAACAACTAGATTTTATGCTAATGTTGATTTGGATGAGCTTAGGGATGCGGTAAATGCAATGTAGAATTAAGAATTAGGAAATAAGAATTAGAAAAGAAAATAGAGGAGTTAAACAATGAATAAGTTTTTGGAAACTGCAAAACTTTATAATAGAAAATTTCAGATCAATGTTTTACCACTTAGGGGTAAAAGACCAATGATTGAGTGGGATAGATGGCAGACTGAAATCCAGACTGAAAAAGATATTACTGATATGAACTGGGTAAATAGCACGGGACTTGGCAACATACAAGGAATTAACAATTGGCGCTGCATCGATATTGATGGTGCAGAAGATTTTGAGATTGTTGAACTGATCTTGAATGATTTAGGACTGCCGAAAAAATATAAGTGGGTTGTACAGAGTGGAAGCGGGTCGGGATTTCATATTTATGTTAGAATTGAAGCGTTGAAAAGTAAAGACGTTGAGACAGGAGATGAAAGTAATTTGTTGATTGAAAAGTTTGGTGGTGAGAAGGCGGTTTATAAGTTAAGCATGAAACCTCTCTCCCCTACCGGAAGCAATGAGAGAGAAAATGGATACTGTAAACATATTGAATTGAGATGGATGAATTGTCAAACCGCTTTACCCTATTCATTACATGAAAGTGGAGGCGTTTACAATTTTTGTTTTGATGAACCGGATGAACCACCCAGTTATGTTGAGCTTGAAACAGTGATTGAGTGTTTGGAGAAGTATTGTGTAGTTAATACCCTCACCCCAACCCTCTCCCAGAGGGAGAGGGAGCAAAAGACTGAAAGGATTTATTATGATAAGGCGAAGTTGGAGAGTGCGCTTGATTTTCTTTCAAAGAATCTGCCGGATGGTAGTTATGATGATTGGTATAAGATAGGATTTGGTTTAGTTCCATTGGGAGAGGATGGTGAAAAATACTTCATAGAAATGAGTCTTAAAAATCCAAGCTACAATGACACTGAGATGGAGTTAAAGAAAAAATATGAATCTCTTGTTAAAGATTATAACGGCAGTGTTACAATCGGAACAATTTATCATATAGCTGAAATGCTTGGTTGGAAAAAACCAATAATAAAGTTTTGGTATCATGAAAAAGATAGATTAAAAATATCCAGAGTACGCTTTAAGAAGTTTTTGGAAAGTGAAGGATTTTGCAAATATAAAATGGATTCAGAAAGTGGTACCGGTTCGAATCATTTATTTGTAAGAGTTGAGAATAATATTGTTGAAGAAATTGACAGCGTAGATGTAAAAGAATATGTAATGAATTTTCTGCATAAAATGGCAATAGAAGAATACGATGGTACAAATAGGAATGAAATTATTGACACATTAATAAAATCTGCAAATCAATTATTTACTCAATCTTTTCTCGAATTCTTGATAACACGAAATATAGAATTTAATAGAGATAGCTTAGATAAGGGATATTTCTATTTCAAAAACGGATTAGTAGAAGTTAAAAGAGGAAGTATTGAGTTTTACAATTACGACAAACTAACAAAGCATATCTGGAAAAAGCAGATAATTAATCGGGACTTTATTGAAAGCACACAAAGAAGTGTTTTTGAAGAATTTCTATTTAATGTTTGCCGCAATGAAGTAAAAAGATTTGAGGCATTAAAAAGCGGGATTGGGTATTTACTACATACTTATAAAGATCCATCGTTTTCAAAATCAATCGTATTTATTGATGAGAAAATGAGCGAAGGTGCCTTTGGACGAAGCGGAAAGGGATTAGTAATTAAGGCTATATCCCATGTAAGGAATGTTGTAATAGAAGACGGAAGAAATTTTAATCCTTCAAAGAATTTTGCCTTTCAACGTGTAAAAGCTGATACAAACATCATAGGCTTTGAAGACATAAGAGAGAAATTTCCTTTTGATAGACTTTTCTCTTTGATAACTGATGGTATCACAATAGAAAGGAAGAATAAAGATGAAATTCATATTCGCCATGAAGAATCACCAAAAGTAGTAATATCAACTAACTTTTCAATTTCGGGTGTTGATGATTCAACTATAGATAGACAGTATATCATTGAGTTTTCAGATTACTATAATAAATCACATAGACCAGTTGATGATTTTGGAAAACCTTTTTTTGGTGCTTGGAATACTGAAGAGTGGAGCGACTTTGACATCTTTATGATTAGCTGTTTGCAGCATTATCTAAAAAACGGATTAGTAGAATATGAGTTTGTAAATCTTGATAAAAAGAAAATGATTGATGAGACCTCGCCGGAGTTTATAGAATTTGCTGAAGATGAAATTGTGGTTGGTAAGGAATATGAAAAGAAAGGACTGTATGAAAGTTTTAAGAAAGAGTTTGAGGATTTTGAAAAATTAACTCAAAGCAAGTTTACGAGGTGGCTAAAGGTTTGGGGAAAGTTGAAAAAGTTAGATGTGAGTGAAAGTAAATCGGGCGGAAAGAGATTTATTAGATACATAAGCAGAGAGAAAGAAGCAGCATAAAATTGCAGTTAAAAATGAATAAGGACAGAATGGACGGAAATAACATAGAAAATAAAACGGAAAAAATTCTATAGAAGATAAGCGTCCAAAAAATTTTGAATATAAATAAGGAATAAAAAAATGCATTTAACTCCAGTAAAAGCTATTAAAAAACACTGTCTTGAATGTTCGGGAAATTCGAAGAAAGAAGTAAGAGAATGTTTAATTAATAATTGTCCTCTATATCCCTACCGGATGGGTAAAAATCCAAATAGGAAAGGGATAAAAAACAACGGCTCAAGTAATGTTTTGAGACAAAAGAGCGAACAAATAGGTATAAATATTAAGGCGTACTCTTAATTAAAAAGAGTACGCTTAATGCGTAATTATTACAATAAATTTACTGCTGCCATTAAATTATCTTTTTGCAAGTGTGAATAAATTTGAGTTGTTTTGATGTTGCCATGCCCCAATAATTCTTTAACTGCATAGAGAGAAATACCACGTTGAACCAAAGCCGAAGCAAAGGAATGGCGCAAAGAATGGAAATGAATTTTATCATTTAGGTTTGCTTCCCTAACTGCTTTTTTAAATTGCTTGCTTACAAAATCTTCATTTAGCTTGATATTTTTTTTACGGAAAAAGACTAAATCATTTTGATCTTTGCCGAATTGATAAATTGATTGTAAAATGCTGCTAACTTTTGGATGAACTGGAATTATACGTTCACGCTTATTTTTGGAATAAAATTCACTTGAATTTTTAATTGTGATGATATTCTCTGAAAAGTTTATCCAGTTCCAGCGCATATTTAACAGTTCCCCCAGCCGCATACCGGTATAAAATGCAGTTGTGAAAATGTCTTTCATTAATTGCATTTGTGTATTGCTAAGTATTATTAAAAGCTCACTCTCTGAAATAAATACCGGAAATGATTTAGGGACCTTTGGAGCTTTGATTTTATTGAATGGGTTTTCTTGAATGTAATTCCAAACTATTGCTTTATTAAATGCTGCTTTAAGTGTGCGATAATATAGAGAGGCTGAGTGTTTAGAACTGGCAGCAGATGCCGAAATAAATTGATCGATTATTCTGGTTGTAATCATTTGCAAAGGCAAATCATTAATATGTTTTTTAAGTGCTGCAAATGATGGTTTAACAGCTTTCAAAAAGTATTTTTCGGAATACGTATTATTGATAAAGGTTTTGTATTCCTCGTAAAACTCATTCAGTTTTATGGTCGTAATTTTTTCTTTGAGCTGTGCTTCTTGTTGTGGTTGTTCCTTAGATTTAGGTACAAATGATTTAAGAAATTTTGCAGCTTCCTTCCTATTCTTTGTTTTAGTTGAAATCTTTGTTCTTTTTCCGTTAACAAAATAAATGACTTGAAAGTATGGTGATTTGGAATCCTTAGAAAGAAACATAAGAATACTCCTTTAAGGATGTACCGAAAATGTACCGACTGGGAGAAATTCCTTGAAATAAGGGCAGAAATGCAGAAATCCCACTGTCTGTCACGCAGGAGGTCGCGAGTTCGAGTCTCGTCGGCCCCGCTCTCTAAAGCCTTGTAAGACAATAACTTGCAAGGCTTTTTTAGTTTAAAGCATGTCCATAAAATAGGGTGGGTAACAAAAAGGGTAACAAATTTTTTGTGTTTTTGCCATTTTTTTGTCCAAATATTCGATTATTTTATGGACAACTAGCCTATATAGAAGTCAATATTAATAAGCCTTTCCACGATTTCGTCCTTAAATTTTTTTCGTTTTTTTGGGGTAACAAAAAGGTTACATTTTTTGGCCAAAAGTGTCCATAAAATACCCTTTTTAATGGTTTTTTTGATGTTTAACTACGTATGACAAATTGTCGGATATAATTTACAGTTAGCGACCTTTTTTCAATAAGATTAGCCGTAAATACAATATAATCAATTCACAAATTCTGGTATAAGAAAGAAATACTAACCACTATCAATAGGAGTTACTATGTCTTTCACCATTGGATGTGATCCAGAGCTTGTCTGCCGTCGTAACGGACAGTTTGTTCATGCTCATCATTACTTCAAACAAAATTCCTCTTTCGGTCTTGATGGAAATAATTCTATCTGTGAACTTCGTCCCGGTTATTCTGAATCTCCCCTTGATCTTACCGCTAAGATTCAACTCGTCTTAGAATACGGCCATGAAAAACATCCCGATCTTGAATTTTATTCCGGCCAATATGTTGATGATTATCCGATAGGCGGCCATCTACATCTATCCGTCCCCCCCTCCGATGTTCTTATTGATTCACTTGATACTGTACTATACTCATTCTCTAACTGCATTGATGATAAAGATCAGCGTTATAAAAGAGAGCGCACAGGATACGGAAAACGTAAAGCCTACCGTCGTAAATCCTACGGAATTGAATACCGCACTCCCGGAAGTTGGCTCTTAAGTCCAACAACTGCTTTAGTCACATTTACTCTTGCTAAATTAACTGCTCTTGGTGTTACAGAAGATAATCTTGATTTCTCAGAGCTTAAAGGACGTCAACATTCATATACTTTTCTTCGAAACTTCTCTGATTATTTAGTTACAGTTCCAAATGACTGTAAAGAAGGATTATCTGAACTTAATCTTATTCTGTCTATGAAATCTATTAACTGGAATGAAGATATATTACCAAACTGGGGGATCTTCAAGGAGGCAGCATGAGCTCTATTTATTGTGAAGACTGCGGTCGTCATCTTGAAGAACATGAAATCCGTTGGGGACATGATTATCGTTACTGTGAAGATTGTTTTGATGAGAGATATAATTACTGCTCTAACTGTGATGCTCTAATACATCGGGAAGATACAAACTGGGACGACGATGGAAATCCATTCTGTGATGAATGTTATAGTAATCTCAATGACGATGATTGTCCCGATAATCCCGATGTAGATACAGAAGATATTAAACATGTAGTATGTTTATCCCATAACTGGTTAAAAGGAATAAAGGAAGTTAGTCACCGACTTAATATCAACAGAAATGATTTTTTATTAACAGATATCAGAGAAAAAGTGGGATTAATTAAAAAGCCTCTTTACTTATATGGTCTTTTAGATAGAGATGAATACCAGATCAAAGCCAGCCCGAATATTTATAACCTTGTATCACAATACACAACTCTTAATAGCTGGAATATAAAGACGGTTGAAGATGTTGGAGCAAACAGATTAGGAATATCAAAGCATTTAAGAGAAGCAAAACGAGAAAATGTAATTAACCTCATTAAAGAAATTACCTTCACTAAATAATTAATAAAAACAAACGGAGTTTTATATGTGCGGAATAATGGGATATTATTCCTTTGGGAGAACTATGCCCAATAAGAATAAAATAGAAAAGATGTTTGTATTACTTGAATCCAGAGGAAGAGATGCCTCTGGATTTGCTTACATAAATAACCAAAACAAATTAGTTGTTAGTAAAGCTGCTGTTAAATCATCAGATTTTGTTAAAGAAGCCGATTGGAAGTCTTTAGTCTTACCAAAAATAATGATACTTCATACCAGAGCTAAAACTCAAGGGGAACCAACTAACAATATGAATAATCATCCATTATTTACAAAAGATGGATTATGTATTGTTCATAACGGAATGATATTCAACGACAAAGAAATCTTCGGAAAGAAAGAAAAACGAGATGCAGAAGTTGATTCTGAAGCAATACTTGCTGTATTAGCCGGTAAGGGGAAGAAAACAAATGAATCAGTCGAAGATAAAATAAAACATGTCTTTGACAGACTTGAAGGGGGTTTTGCTGTTGCAAGTATAAATATAAATGAACCCTCAGAATTAGTCCTTTTTAGAAAAGATAACCCCATAGAACTTTATTATGACTCATCTGAAGATATCCTTTATTTCTGTTCTGAACGAAGGATAATGCAAGAAGCACTGGGAATAAGTAAATCATCAAAGAGAGGGTTTAATTTGGGTGAGAATAGTTATCATCATTATGAGCTTGAGAACAATCATGCACTTATAATTAACACTGACGGAGTTGAGATCTACAAGAAATACTTTCCTAAAAGAGAATCATGGCATTACAGAAATAATTACTCATTAGATGATTATGATTTTATTGAATGTCCTTACTGCTATTCAGTTACTGAGTATGATGAAGGGAAATTATTTAACAGATGTTCTTACTGCGGACAGATTCTTAATGAGGAGGATGTTTATGTATAGTCCTAAGATAAAAGAAGAACTGGTTCGTGAATTGTATCTGCTGAAAATAAAATCAAAAACACCAATGACAAAAATAGTTAACGAAGCTGTTACTGAATATTTAAGGAGAAAGAGTAATGAAAGAAAAAGACATTTGGGATATCATACTTGATATAATTGAAGAAGTCATTAAAGTGCTGAAGAGAGGGGGAAAGTAAATGAAGAACTTTCTCGATGAATTATTAGAAGAAGTAGAACAAAAGGAAGATCAACAGACTGAAGTGTTTATTGATCTGTTGTTACTTAGAATAAAATCTCTTCAAGATGAAATAGCTGATAATTTCTCAAATGCAGACAAAGAAATAGAAATCATAAAGAATTGGGCATTAAGCAAAAATACAGTTCTTCAAGAAAGAATAAATCTTATAGAAAAACAATTAGAACAGTTTGCTAGAAGTTCAGATAAGAAAACAATCGATCTTCCAAATGGAATACTGAAGATTAGAAAATCACCGGATAAAGCTGAAGTTGTGGATTTGGAGTTGTTCTTGAAAAAAGCAACAAGTGATTTGATTACCGTTATTCCGGAACAGATAAAGCCAAACCTCAAGGGAATAAAGAACTTTATAAAAATGACAACCAAAGTACCGGAAGGAGTTAAAGTTATAGAAGGAAAAGATGAATTTAGTTATTTAATTAAAACGGAGGATACAAATGCCGGAGAGAAAGAAGCTGGAGCTGGAGTTGAACAAACCGGTGAGCTTAGAGCTGTTGTATGATGAGCCCAAGATCGGACAGTCACAGTATGGAGAATATTACCTTTATGCAGTCAGAAACGGCGGACCGGATGAGTTATCATTCTTTGCAACTGAAGATGTTCATGAAAAGTTAAAAGAGCTGAATAGAGGTGATAGATTTACGATCACTAAATTAGCTGAGCAGAAGGGGGCTAAAATTATTACTAGGTATGAAGTGCACCCTACACAACAAAAAGCCCCAGAGAGGCTCCCAGAGACTCATATAGACAATTATTATGAGCTAATGCTGAACTCATGCAGAGATGCAATAAAGATACAGCAAGAGCTTGGCGGACTTATGGATGCTAAAAATATTGCTGTTACATTATTTATTGCAAGGAGCAAGACTAATGGATATAGCTAGATTGAGATTAATAAATAAAACTCTCCGAGATCTTCTTGTTCACAGAAAAGTATTTGTTGTTGATGAAGACAAAGTAAAAGAAAAGATTGTAAAAAGCGTTGAATATGACAGTGATGGGATTACATATTTTCTGTCGGACTTTGTTGGAGAGTTTCCAGATATGTCAGTTGATAAGATTTATATGACATACTTAGAAGCCGTTTGTGCGTTAGATCAGCAGATTAAAAGCCTCGATTAGTGGGGCTTTTATTTATTTGAAAAACCTAAATAGCCCTTCTCAAAATCCCAGAAAAAAATTTTTGAAATCCGTTTTCTATCCGAATAGTACTATCCTTTTCTTTTGAAGATTTACATCCAAGGGGGGCACCTCCTAGTAGAGCAATTTGAAAAGCAACTCTGAGCGGGTAAGTAGGGTCGACCCGGGGTGGGGTTATGGAACCAAAAAGCTTGATCGGGCAACCGATCTAGATGGGGAGCCTATACAAAAGCTTTTTTGCAGATCTCAAGAGTATCATCGTGTTCACTCGATGGAATTCGCCCACATTAATCAAGTTCAATAAACCCGCTAGATTAAGACGTATCTAAAAATTAATTCTATATCTTGAAAACCTCTTTTTCACATTGACCAAAGTTGTGACTTGATTCTCTATTTGAAGCTGCTAGTAAATTCAGTCGCAAGGCCGACGACCCTGCTTACATTTACAACAAAATTAGATCAACAATTTTTAACGAAAACTACAAACCCAAAATTTGGAAATTGCCGAATCGTAATTAGCGGTCGGGTTGAGTCCACCATAAAGACTTTGTCTTTATTCAAAAAGTAAATGACCATCTCTATATTATTAAATTTCTTCAAATTTTAGGGAACTCCTTTTAACTCACCTTCAGCTCTTTTCAATAGTGGTCATTGGCAGGCACTGGTTATATTGCCTTTCTGATTCAATTAAAATATTGAACTAAATTTTTAACAATATTAGCAATTTGCAATTCAATGTTCTTTAGCTTAATCAATTCTTTCTTTGGTATATGATTTTTATCAAAGATTATATTTCCATTTTGGATGCTTACTGGGAGTCCTAAACATGCATTCTCATAGTAGTATGATAAAGAAGTTATGGTATGATGATTGTCAATTTCTAATAACCAGGAAATGTCGTGCGAGAAAATTAGTGCACAATCTTGCAAAGAATAGCCTAGATTCTTCACAATATCAAAACCGACTTTTTGTACCTCTTTAATTATCCTTTGAATTTCAGTTTTATCAATCATTTTGATTAAGCTGTTGTCCCAATATTCATAAATTGGAAATAGATCAGCTCCATGCTCGCCAAATAAAAGCACTTTGCTATAGTCAACTTTAATACTATATAATTTATTTAAGTAGTAAGTGAGGCGTGCAGAATCTAATGTTGTGCCAAGACCAATTACAGTACTATTTTTTAGCCATCTTTTTGCTAAGGAAGTCATAATGTCAACAGGATTTGTTAGAATAATCACCTTACCCTTGAAGTTTATAAGTAAGTTGCAAATTTCTCTTAAAATTGGGAAATCGTTAAAAATACCAACATAGCGCATATTTTTAGGTAGCCAATCTGGTAATGTATTAGTATTCAAAATACGGGGGTCATATCTTTCTTTTATAGCAATAACAACGGCATCGAGATTATTAAATTGAGCCCAATTTAATTTATCGATCTTCGNTTCAGATTTTAGAATACTTTTCCATAAGTTTAAAGATAAGATTGTACCATCTAATTTATCTTGGGATCTATTCCATAGGTATAATTCAGAGCACGTATTATCTAGAATGAATTGTTCTGCTAATCTTGTACCTAATCTGCCAGTGCCAATGATTGCAATTTTATGCATGAAATTAATCCTCAATTATTTCTGTTATCTTTTCAACATTAAAATCTGAATCACCAGCTTTTAATATTCTGGCAATTATTCCATCTTTTATAATTATAATTCTATCTGAATGATTAACTGCATCAGTATATCTATGAGTAACCATTACAGTAGTAATGTTGTTTTTCTTTACCTCTGACACAGTAAAATTCATCACGCTTTCAGCATTTTGGGGATCTAATCTAGATGTGTGTTCGTCAAGTAAAAGCAAGCCACATGGACTCTTTTTATGTTCAAAATGAATAGCAATAGCAACATTTAACATTTGTTTGCGCCCACCAGATAATATTTTTACATCATTTTCTATATCGGGTGGTTTTAACACATCCATACGTCCAATTTCAGATGAAAGTTCTCTCATGTATTTTTTACTTAAGGATAGAACTTTCTCTTTATGTCCTCCACCTAAAAGTTGCCTAATAGCAATATTTTGAGCAATACTTAAGTGATCAATTAAATCAACATTTTCATATTGATGAACAATTCCCACACCATCAAGTAAACGATTTACAGGTTCAGTAATAATTCTTCCACCAATTTTTACACTACCGGATGATGTGTTTATTTCACCAGATATAGCTTTTAGTATTGAACTTTTCCCAGCAGCATTACTACCAATTATAGAAACAAACTCACCAGGTTCAATGTCAAGAGAAATATCTTTTAGGATATAATCTTTTGCAAACTTCGTTGCTTTATAATATACATTTATTAATTCTACTCTATAACCTCCGGAACGATCGACAGATTGTTTATACTTATTATTTTTTCTGAATAGCATTATATATTTCTCCTAATTTTACTCCTCTTCAACACCAGCCCACCAAACAGAGAATACTATAAGAAGGGCTATGATTAAATGTGACAAATTAAATGAAATATCAATAAAAGCCTTTGAATGTACTATACCATGTATTTCTTTCAGGAAAAAAGAGCCAATAACGTATGTAAAAAATAACATGCCAATTTTTTTTGAATCTTCCCGTTGAAATGAGAAGACTGAGGCTATAAAACGAAGTAATTTTGAAGGACTCTTTGTGCTTTTAGATAGTTCGTCATCATCAATTCTATTCTTGTGTAGTTTATTAGTAAACCAAAGTGTTATAGCATTTCCTCCAAATAAAGCACCAAGTATAATAGGAAGAAAATCACTATGACCAATCACTGAAGCTGATTTATCCCTAAGAGCATGAAATGCACCCGCTAAGCCAACAATTCCGTTCCCAAGTCCAACTGTAAGAATTAGTATAATATTTTTGTACCTATGGCGATATTTTAAGAAATTTTTAGAAGCGGTCATAGCTAATAATAAACTCCCAAATTTGGTTCTTATAATAAAAGCGATTACTAAGCATATCATTAGTGAAACTATGAGCAACAATAAAATGTCATTTAAGTCAAAAACAGAAGATATTATCGAGTATTTTTCTAAATTAAACGAAATTGTACCTCCACCAGTATCAGTAAGTGAATATGCTATTGAATAAGAAGCTGTGAATACAATTATACTAGCAAGGACTGATTGAATTTTCAATCCAGAGATTATAAAACCAGTAAACAGACCTAATATAGAGCCAGAAATAAATCCGGCAATGAGCCCTAATGTTGTGTTGCTAAAATTGGATATATAAATACATACAATCCCACCTACCATAATAGAGCCAAGCACAGTAAAATCAGGAAATTTAAGAAATCTAAATGTAATTGCTAGTCCTATTGCACCAATCCCGTATATCAAGCCAGGTAACATAAATGGTTGTAATTTGTCAATTATTTCCATCTTATGCCTCAGTTGTTATTTATATATTTATTAATAAGTGTTTTTGCAGTGTCTGAAATAGTAATATTTAAATTCTTTTGTACTTGGCTGTTTATCCAGATTTCAGGTTCTGGCGCAGGCAATGGAGGGTGCATTGAAATGGGATTTCCTTTTAATATATCAAATGATATATCAGCTAATTGTTCGCCCATTGATTTGTATTCCAGACCAATAGCAGCGAATGCACCCTTTGATAACGTGCTCAAATCTCCTAAAACAAAGGGAATTTTCTTTTCATTGCAAACTGAAATGACCGATGTAACTTTAGAGTTAACTGTATTATCATTTGCACTATAAATTACATCGACTCTTTTAGCCAAATCGAGAGTCATGCTAGTTACTTCTGAAGCGTCTTTAACTGGCAATTGAACCAAGTTAATTTTTAATTCAGCACATGATTTCTTGACTAATTCTTGAACGAATACTGAGTTTTGTTCAGAAGGATTATATAAAGTTCCTATAGTTTTTAATTCAGGGAAGGCTTGTTTAATAAAATAAATCGCACGATATATGATATTGTACCCGGCATTTTGAATTCCAGTAGCTCTGTTAGAGGGAATGATTTGTGCGCCGTTCGGATCAGCAACGGCACCATAAATTAGAGGAATTTCTGACGGAGTTCTTGAAACTGCTTGAGCAGCTGGTGTTGCTATTGCCAATATTAGCTTGGTACTCTCACGACTTATTACTTCCGCTAAATCTTTTGCTGTTTGTGGATTGGCATTAGCATTATGCTTCTCGATAATAATATTTTTTAATTCGTCATCATTACTGATTTTTTTATTAAAACGATTAATAAAGCCTTCTTCTAGCTCATTAAGGGCAGGATGAGTCACGAATTTGAGTATTGCAACTCTCTTTTCTTCCTTAGAACACTGAATTAGGACAAAAATTAGAGTAAACAATATAAATAAATTAATAATTCTTAATTTTTTCATGTTCAACCCCTATTTGATTAGCTGATATTAATTAGGCAATATAACGGCGTGGTTTTTAAGCGGATGCCCAAACGATACCGCCACCTTATATTACGTATTACTGATTATGTTATTTAATTACTACCTACTTCATAAAAACAAAACCAAGCCTAACTGCAAATGTCACGACCGGCTGAAGCATTCCGCTTGCAACACTGGTTAGCTTGCATTGCGCGATTTTAATTCTCCTAACAACCAATTAAGTTGATTCATAGCTTTGCTTACTGTTTCTGAAAAACTAAGCAACTTGATAGATTCTTGAGTGTATTTACTATCAATTTTACTGTCGACTTTTCCACCAATCACAAATATTTCTATTTCATTGTGTATGAATTCATTCAAGTCATCTCGATATTTCTCTGCTTGGTTCTCGTCATCTCGAACAATAGTATGTGATGGTCGCTTAAATTCAATCAGCAAATATTTATTGAAAATATTCTGATTAAGAAGTAGGTCAGGTCTTTTGTTTGCTCTTTCACCAGTATATTTCTTATCTGTATAGTTTTTAATTATGCTATTTAATGATTCGTTAGAAGTCATCAGTGAATACTCATGTCCTAAAACCCATAAATTTTTTTCAAAAGCTTTGTGAACGTCTTTTTCAAGGGTATTAGGATTATCAATCAGTTTTTGAAGATATTTAAGGAATCTTATTCGACTACTAGCTTGTTGGCTAATTAAAGATAATTCAGCTATTCCAAATTCATAAAGCGCATTTGCAAAATCATTTATTTCACTATCTTCAGCATCATCAATTTCATTTAAGACAACCCAATATTCATCTTTCTCGAATGCGTCCAAGACTACTGATATTATTGTGTTTATTTTGTCTTCACTTTCGTCATAGAATTTCCGAAGAATTTTGTCTAATGATTTTTGTGCAAAATTTCTTTTATGTTCGGGAAGACGTGAAAGTTCGCTATTTATTTTCTTTTGTAACCTAGCTTGTTGGAGGGATATTTCTTTTTGGTATGTTTTTGAAAGTGCATCCTTAATCTGAGGAGCGATTACATCAATCAACTCTTTGTAGCCAATACTATTCTCAATTATTGCCCCCCAATCAGCTGTAACATCTCCCTCTAATCCATTAGCTTCAATTTCACCATAGACTTTATGTAAAAGTTTTTTAGGAATCACTTCATCATTTTCTAAACCTAAAAAAGTGGGCTTGCCAATGATTTTACCATTTACACGAACAGCAAGACCAGGCTGACGCAATTTCTTTTTACTTGTCGATATTGTGAATTTCGCGCTATAATTACCAATTGAATTTAATGTTGCGGATGTTTGGATAGTTTCACCCGGAATATCGTCAACATCCAATAAAACATCATTAACTTTTATACTAAAGTCGTCCTTTCGCCCATATTCAATAATTAATAATTGTTTTAGAGTCTCTTCGTCAGGAAATGAAAAATTTTCATTCAATTCATTAAGTATAATGGTAGTTCCTTTATCTTCGAATGAACAATCTTCAACCGTGATTGGAAGATCAACTCTTTCTAAGTCTTTTTTTGATTTGAGCAAATCTTCTTTTATAATTCTCAAAGTTGTCTTTTTACCACGAGCTTTAGAAATAAGTATCATTTCGTTTGCCACGACAAGACCAGCAAATTTTCCAATCCCTTTCCTACCTTTAATAATTCTTTTCTTAAGTGGACTTCTTTCACCTTTGCGAGAATATCGACTATTCGCGATTACCAGATATTCATTCTTTATTTCTTTTTCTGTCATACCAGAACCATCGTCAATTATAACTAAAGGCTCTTTTGTAAGAGGTTCCGGCAATGTTATATTAACATTATCTGAATCAGCATCCCAAGAATTATCAATTAACTCTTTAATTGCATATTCAGTTGATCTGTAATTTTCGCCTAATATTGAAGCTAATTTTGTATCAACTTTAAAGTTTGCTACATTCATTGTGACCTCATATTATTGCAAGCTAACGATTTCTATCTTTCACACCTGATAAAAACAAACTGAATAAATGGACATATTTTAAGTGTGTCTCTCCTTTTGATGTCATATTTTTTTGTGTCAAC
>PAAX01000034.1 GCA_002698995.1 Ignavibacteriota bacterium | reverse complement strand
CAACGCCTACTTGCTACAAAACAAGTAAAAAATAGATTAACAAAATAAATGTTCTTTGACATTCTGATAAAAAACAATAGCTGAAGGACATATATTTATCCCAATGAGCATAGATCACCCTTTAAGCTTTTGAGTTTTATTTCCGGCTGAGGTTTTACCCGGATTATTTGGTTCCTATTGAGCTTGTCTTACTTCCGTCAATACGGTTCATGTCACTGTATTTATACAAATTTTCTAATTCGCTCCAAGAGGAACCGGGCAAACTGTCTTATCCGTTATTCAAAGCGATCTAATAATTTTATTGATCCTTTTATGCAGCTAAGCGAACAGCTCACCCGGAACTAAAGAAAAGCTTCAAGAGTCTGCTTTGCTCTTTTGTCTTAAGCACCTCTTAATGTTTCATAAATAATATGTGAAAGAACAATTTGGATTATTTACTTATGCCGATTTTTTCAACTTCTTCTTGTTCTTAAATTCTTTATACTTTATATCCAGTTGTTTTAGCTCTTCTAAGGATTCTTCTTTATACTTATAAATATGGTTATCCTTGAACATTGACATAATCAGCTTTAACATATTGGATGCAGAGGCAACAACATTCTTTTTATAACGGGATTGTTTCATTTGTCGTTTTAGATAGCGTATTCTTATTTCCGGAATATGGTTCTTGGTTTCTTCTGCCATCGTATAAATTATAGCTCGAAGACGATGATTTCCTATGTGGGTTATTCTGCGGTAACCAGTGAACTTACCAGATTGTGATAACTTCAGACTCATTCCGGCAAAGGTTTCTATTTGTTTGTAGTTTGTAAATAACTTAGGATCTCTTAACTCGGCTATAAATCTTGATGCTGTTATACCCGATATTCCCTTTAAGCTTGTTAATATTGCAAACATTGGTGATTCCTCAGCAATCTCAATGAGTTTATCAAGGACTAACTTCATTTGTTCTTTTAGTAACTGATATTGATTTAGCCAATTGAACATTGTAAGTTTTTCTGCAAAGAGTAAATCATCTGAGACTGTTATGCCTATGCTATTAGCAGCAACTTCTTGTATTCTTTTTAATGTTTTTAGTCCATGCTGTCTTTGAGATACTTTTTCAATGATGGTTGTTTCTGAGTAAATATTCATATTTATAAATTCTTCTGGTGATAGATAACGCCTAAGAAGTTCTCTTGCTGTATCTGTATCGATATCAACAGCAATAGGCAGTTCCGGAAAGATGAGTTCTACTTGAGAGCGAATCCTTTGTTTTATTTGAGTCATGTGTTTTTTCAACTTATCATAAGTTATACTTAGTCTATGCATTGCCTCAGATGAGTTGGAATATTCTCTGTAAAAATTGAAGTATCCTTGGCGGGCACAGTTTGCAATAGCAAGTGCATCTTTCGGATCAGTTTTAGAATATGTGTTATCCATTTTTGGACGTTCATGCTTTGTATATAGTGGACTTACCATTAAAACTGTAAACCCTTTTCTGTGAAGAAAATGACAGAGTTTTTGCCATAAGTTGATTGATATCTCGACTGCAAAGACAACTTTTTGCGGATCAATCTCTTTAAGAACAGTCTTAAGTTTTTTCCAAAGATCTTCATTATAGCCCGAATAACTATTATTAAAATTGAATGATTTGCAGAATGGAATTCCAAGTTCATTAATTATCATTGCTTGATGATTACGCTTTGCCGGATCGATTCCAATAATTATTTTGTCTGATATAAAGTGTCTCTTCTCTTTGATACGTTTTGAGTTCATTTGATTGACTCCTTATTTTTTAGTTGACACAAAAAAATATGACATCAAAAGGAGAGACACACTTAAAATATGTCCATTTATTCAGTTTGTTTTTATCAGGTGTGAAAGATAGAAATCGTTATGTGTTTACAAAATCATATTTATAAATTTTATTTAATCCAAGAAAGATGGCAGTATGGCAAAATCTAATAAAATTATTCCAGACTTTACCGAAGATATGGTTGCATTTATGGTTCAACTTATGTTGACAATTTTACGATTTCCAAGAGCTCCACTTGCAATGATACCATTATCAAAAAAAGAAGAGAGAATTTTTGGAGCAGATGTAAAAATAGAATCATTGTCGCCATTATATATACAATTTAAACGCTCTTTCGCTTATCCTGATTTTACTAGAGCAAAATTTTTAAAAGAGCGTAAAAATCTAAAATTAAATAATAGTCCAAGGGTTCTTTTTTTTGAGCTTAGGAAAAAAGATAAGACTCATAAAGATTATCAACACAATATTTTACTTGACCTAAGGACTAAACTTAAAAATAATGGAACTGGAGATGCCATTTATGCAGCGCCTTTGTTTTTAAATCGTTCCGCATATTTATTAGCTGTACATTTAAGTTCCTTGTTAAATTGGCGTCCTTGGAACATATTTATTAATCATCCATTCATAGAGACTGAATTTAATCTATATACCCAAAACGGTGAAATAAAATTCAATAAATTCCCCATTTTAAATGAGCATATTGCTATCCCTCCTTATCAAAAGGTAACAACATATAAACACAAATATAGTTACTTAGAAACGGGGGAAGAAACATGCTTTCATTCTCCTGTAATGGTGGAAGGGCCGAAATCTTTAGGACAATTTATTTATGATTTCTTGGGATTTCACGGCGGCAAACCATCTGCACAGTTAATGAATATAGAAGAATCTCTAAAAATGTTAACAGAATTACATAATGAATATTTTGGGGCTTTCACTGAAGAAGAAAATAATCTTTCCATTATCGATAAATGGATACTTCTAGGAAGCAAACTCAAATTGGAATATGATATTGAACAATATATGCTAATTAAATTTCCAGATGATTTATAAAAATAACAAAACACATAACCAGCAACTCAACCCGACCGCATCAAAGATGCAGCCGAGTCGAGTTACTTAAAAAGTTATGTGTCAATTAAAATTGTTGTTCTAAGATATTCTGTTAAGCAAAGTAAATCCAAACCATACTTGCTATGAAATTTAAGTATGGTTTGGTGTTAACTAAATTCGTTGTTAAATAAAATAGTAATTAATGGCGGACGGGTTATTTGCAACGCCGTTAGGCAATTCACTAAAATGAAAAAACAAATAATAATATCGGTTCTTCTTTCATTGGTATTCTACAGTTGTGATAATTCCGTAGATAATAATGAAAAAACATTTTATGAAAGATATATTTTAGATGCTTCTAGTTTAATTATAGATGCTACTATTGAAAGAATAAAAATATCGGAAGATAGTACATCCTCAAATGTTGTTGTCAATCTAACTGATAAATCTGATTATGAAAAAATATCAATTAAAAACGGAATTATAAAAATCAATGGAATTGAACTAAATTTTTCCAAAGAATCTCTAGACTATAAATCAAGTTCACTTAATATTAATCCGGATACTTATTATGAAATTGAGATATTTCTCTCAAATGGAGAAAGAATTACAAATTCAATTAAGACACAAAATAAGATTCCAATCTTTTTATCATTGCCCGAAACACAAGAACGAAATAAAGACTTAATTGTTAAGTGGGATTTAAGCAGTATTCAAGATAGATTTTTTCTAGAATTCTGGTATATAAATTCAATTGGTCCTCAACAGATCAGCTATAATTTAATTAATATCTCAGATGGTGAATTAATAATTCCATCGAGTAGTTTTGGATGGTTAACAGATTCGACGAAGACTTTGCATCTAAAATTAGTATCAAGGAATCTCTCATATTTTAATAATACGAATAGTAAGATATCATCAAATTTTTATTCGGAAGAGAAAATAATAAACTTAATTCCATAGTATAAAAAATTGCCTAACCAGCCCATCAAGCCGACCGCTTATTGCGATTTGGCAATTTTCAAATTTTTGGGTTTGTAGTTTTTGTTAAAAAATGTTGTTTTATTTTTGTTGTAAATGTAAGTGAGATCGCCGTCCGTATTGTGCAATTTACGTACGGCTACAATCCGCCGCGGCGGAATAAATATTCGTTGTCTGTTTGTCATCGCTTTTCGGGGCGGACGGCTTATGCACAAAATCGTTACGTGGTTTTTGAAATTATAGAAGTGACTTATAGTTTCTAGCGTCGTGTAAAATTCGGTGAATGAAAATCGTTCTTTGTTCAATTGTGTAAAATATAATATAGTTTTGAACAATTACATATCTGTAACCAAGATTTCTGATTTCTTCATCTCTTGGAATTCTTCCAAGTTTTGGGTTTTCAGAAAGAAGCTCTAAGTTCTTTTCAATTTTGTCTGCGTTTGCTTCAGCGGCAGTCGGATTTTCATCTGCGATAAATGAAACGATTTCTGTAAAATCTTCTTCTGCAATTTTAAGAAGTCGAATTTGGAATTTATTTGTTGGCATTAATTGTAGCTCTAATGTTTGTCATAACTTGTTTTAAAGTTCTACCTTTATCACCATCTGCTTTTTGGTTTTGTGCCACAGATAATTTCCCAAGTAAATCAAGTTTTACTTGCAGTTTTGAATAATGAGCCATAGACATAACAACTAAATCGCCTTCGCCATTTTTTGTTATAAAAATAGGTTCGTTGGCATTGTGAGCTAATTTAGAAATTTCATTTGATTTATTTCGTAGATCAGAAATTGGTTTTATAATTGACATAATTTTAATCTCCTAATTATGTATCAAAATTATATCATAATTATGCTAAGTGCAATAAAATAATAATAACCATATAACCAGAAAATCCCAATGACCACTATTGGAAAATGCTGAATTTGAGTTAAAAAGGAGTTGATTTGAATTTTATATAATTGGATAATATTTTAGTGGTCATTTACTTTTTGAATATGTTAAAGGCATTCCTTTGGAAAAGACAATAACTTTATGGGGGACTCAATTTGACCGTCGTTACGGTCGGCGGAATTTTATAAACAGAAAGTTCGGGAATCTTGTTTATGCCTGAAGCTGATCCAACGAAAATTATGACCTTCAAAACACCGAAAGATCTTGAAAGGTGGTTTGAGACTAATCATTCCAGTGAAACTGAGCTGTGGATTAAGATATTCAAGAAAAAAACTAAAATTGCTAGTGTAACTTGGGATGAAGTTGTAATTGAATCGTTGTGCTGGGGATGGATTGATGGTGTAAAGAAATCAATCGATGAGAAAGCCTATCTACAGCGAATCACTCCAAGAAAAGCACAAAGCAATTGGTCAAAAAGGAATAGAGATCATGTGGAACGTCTTATAAGAGAAGGTCGAATGCAAGAATCGGGACTCGTGCACGTTCGGGCAGCTAAAGTAGATGGAAGATGGGAGAAATCCTATGTTGCAAGTGAAATGGATGTGCCTGCGGATTTTTTAGCAGCACTGGATCATTTTCCGAATGCGAAAGCGTTTTTTGAAACGCTCACTAAATCAAATCGTTATGTAATTGCTCACGGTTTGATTAGCGCTAAGAAGCCAGTAACCCGACAGAGACGATTTGATAAATACTTGGACATGCTTGTTAATGAAATAACGCCGACTTAGTATTAAAAAAAGACTGAAATGGTATAACCCGAAAATGCCAATAACCACTGAGTAATAATTGGCTGAAAAGAGTAACAAAGTTGTTTTGCTTGTTTTCGCCGTGGTACACAAGTATGTTAGTATTTCATTATTTTACTTTTATGCCAAGGGTGTACAAGTTTGACTTTTTGCGGTCAGGTCAGTAAAGATAAGAAATACAAATTATATGTACTTATCCATTCTGATCAAAAACTTTCCTTATAGGACATGTATTTATCCAAGTTTTTAAGTTTTATACCCGGTTGAGGAATTGATACTGTTTTTTTAGTACTTTTAAAAATATTCCAACCGATTTATCATACAGGTTAGTCCATACAAAAAGGTACTGGGTAAACTGTCGTATCCTAGATTTAAAGCGACCAAAATATTTAATTCCTTTATGCTACTGCCTGCGGTAAATAGATCTAAGGAAACAACTGACTCGGAACTAATTATTAGAATGCAAATGTATAATTCGTTAAATTATGATTTATTATGAAAACTACAAGAAAAACACCTTTGAAATTGACAGATACGAAAGCCAAATTGTGCACATTTGATTATAGAATGGAATTATTACATGCTCTTCCTTTTTTCAGAAACCTTTCACATAAGGAAATGCATAATGTTAATAAAGTATTCAGTGATACTAAATATGATCTTGGTGATATAATCTATAGAGAAGGGGAAAGATCAACAAGACTTTGTGTGGTTGCGTCAGGTAGTGTAAAACTAATAAAGCAAAATTTAGATGGGAAAGAAATTTTGACAGATATTTTAAAGCAAGGAGAATTTTTTGGTAATATTGATCCTTCTGGAGAGACCTTTTATGTTGAAACTGCAATTGCTCAAGTATCTTCTTGTATAATGAAAATAAACTCAGAACAATTTAGAAACATCTTAGAAAAATATCCAACAGCTTCACTAAAGGTCTTAGATATTATGTCAAAGCGATTGAATGAATCCCAAGAAAGGATAAAACAACTTAGTGCTAATACTGTAGAAAACCGTATTGCTTATACAATTCTCAAACTAGGTGAAAAACTTGGTATCAAAAATGAGCTTGGATTATTAATTCAGATCCCGTTAACAAGATATGACATTGCTGGTATGACTGGCACAACCCCTGAAACTGCTAGTCGGATTATAAGCAAATTTAAAGATCTAGGGTTGATTAAAACCGGTAGAAAATGGACTGTAATTACTAATATTAGTGAATTAGAAAAAAAAATATAATCTATCCAGAAAATTATTCATGAAATTGTTTTAAAGTTTAAGTCTTATTCTAAACCTTCATTGCAAACGTTAACTCCCTTTAACAAAGTGGTAATAAACTAATCTATATCATTTTAGAACGCGTGTTCAGTGTTTATATTTCTCTCAAAATTTTTTGTAATTCTAAAATTAATGGGAGATATAAAATGAAACAGAAAAAATCATCTATAATTTTATTACTAATATTAGGTTTGAGTATCTTTTTTCAAAATAACTTTGCACACTGTGATGGTTTGGATGGGCCGGTTGTTATTGCTGCTAAAAAAGCATTAGAAACAGAAAATGTAAATCTAGTTTTAATATGGGTTAAGGCAGAAAATATAGAACATATCACGCATGTTTTTAATCACACTTTAAGTGTTAGGAAATTAAATGACGATGCTCAAACACTTGCCGATAGATTCTTTTTCGAAACTCTTGTACGTTTACATAGGGCTGGAGAAGGAGCATCGTATAGCGGTTTAAAGCCTGCCGGAAGAGATTTAGGTCCCGCTATACCTGCCGCTGATAAAGCAATTGAAACCGGATCGGATCAAGAGTTATTAAATTTGTTAAATGATGAAGTAACCGATGGATTACAATCTCGGTTTAAGAAAGTAATGGAATTGAAAAACTATGATGTCAATAATGTTGCTGCCGGTCAGGAGTTTGTAAAAGCATATGTTGAGTATTTTCACTTTGCAGAAGGTATATACGAAGCAACAAAAAAATGGGACATGGTCACCCGGTTAATAATGATTCACAAGATTCAAACCATGAAAATCACTAAAACACAGCTTTAGTTAATAAAATAACTAAAATAAATACTATTATTTGTATTTGATGATGATTAGTGATTAAGCAAGCATAAGGATTACTGTGAATCAATTAGAAATTATCGAGGTCATACTTTAATTAAGATAAAAGGAAAGTATTAAATTTAGAATCAAATGATATGGTAATGATATCGGCAATAAAACACATAGGATAAAATCCCTTTTCAAAATAGAACTGCTTTTTACTATTCTAAAATCCTAATGGATCGGGATCTGTATTAAAAGAGTAAAATTGTAATTGCGAAGCGGTTTTTGCTGAAGCATGCCCTCCGGCAGGAAGGAAATCTGTTGAATTCAACTCGAAATTGAGTCACTTCGCTTCCTGCCTCAAGTTGCTCGGCAAAGCAGGTGCTCGTGATGACGAAGCTGTTTTTTGAACAGCCCCAAAATCTTAATTCTTCATTGTTTACTTCTTCTGAAATAATTATGTAAATTGATTTAAGTATATTTTGCTTTCAAAGAAGTTGTTCATGGCACCAGCGTTTTCGCTTTCTGTATTTGTGCAAATTCAATGTTTATGTTACCGTTTATGATTTGCTGTTTGGTCGTGGATGTAAATAGAAGTTTTTTAGTAAATAGATATCTGATCAATAATTACGGCAGTGCTGTTATGGTCTGCGTAATAGGAGCCGCACTGTTAAGCAAAAATGTATAATAACTGAGGTAAATAAAAATGAATAAATTATTCACAACTATAATAATTCTTATAATTAATATTACTGTTTTTACGCAATCGAAAGAGAATAGTAAAGCAGAGGCACTTGCAGAAAAATTACTTACTGATGAAAACCTTCCTGGACTTAGCATCAGTATCATAAGGGGAGATACAATTTTATGGTCAAAGGGCTTTGGCTACGCCGATATAATCGAAAAAAAACCAGTAACACCAGACACAAGATTCCGCATAGGCAGCCTGACTAAACTCTTTACAGCTGCAACTGCTGCCCGCTTATCTCAAGAAGGATTGCTTGACCTTGATTCACCAATACAAAAATATGTCCCATCATTTCCCGAAAAAGGTAAAACAATTACAACAAGACAACTTTTAGGGCATCTTTCCGGAATTCGACAATACGGCAGAGATGAGTATATTAATACCCATCATTATTCTTCCGTTAAAGAATCCCTTACAATTTTCAAAGAGGATTCATTACTTTTTGTTCCAGGAAATAAATATCATTATTCTTCATACGGCTATGTTTTAGTTAGTGCAGTAATCGAAAGTGTAACAAAAGAAAATTTTTTACATTATTTAAAAGATAATCTTTTTGATACACTAGGTTTGACTTCTGTAAGTCCGGATTTTAATGATACTGCAGATACAACTCAAGCGAAACCTTATTCTTCAGATTCAAAAAATGGATGGAGAGTGGGTCCCTTTAATGATAATAGTAACAGATGGGGAGCAGGAGGTTTCCTTGCAACTTCATTAGATATGGCGCGCTTTGGTTCTTCACTTTTAACTAATAATTATTTAAAAGATAGTACACTCAATGTTATGTTTACATCACAGAAGACTGCAGATAACCATAAAACCGGAGTTGGACTGGGTTGGCGGATTGCAAAAGATAGGGAAGGCAATATTTATTATCACCATGGTGGTGATTCGATTGGCGGTCGGGCTTTTCTTCTGATTTATCCCAGTAAAAAAGTGGTTGTAGCTATGCTTGCAAATCTTACTTTTGCACAATTCGGTGAAAAAGAAGCACTTGAATTTGTAAGACTATTTTCAACTGATTGAGATTATTTGTCTAGCCGGCTTTTCAACTGCTTTGGTCAGAGAAATTTATAAAAGTATTCCCGGTACTGATATCAATACTCTGTACATATTTTTCAACATGCTGATTGGAATGAAGAGGTTACAGCAATAGAGGATTTGGAGTATATCAAAAGAATACTGAATCATATCATAGGATTACGGATGGAAATGCGAGCGGCAACGATACACCAGGTTTTCACAGTGATCAAATTATAGATTGGAGACAAAGCATTAAGAATCCACGCCTGATATCAATATGGGAAAAGCAATCGAATTAGCTAATATATACAAATGAGTAGATGATCGCTATTTGAATGAATCGATAATGAAAGGAGAACTTGATTTCTTAGATAAATTCGAAAACTGCTGGATATTTTGATTCAACAATTTAATGGATTTGAACGAATTCTTTCATGAGTTCTCTGCTAAATAATCAAATTAAATAGATAATAAAGCAGACTCTTTCAGGTTTGGCTTCATGCTGTTAAAGGCAATGCCAATACTGCAAATTAACGGTAGAATTCTGGCTGGTAGATTTATTAAATTGGATAATAATATATAGGAATTTTGTTAATGAAACAGTTCTTGTTATTCCTTCTATTCTTCTTTTTTCATCAGCTACTGTAATAGCTCAATCTGTATATACTAAAAAACCGGTTGATTCAGAGGCACTTTATTTCACTCCCGAAAATTTCATTATAAAAGCTGATGGTAAATAAGATGTTTTTGAAGTACTTCAATATGCTGTTAACAAACTAAGAAGAGAAAAGAATTATGGAATATTTTTCATCCCGGAAGGGAAATATCTTATAAGCAGAACCATATATATTCCTAAAGCTATTCGTCTTATTGGTTACGATAAAAATCGACATGAAATTATATTATGAGAAAATTCTGATTCACTTGAAAATGCTGTTGCGGAAAGAATAAACAAAACAATAAAAGAAGAATTTACAGAAGAAAAACAAATAAGTTTTGGCAATTACAAGGAATCAAAAAGAGTAATCTCCCAGATTATTAAGTTTTACAATGATGAAAGACCTCACAGATCTTTGGAAATGTTTACACCCAGTGTAGCTTATAAGATTAATAGAGAGCTTAAAAGAAAATGGAAATTTTATTACAAAAATTACTCTAAGATTAATAAAATTTTGATTCAATCTAATCTTGAGGATGTTTATAATTACTAATTAAAAAAGTCAACCTTTTTCAGGACGCAGCAACCCTATAGGTTGTTTTACTTGGTTACTAATATTTTAAGGAAATTATTAGATTGTAGTAATTTAGTTGTAAAGAATAGATTTATTAATTTCAAAACCAATTAACAGCAGGTACTGAAATGAAAGTAAAACTTGATGATGTAATCGAACAAATTTTATTTGCAAGTGAATCGAATCAATCTTATTTCAATAAGAATACCGGTGAGATTCATTTGATTCCCGATGAAGTTGAAAGTTTTATAGAGTTTAAAATGGAAGATGATTTTATTCCGGAATGGGAGAAAGAGTTAATCCCAATTGCAAAAGATATACAAAGTAACCCTGATAATTATATTCCATTGCCTAATAAGTATGATATTAATGAATACTCTATTATGGAAAAGTTTTGTATTTCACTTGATAATGAAGAGCTTAGAGAAATTATGTATTCTTCAATAAAAGGGAAGGGGGCTTTTCAAAGATTTAAGAGCAACATTCATAATTACGGTATTACTGATGAATGGTATAAATTCAAAGACGAGGCTCTTAAAGAAATTGCAATAGAATGGTGCGAGTATAACAGCATTGAATATTATTAATATAAATATGGGTTGAGTTTAAAAAGATTTGTAAACTAGCTGATAAACAAGTGTGTATTTTATTTAACGTTATTAAAATAAATTTTAGTTTAATATTCTTTTCATAGTTGGTTGTAATTTAACATGTAGTATTCTTATTGAAGGTCGTAAATCGTGTACGTTGTTTTGAAAAAATGCTTTTAGAAGATATTCACTATATGTAAATATATTAATTTGATTTTAATTAATAGAGTTGTTTGTTTAATATTTACAGTAATTATCCTTTCACTTTAGGATAAAAAGAATTGATCGACGATTTATTTTCTGCACTGTTAGTCATAACAAATTATGGAGGTTAATTGAACTGATTGTTACCGCTTCGAAATATCGAAGTAATAATCAATTAACTAATTAAAGTGGAGTTGAAATGTCTAAAGCAATTTTTTTGTTCTTCGTTATTATTTTACTTTCCTTTATAACTGCATGTAATGAGAAAAGCACAGAACCAATTAATGAATCAACAAAAACAATACTTCCGTTAGCTGAGGGTAATATGTGGAATTATAAACTTTATAATGAAACATTAAATTCATTAGGTGCAGCAGTTTGGGAGATTAATAGAAAAGTTATTGTAGAATCGGAAGAATACTATTTAATTGAAACCACTGGATTTGGCAGCGGATATTACTTAGCGAAACAGCAATCGGATGGTTTGTTTTTATCAGCTTATGATTCAACACAAGGATTCATTTCTCCTTTCTTTTTTAAGTATCCGGCAAATGATAATGAAACATATCAATATCAAATTTCCGGAACAGATAGTATTCTGAGCATAACAGTAAATAAGCAAAACATATTAATTGGAAATGAAAATTACAGTTGCTACGCATACGTAAATCATAATTTTGAAGTTAATCCCAATAATCCATATTATGTATTTTGCTGAAAACATCGGATTAATTAGACATAAGCTTTTTTATTATACAGTAAACGGAATTGATACAACTAAGTATTTTATCTACGATCTGCAGAGTAGAATTGTAAATAAATAAAGTCTAACTAGCAGCGCAAGCAGATCACTTTAAAATGTTGTAATTATGTAAAAATATAGTTATGTAAAGTAAAATAGTAGTTCAAAAATAGGTTGTTAATTAAAATTGGATCAACCAATGATTGCTAAATAAAATAATCATTGGTATTTAAAAATATAAATACAGTTCATTAAAGCTAGTTTGCAGATTGGAAGCGTAGGGCTTTGCTGCGGCACTATAATTTAATTTCAAGGGGACTATTATCATGAAAAGAATAATATTATTTTTAATTTTATTGTTGGGCATTGAATCTTGTCAAGACAGAGTAACTTCACCAACTGTTGATATTACACCAGATATTATACCAAATATTAATATAGCACCAATACTTTTAGCTCCAATTGAAGGGGAATATGTTGAGAATAAAATTAAGTTTAGATGGGCGAAGATATTGAATGTAAAAAAATACGAATTTATGATATCTAGCGATTCGAGTTTTACAAGTAATATAATAGATGAGATTACAGCCGATACATGCTATCAAGTTGATGGTAAACAAATAATAAAATCTGCAAATATGTTTTGGAGAGTTAGAGCAATAAAGACAGATGGCAATCCTGGAGAATGGAGTGAGAGTGGTAAATTTTCCAGTGCAATTACATTTAGAAATACTTTCAATGATATAGAAATAAATTATGTTGAAGAAACTTCGGATAGTGGATTTGTTGTCGCAACAGATAATGGTTTGTTGAGATTGAATAGGTTTGGCGAATTAATTTGGCGGAAGGGATATTCAATAAATACGGTATCAGTAAAAGAAACAAAAGATGGCGATTTTGTTGCTGTGGGTCGTGTAGCATTTAGACTAAGGATTTACAAAACTAATGAAAATGGAGATGTTATGTGGAATAAAGATTACTTTCATAATGTAAGTGGTATAACTTCTGTGGATTTAACCGCTGAGGGAGATATTTTGTGTGCAGGTGCAACCTGGCTTTTCTTAAATGACGGGAGAGATATTCATACAACTCCATGGATAATTAAATTAGGTGAGAATGGTGATTCGCTACTTACAAATTACATGGAATCTGGTCGGTATAACATGATCACCTCAATTCATTATCGAACTGATGGGACTGTAGTTCTTTCAGGTACATCTACAGAAGGAGTTTTCCCGATTGCATATGCCAGCAAAATATCTGAAACTGGTGAGCCTTTATGGACTACATTTTCGGATATAGGAAGTCCAAGTTTGAGCTCATCTTTAAGCGAAAATGAAAATATTGTTTGGTCATATTATCGTGATGATAATTATATTGCAATTTTAGACAGTGAAGGAAATTATTTTAATAGTTTTTATGTCAACGATTATAATGACCATCAAGCAATTGACAATAATGAATTAGTTGTATGTTCTAATCAAGCATTATTTAAACTAAATTCGAATGGAAATGAAATATGGTATAGAGATGAAATAATCGGAAAAAAAATTATTATTTGTAAGGATGATGGTTTTTTAATTTTCAATAAAGACACATTTATTAAGACAGATTACGAAGGGTATTTTAATCAATAGAAAACAATATAAAGACTATACAATAACAACTAACAAACCATTAGCTAAAGCGAGGAATCAAGTTGTTTGGCTTTTTAGGATGATTAGTAGAAGTTTATAGGAAATTTGATTTTTTTTGTTTTTTACGAGTATCAACAATTATCGTGTTGTAATTTTACATGAAAAGTGTTTATTGAGCTTAGGTTTAGATGCTGAAATTATATGCTATTTTTCTCTTTATTTCATTTAATATGAATGGCCTACATTTATTTTGGTGAACATCATATATTATTATAATACTGTAAACGGAATTGATACAAATAAGTATTTTATCTACGATCTGCAGAATAAAATCATAAATAAATAATATTTAATTGAAGAAAAGGAAGTCTGCTATATCCACGCAGACTTCCGCAATAGAATACTAGTTCTGTTAACAACTTAGCAGAAATAAAAATCATTTAATATATTCGGAGAAAAACAAGAACTTATTTCCCAAAAATGTATTAAATGGAGAAAAATTGAATGAGCAATATAAACAGTAGTAACAATGAACATACTGCAAAACAATCCAAAGAAATTTTACAAACTTTGAAAACCCGTTTTGAAAATAATATGGAACGACACAAGAATCTGCAATGGGAGAAAATAGAAGCAAAGCTGAAATCAGATTCAGAGAAATTAAAAGTGCTGAATGATATGGAAATAACGGGGGGAGAACCGGATGTTATTGGTCAAGATTCCAAAACAGGTGAATTTATTTTCGTCGATTGTTCAGCAGAAAGTCCTAAAGGGCGAAGAAGTCTTTGTTACGATCGGGATGCACTTGAATCTAGGTAAAATAACAATTTTCTGTGACCGCAGATATGATACTGTTTTTAAATATCATAATGGAGCTGAATCATATTATGTAAGCAGATGATTTAGGGGATCACTAAAGGGTTTAGCTTATTGCAAATAATAAGTGATCAAGTACTATTGTATGGTCTTATTAAGTAATAATTTCTTTAGAATTCAACTTGAATAAAAATAGTCGTTTCGGTAAGTCATTATTTAATAAAAATAATATGACTATTAAGAAATTTTAGTAAATTAAAATCATAAAATAAGACAAATGCTCTGTAATTTTTATAACAAAATATTAGGCTCAAAATGAAAGTCAAATCGATATATGTTAACCTTCCGATAAAAGATATAAATAAAACAAAGGACTTTTGGACAAAGCTTGGCTTTTCATTCAACCCCCAATTTTCTGATGAAAAGGCTCTTTGTTTGGTTTTAAATGAAGGACTTATTTATGCAATGCTTTTAAGACAAGAGTTTTTCAGTACTTTCACAAATAGACCAATTTCTGACAACTCAACTACTCAAGTGTTAAATGCCATTGAAGTTGACAGTAGAGAAAAAGTTGATGAAATTGTAAAGATTGCTCTTGAAAATGGAGGAATCCGTTACAGAGAAAGTACAGATCATGGCTGGATGTATTATGACAGCTTTGCAGATTTGGATGGACATCAATGGGAAGTAATGTTTACAGATATTAATCAATTACCAAAATAAGTTATCGATATGAATAAAATTAAAATAGATGCAGTTATAGCAGCAGATGTAAAAAAAGTCTGGGAATATTATACCAGTCCAATGCATATAGTTAATTGGAATTTTGCAACTGATGATTGGAAATGTCCTTGGGCAAAAAATGATATGGTTGTTGGCGGAAAATATATTGCAAGAATGGAAGCAAAAGATGGAAGTTTTGGTTTTGATTTCGAAGCTTCATATAATGAAATAATTCCAAATAAAAAGTTCACTTATACAATGACTGATAATCGTGAAGTAAATGTTGAATTTAATGATCTTGAAAATAAAACTGAAGTAATTGTTCTATTCGATGCTGAATCAGAAAATTCTATAGAACTCCAAAGAGATGGATGGCAGTCAATATTAAATAATTTCAAGAAATATACAGAAAGCAATTAAGTTTCATTTTAAGATTTTATTATAGCAGCTGTCTCTTATTGAATAAATCAAAAAGTGAATTCATTCAATGATTCTTAAGGATTGAAATATATCCCAATTACACTTGCCTTGTTTTTGAAACCTCAAAATTAAACAGCATATTGTCTTTTCGAAGGAGAGTATCGACTGAGAAATCTAATCAAATTCTAAGATTTCTCCATTTCAGCTAAATCTTCGTTTGGTTAATCAAGAAGAACGAAATGACCTTTTATATCTTTCCGAAATATCATTGCAATTTTATTTCTAATATAAACAGAACTTAGGAAACGAATTGTAAATGATACAATTATGTCTTATGTTCTACTGTAAATATTAATCAAATTAATTAATATAGATTTTAGTTCGATAATAAATAATATGTTCTGTTTTGTGATTTCTCAGAATTCATATTGAGTCAATTGACAATTATTTTTTACATAAACATTATAAAATATATGTATGGTAGAAAAGAATACATAGATTTAATAAAAAGCTGATATTAATTTTATTCAAATTGAAAAGAGAAGATAAAATGAAAACTGCTAAAAACTTATCAAAATCTTTTAGATCTAATTTTGTGTTATGTTGTATTTTCTTAATTATTTCCTTTTATGGATGCAGTGAAAACAGCACTTCACCCCAAACCGAAAAACCGCAGTTATCATTTCCTGAATTTTTTGTTGAAAAGGGGAATGATAATGATACCAGTTATATTTCCTTAAGAGGAATAAAGATATCAGAGGATTCATTGAAAATTGAAGCTGTAAGCTGGGGAGTTATTGAATACGGTCTCCACTTAATGAGCAATAAATCAGAAACAGAATTTGAATACGTGTTAATGGGGGAATGCGGAACGACTCTAACAACGACTTATAAAAAAGTAACTTTATATGATTGGATTACTGCAGAAGAATCTGAAAATCTCCTGAGAATAAGTTTTTCAAATTATAAAGATACAGTTGAAGTGATAAAGGAAGTTACTCATTAGTTTAAAGATTATTATTTTTCAAATTAATCTAGCATTTGTTTGATGTAGATGTTAATTGCAAAAACGACGTTGAATTAAAAAAATCTTGGAGGTTCATGAATGTTCGATACCCTTTTTCCATAAATTATATGAGGTAGTAAAATGAAAAGGTTATTTGATTGTTCTGCGGTTTCTTTATTAATTTTATTAGTATCATGCGATGTATCGGATTCTAACTATAATCCAAATTTGGGAATTTCAGCTTCTTATCAAACCGCCGATAGATGGACACATTCTAGTGTTCCTATTTCAATAAAAAATCAAATTGGAATTAACGAAATTGATTTGCAAAAGCAAAGAGGTAATCTCTATTGGTATAATACACTTATTAATTCAGCGGATTTAGAAATTGGAAACCAAAACTTTGAAAATGAAATTGAAGTATTGAATTTAGTTTATGATCCATCTGTGAGGGGATGCTATAACAATAATGATAATTATAAAAAATCTGATTCAAGCTGGGGTGGTATAACTTCATCTTTAATGTTTAATGACAAAATAAAGAGCGAGATTGAAAACCAGTTTTTAAGCATGTGGATTCATTTAGAAGGTGATTACAGCAAAATAAATCTAAATATAGATTTAGGAGAAATTTCAGAAGATATTAATAGTGATGGTAAGCTAAACAGCGAAGACAAAAATTATAACGAAATTTTTAACAATGGAGAAGATACTGGGCTTGATGGACTTAAAAATGAAAATGAAAATGGTTTCGATGCATCCAATCAAGACCCAAGTAATGATAATTACAGTGAAGCAGTAAATGATAGAATTAATTTTACGGAAGGAAACGGCAAAATGGATAGTGAGGATGTGAATTCTAATTATGTCTTAGATAGAAAGAATAATTACTATACCATTAAATTAGATTTTGGAACGAATGCATTCATAGAAGAGAAAAACGAAAATGGCTGGTTAAAATTATCGATTAATTTAAGATATTTTCAGAAAATTGGTTCGCCGGAATTAAATATTGAAAAATTAGATAAAATTAGGTTTTGGTTTGAAGGAGAAACTAAATTAGAAATGCAGATTGCTGTGATTGGAATAGAATAATTATATTTTCGAAATTTATTTAGAAATTAAGGTCGAGATGAATTTCTCGACCTAATTACATATTATAATAGAAATGATTAGAAAAAGTGAAAATAGAGATATAGATGCTATTCTTAAAATTTGGCTCTCAGCTTCAATTAAAGCTCACAATTTTATAGAATCAAATTTTTGGGAATCTCAAGTTGAACAAATGAGGAAAGTTTACTTACCGGCATCTGAAATTTTTGTTTACGATCAAAATAATCTCATTACCGGCTTTTATGCGCTTTTTGATAATAAGTTAGCAGCACTATTTGTAGAACCGGAATTTCAAGGGAAAGGAATTGGTAAAGAGCTTCTTAAACATGCTAAAAATCAGCGGGATTTTTTGATTCTTACAGTTTATAAAGCTAATGAATCAAGCTGCAGATTTTACTTAAATAATGGTTTTAAAATTAAAAAAGAACAGATCGATGTCAATACGGGGCATACCGAATTAGTTATGAGTACTGAGTCATAACTAAAATCTTTTATTTACTTGGGTAATTGCAAAAGAAAATTATTTTATAGGATTCAAAGTGATAAATAATAAGAATAATTTTACTGGTGATTTACATTGTATTAATTGATTAATTTACTCTATAAAATTATGCAGTTTAGTGATGATCAAAGATTTAGAGATATTTTATTTTACTGGAACCGGAAATGCAAGAAAAATTGCAATGTGGTTTGGGGAATGTGCTGAGAATAATAATATTTCATATAAACTTCATGATATATCTAAAATTGATCCAAATCATATTACAGTAAAATCAAATTCCTTAATAATTATCATCTCACCAATACATGGCTTTAATTATCCAAAAATTACAATTGATTTTATTAGACATCTTCCAAAAAAAACTAATGATGTAATATTGATGAACACCAGAGCTGGAGGAAGAATCGGCAAGTTAGTTACACCCGGTTTAACCGGAATCGCTTTTATATTAGCATCTATAATTCTAAGAGGCAAAGGATATAAAATAAAAGGAGAAATTCCTTTTGATATGCCTTCAAACTGGATTTCAATTCATCCGTCTTACAGAGAAAAAACTGTAAAATATCTACACCGAGTTAATTATAATAAAGTGAAAAATCATGCAGATAAAATATTTTCTGGAATGAAAGATTTTGCGGCATCGAAAGATATTGTTCAAGATTTGCTGATAGCTCCTATTTCATTTCTTTATTATTTAATTGGAAGATATGCTTTTGCAAAATCATTTTATGCTTCTTATAAATGTGATAATTGTAACCTCTGCGTTAAAGAATGTCCGGTTAATGCAATTAAATTAACAAATAACAGACCATACTGGACATTAAAATGCGAAAGCTGTATGAAGTGCATGAATAATTGTCCGAAAAAAGCTATTGAAACTTCACACGGATTAATTGCTGCATTGGTAATATTAATGTTAATCTTGAGTTCACTAATTCCATTCCAAAATTTAGGTGATTCATCTTTAGCCTACTGGATTCAGTTTATTATTAAGAACATCTTGTTTTTTTCTTTGTTAGTTTTTCTTTACAGAATTCAACAGATATTTCTTAACTGTAAATTTACTGCAAGAATTATATCATACTTATCATTAACCCATTATAAATTCTGGGGTAGATATAAATCATTATCAGAGTTTAAGTGGAAAAACCCGGTTTAATATCTTTCGGTAAATCATATTTTAATTGAAATCGCATTATAATTATTGGTTCTAATTAATAAATTACATTTGGCAGAAATTTTTATTGTGATTAAAATTGATGTGAAGAAAAAAGTTAATTTGCTGTAATAATACTTCCCAAAATAGATGATTAAATGGAAACTAAAATGAAATCAGCAATCCTTCCTCTGTATGAATCGAGTGAAAAATATTTAGTTAAATCAAAAGGATGTTATTTATATGATTCAGAAGGTAAGAAATATTTAGATCTTGAAGCCGGAGTTTGGTGTGCAAATTTAGGTCACAGTAACCCAAAAATTACCAAAGTAATTAAGAAAGAAATTAATACTTCAATTCATCATGGATACAGATTTAGTAATAATTATTCAGAAAAACTTTCTAGTGAACTTCAAAGAATAATTGGATTCAAAAATGGTGCTTCAGTTTTTTTAAGTTCAGGTTCAGAAGCAATAAATCTAGCAATTACTATTGCAAGAAAAATAACCAATAGAAAAAAGATAATTAAAATAAGTAATTCGTATTTAAGTGCGTTTGGATTTGGCGGTATTTCGCCCGACAACAATGATCTCATTAATGTAATGTATAATGATGAGAAATCAATTGAAGCAATTAATTTTAATGAAGCTGCCGCATTTGTTTTAGAAACCGGTGGAGCATCATTAGAGATGGTTAAGTTTCCGAATAAGATATTTGTCAAGAAATTGGTAAATACTGCAAAGAAGAATAAAACTATAATTATTGCCGATGAAGTTACAACCGGAATGGGAAGAACAGGAAAGTGGTTCGGTTTTCAGCACTATGATATAAAACCGAATATGGTAGTAACCGGAAAAGGATTGGGAAACGGTTATCCAATAAGCGGCGTAACAGTTGATTCAAAGATTGCTGCTGCAATAAGAAAAAATCCGATTAGATATGCACAGTCACATCAGAATGATCCTTTGGGCTGCGCTGTAGGGTTGGAAGTCATAAAAACAATTGAAGAAGAAAATATAATTAACAAATCAATTTTGATTGGTAATTACTTTTATGATAAACTGAAATTCTTAAAAGAAAACAACAAAGATAAAATTAAAGAAGTTAGAGGAAGAGGATTACTGCTGGCTGTTGAATTTCATAAAAATGTAGATGGAAATCTTTTGAACAAAATGTTATTCGAGAACGGATTTGTTTTTGGATTTAAGTTAAACACTATCAGATTACTCCCTACACTGATTATTACAAAAAAGGATATAGATAAGTTTATTGCAAAATTAACAGACTTACTCAAAAGCTTGTAAGGATATTTTGTTAATTCTTTTTCAAAAGAATATCTTTTATACTTCCAAAATAATAATAACTTTCAATCTTTCATTTATGCAATAAAAATCAAATTTGCTATTTTAGCCCATCAAAAGAAATTCATCAAAGCAACTAATTAGGAGTAATCAGTTTTGAAAAACATCATCATCCTTTTAACAATGTTTTTAAGCATCAATGCACAAGATATATGGAAAACTGAATTTGAGAAATCGGGGTATAAATCAACCGCCAATTATGATGAATCGATAAAATATTTTGAAATGCTTGCTGAAAATTCTGAGTATGCAAAATTAGAATCCTTTGGTATTTCGCCGCAAGGTAGAACTCTTTATGTGTTAATAGTTGATAAAAATAAAAATTTTAATCCGGTTGAAATTAGTGAAAGAAAGAAGCCTGTCATATTAATTCAAAACGGAATTCACTCCGGTGAAATAGAAGGGAAAGATGCATCAAAATTATTGCTTAGAGAAATTCTAATAACAAAAGAAAAAATTGATTTAATAGAAAATGCGACAATTCTTGTTATTCCAGTTTTTAATCTGGATGGACATGAGAGAAAGAGTCCGTATAACAGAATTAACCAAAACGGACCATCAGAAATGGGATGGAGAACTACTGCTCAGAATCTGAATCTAAATAGAGATTTTACAAAAGCTGATGCACCGGAAATGAAAACTTTCTTAAAACTTTTTAGTAAATGGCTCCCCGATTTATACATAGATACACATACAACTGACGGAATCGATTATCAATACACTGTGACGTATGGAATTGAAGTTCATCAAAATGTTGAGAAAATTACAAGCGATTGGATTAAAAGTAAATTTCTTCCTAAAATGAACAAAGATGTTGAAGAAGACGGCTTTTTAATTGCTCCTTATGTTGGAGTGAAAGATAGAGATATAAATAAAGGAATTGTCGACTGGGTTTCCGGACCAAGATTTTCCCACGGTTATGCTGCAGTTCAGAATAGAGTAGGATTATTAGTAGAAACACACATGCTCAAACCATACAAAGAAAGAGTCTTCTCAACAAAATCTATTTTGGAATCTTCAATAGAAATAATGAATGAAAATGCTGAAGAAATTCTGGATATAAACAGAGATGCTGATGAAATAAGAATAGAGAAATACAGTATAAATAAAGAACCTCTGCCGGTAAAGTTTAAGACTACTGAAAAATCAACTCCTTTCGAATGGAAGGGAATTGAATTTGAAATGAAAGATTCAAAAGCTGCCGGAACTCAAATACCTTATTATACCGGAGTTAAATTCACAAAAACTATTCCTTATTTTAATGATGTAGAAGTTGTAGAAACGTTAACTGCACCCGAATTTTATATCATTCCCAAAGAATATAAAGAATTGGTTGATATAATGGAGTTACATGGAATTGATTATAGTGTAGTTCAAAAATCTGAAGAGATGGAGCTAATTAAAACCAAGTTTAAGAATATAACTTTTGCTAAAAATCCTTATGAAGGAAGATTCCGTCCAAGTTATGAAACAGAAACTATTTCTGAAATAGTAAAAGTAAATGCAGGTGATTATATCATAAAGACAAATCAAAGAGAAGTATCATTAATTCTCCATTTACTTGAGCCGAGCAGTGATGATTCATTTTTAAAGTGGGGAATGATGAATCATATATTTGAGAGAAAAGAATATTTTGAAATGTATCTTATTGATTCGCTCGCAAATAAAATGTATGAAGAAAATGAATCATTAAGAAAAGAATTTGATGAAATGCTTAAGGATGAAAAATTTGCACAAAATCCCTATGCCAGATTGAATTTCTTTTATGAACATTCTCCATTCTTTGATGAAAAATATAATGTTTATCCAATTTTGAAATCAGTGAAATAAGAGTGCATGACATTTATGAAAAAGCTCTTTAGAGTAATAAAGATATTTGTACTTACCTTTTTTCTAATTACAAATCTGGTTGTATTAGTTTTTAAGTTTGTAAATCCTCCTACAACTGCATTTATTCAATCAAGTTTATCGGAACTGGTATTAAGTGATTTTTCATTCTTTCCTATTGAAAGAAACTGGTTCAGTTATGATGAAATTGCTGATGATATAAAAGTTGCTGTAATTGCTTCCGAAGATCAAAAATTCTCGTCTCATTTTGGATTTGATCTTGAGCAGATTGAAAAAGCTTATAAAGATATTCAAAGAGGAAGAAGATTTAGAGGTGCAAGTACCATAACTCAGCAGACAGTCAAAAATCTTTTTCTATGGAAAAAGCAGTCGTTTATTAGAAAAGGAGTTGAAGTTTATTTTACTTTATTGATTGAGCTTTATTGGAGTAAGGAACGAATTCTGGAAGTTTATCTAAACATTGCCCAGTTTGGTGAAAATATATATGGAGTAGGAACAGCGAGTAAAGTCTATTATAAAAAAGACCCGGCAAAATTAAAGAGAGGAGAAGCTGCTATGCTTGCGGCTGTTCTTCCAAATCCAATTAGATATAGAGCATTCAGACCATCATCATTTTTGCTCGGCAGAAGAGATAGAATTTTAAGACAAATGAATTTAATCGGTGGAAAAAGTTATTTGAAAGAATTATGATTCTTTCAATTATTTCCATTGCATGTTAAGCATTGGCAGTCTTCGTAAATCTCATCATAACCATAATCCATGGTAATTTCTTCACCTTGAAAAATTGTTCTTTTTGATACAAGATTAAGAGTCTCTCTGTCTCTATCCTGAACTTCACAGTTTGGATTACAGTCATGATTGATATATTTGATTTTTTCAGTATTTACCGTATCAATATAGTATCTGCCGTTCCAGAAGATATAAACATTATTATCTTCTTCTTCTCTTCGTTCGCATTCGGTTCCGGTTATAACTTCACCGCGTATAACCATAACTAATTCGCCGGCGGGGATTTCAGCATCTGCAAAAATCCCTTTACCATGAATCGGTGATTCTTTTACAACAACAAATTCTTCAAAGTCTTTTTCAAAATTATTTCTTCTCATTAGGAATATATTCCATACATTTATTCAGAATCATTTCAACGTCGCTTCCTTTTAGAATAGGATAATTATACTGGTAACCTTCATTTGTAGATTTTCTGTTATAGCTGAAGCTCTTTAAAACGTTGAAATCTTCATCGTAATAAATTACTTCAAGCATACTGTATCTTTGAAGTTTTTTATTGATAAGGTAATAAGTTAAGGCATAATGAATTTTTTCTGAAATAGTTTCTATAACAATAGGGATAGAGAATTTTTGACGCGCCCAGACATAAACATCATCTCCGGTAAATCTTGAAAGATCTTCAACATCTATGTATAGACTTTGTCCGCCCGCATCATAAATAGGTTTCCAATTTGCCGTATTTGTTTGTGCTGTTACTAATCCGCTTAGCAGAAGTAAAAAGTAAATATATTTCATTATGAACCCTTATCAATATTTTCTAATTAAGAAATTTACTAAAAAGATTTATCTATTTTTAAATAATCAATTTGATTAAAATTGAGCAAAACACGAAAAGGATACAACCAAATCATATATAAGTTTCAAAAGAAATTAATACATTAAATAACTAAGATTGTTGTTCGATAATAATAATTGAAAAAATAGATTAATGAAATGAGCGAAGTAGAAAAAGGAATAAAGAACGGTTTATTTAAGACTTATTACAAGTCCGGTAAAACGAGAACCGAGAAGAATTATAAAGCGGGGAAGCTTGAAGGGGAAGCATTAACCTACAGCGAAGATGAAAAAGTAATCCAAAGAGTTAATTATGCCGATAATAAGAAAGAAGGATTATCAACTGCATATTATTTAAATGGAAATACAAAAATAGAAGTATCATTTCATCAAAATATGCAGCACGGTTTAACAAAATATTTTTACGAAAACGGCGAGATAAAAGCCGAAGTAAATTATAATATGGGGCAGAAAGATGGTTATGCAAAAGCTTATTATCAATCCGGTACATTAAAAGTTGAAGAAGAATTAAAAAACGGCAAGCAGGAAGGAACTACAACAACTTATTATAAAAGCGGGAATGTTAAAGGAGTTTGGAATTATATAAACGGAGTACCACACGGAGTATCAAAATTTTATCATCAAAACGGGACACTGCTCGGTGAAAAGGAATTTATCCATGGTAAAGATGAAGGTGAAACAATAATTTATTATCCTAACGGATCAATAAAGGAAAAAATTAATTATAAGAATGGTAAAAAAGTAGGTGAACAGACTTCTTACAATGAGGACGGGACAATCAAAAAAATAAAATATTATGAAGATGGTGTAATAAAAAGAATTGAAATGAATCCTGATGAAAAAGCGAATCCGGTAACCGAAAAAAAAGATAATGTGAAAGAAGAAACTAAAGATGAAAAGAAAAGTAAAAAAGTAATAGTAAAAGAGAGTAAAACTTTAAATGTGACTTTTGCACTTGCAATTTCGTTTGGAGTTGTGTTTATTTTTTACATTCTTTTAATAAAGTATTTATAAATATATTTGCAAAAAAATCGTAAAAAAATTATATATGATTTCTAAATAGAAGGGAATTGAGATAATGAAATTAAATATCAATAAACTCGCAGATGAAGTTATTGCTTCATTAAAAGAGGAAAAATCGGGCAGTAAAACTGTATGGGACGAACTAACTAGTCAAGTATCTCAAGACGGAACTTGGGATCAAGAACTTATAGATAAAATTGAAAAGTATGCACACCTTAAATTAAAACCGCATAAAGAAAATGATGTTAGAGCTTTGTGGGAATCCACGGAAGCCGCTATGGACAGTTTTGAAGACAGTGATGAAATCGAAATAGAAAAAGCAAAAGCCGATATTGTAGAGGATATTGTAAACAAAGTTTTGGATAAAGCCGATACTTCTTACGAAGATGAAGAATATTATAATGAATTTGACGAAGATGAAGATGAAATGGAAGATTTCGGTTTTAAGTTTGACGACGAAAAAGATGATTTTTAAATAAAATATTTCCTTACTAACATGAGCTGTCTCAAAAACAGCTCCGTCATCATAAGCTTCCTTTTTGCCAAACAATAAGAGGCTGGTTTCAGCAAAAACCATTTCGCAACTATTATTTTATTCTAACGAGACCACCACCGACTTTATTATTTCTGCTTAAAAAATATGTATTGCATTTAATTAAAAATATTTAGAAGTTGTAATACGCTATCGACGTTTAATGGATTAAAAGGATTTCCCTGATGAGAATATCTGCAGGTTGGTATTTATTAATTTTACGTAATTATTACGGACAAACTTGTCTAATTGGAATTAATGATTTTAAATCCTTTATTTCAATTTTATTGCATTTATATACTCTTAAAATCCTATTTAATATCACCTTTAAAATACCTCAGAATATTGAGAGCATTAATAATTACTCTATAGATTTTCAAAATGAATTAATTGCTATTCGATTAGTAAAAAACTAGTTAAGGGGAAGAGATGAAAAAACTTATCATTACTTTATTTATTTTAATTACCGCTGTAAACGCGCAGGTAACTCAAGCATACAGACTAATAAGCAACTTTAATAATGATCAAAATGTAAAGATTGAAAACCATGCAATACTAGCTGATGGAGATTATATTTATGCAGCTTGGTTAACAGAAAAATATCAAAGCGATACTATCACTTTCGGATATACAAGCAATTACGGAGAGAGTTTTGATTTTATTAAGAAAATTACTTTTCCCAATTATGATTTCGATATTAATGGAGATATGCGACTTATAAAGAAAGATGGTATTTTGTATTTGTTTTTTCAATCCGAACAATCCTTAAGCTCAAATTTTAAAATATCTTTCATAACATCAGCAAATAATGGTGAAGATTGGAGTGAACAAATATTTTTGACAAATATTTTTGCAAATAAAGCAAGAAGTTTTGATGTAATAGTAAAGGACAGCAATAATATTGATATTGTTTATGAGTCACCTTCACAAAAAATATTTATTGCAAAAACTACAGATGGTGGAACTAATTGGAGCAATACAATAATAAACTCATCATTAATTCTTTCAACATCCGACTTAGAATTAGTACAACCAAGCGAATCAGAGTATAGAATCTATGGGCTTATTCAAGATGATGCAGATCAATTAAATCTAATTGAACTAATATCCACAGATAATGGAAATACATGGAGTGATTCAAAAAACATTGCTGTTTTAATTTCTCCCTATACTACATCTGCTCCTGAAAATTTATCATTAACAGCTTTGAAGAAAGGGGAAGAAATTTATTTTGCCTTCGAAAATATAAATGATCGTGAGATTAGCAGCATAAAGTATGATTTAAACGTTGGAGATGTAAGCGAAATAAATAAAATGACTACATATAAAGGTATTAATAAAGGAGCTAATTTATTTATAGAAAATGATGTTGTTTATTATAGCTGGTTAACAGATAAAGAATTTTATTCTGTTGAAGATGACGGAAATAGTTCAATTTGGATTGACAGATTTGATTCACCTAATGATGTTTATCATTATCCATGCTTAATCAATCCCAAAGTTACGGGAGATTTTATAATTGACTTGTATGTTAAAGTAACTGTTGAAGTCTATGATTTAGATGTTATTGAAGTATATGCAATGTGGAACAATGAAAAGTATATGATGCTTAATAACGGAGTTTATCCTGATACTTCAGCTTACGATAATATTGCATCAGTTCAATTGCCTATGAAGCAGATTAATAATACTCTTGATATTTATGCTTTAGATGAAAATGACAATCTTTCAAAACTTTCATTATCCGATATAAATGCTGAACCTATTAATGCAAATTATATTATTGATAAAGAAAGACTAAAATTACCTTTTAACAACAGAGGAATTATTGCCGATGTTGTCTTAAACAGCATTTCCGGCGGGATTTATGACGACCATATAGTTTTATTTTCTGCCGGATTTTATATGACCGGTTTAGTAAACGGCAACATTTGGGCAAATGGTGTTTTATCTGCCTCAAGAATTGAAGATTATACTCCGGGGAATTTAAGTTCTTCAGATGAATCAAAATTTTCTATTTATCCTTTGAATAAAAGAAATCCAGATTTTGGCAACAGCTGGCAGTTATGGAAAGATGCCGTTGAACTTGGTGCTCATTTTTATGATGGTGATAATGATGGTGTTTATAACCCGGTTGATAAAAACAATAACGGTAAATGGGATTTGGATGAAGATAGACCGGATTTAATCGGACAGGAAACATACTGGTATGTGATTAATGACGGAGTTCCAAAAGAAAATAGAAGATTTGATGTTGATCCTTTAGGAATTGAAATTAGAACTACACTATTTACCAGCAGTAATGGTGAAAGTGAAGCTTTTGATAACACAATATTTATAAGATATGAAATCGAAAACACCGGCTTAGTCTCTGATAAACTAGAGGATGTCTATTTCTCATTTGCTCAAGATGCGGATGTTGGTGAATATCAAGATGATTTAGTAGGAACAGATATTAGTTCTTCAAGCGGCTTTACTTATAGTGAGGGAGATGATGCAGAATTTGGAGTTAATTCACCGGCAGTATTTATGTCAATTTTAGAAGGTCCAATTAAATATTGGAAAGGGAAATCTTATGAAGATGTAAATGGAAATAATATTTATGATGAAGGAATAGATACACCGTTAGATTCGGGAATAGTAAGAAGTGGAAATTATTTAGGAGAAGAAATTTACAGCGGTGCTATGAATCAAGGACTTCAATCAGTAAATCAATATATGTCATCTCACCCGACTCATGGTGATCCTGATACAGAGTTTGCATTAAGGAATTACCAGATAGGGGGAAGAGGAAAAGAGGGGGATTCTTTATACGTTACAAATTGGTACTTTGGCAATGGCAATATGCTTGGATTAGATTCAACTTTATATCCATCTAAATATATGTACTGGGGTGATCCTGAAACTCAAACCGGGTGGCTCAATACAGTTCCGGTGGATCAAAGATTAATGATTTCAACTGGTCCATTTGATTTAGAAGTAGGAAAACCAAAAACTGTGCTTGGAGCTTTAATTGTTGCAAGAGGAACAACTTCAGCCAATTCAGTAACATTGGCAAAACATTATTGGAATGAAATCAAATACAGCTATGATAATAATTTTGCAGATATACCGGTCAGCGTAAAAAGAGAAAATAATAATTTACCGATGGAATTTAGTTTATCCCAGAATTACCCAAATCCGTTTAACCCTACTACCAGTATTGAGTACACAATACCTAATGTAGAGACGTTGCGCGCTACGTCTCAAATGCAGAATGTATCATTAAAAGTATTTGATATACTAGGAAGAGAAGTAAAAGTATTAGTAAACGAGCAGCAATCAGCCGGTAAATATAGAGTAAACTTTAACGCAAGTGATCTTTCAAGCGGAGTTTACATATATCAATTAAAAAGCGGAAGCAATATTTCAGCAAAGAAAATGATGTTGATTAAGTAGACGTAAGACTGTTAGAAGTAAGACACAAAATTTTTGCTTAAAACCTCCGAGGTTTCTAAAACCTCGGAGGTTTGCATAGATAGTATGTTGGGACGAAATCCGCCGCGGCGGATCGTCCCCTACAAAAAAGTATAGAATAAAATTTCAAATTCGTAGTAGGGACAACTCATGAGTTGTCCCTACATTATTTACAGTTCAATCAATTTTGGAAAACTTTTAATGAATAAACTGCACTTAATAATTTCTTTTAAGGTAATATTATGTTCAAGCAAAGAAAATCCAACTTAATATAATATTTCAATAATCAACTATATTTTTTAACCCTATAAAATGAATCGAATTTTATTCAGAAAGAATCAAAGGCGAACAAAAAATAGTCGACATAGATACAAATAGAATCAAATTTGAATAAAAAAGAGTCAACGTTGATATAAAAAGAATCAAGAATGATTCAAAAAGAGACAAATTTGAGACAAAAAGAATCAAGCTTGATGAAAAAAGAAATTAATTTGATGAAAAAAGAATCAACGTTGAGTAAAAAAGAATATAAATTGATTCTTTTAAGTGGGAGGGGGTACTTCTGAAGTGGGGTGGGGTACTTCATTAAAGCAGATTTTAGACTGTTAGAAACTAGACACAAGATTTATGCTTAAAAACCACAATATGTAGGGGACGAAAATTTTCGTCCCCTACAATAGAAAACATTTAATACATTTTCAAAAACGTAGGGACAAGTCGCGACTTGTCCCTACCATAATTACAATAAAATTAAATTCTGGAAACTACTTGATGAAAAAACTAATTCTCTCAATTCTTTTATCATTCTTCTTTTTCTCATGTAAAGAAGAACCAACCAAACCACCAACAGAAGCAAATCTTTCTCTTGAGGTACTTGATAAATCTTGTACAGAAGTATGGATTGATATAAAAGCAAACGACCAAGCAAATAAACTTGGAAGTGTTTACTTTAATGATGAATTCAGAACACAATTTTATTTGAAAGATACTCTTGTATATCTTGATGAGTTACTGCCAAACAAAACTTACACAATAAAACTAACCAACCAAGATGGAATAGGAACTCAAGCCGAATTTACTACGATGGATACAACAAGCCATAACTTTACATGGGAAACGTTTGAGTTTGGTGGAGCAAAAGGAAGCAGCTATTTAAGAGACGTAGCCATAATAAATGAGAATGATATTTGGGCAGTTGGAGAAATATTTACAGAAGACACATATACTTATGATAGCAATGGAGTATTCCAGCAGCCATACAATGCAGTACATTGGGATGGGAATGAGTGGGAGTTGAAGAGAATAATGTTTTATATCGATCCAGACCAGCCAAATGCGGGAAAAACTTCATCTGCATGTGTCTCTGTATTTAAGTTTGATAATGGCGATTACATTATTACTAGTAATGTTCAAGCAGCAGTTTTTAGAAATGGTTCTGACCAATATCAGTTAATTCATGAAAGTTTCTCATGGGAAGAAAGATTTGGTTTAAACGCAATTTGGGGAAAATCAACAAACGCTTTTTATGCAATTGGAGAAAAGGGAAACATAGCCCATTATAACGGAAGCAGTTGGAGTAAGATAGAGAGTGGAACAAATTTAGATATACAAGATATTTATGGTAGTCTGAACCCAAAGACTAATAATTATGAAATAATTGCAATTGCTTCAAATATAATGACAGCCGACGGAAGAACCGTTATGAAAATAAAGAACAATGAGGTTGAGCAGTTATCAACAAAT
>PAAX01000033.1 GCA_002698995.1 Ignavibacteriota bacterium | reverse complement strand
TTCCCCCTTCTTTGGAATAGAGAATGGGGTTGGTTGTCTAGAGAAGGGGAGATTGAATATTGGATGGACTAATAAGTTTAATTTTCTGCTGATTGGTTCAAAGATTTTTATTCCCCCTTCTTTGGAATAGAGAATGGGGTTGGTTGTCTAGAGAAGGGGAGATTGAATATTGGATGGACTAATAAGTTTAATTTTCTACTGATTGGAAAATAGAATTAAATTCCCCCTTCTTTAGCATAGAGAAGGGGGTAAGGGGGATGAGTCAATTATTTAGGCATCTGATAAAGTAAAAATTTTTAGAGTCTAAACCCCATTTTCCGAAGCTAATAAACTTCTAATTCTGCTTTCGTTTACAGCGCCGGTTTTATAGTTTATAATTGCGTGGGATTCATTATATGTAATGGATTGTACTTCTGCCAGAGTGTGAATCTGTGAAATAATCTTTGATTTGGATGCATCTATTTCTATTGTATGCTCAACAAAATTCTCTTCATATATTTCCGTTAAATACTCTTTTAATTTTCCTATGTTCATTCCTTTCATTGCGGAGATCAGAATGGCGTCCGGAAACTTGTTCTTTATATATTCAAGCATTTCATGACTTTCAACCGCATCAACTTTGTTGAATATTTTTAACTGGACTTTTTTATGGGCATCTAATTCTTGCAGAGTATCTTCAACCACTTTTATATGATCTTCAAAGTAGGGATGTGTGCAGTCAATTACGTGCAGAATTACATCTGCATCTCTTACTACGTTTAACGTACTTTTAAATGAAGCAACAAGATTATGCGGGAGTTTTCTAATAAATCCTACTGTATCGCTTATTAATATTTGCTTGTTCTTATCAAGATCAAATGCTCTGGTTGTTGAATCGAGAGTGGCAAAAAGTTTATTCTCTGCTAATACATCAGCACCGGTTAATAGATTTATTAATGTTGATTTACCCGCGTTAGTATAACCAACTAACGATGCTTTAATAAAATTCTTTCTATTGCTGCTTTTTGTTAATTGTCTAGATTCAATATCAACAAGTTTTTCTTTTAACTTGCTTATTCTTGTGCGTATCATTCTTCTATCGGTTTCAATCTGGGTTTCCCCGGGACCTTTGGTTCCGATTCCTCCGTACTGTTTTGAAAGGTGAGTCCATGCACGTGTTAATCTAGGAAGCATATATTGAAGCTGAGCTAGTTCAACTTGAGTTTTTGCTTCATTAGTTTTTGCATGCGATGCAAATATATCAAGTATAAGTCCGCTTCTATCCAGTATTTTTTTATTCATTAATTTTTCAAGATTTCTAACTTGAGTTGCAGTTAAATCATCATCAAATATAATGAGGTTGATATCATTCATCTCAACAAGCTGTGCAATTTCTTCAGCTTTTCCTTTTCCTATAAAGTAGGCTGAATCTACTCTGGCTCTATCTTGAAGAACTTTAAAAACTGCTTCTGCTCCGGCAGTTTCCGAAAGAAGTTCTAATTCATCTAAATGTTCTTCAACTTTATCTTTTGAAATGTCGGGAGTTCTAACTGCTACAAGAATAGCTCTCTCGGTTTGTGTGTTTTTCAATTCTATCATGTTTATCCTAAATCAGCCAAATCCTTTTTTGTATTTCGTGATATAATCATTTCCAATATTGCTGCAATTAAAGCTAAAATCAAAAAGAAACGCCATAACTCAGTACCAAAACGGGTTTGATTGATCTTTTCTTTAAAGTTATCATTACTGTTTAAGAAAATAATATTATCAGAAACATCATTTATAAAATTAGTAAAGCTTTCTTCATTTGACCATGCCAAATTTGATTCTTCATTATAATGATTGACCGAAAATGATGTTGTCAAATTAATATTATCGTAAACTTTATAAATCCCGGTTTCATCAGTCTTTGAATAATTATATCTATTCCCGGTATTCAACGAATCGCTGGAAATAATATCTCTTTTACCGCTTGGTTTTAATACTGAGATTATATTGGATCTAAATTGATTTTTTTCAAAAGATATTTCTTCCAAGCTGTTTATCGACTTCTGTAATGCTTCACTCGACGATAAATAGAATATGCTTCTAATTATTATTGGAGCAAATAAGCTTTTCAAAGGGAAATCGCTCCAGCTTAAAACGGGGGATAAATTGAAGTTTATCATTGTGATATTTTCATTACTGCTTTCATAAATCAAAGGCGACTTATCAATTAATGAAATTATTCTCTTCCCATTTAAATTTGATGATGACTTATAATATTTTGTGATAGAAGGTGAATTAACAGAAGGTTTTTCATCTTCATTAAACAATCCACCGAAAATAGGATGTTTAAAATCAATTTCATCAAACTGAATTGTGTTATCTCTTAGCTCGATTTTATTAAATCTGTTGGGGAGATTTATTCTGCTTAGAAATCCATTATAACTATTTTGATTGCTGTTTGATGGAGGGAAAAGAATAAGATTTTTTCTGCTTTCGGAGTTTATCAATTCAGCAGTTTTAATTTTTTCTCCAATGTAAATAACAACATCAGTTTCACTTATTAGAGAACTAAAAACATTATCCGATGAGTATTTGCTCAATTCAATTTTATTTTTTGTTATATCATTTTGAAGCGCAGATTCAATAAAAGCGGCATCACTTTGGTTATCATAAATTAATAAGACCTTTATTGCTTCTGGAACTAATAGACTTAGAAATGCTTCATTATCTCCAATAATATCATCATCTTCTATTGTTAACTCAGCACTAATTAATCCATCTTCAGTTAATGTTGTTTCAAAGTTTATCAGCTCAGATTCTCCAGGTTGAATGGAAAGACTTTTCTGCGCACTTCTTTTTCCGTTAATAAAAAGTGAAGCAATAGATTCAACATTTTTCTGTGATGAATTTGCAATTATACTGCTGAAACTTATTGGTTTATCCTTCTCAATCAATTGATTATTCAAAGAAAATTCAGTTATACCTAAATTCCCTTTATCACTGTTCACGAAATTGAATATATAAATTCTGGCATCTGATAGATTATTAATTTCGAATTCAAAATCACTACTTACAGTATTCTGCTGTAAATCAGTAAAAAGATAAATCTCTTTATTTAAGTTTTGTGATTGACTCAAGTACTTTGAGGCTTCATTTATACTTTCCGGAAGCCGGTTTTTTCCTTTAGATATTTCAACAAGATCAAGCTCTGTTTCTAATAAAGTGCGATTGGAAGTGAGCTCGTTTTTTTCAAAAGGATTTGTAGTTTGTATTATTAAAGCCTCGTCACCTTCATGTAAATCTTTAAGTAAAGTACTTATTATCTCTTTGGATTTATTAAAGTTAGAGCCGTTATCATTTATTAGACTCATACTGTATGAATCATCCAGAATAAAAACAGAACTTGTTTTTGCTTTAGAAGCTGCGGCAGCAATATCAACAGATTCCAATGTTGGTCTGGCAAAAGAAAGGACAAGAAAAATAATAATCAGAACTCTTAAAGCAAGAAGAATCCATTGCTTCAATTTTATTTTTCTGATTTTGGTTTTTTGTAGTTCTTTCAGAAATGCAAGAGTGCTGAATTCAATCTTTTTTAGTTTGCGAAGATTAAGTAGATGAATTAAGATTGGAATTCCGGCTGCCAGCAAACCTAATAAAACTGTGGGATTTAAGAATATCATTAATTATTCAGCTTTCAATGCCATTTTATAAATATCAATTACTTTGTCGGATAAAAATTCTACATCAAAAAAGTTAACTGCTCTTTCCCTTGCTGCTTTCCCAAATTCTTCTCTTTTTACCGGAGAAGTAATTAACTGTTCCAGTTTATCGGAAAGATCTTCTGCACTTTTATTTTTAAACAATAAAGAAGTTTCTGAATCAATAGCAATATCTAAAATGCCGTTTGCATCAGATGCAACAGAGGCTTTTCCCATTGCCATTGCTTCAATTAAAGCAATTCCAAATGCTTCCGAATGAGATGGGAATGCAAAAATATCCATTGCCGAAATTACGAAAGGAGTATCACTTCTAAAGCCGGTAAATATAACATGGTTTGATAAATCAAGTTTGTTACTCAATTCAACAATTTGATTTCCGTAATTATCTTCACCACGGCTTGGTTCGCCAACAATTAGAAATTTAAGGTTGCTGTATTTTTGTGTTAACTTTTTTGCCGCATATAAAAGTTCTTCATGCCCTTTACCCGGACTAAATCTAGCAAGCATTCCAATTACAACATCATTTTCTTCTATATTAAATTCTTTTCTTGCAGCTTTGCTGTTATAAAGTGAAGGATCAAATTTTTTTGTATCAACAAAATTATGAAGAAGTTTAATTCTTTCTTTATCAATTGGACATGTTTCAAGAAGATTATCTATTATAATTCCGCTTATTGCTAAAGCATAAGTAAGTCTGTCATAAATCCATTTATGTAAAAAATCTTTTTTGATTATAAATGAACCGACTTGCTTAGTCATTATTAAAGGAATTCTGGAGGAGATAATTTTTAATGCCGGAACAATAACCCAAAGATCTTTTGAAGCTTGAGTATGAATCAAATCAAAATTCTGCTTTATGATTTTTGAAAGCTTTATAACTTCAAAAGGATGAAAATATGAATCCGCTTTAATTGCATGAACTTTAATTCCGTGCTCAACAGCGGCTTTATGAATTTTACTTTCGGGATAACAAAGGAGTTCGGTTTCAATATTTCTATTAAGTAAATTCTGTACGGCTTGAATGGTTATCATCTCCATTCCGCCCCAGCTTTTGGAAAGACATGAATAGAGAATTTTCATTAATATAATCTTTTTATTTTTGCATCTTTGAAATAATGAAGAAGAATTTCGTCAAATCTGTAACCCATTTCTCCCATAACAGCTGCTCCAATTTGACACAAACCAACTCCATGTCCCCAGCCTGCACCGGTTAAAATAAATTTCTGCGGAATATCTTCAACTATATCTTCTTTATCAATTACAAAAGCAGAGCTGTATAAATGTGATTTGGAAAGCGTTCTCCTGATTTCCAATTCTTTACCAATAGTTAGAGTTTTGTTTGTACCGACAATTTTCAGTTTTATTAATCTGCCCGAAACACCTCTTTCAATCGGAATAAGATCTTTTATTTTTCCGAAATCAATTCCCGATTTCTCTTTAATTAATTGACTCAATTCATCTTGCGTAAATTCAATTTTCCATCTGTAAAAATCTTTTGTGCTTTGGTCATAATCCAGTAATACTTGAGATAAAACAGCTTCTTCTTTAGTATTACAAAAAGCGGGAGGACTTGTTCTAATCCATTTATCTGCTGCATTTTCTTTTGTTAAATCCAATTCAAAATTATCGGGATCGAATTTATAATCAACAACTTTTGTCAAATAAGGATGTTTTATCGGTTCCCATACATTTTCAAAAGCTTCCGAAATTCCACCGCAGCATTTTGAAAATCGTGCATCACAAATTTTATTGTTGTAATCTAAAACCAGTCCGCTTGTCTGTTCAACACCTTCTTTAACATGTTCAGTAAAAGCTTTTGTAATTCCTTGATATCTCTGACAATGATCATCGGCGCAAACATCAAACAAAGTATGATCTTCTCTATCATACCATTTAATTAATTCATCATCGGTTTTGTATGTCGTTTCATATTTCTGATCTGCAGCCATAAGTTCTTTGCTTTTTTCGATTTGCGCAATAAGCCAGCTTCTCGAAATTATTGCATGAGCCTTTAAAAGTTCCGGTGAACTATAAGCACTCATCTCTGAAGAAATAACAGAAGTTAAATAATGTTCAACGGGAGTAATATTAATAGCAATTATGTTTTCACCATCTTTGAGAAGTTTTAATGAACCTTGAAATCTCTGGTTCTCTTTCTTCTCCCAATGAAATTTTATTCCAATAACTACATCACGTATTAGAAATGACTCATCTTTAATATCTTCGGGGACAAGAACAGCTTCACTATCGAAACTATATTCTTGTTCATTATCTTTAATAATGAGTTTGTCTTTTTGTAAATATGCTTTGAATTTTCCTGAAAGTCTCTTTGTAGAGGTTGAAAATGAAAAATCTCCGTAAAGGTCGAAGTTAATTTCTTTTGAAGTTAATATTGCTACACTTACTTTTGGTTCGTTCATCACACTTTATTATTATTTTTATTTAATTTAGAAATATAACTTAATTGAAGAAACTATTCTAACAGAAGAGCTAATATTATGGTAGAATCATTAAAAACTTTTTTACAAAATGGAATTTCTCCTATAGTGCTGATTTCGGGAGTTGGTTTAATATTACTTTCTTTAACAAATAGATTAGCCAGAACTATCGATAGATCCAGATCAATAGTGGCAGAATTGGAAAAAGGGGTGACAAAAAGAAAAGAATTAAAAATTGAGGAACTCAAAATTCTTGTTAAAAGAAGCCGCATTTTGAGAGGTTCAATAGCATCTATTTCTTTTAGTATTTTATGCAGCAGTTTAATTATTCCGGTTCTGGTAATAAATGCACTATTTCAAGTAGAATTCACTTTGCTTGGAATATTCCTATTCCTGCTGAGTGTAATGGGAATTATACTTTCCGCAGTGCTTTTATTTGTAGATGTAACCTTAACATTAAAAGCTTTGGATCATGAAGTAAAAGAATATATCAGCTGATCCAGTTTTTCATAAACTCTTGATGCATAACCGGCTCAAATTCAAAATAGAGATATTTTGTTAGTCCAGCTAAATTGTAAGGATCATTGGCAAAGAAATCATGAATCTCTTCCATTGAATTTCCTTTCATCACTACTAATCCGCCAATTTGAGGAACTTGCGGACCAGACATCAATATTAATCCTTTTTCATATCCAGTTTGTAAATATTTTCTATGCTCATCTCTTACTTTTGCAATTTCTTCAGGTTCAGCTTGATAAATAATCTCTATTATGAATTGTTTCATTTTTTTTCCTTTAAATGGTTGTTCAGAAATTTAATCAGATTTCATATCTTTGTTTCTTGAATTAAACTTAATTATAGGCTTATGAGTTCACAAAAATATAAAGTATTACTTTTTTATAAATATATAAAATTTGAAAATCCGGAAAAATTCCGAGAAGAGCATTTCAATTTCTGCGAAGCAAACAATATTTTAGGGCGTATTTTTATTGCCGAAGAAGGAATAAACGGCACAGTATCCGGTCTAATCGAAGATATTGAAAAATATAAAATCCACTTGAGAAGTTATTCTGAATTTGAGGATATAATTTTCAAAGAAGATCCTGCTGATGAACATGCATTCTATAAACTTCATGTTAGAGTTAAAAAAGAAATAGTAAATACAGGAAGAATTCCGGTTAACCTTAAAAATGGCGGCAAACGATTAAAGCCGGATGAGTTGAAGAACTTTTATGAATCGGGTAAGGAGTTTATAATTGTTGATGCAAGAAACAATTATGAAAGTGTAATTGGCAGATTCAAAAATGCAGTCACTCCTGATATGGATAATTTTAGAGAATGGCCGGATGTTGTAGAAAGTCTTAAAGAATATAAAGACAAAACTGTTGTAACATACTGCACCGGTGGAATCAGATGTGAAAAAGCATCTGCATATATGGTTGAACAGGGTTTTAAGGATGTCTATCAATTGGACGGTGGAATTGTAACTTACACAAAACAGTTCCCGGATACATTTTGGGAAGGAAGCGTATTTGTTTTTGACGAAAGAAGAATTGTATCTCCAAATAGTTCTAACGAACTTAAGGATGTAGGTGAATGCTATTATTGCGGAACAAAAACTTCCTATTACATAAACTGCCATAATCAAGATTGCGATAAAATAATAGTTACCTGCCATAATTGTAAAATAGAACATGATTATTGCTGTAGTGATGAATGCAGAAATTCAGAAAATAAAAGAAGTAGATATCACGGTTAAACTTTCCTTTTAAAAATTAATCAATTAAATTATGGGCTAAACAACTGTTAGCCCATGAAAATCTATAAGATATTATTTTTCTTAATATTAGTTTTAATAACCAATATTAAATCGCAGACAGATTTAACTTTCTCTGAAATCATGTTTGCACCATCTTCAAGCAATTCTGAATTTATAGAAATCCATAATTTTGGAAATTCTGAAATTGACTTGGAAGGATTTGCAATTCAATACCAAACCTCTAATTATGATTTTTTGACCAGCCCCGATTCTAATTACATACTCCAGCCAAATCAATTTGCTGTAATTTTAGAAGCCGATTATGAACTTGAGACCGGAATCTATTCAGAGTTAATTCCGGAGAATACCTTGATTCTTTTTATATCGGATAATTCTTTTGGTACTTCCGGAATGGCAAATTCCAGCGATAGAAATCTCTATTTGATTAACAATTTAAATGACACAATAAATTCATACACATACTCTGCTGATAATTCAAATGGATTCTCTGATGAAAAAATTATGCTGGAAAATGAAAATATCAGTTCAAACTGGGCAAATACAAAATCATTTAACGGTACACCGGGAAAGAAGAATTCTGTTTCTCCATTCGATTCTGACTTAGAAATATCTGCGTATGTTGATCAAGAAAATATAGTTGAAGGGGATTCTGTAGAAATCAAATTTAAAATTAAAAACAGAGGAATAGAATCAGCAGCAAACTTTCAGCTTAATATTTATGATAACACAAACTTGGATTCATTAATAAATCAAAATCATTTGATTCAATTTTTTTCATATACAACAATACAAAGCGGTGATTCAATCGAACAGAATTTTATTATTACCGATTTGGAATTAAGAAGGTATCAAATTATTGGAGAAATGATTTTTCTACAAGATGAAGATTTGGATAACAATGTTAGTATTATTGAGTTTGATGTTAATCCAAAACCTATTGAAAGTGGTGATATAATTATTAATGAAATTATGTATAAACCGCCTAATGATGAACCGGAATGGATTGAGATTTTCAATAACAGCAGTCAGACAATAAATCTAAATAATTATAAAATTCTAGACAATACAACTTCATCATCGCTCCCAAATATTACTATTGAACCTAAAAGTTATCTTGTTCTTGCAGATGAACAATCGGTTATCAATTTCTATAATTATCAGTTTGACGTAGTTGAATTAAATCTACCGTCCCTCAATAATTCAGGCGATATAATTGTTTTAAGAGACAACTTAAACAATACAATTGATTCCTTAAGATACTTTCCCGATTGGGGAGGTGACAATATTTCTTTAGAAAGGATTGATATTAACGACTTGAGCACTTCGAATGAAAATTGGACTTCTGCACAATTTGTTAGAGCAACTCCGGGTAAAATAAATTCAGTATCATTAAAGGATTTTGATCTTGGAATTGCTGATGTGATTCTTCAAAATGATTATGCGGTAATAGGGAGTGAATTTACTGCAGATATAAAAATTATAAATCTGGGCAGAGAAAATTCATCAAATGCACTTATTAAAATTTATTATGACAGAAATAAAGATTCTGTCTTTTCGATAAATGAATTAGTATCTACCCAGAATATCAATTCTATAAGTGCCAACGATAGTATTGAAGCATCTTTGAACATCTTTGAGTTTTTGGAAGGAAATAATTATTACAAAGTTGATCTGGAATTAGATAATGATCAGTTTGAATTTAATAACGAATTCTATTTTGAAATAAAAGGAGTAGAGCTTACTCTTTTCAGAAATGATTTATTGATTAATGAAATTATGTTTGCTCCAAGTTCGGATGAACCGGAATGGATTGAAATCTACAATTACTCAAATGAACAAAAAAATATTAATGGGATTAAAATTGCAGATGGAAATTCATCAAATAGAATTTTGGATTCTAACATTTCAATAAATCCCAATGAGTATTTTATCATAGCAAAGGACAGTTCAATTTATCTGAAACATGAAATCGATTCGAAAATAATTATCTCTTCGTTTCCATCATTAAACAATGGCGGCGATAAAGTTATTCTGCTTGATTCGCTTGAAAGAGTATTAGATTCACTGGAGTATAAATCGAGCTGGGATTTAATTCCCACTAAATCACTGGAAAGAATTGACTTTGAAGTTCCTTCAACTGATTCAACAAATTGGATTTCCTCAAAAGCTTTAATTGGCTCAACACCCGGAAAGACAAATTCAAATGCTGTAAAAGAATTTGATATTGAATTAAGTAGAATTTTCTTTGAACCTCAATTTCCTTTAGAAGGAGAAGAGATAGAAATTTTTGCAATTCTAAAAAATGTCGGAAAATCGGCTGGTGATTTTTCAGTAACATTGAATATAGATTTTAACTTAGATTCATTGAGTGACGAAAATTTTGATCGACTTGATAATTTATTGTTAAGTGAAGGCGATTCAATTCAGATTAAATTCAATAAAAGTTATAAAGTAACTACGAATGAAGTTCTACTGATTGCAGAAATAGTATACTCAGAAGATGAAGATTCATTAAATAACAGAAAGATAATTTCTGCTGCACCCGGTTACCAGCCGTATTCATTAGTTATAAATGAAATTATGAATTATCCTCAAACCGGTGATGTAGAATGGATTGAACTTTACAATCGAACTAATAAGAAGATCGATTTGAAAGATTGGATTGTAAGTGATTTGATTGCAAGTCCAGTTGAAAAAATAATTACCGAAAAGAGTTTTCTTATTAATGCTGATGACTTTGCAATAATTGCAAAGGATTCTTCTATATTCAATCAATATGAATTGGATAATGACAAAGTAATAATCTCAGCTTTCGCAAATCTTAATAATGATGAAGATGGAGTGATCATAAAAGATAGATTTGGTAAGACAATAGATTCGATTTGGTATAAATCAACTTGGCAAATTTCAAAAGGATATTCGGTTGAAAAAGTTGATCATAATAATCTGGTAAACGATTCAACCAATTGGAAACCCAGTATTGACAAGCTTCAAGCAACACCATTAAGAATTAACAGCGTTTCCGAAAAGGATATTGATTTGATTATTACCTCAATAGAATCATTACCTCAAAATCCAAATTCAGGTGAAGAAATAAACTTAGCAATTACAATCAAAAATAAAGGAAGAATTACAAGTAATTCCGGGTTAGTAAAAGTTGAATTCACAAATGAAGAAATATCCGGTTTTGAGATTGACTTTGATCAAGTCTCCCCAAAGGATTCAGTGATTTTATTTAGTGATAAAATGATTATTAATGATTCACTTAATATTTCTGCTGAAATATATTCTTCTGATGAAGATGATGAAACAAATAATTTATATGATACGGTTATCTACAGCGGCGAAGGAGAGAGATCGATTATTATTTCTGAGATTATGTTCAATCCGGATTCAGATAAACCTGAATGGATTGAAATTTATAATACAACCGGAAATCAGATTAATTTGAAGAACTGGTATATATCAGATTTAACATCATCAAAAAAGATTGATGAAGATGTTTATATAAATCCAGATCAATTTTTAATAATTGTAAATGATTCTTTATTCTTTCCCGAAATTCCCAAAATAGTTATGAGTATTCCTTCATTGGGAAATATTGAAGACGCAATAACAATTAAAGATTTCAGAGATTTAACAATCGATTCTGTTTACTATAAAGGTGAATGGAATTACGAAAAAGGTCATTCGATTGAAAGAATAGATTTTATGAGTTTAAGTAATGATTCATCAAATTGGATTTCTTCTATTGATATTAATAAATCTACTCCGGGAAGATCTAATTCTGTTCTTAACTATTTTGAAAATGATTTTAATTCGGTTGTAATTAATGAAATAATGTTCGAACCGAATAGTGATAACTCTGAGTTTATAGAAATTTTCAATGTTACCGAGAGCCCAATAAATATTGGGGGATGGAGTATTATTGATGAAAATGGGAGACGAACTAAAATAATTCCTTACACTAAAACATTACTTCCTAAAAGTTATTTTACAGTGGCAGCAGATTCAAACCTTTTAATTTATTATAACACTTTAAGTGAATCTGATTTATTTGTTAATGAGAAAGATGGATTTAGTCTTTCAAATTCCGGTGAAAAATTATTTCTAGTTGATCTGTTTGGAAATAAAATTGACTCACTTACTTATCAAAATTCATTTCATAATTTCAGTGTTAAAGAGACTAAGAATATTTCAATAGAAAGAATCAATCCAAGTGTAAATTCGAATGATCGATTTAATTGGAGTAGTTCTGTAAATCCCGCCGGGGCAACTCCTTCTCGGGAAAATTCAATATTTACGGAAGGAAAAACAGCTTCATCGAAGATAGAAATATCACCAAATCCCTTTTCACCGGATAATGACGGATTTGAAGATTTTACAGTTATCAGCTATAATCTTAACAGCAGTGTAGCTCAATTAAGAATACGAGTTTTTGACAGCAAAGGAAGATTGGTTAGAACAATATTGAATAATCAATCATCAGGATCAACCGGTAAATTTATTTTTGATGGTTTGAATGATTCAGGTAAATCTTTGAGAATGGGGATTTATATCTTGTTGATTGAAGCATTGGACTCATTCTCCGGAACTGTTGAAGTATTTAAGGAGGTAGTTGTAATTGCTCGTAAATTGTAATCTGTTTTCATTTAATTAGAACATGTTTGTCTATTTTTACTAAAGGATGTATTTTTAAATATCAAATTCATAAAGAATGAGGGAAGTATGTCTAGAGATTTTAAGAAAGAAATTGATTTGTTAGATGAAACTTACACAGATATTGTAGAAGCAATAATGAACAAACCGGAAGTTGAAGATTATGAAAGATCGAGAATTTATTTTGAGAATGTTGTTGCTCATATGAATAACTGGATTGAAAATATTAAAGAAGTAAAAAATAGTTTGGAAAAAAGAGAACCTGTTAAAGATTTAACAGCCGATAACAGACCGGCGTAATTGGTAGTGTAAAAAGATTTGTGTAAATGGTTAATTACCCAGTAACGAAGCGTAGCGGAGTTACTGGGTAATTGCGTAAAATAATTAACATATTTGCAAAACTATTTACATGGAGTTTTTTTATGAAATTAACACCGGAAATAATTAAACAACTCGAAGAAGATCTGGCTCAAGCAAAAACCTATAACGACCTAATGGGGAAAAACGGAGCAATNAAAAAACTAATCAAGTCTTCACTTGAAAATATTCTNGAGNCAGAATTNTCNGAACATNTAGGNTATGAAAANNATTCTCCCGAAGGTAATAACAGTGGTAACTCTCGTAATGGAAAAACTCACAAATCTGTTAAAACTGACGAAGGAATGATTGATCTTGAAATCCCTCGAGATCGTAATTCCAGCTTTGATCCGGTTATAGTAAAAAAGTATGAAAAAACACTTGGCCCGATTGAAGATAAAATAATATCTATGTATGCCAAAGGAATGACCACAAGAGACATACAATCGCATGTTGAAGAAATGTATGGATTAGAAGTAACTGCTGCTACGGTATCAAGAATAACAGATTCAATAGTTGTTCATGCCAAAGAATGGCAGTCAAGACCGCTGTCTGAGATTTATCCTATTGTCTTTTTTGATGCTATTCATTATAAAGTTCGACAAGAAGGTAAAGTTGTCTCTAAGGCTGCTTATACGTGCTTAGCCATTGATATTGAGGGACAGAAGGATATGCTCGGTATTTGGATTGGTGAGTCTGAGGGAGCAAATTACTGGCTAGGTATTATGACAGAGTTAAAGAATCGTGGAGTTCAAGATATACTGATTGCGGCTGTTGACGGATTAAAAGGTTTTCCGGAAGCCATTGAATCTGTCTTTCCCGGATGTGAAGTTCAGCAATGTGTTATTCANCAGATCAGAAATACCATCCGTTACATTGCTTCCAAAAATCAGAAAGAATTTATGAAAGATTTGAAGCCGGTTTATCAAGCACCTACTGAAGAAGCCGGACTTTTAGCACTTGATAAATTAGAAGAAAAATGGGGTGATAAATATCCTTTCCCGATTAAATCATGGAGAAATAATTGGAATAATCTTGCCGTGTTTTTTAACTATCCACCAGAAATTAGGAAAATGATTTATACGACAAATGCAGTTGAAAATCTTCACAGACAATTTAGAAAGGTTACTAAAAATCGTTCTATTTTCCCAAGTGATGATGCTTTAACTAAAATGATCTTTCTTGCTTATAGAGATATATCTAAAAAATGGAAAATGACTCTACCAAACTGGGGGCTGATTATCTCTCAACTTTCTATTAGATTTGAGATAAGAATTATGAAATTTTTGTAACTACTAATTTCCATTTACACAAAATATTTTACAGTCTCGCGTAATTAAAGTTTACCTTCCTTATAAAGAATTTGAGTCCTAATTCTTTGTACTTGTCTTTCAATAATTAAATCTGCAATAAGAGAAGGAATATTTTCCTTCTCTTTTGCATATAATACTTCATGAAGTTTTTTTTCATTAATATCCATTCTGTAGAGACTATTAATAAGCTTATCAAAATTTTTCTCTGCTAACTCAGCAATTCTTTCTGCTAGCAGTTTTCTTATTTCACCAAAATTACTTACTGTAGGAAGAGTATTCCCTTCCGGATAATAATCTTTATTTAGTTTCTCAAGCAGAGGTTTTATTAAATTTTCTTCAATCACTTTATTTGTCGATAATTGGTGGAAGAATTTAATAACATCTGCATTCAATTACCAGATTTTTACCAGTTCATTCGGACTTCTATACATTCTGTCCCCTTCCTTCACATTAAACGCTTTTAAGAATTGAGGCATATTTTTAAATGGTCCGTTAACTCTTTGTTTTCCTGGTGAATGTACATCTGTTTTTAATCTTAATTTAAGATTTTCATCACGAATGTTATTTCTCCAGACTTGCGCCCATGAAAGGAAAAATCTTTGCTGAGGAGTAAATCCATCAATCTCTTTCCCTTCTTTATACTGATTAGTTTTGGAAAATGCCGCATAAGAAATTGTTAATCCACCAAGATCAGCAATATTCTCTCCGAGAGTTAATTTTCCGTCAACTTTTAATGTATCTAAAGCAACTAAATTATTATACTGATCAACTAATACTTTTGCTTTTTCATCAAATCTTTTGGCATCTTCCTCAGTCCACCAATCTCTTATATTTCCGTCCGCATCATACTGTCTTCCTTCATCATCAAAACCATGAGTAATTTCATGACCAATAACAGCTCCCATTGCACCGTAATTAATTGCATCATCAGCATCTTTACCAAAGAAAGGAGGCTGTAGAATTCCGGCTGGAAATACTATTTCATTTCTTGTAGGTGAATAGTAAGCATTAACAGTTTGAGGAGTCATTCCCCATTCTGTTTTATCAACAGGCTTACCGATTTTCTTTACGTTATCCTTAAATAAGAAATTCCAAGAATTCCAAACGTTATCAAAGAATGATTCATTTGAAATTTGAAGTCCGCTGTAATCAGTCCATTTATCCGGATAACCGATTTTCACTCCAAATGAATTTAGTTTTACTAAAGCCTGTTCTTTTGTTTCCTTACTCATCCAGTCATTATTTTTAATGCTTTCTCCCATTGAAGAAATAAGATTATCAACAACTTCGTTTGCTCTTGTTTTTGCTTCCGGCGGAAAGTTATCTTTAACATATAATTGTCCAACTAACTCACCTATTGATCCATCCAATACATTTGAGACTCTTTTCCATCTATCTTGAAGTTTTTTAGATCCATTGAGGAACTTGCCGTAAAATTCAAAATCTTGATTTACAAAATTAGAGCTCAAGTAATCGGCAGTGCTTCTTAACAAAGTCCATTTTAGATATGCTTTCCAATCAGAAATTTGTGCACTTTCCATTAAACTGCTTATTTCAGAGAGGAATTCAGGCTGCGCTACAATTGTTTCTTTTAAATTATCTACTCCAATTTCATTAAAGAACAAATTCCATTCAAAATTTGGAGAGAGTTTAATTAATTGTTCTTTAGAAAGTTTATTGTAAGTTCTGTTTGGATCTCTGTTTTCAAGAAGTGTATTAGCTGATTTTGCAAGAGCTGTTTCTATCTCCATAATTTTTTCAGAAGCTGCTTTTGCATCAGAATTTGAGTAACTAATCAGTTCAAACATCTTAGCGATATGCTCAACATATTTTTCTCTTATTTCTTTAGATCGATTATCATCTTTGTAATAATATTCAACATCCGGAAGTCCCATTCCGGCTTGCCAAAAACTTGCGATCATCATTTCACTATTTTTTGCATCAACACCGGCATAAAATGCAAACAAAGGAGAAACTTCATGAGAATGGAGATAAGCAGTAACTTTTACTAAATCCTCTTTAGAGTTAATTTTATCAATTTTTTCAAGAATCGGCTGAATAGGAGTATAACCTAATTCTTCAATCTTTGCAGTATCCATGCCTGTTGAATAAAAGTCTCCAACTTTTTGCTCGATACTTCCTTTTACAGAATTTGATTTTGCAGAAGATTCTAAAATAGTTTTTACTTGCTTTAAGTTATTTTCATAAAGAAGTTCAAACGAACCCCAGCGGCTGTATGCATCAGGAATTGGATTATCTAATAACCAACCGCCGATTGCATACTGATAAAAATCATCTTGTGGTTTTACACTTTCATCCAAATTAGTTAATTCAAAAGCGATAGGTTTTTCTTCCTCTTTTGTTTGACATGCGAAAAATAATAATAATGAAATACCGAAAAGTAATCCCGGTAGAATAAATTTTTTCATAATACACCTTATATTTTTACAAAAAGAAAGTTAGACGAAATTTTAACTACAAAGTTACCCTTCATAACTAACTCATTTGTGGTAAAAAAAAGTGCACATAAAAGGATTATAAGTATTATTTTAATAAATACACAAATGAGAATATTATGTTTATCAGAAATGAAAGTTCGGATTATAGTGAAAAAAATATTATAACCAATTCTAAAGCGATAAATCTTCAAAATTATATTAGAAAAAATATTCCTTTAACTAATTTTATGGAATTTAGTATAACTGAACTTGAAGAAAATTTTATAAAGTTAACTGTACCAATCAAACCAAATGGAAATCATTACAATACTGCTTTTGGGGGATCAATTTCTACATTGGGAATTGTTTGCTGCTGGGCATTGCTTCAACAAAAAATGAATGATGATGAGCAGCCCGGTATTATAGTTATCCAAGAAAGCAATACTCAATATAAAAAACCGGCAAGGACTGACTTTTCGGCAGAATGTTTAATTGAGAATCCAAATGATTGGCAGAATTTTAAGGATGAACTTAATAGTAATGGAAAATCAAAAATTGAGTTAATCTCAAAATTATATTCAGAAGGAAATCTTATTGCAGTTCATAAAGGAAGTTATTTTGGATTGCTGAAGGCAAGATAAAGATTGGGGACATATTAAAATGTCCCCAAGAAAAATATTTAAGGTACATAATACATTGGCGCATCCGGACCAAGTGGAAGATTAAAAATCATCCAAATAATTATCATCGGAATTCTCACCAAAGCAAACACTAAAGCAAATGGAAGCATTGCAGAAATTATCGTTCCAATCCCAACATTTTTCACATATTTCTGAGCAAAGACTATTACAAGAGGGAAATATGGAAGAAGCGGAGTTAAAATGTTTGTGTATGAATCACCAATTCTATAAGCCGCTTGAGTCATTTCAGGTGAATAACCCATAAGCATTAACATAGGTACAAAAATTGGAGCCATAATTGCCCATTTTGCTGAAGCACTTCCAATTATGATATTTATAAATGATGAAACCAAAATAAAAGCAACAATTAAAGGAATGCCGGTAAATCCAACAGACTTTAAAGTATCTGCGCCGGAAATTGCCACAATTAGTCCAAGATTAGACCAATTGAAAAAGGCAACAAATTGAGCAGCCGCAAATGATAATACAATGTAACCGCCCATGCTTGCCATTGATTCAGAAGTCATTTGAGCAACTTCTTTATCACTTTTTACTGTTTTTGTGACTAGACCGTAAGCTAAACCCGGTAAGAAAAAGATAAACAACATTAAAGGAACTATGCTGACAAAGAAAGGATTAAGACTTCCATCTTCTCCTCTAAGAACTGAGTTTTCAGGAATGAACATAAATCCAATAACAACAGCACAAACTAAGATAACAATTCCAGCCCATCTTAAACCTTTTTTCTCAATAGGGGTTAGTTCATTCGTAGTAGCTTCAATTTCCCCTTCAGGTTTGAATTTACCCAATCTTGGTTCGAGGATTTTTTCAGTTACATAAGTTCCGGCAATACCAACAATAGGAACTGAAGCAGCCATTATATACCAATTTGCTGTTGCATCAACAACATATTTAGGATCTATTATTTGTGCAGCCGGAGTAGTAAATGCTGCCAGCAAAGGATCAAGACTTGTTAAAAATAGATTGGCTCCAAATCCGCCTGAAACCCCGGCAAAAGCTGCAGCCAGTCCGGCTAAAGGATGTCTTTTCATTCCATGAAAAATTGCTGCTCCAAGAGGAATTAAAACAACATAACCGGCATCAGCGGCAAGTGATGAAAGCATACCGGCAGTAACAATAGAAAAAGTGATAAGCTTTGAAGGAACACTTGAAACGAAAGCTTTTAATGCAGCTGCAATTAATCCGGATCTTTCTGCAACACCAATACCAAGCATTACAACTAAAACTAATCCTAAAGGAGGGAAATCAGTGAAAGTCTTTACCATAGATGTAAAAATTCTTTGGATTCCAGCACCATCAAGGAGGTTTACAGCTTCAATTCTTTTTCCGGTACCCGGATGAACCGCACCCAGATTGAACATTGAAGCTATCCAAGAACTTAAAAGAACAATAGCAATTAATATCAAAAATAGAGTAACCGGTTGCGGAAGTTTATTCCCGGCACGTTCAACTTTATCGAGCATTTTCTGCACGAAGCCGCTTTCAGTTTTTTCTGCCATGCAAATTCCTTCTATTTTGTTTTTTAGAAATTTGCCAAAGATAAATGTTTTACCGATTAAATAAAACTTTTGAAATAATTACTCTTTTTATTTCCTTAGTATTATTAATTATGAAGTGTTGGAAGAATGAAAAATAATAAGTTATATATTGTTTCTACTCCTATCGGTAATTACGAAGATATAACCTTGCGAGCATTAAGAATTCTTAAATCCGTTGATTTTATTGTTTGTGAAGAAATAAAACCGGCAAGAAGATTATTGTCCGAATATAATATTCAGAAAGAATTGATTCCTTTAAATGAGCATAATGAAAGAGAAACAGCTCAGGAAGTTATTGATAAAATAAGAGAAGGGAATTCTATTGCATTAATTTCGGATTGCGGAACACCACTATTTTCCGATCCCGGCCATTATTTATTGGAATTAGCTTTACAGTATAAAATTGAAGTCGCTCCAATTCCAGGTGTTAGTTCTTTAATGCCTGCTCTTAGTATGTCATCAATGCGGTTAGAAAAGTTTTACTATTTCGGCTGGCTTTCACCTAAAAAGGAAATTAGAAGACAGGAATTGAATCGATTAAAAAAAATAAAAGAACCAATTGTAATTTTAGATACTCCGTATCGACTTTTAAAATTATTGGAAGATGTAAAAAATCATTTCGGAATTCATCAAGAAATTTTTCTTGCATACAAAATTTCAATGGAGGATGAAAAGTACTTGAGAGGATCTGTTGAAAAAATAATTTCAATAGTTAATAAAAATTCCTTAAAAGGAGAGTTTGTGCTTATTATAAATAACAGAGGTAAATAATACCTTAATATTCTCTTTATTATAATAATTCTTATCATTATTTTACTATTTATTAAATGAACTATTTTTATTGGTCTTAAGTTAGACCATTAAACATTTGGAGGAAAAATGTTAGCTGTACAAGATGTAGATTTAACACCTAATCCACAGGCGCTTAAATTTATACTTAGTGAGAAATTATTACAGCGTGAAACTAGAAATTTTGCGAATAAAGATGAAGCTGTTAATGATCCGTTAGCAAAAGGAATTTTCGAAATAAATGGTGTTGTTTCTGTTTTTTACATGGATAGATTTGTAACTATTGAAAAAGATCCAAAAGCAAGCTGGGGAGAAATTCAAAAACCATTTGTTCAGTTTATAGGTGGATTTGATAAAAATTTGATTCCGGCAGAAGCCGAACCAAAACAATTAAGTTCGGAAGAAGAAACAGAATTACTAAAAACTATTAATGCAATTTTGGATCAAAGAGTAAGACCGGCTTTAGCGGGAGACGGTGGAGGATTGGAAGTAATTGGTTTGGAAGGATCAACATTAAAAATCCGTTATCAAGGTGCTTGTGGAAGCTGCCCAAGTTCTATTAGAGGAACCTTAGTGGCAATTGAAAATTTATTAAGACGTGAAGTTAATCCGCAGATAGAAGTAGTATCTGCTTAATATTATAATTCCCGCAACTTCAAAATTGCGGGAATTATTTTATTCGTTTAAGCTGCCTCAAATTCTTCTGCTTTCTTTTCAAGAATTTCATTTAATTCATCCTCATAAAAAAATGAATCATTACCGAATGCAGGTGTTAGTTGATCGAGCCAATTTGATTTTTCATCATACTTTGCAAAAAATGGTCTCTTTACCCATTCAGGATTTCTTCCCTGTAAAAAGTTTAGTACAAAAACTTTTTCACCATTAATAGTGGCAATCCCTTCGACCGCTACTTTGCCAGGAGTGGCAGACATAGAAGGACCTCGCACTGTTCTTTGCAAACCGGAAACTTGAATATATGCTTTTCTATAAATATCAAAAGCTCGAGAAAGCGGCATTGCAAAATAAGAACTTGCTCCAGTGTCTCTTTCTACAAACATGTAATAAGGAACTAAACCAAGCTTAACTTGAGCTTTCCACATTTTTGCCCAAACGTCCGGATCATCATTTACATGTTTTATTAAAGGGGATTGAGTTCTAATTTCTGCTCCGGTATTTCTGATTCTTTTTACTGCTTCTTTGGCAACCGGAGTTGATAACTCAACCCAATGATTATAATGCCCCATAATTGCTAGATGCTTTCCGGCTTTAATTACTTTTTCAAATAATCGTAAAACTCCATCCGATTCATCATCCGTAACATATTTGTAAGGCCAATATGCAACTGATTTTGTACCGATTCTTATATTTCTTATATGATCAAATTCTGGACGAAGTAATGGTTCTATGTAAGCTTCAAGCTTCTGTAAAGTCATTACCATTGGATCCCCGCCGGTAAACAGGACATCGGTTATTTCTTTGTGATTCCTTAAATAATCTTGAAATCTTTTTGATTCATCTGTGGCAAATTTGAGATCGTTCATTCCAACAAACTGAGCCCATCTGAAACAAAAAGTACAGTAAGCGTGGCAAGTTTGTCCTGCAGAAGGAAAAACAAGACAAGTTTCTTTATACTTATGCTGAACTCCTTGAACGGGTTCATCTTCAAAAATCGGGACGTTGGCAGTCATTTGACCGGCTGGATGAGGGTTTAAGTCGAATCTAATTTCATTGGCAATTTTTTTTATTTCATCATTTGAGGCATTTCTTTTTAATGCATCTGCCATTTTGTTGAAATGTTTTTTATCCAGCATTCCTTTCTGCATAAAAGTAAGCTGAAACATTGGGTCATCAGGAATATTTTCCCAATTAATAAGCTGCTCAACCACATAATTATTTGTTCTAAAAGGGAGAACGTTTGAAACGACTTTAATATCAAATCGTTCTTCTTCAGTTAATTGATGTAACTGAGGGATTTGGTCAATGTGGCGTAAACCATAAAATTTCATTTTCATAGGTTTTATCATAATTTATCCTCTCATTTATTTCACATGTTTATTTCTAAACTTTTGAATAACTGTTATATCAGAAACCTTAAAACAGTTTTAGTATCGATAACAACTTCTCGACAAGAGATGGCACATATGACTGGTGCGAGGACAATATAAAAAAAAGGAAGAAAATTACAAGGGAATAATTAATAAAAAAGGAAAGGAATAAGCGGCATTTTAACCGCTTATTTTAATGTAGAAACTTCACTTACATCTTTTAGCTTCACAAATCTTTCTTGAAATTTGTAAGAACCGGTTTCAGTTTTTACGGTTTTAACAAATTTAACAGTAATGCTTGAAGATTTTGCTTTAGATTTTGCTTTATCACCAAAGGTTTGCTGTTTAGCCATTTTTTATTTCACTCCTAAATTTAGCTTATAAATGTAATAATAATCTTTTAAAAGATAAATCATAATTTTAATTATGCACAGCTTTTAGTCTGCATAAAATCGCCAAATTTTTTATCAACAACCATTATATGATTTAAAAGCCAATTTTTAAGGAAATACATTAATTCCATTGATAAACCGATTTTACCTGCAGATAAATCATTATAAACCTGCTCAACCTTTGTTATAAAGTTTGAATGTTCTATAAAATGGGAATCATATTGCGAATATTTATTTTCAATCATTAATTTTTCTTCATCTGCAAAGTGAGTTTTTGTATAAGTTATCAAGTCTTTTATTACGCTTTCCAAAACTTCGCCTCCTTTTCCTTTAGACATAGATTCATGCAGTCTATTTAAAATAGCAACCAATTTTTTATGCTGATTATCAATTAAGTTTAAGTTTACTTGAAATTTTTCTTCCCAGTTAATTAAAGCCATACTTTCCTCCATATTTGATATTTTAGTAAATATAATCGAAAATATATGTCACTTTTATAGAGATAATTTAACAATAGGAAACATTTTGATAAAAAAGAGACTTGGTAAATCAAATCTAGAAGTAAGTTGCGTTGGATTTGGAAGTTATAGAATCAGCAATAAAATTGAACAACATCACCATGCTTTAGAAAAAGCTTTGAAAAAGGGAATCAATCTTATTGATACTTCTTCAAACTATGCTGATGGTGAAAGTGAAATATTGATTGGTAATTTAATCAGCAGACTTATTTCAACAAATGAATTTAGAAGAGAAGATTTAATTATTGTTACTAAAGGGGGATATATTCAAGGGCAGAATCTCCAATTGGTAAATCAAAGGGTAGAAATAGGAAGTCCTTACAATGAAATTGTTATCTGCTCCCCAGATTTAAAACATTCAATTAATCCGGAATTTTTGGAAGATCAAATTAATCTGTCACTTCAACGTCTGAAGATGGATTGTATTGATGTTTATCTTCTTCACAATCCTGAGTATTTTCTTACTTATACAAAAATGAATTCTCTAACCGATTTGCGAAATGAATATTATAAAAGGATTGAAACAGCATTTAGATTTCTTGAACAGAAAGTTGATGAAGGAAAGATTAAATGGTACGGAATTTCTTCAAATACTTTTGGTGCTAATGCTGATAAACTAAATTTTACTTCTTTAGAAAGAGTCTTGGAAATAGCAGAAAACATTTCACCCAAAAATCATTTTGCAGTTGTTCAGTTTCCTCTTAATGCGATTGAAAAAGTTAATGCATCAACAAAAAATCAATTTGATAATACAAAAACCTTTCTCAGGCTTGCCAATGAAGCTAATCTGGGAGTTTTGGTTAACAGACCTTTAAACGGAATTGAACATAATCAAATTATTAGATTGGCAGATTATGAGATAAAGGAAAATATCTCAAAAGATGAAACAATTGATCTTGCATCACAAATAGAATCAATTGAAAAGGAAATTTTAATTTTGGCTGATAAAATAGAGGATGGAGAAATTAGAAAGAATGTAATAGATTGTCTATCAATCGGAAATATTATTAAATCCAATTTTGATAGATTTGACGGTGTTACACATTTTAGTGAAGTAAGAAATCAGTTTCTGATTCCAAGAGCAAATTATTCAATGCAGAATTTATTTGAAACATTTAGAGAAGATAAGTCAGCATTAAATAAAATCAATAATTATGCTGTGCATGTTAATATACTTTTGGACTCTTGCGAAAGCGTTCTGGCAAAAACTGCCAATGAAGAAAATAAAAAACTTCATGATAAATTAAATCAGTATTTAGATGATAGTTATCATCAATTATCGCTATCTCAAAAATCAGTCCTTATGATTAATAGTTTAAGTGAAATAAGCTGCACATTAGTTGGAATGAGAAAAGAAGAGTATGTGAATGATATTATAGAGATTACTGATTACAAACCACAACAAAAAGCTTATGAATATTGGGGATTAGATTAAGTCCCCGATTTTAGCTTGAGTAATATTAATTAAATCGTTGGAAGAAATATTTAACTGCATTCCTCTAATTCCGGCACTCACAAAAATGTTATTAAACAAAAGCGCTGATTCATCAATGTAAGTTGGATAATTTTTCTTCATTCCAATTGGTGAGCATCCACCTCTAATGTAACCGGTTATAGAATTTATTTCTTTTACTTTAATCATTTCTATTTTTTTATTGTCACTTACAGCGGCAGCTTTTTTTAGATCAAGTTCGTAATTCCCCGGGATCACAAAAACATTAATTCCGTTTTTATCTCCTCTAGCTACAAGAGTTTTAAATACTTTCTCAGGATCAGCTGATATTTTATTTGCTACAGTAACTGCATCCAATTCATCTTCATTTGTCTCATAGGTTATTGTACTGTGAACAATTTCTAATTTCTCTAAAATTCTTATAACGTTTGTCTTACTCATATTTATGCAGTTTTTAGATTAAACAAAAAACCCGACTATAAAAATCGGGTTTAAAATTAAATGTTATTTAAGAAAGCTGCTAATCTTCAGAAACAATTTTAAAGGAGTGAGTAATTTCCATTGCTTTTTCAAACATTGCTGTAACGCCGCAATATTTAGTTTGGGAAAGTTCAATTGCTCTTTCAACATCAGATTCTTTAATATCATTACCGTAAAAAACATATTCAATATTTATTTTAGTATAAACGCTGGGATGACCATCGGAAAGTTCGGCAGTAATGTTCATTTCAAAACCATTTAACTTTATTCTCTTCTTTTGAAGAATTGAAGCAACATCAGAACCGGTGCAGCCTCCCAAGCCCAGTAGTAAAAGCTCTTTTGGGCGGATTCCGGCATCACTTCCGCCAAATTCTTTAGGTCCATCCATTGTTATCCAATGATTACTATCTGTTTTACCTACGAACGTAATTCCATTTAACTGCTTAATATAAGCTTTCTTTTCTGCCATAATTATTCCTTAATAAAAAATTTTTTCAATATGATTCAGTAACTTGAAAATAGATTCAGTTTTACAACTCACCAATATCTTCATTCCACAAAACCGGATTCTCTTCAATAAAATTATTCATTAAATTTTTGCATTCTTCCAAATCCAGATCAATAACTTCAACTCCATGTGATTCTAAAAATTCTTTTGATCCCGGAAATGTTTTTGATTCACCGGCAATAACTTTTTTGATTCCGAATTGAACAATTGCTCCACCGCAAAGATAACAGGGCATTAATGTTGAATAGAGTACTGTATCTTTGTAACTGCCAATTCTACCTGCATTTCTTAGGCAGTCAATTTCAGCATGAATAATCGGATCATTTTCCTGAACTCTTTTATTATGTCCTCTGCCGATTATCTTACCATCTTTAATTAAAACAGAACCAATCGGAATTCCACCTTCATTCTTTCCAAATTTTGCTTCATCAATTGCTGCTTTCATAAACTCATCCATACTTCCTCCAGTTTAATAGGGATAAAAAATGTAAAATAAAATTGATAAGAAAAACATAATCCACATTCCTAAATGTATTTCTTTATAATTACCAGACATTAATTTTGTCAGCGGATAAACAACAAATCCTGCTGTTAAACCAATTCCTAAATTATATGTAAAACTCATAAAAGCAATAACAATAAAAACCGGCAGAGATTTTGCGAGGGAACTTAAATCTAAATCCGAAATTGGCGACATCATTAAAAATCCAACAATTATTAATGCGCTGCCGTATGCATATGATGGAACTGCAGTTAATAATGGAGCAAAAAAGAGTGCAATTAAAAATAATAATGCTGTTACTACAGCTGTCAAACCGGTTTTACCTCCGGCTTCAATTCCGGCAGCAGATTCCAAATATACTCCCGCAGTTGTAGTTCCAAACAAAGAAGCAACAATAGTTGATAGAGAATCACACAGCATTGGTTTTTCTATTTCAGGCAGATTTCCATCTTCATCCAATAACTTTGCTTTATAAGACATTCCGATTAATGTTCCCATTGTATCTACAAAGTCCATAACAAATACAGTTAGAATTACTGCAAAAAATCCCCACTGAAGAGCACCTAAAATATCAAGTTCTAAAAATGTTGCGGATACACTAGGCGGCATACTTACAATTTCTTCTGGCGGAGGGGTAAAACCTAAAATAAAACCGATTAAAGAAATAATTAAAATCCCAAGCAGAATTGCGCCGTTCACCTTTTTTATCATTAAAAAACTAATTAATAGAAAACCAATTATAGCTAATAGAATAGTTGGTTCAGTTAAATTTCCAACATGAACCGGGGCACCTTCAACGCCAAGACGTACAATTCCCGTTTCATTCAACCCAATAAATGTTAAGAAGAATCCAATTCCAACAGCAAAAGCTATTTTCAATTCATTTGGAATTGCATTTGCAAGCCAAGATCTTAATTTTACCAGAGTTAAAATTGTGTAAAGTACACCTCCAATAAAAATAGCTCCAATTGCCGTCTGCCAACTGTAACCTAAAACATTAACTACGGTATATGCAATAAAAGCATTTTCCCCCATATAAGGAGCAATTGCAAAAGGACGTTTTGCATAAACTCCCATCAGCATAGTACCAAAAAAAGCAGTAATAATTGTTGCAACCATGGAAGCTTCAAATGGAATTCCGGCTGCTTCAAGAATTTTTGGATTTACAATTATTATGTATGCCATTGTAACAAAGGTAGTAGCGCCTGCAATTACTTCCTGCTTAATAGAAGTGTTGTTTTCCTTTAACCGAAAATACTCAGTAAGCATTGGTCTATTCCTTAAGAAAATTGATTATTAAAATGAATTAAAAATAATTACCAATCAATTTGAAAATTACTTTGGTCTTGCTGAACCAAAAATCCAATTTCCTGCACATTGTTATTAACTCTTCTTTTTGATTTTTTTCGAGTAGTTTTTCTTTCTATATGATAACGAACTTCAATGAGATCTGTAACGTCGAGTGGCTGAAATTGGTGGTTGATCATTTTATATTATGAAGACCCGATTCTTCAATTCCCTTTAATAAAATTTAGGATATGTTTTTTTCATCATTTAGAATATCTTTTTTACACTTTATAAATTCTGCAATATTTTGTGTACCAAGAGAATTCATAATAACTTTTCAAATTATAAAAAGCATGTTATAATTTCAAAGAGAATACTAAAAAGAAATGAATATTTTGTTAATTTTTAGATCATTTACAAAGATTAAATACTTTGCAAAGTAATTCTTAATTTTTATATTAAGTCAAACAACTTTAGGGTAACTTTGAAGCTTAAAACCTTAATACCGAAATCCGAAGCAAGAAAATTGGTCGTTTCCAGAAGGGCTGAAATTTCTCCAATTGAAATTAAGAATAAAACAAAATTGATAATTAACAGACTTTCCGGAACAGATGAATTTGTGTATGCAAAAAATGTTTATTGTTATATTAACAGCAGACCCGGAGAAGTTGATACACACTCCCTAATTGATTTTATGAATGGCTGGGGTAAGTCGGTTATTCTCCCTAAACTCAGCAAGAATAGAAAAGAATTCAGTCGATTTCATTTTATGGGATGGGATAAAGTTACTAAAAATAATGAGGGTTATTGGGAACCGCAGTTCGGTATGAATGAAGATATGAGTGATATTGATTTAATTATTCTTCCTGCACTTGCAGTTTCATTAAAAGGTTTAAGAGTTGGTTACGGCGGCGGCTATTATGATAAACTTTTGAAGAAAACTTTTGCCCCTAAAATTGTGTTAGCTTTTGAATTCCAGGTATTTGATTATATTGAATCAGATCCACATGATATTAGAGTAGATAAAATTATTACAGAAAGAAGAATGATTAACACTAGAGATCCGGCAAGATTTTATTAATGCAAAATTATACTCCTCCTAAAAATGAACTTCTTTTACTTCATGAGCATAAAGAAGATAATAAGAAATTATTCAGATCAAATTCAGACAAAATACTCGGTGGTGTTTGTTCTGGTTTGGCTAATTATGTAAATACCGATCCTATTCTTTTCAGAATTCTTTTTGCTGCTTTTACTTTACTCGGTGGATTAGGAATTTTCATTTATATCACTCTCCTGCTTGTATTAGAACCAGACTCTTTTAGAACTAATGAAGTTTACCTTTTAAGAAAAGAAAAAGAAAAGAACTTCAAAGTTATTATTGGTTCAATTCTAATTCTAATTTCTACTTTTGAGTTTCTTGATTTCTTTACTTACTTCACCGGAATTAATCTTTATTTCTTCAACAATATGTTCGCTCTTTCCTTGTTTCTAATTTTTTTAGGGATTGTAATTTTTATTAAACGAATGAATTTCAATTTAGTAAATGTTTATTCAAAACAAGTTTTTTTCAGAAGCAAATCTAATAAAGTAATTCTGGGTGTCTGTTCTGGTTTGGCTGATTACTTTTTCTTTAACATCAATTCTATAAGAATGATTTGGATATTGTTCACTTTTTCTACATTGGGATTTGGCGCAATAGTTTACCTCTTAATTTCTCTTACTTCAAATTACAAAGAGGAAAGCTAAACCTTGAAACGAAATGAGATAATAATTTTTTCTGTTCTGCTTGTTATTACCGGATTGCTTATTCTCCTAAGCGAATTTAATGTAGTTAATATAACAATTGAAGAAATACTTACAATGGATATTTCAGCCTTTGGTATACTTACTGTTTATATAGGATTTGAAAGAGGAAGCAGAGCACTTATTTCTATTGCATCAACTTCTTTTATGACTGGTATATTTCTTTTCATTCTAAATAATTATGAAATTTTTACTAATGCAAATATTTATACTTTTGCATTACTCTTTATTGCTGCAACAAACTTTTTCCTTTTATTTATTGATAATCCCAAGTCATCTTCATTTCTTTTTTCTTCAATATTGATTTATATAGCCGCAGTATTTTCAATTACCTGGCTTGAAGAAAGCTACATTGTTTATTTATCCAATGGATTAATAAAAATGGTAATCAGCTACTGGCCGTTATTTTTACTTTTCTTTGGGATCAATTTAGTTGTTGATTCAAAAAAATAAATTACTTTCCGTTTTTAATTGAACCAAATAAATGTGTTGTCCCTTGAGGAGTTTCTGATCCAGCTCTCGGTTCATTTGTAACAATAATTAAATCCACTTCTTCAATTGGAATTCTGGGAAATTCGGGAATCAAAATAAATTTTTCTCCCGTCTTGGGAACGAATGAATGGAGCTGATATGAAATTTGATTGCTTACAATCCAAAGATAATAAGCTTCAGTATTTTTTAAGATAGGAAGATTCTTAAACTCAAGTAGAGCTTCTCGTCCTTCTTCGGAAATAAATAATCTGCCGATTGCTTTTGAAGTTGATTCTGTTCCACTTAGATTAATAATAATTATATCGCTGTAATTAAAGAAGTCAATCATCTTTTCATATTTTGAAATAAATTCTTTAGAGTAATTCAGATCGTTTGTAAGCTTATCAACTTTTGCAGATAAAACTTTCACTTCTTCTTCAAGCTTATTATTTGTGTTATGAAAATAATAACCGAATAAAACCAAAATAATTATTACAATTGCGGCAACAATAAAGTTGAATAGATTAAATGGTGAAGCTGCATTTTCGCCATTTGGGAATTCTTCAGTTTCGCGTGTACCTCTCTCATAGTCGCCTTGAGAAAATAAAGTTGTGCGAGTACTTAACGTATTAAAATTTGTAGATTCTTCCAGAGATTTTGATTCAATCTCGGTTTCAAATTTCTGTTCAGTTTCAGATATTTCCTGTTGATTTTCAATATTTAATAATTGTTCTTCCTTTTCACTTTTTAATTCGGAAGCAGATGTTTGTTTAATTTTTATTTTCTCTTTTACTTCGTTTTGCAGACTCAATAAATTTTTAGCAACCGTTTCTTTCAGTTTCGGATCCGGCTTTTCAATAGTTAATATTGTTGGAATTAGAGATGAGAGTTTCACATAATCACTTAATAAATCGTAGGGCAAATCACCTTCAATTTCAAGGTATTCCTTAAAGTGATCCAGATTCTTCTTATCCATACAGCCCAAAGCGTATGCACTTAATATTTCTTTTATCTCTTTATCTGCCATATTTACGCTTCTTTTAGGTGATTGTTAAAATTATCAAGTGCAACAGAAACTTTACTTCTAACTGTTTCAACAGGAAGATTTAATTTACCGGAAATTTCATCAATTGTTAATCCTTCATAATAAGCTAAAAGGATTACATACTGCTGTGCATCGGTTAATTTACTTAATGCAGTTTCAACTTTTTCTTTAAAGGAAAGAGCCGACTTTAAATCTAATTTTTCTTCGTGCTTTGTTCTTGCCGGAATGATATAAAAATTTTCATATTCGTCATTGTAAAATTCTTGAGTAGCTTTTGAATTTCGGCTTCTTCTTGCGCTGTCAATTGCTCTATTTCTGGCAAGAGTAATTAGCCAAGAGTAAACGCTGTCCTCTTTGGTATCAAACTGTTCCGATTTTAACCAGATAATTTTAAAAACCTCTACAAGAATATTTTCGGAAGTTTTTTCATCACCGCAAATTTTTTTGATTAGTGTGTACATTATAGGTGAATAGCGGTTATAAATCTCTTCCAATGCTCTTGGATCATACTTTTGTATTCTTTTAATCAAGCTTAAATCGGATTGTTCTTTATACTTACTCAAGAAATGTCCACTAATTATTTAGTTATCTTTCAAAAGTAGTTTTAAGAAGTTAAAAAATCAATCAAAGATAAATTGGGTTAACAACGTTTTTCTTATATTTGCACTTTAATAAAAAAGGAAATTTATGACATCAAGTGAAATTAGACAGCAGTTTTTGGATTTCTTTAAGAGTAAAGACCATAGAATAGTTGAAAGTTCTCCAGTTGTTCCTTTTGATGATCCGACTTTATTATTTACGAATGCGGGGATGAATCAATTTAAAGATGTATTTCTTGGATTAGGAAAAAGAGATTATACCAGAGCCGCTGATACTCAAAAGTGCATTAGAGTAAGTGGAAAGCATAATGATCTTGAAGAAGTTGGTTATGATACTTACCATCATACATTTTTTGAAATGCTTGGCAACTGGTCTTTTGGTGATTATTACAAAGAAGAGGCGATAGTTTGGGCATGGGAATTATTGACCGAAGTCTGGAAATTACCTAAAGAAAGAATTTGGGCAACAGTTTATAGAACAGATGATGAAGCATTAGATATTTGGAAATCCAAAACAGATATAAATCCAAACCACGTTTTAAAGTTTGATGAAAAAGATAATTTCTGGGAAATGGGAGATACCGGTCCTTGCGGTCCTTGTTCGGAAATCCATATAAATCTCAGCGATAATTTGGAAGATGCATCGCTGGTTAATGCGGGGGATCCCAGATGTATTGAAATATGGAATTTAGTCTTTATTCAATACAACAGAGATGAAACCGGAAAATTAAATGAGCTTCCTGCAAAACATGTTGATACCGGTATGGGATTTGAGAGAGTTTGTGCTGTACTGCAAGGGAAATCTTCAAACTATGATACTGATGTATTTACTCCTCTTTTAAGTGAAATTGAAAAAATTTCTGGAATAAAATATGAGAAAGAGGAAGATAGAATAGCGATGAGAGTAATTGCAGATCATGCAAGAACTTTAACTGTTGCTATTGCCGATGGCGCAGTTCCGGGGAATGAAGGAAGAAGTTACGTATTGAGAAGAATATTAAGAAGAGCTTCCAGATACGGAAGAAAGCTTAATTTGAAAGAACCATTTATCTATAAAATTGTAGAGGTTGTTGCTTCTGCAATGGGAAGCGTTTTCCCTGAAATAGTTTCTAATAAAGAGAATATAGAAAAAATAATTAAAGCTGAAGAAGAAAGTTTTAATGCTACCTTAGATAGAGGAATTGAATTATTTGAAAATATCATTTCGAAAAATTCATCAAAAGTAATTTCCGGTGATGATGTTTTTAAATTGTATGATACCTTTGGATTTCCTGTTGATTTGACAAATGTAATGGCAAAGGAAAAAGGATTTTCAATTGATGAAGAAAGATTTAACGAATTGATGAATGAACAGAGAGAAAGAGCGAGAGCTGATTCCAAGAAAAAAACTACTTCAATTATTTATAAAGACCATGTACCCGAATACGCAAAGAATAAAACTGTTTTTGTTGGATACCACTATGATAATCTTGAAAATTTCACTGTCAAGAATTCTTACATAGTTGGAGATGGGATGTATATTTTCAATGAAACCCCATTTTATGCGGAATCTGGAGGACAGATAGGTGATACGGGAATAATTGAATTAGAAAATGGAGAAAGAATAAAAATCATTAATACTATAAAAATTGGGAATGATCATATTCACGAAGTAGAATTTAGATCTAATAAGAATTTTAAAGGTGCTCGAATTGATTTAGTCGCACCATTTAAAGTATCGGTAGATAAAAAACGCCGATGGGATATAATGAGAAATCATACTGCAACTCATTTATTAAATGCCGCACTTAGGGAGATATTAGGTCCTCACATAAAGCAAAACGGTTCACTAGTTGAGCCCAATAAACTAAGATTTGATTTTTCTCATTTTAACAAACTTTCAGATCAAGAGTTGTTAGAAGTTGAAACTTTTGTTAATGAAAGAATACTTAAAAGAAAAAAAGTTGAGCATCTAACAAATATTCCTATTAAAAAAGCTTCCAAGAAAAAGGCCTTAATGTTTTTCGGAGATAAATATGGAGAATACGTTAATTTAGTCAAGATCCCGAATGTATCGTTGGAGTTTTGTGGAGGTACACATGTAAGGAATACTTCCCAGATTGGTTTATTTAAAATAATCAGTGAATCCTCAATTGCCAGCGGTGTAAGAAGAATTGAAGCTGTAACCGGAAAAGGAGTTGAAGAATTCATAAAAAAACAAGATGAAAAAATTCAAAAAACTGAACATAGAGTTAATGAATTATTAGAAGAAAAAAAGAAACTCGAAAAAGAAATTGCCGAACTTCTTCTAAAAGAAAAACTCGGTGGAATTGATTCAATAATAAGTTTGAAAGAAACTGTTGAAGGAATTGATTTATACAAAGGAAAAGTTGAAGCCTCAAACATGGATGAATTAAAATCTATGGGGGATGAATTAAGAAATAAAATTAAATCCGGTATTGGATTAATGATTGCGGAAGTTGAAGATAAAGTTCAGATGGTATGCGTAGTATCTGACGATTTAATAAAAGAGAAAAATCTTTCTGCAGGCAAAATTGTTGGAGATACTGCTAAAATACTTGGCGGCGGTGGAGGGGGAAGACCCCATCTAGCAACTGCCGGTGGAAAAGATGCTTCTAAAATAGACGAAGCTCTTAGTTCTCTTTCTTCAATTATTTCAAAGTATTTATAACAGAAAATATTGATCAGCGGAGTTTATCAGTAGAAACTCCGCTGTTAATTCCCCTTATTTAACCAGCATCATCTTTCGGACTTTAGTAAAACTTCCAGCGTTAATTTTATAAATGTACATTCCGGTCGTTAAACTCGATGCATTAAATTTTACTTCATAATTTCCGGCAGATTTTTGTTCGTTTACTAAAGTTGCAACTTCATTTCCAATAATATCATAAATCTTCAGACTTACATACTCACTACTCGGTACTGAATACTCAATACTAGTAGAGGGATTAAACGGATTTGGGTAATTCTGCTGTAATTCAAATTCTTTTGGTAGAGATACACCGCGATGTGTTTCTACAGCAATGATTTCTGAATATTCAAATTTGCCATCAAAATCTATTTGTTTTAAGCGGTATTGAAGTCTGCCATCCAAACCTCCGAGGTTTTTTCCCGAAGGGAGTCCTATGGACAAAACCTCGGAGGTTTTTTCGTCTATAAAGAAATAAAATTTCGGAGAATTCGAATTCCCGCTCCCTTCAATAAAACCGACTACTTCCCATTCTGAATTCTGATTTCTTAATTCTAAATTCCTCCGTTCAATTTCAAATCCGTAATTGTTAACTTCAGTTGCAGTCTGCCAGTTTAAAATTATTTGATCACCACTTAATTCTGCTGTAAAGGAAGTTAATTCAACGGGAAGCAGATCTAAAAAAGTAGCTTCAAGAGCATTTGCCATTTTATTCCAACCAGTAGAGTCACTTCTTAATTTTGTTTTTTCTTGTTCTAAATGGAGAAACCTTCCTGAATTTTGACTTGCACTTGTTGAACAAGGATCAATAGTATTACCGTTTATATATCTTCCTTGTGTGTTTGTGCTTCCTATAAGTCTATCCCAATTCGGATCTTCATGAGCAATAACATAACTTAGTGATGTATCTTGCACCTCTAGATTTGTTCTCAAACTTTCTAAATACTGAAAACCATTTGGCGGAGTATCAGAATCAATCCCATTGCTCATAATTACGTATGGATCGTTTGCTTGTTTTTCGAAGCCATGTAACTGTATATAAATCATATTTGCTATTTGGGCTTCAAATCTTTCGGTTGTTCTTTGGAAGATACTGGTAACTGAATGAGCTTGATCAGATACACGATATGCCTCGCTTGAATCGGCGCAGACAGAAGTTGTGCCGTCGCATGATGAATAAGATGAACTGTTGCATCTTGAAGTTCCGGCAACTAAATATGCTGCAGCTCCTGTATTTAAGAATACATGATAACCCTGTTTGCCGGTATTAAAATCCTTTTTGGGATGAGGAGCTTGTATAAATAGTCTTGCCCGCAAAGGAGTTGGATCATAAATAAAAGTTCCCCAATAATTTGTTCCTGCATTAGTTTTTTCCAAAAGATAAAAAGTAGTACTAGTTTCAGAGTCATCATACTCAACTAATTGATAGTCGATTGTTTGAGCAGCGGTATGGGCATCTGCATAATTGCCGATAATGATCTCATCAATAATATCTCCCCAAGTATCTAACTGATTAGAAGTTGGTTCGATGTATGTGTTACCTCCAACAGCATCCGGTAAACCATTTATTATTCCAAAGATATGAGATCTTAAATCTCCCGATGCTGCAGCCTGCGCATATAAAGCATTATTAATAAAAAATAGACTGAAAATTATAATATATATGTATGTTTTCACTTTTTTCTCACATAAATTTTGAATATAAAATTGGATATAAAATCTCTTAAACGAATGCAATTTTTAAAAAAATCTGAGAATTAGACGGAAACAAGAAGAAAATGTGCCGAGAAAAATTATAGAATAGTTAAATATATCACAAAATCACGTAAGGTAAATATAAAATAAATAGGATGGCTAAGCTGAATTAGAAGATTATTGACCAAAAACATCAGTCTTTCTTAACCAGCCGGTTATACTGTATCTATTTGATTTACAAATCAATACTTCATGATAAATTTGATCCGAGCGGAAGCAAATAAATTTGCAGGCATTTGGAATAATTTCAATTGTGCCTTCATCTGTAAATATTCGTAATTCGCCGCCGTCATTTTCTTTTCTATCAAAATTTAAGTAAAGAATACAGGTGATTTGTCTTAGCTGTTGAGAACGAAATTGATCTAAATGTTTTTTATAAAATGAACCTTCGGGATAAACAGCAAAATGTCCTTCAAAATCTTCTAATCCCAAGTAAAAATATCTGTTAAGTTTATCTTTAAGCTCATTAATAATATTATGATATTGGTTCTGAAGTTCAGTTAAATTATTCGGATCGAACCAATGGATGAAGTCACTTCTAATTTCAGGAATTCTGGTTTGAGAATCTCCTTTACCGATTTCGGCTTTTTTAAATTCTCCAGAATTCCAATAAGAAATCATTTCATTTAATAGTGAACGACAAAAATCTTCCGGAAGAAAATTGGGGATTTCAGACCAGCCCTTTTCTGCTATGTCATCAATTATTCTTTCCAGCTTGCTGCTGAAGCTAATATCAAACATAAATTGTCCAAAATGTGACTGCGATATTAATTCAAAATTTCTGAATTAAGCAAGATGATTTTTTTGGACATTAAAACCCCGAGAATGAATTTCCCGGAGTTTAAAAAAATGGTTAGTCAATTAGAATTAGCTATTTGATTTTTTTGCCTTTTGAAGCTTTAGGATTTCTTTATATCTGAAGCAGTCAACAAAGTGATCGTTTACCATTCCAACAGCCTGCATAAAAGCATAACAAATTGTAGAGCCTACAAATTTAAATCCTCTCTTCTTCAAATCTTTACTCATAGCATCTGATTGCAGACTTGTAGCCGGCAGTTGTTTGAGATTTTCATGATTATTGTTTATAGGTTTGTAATCAACAAACTGCCATAAATAATTATCGAATGAACCGATTTCTTCTTTTATTTTAATATATGCTTTCGCATTCTGAATGAATGCATTTACCTTCAATTTATTTCTTACTATACCGGGATTATTAAGAAGTTCTGCAATTTTTTTATCATCATACTTTGCAATTTTATATGGATCAAAATTGTCAAAGGCTTTCCAGTAATTTTCTGATTTTCTTAAAATTGTTATCCAGCTTAAACCGGCTTGTGCTCCATCCAGACAAAGTTTAGCAAAAAGCTGTTTATCATCATGAACCGGAACTCCCCATTCTTCATCATGATATTTAACATAAAGTGGATCTTCTCCGCACCAAGTGCATCTATTAATCTTTTTTGTCATTTCATTTTTCCTAATATAAATTTTGGAACAGCATTTTTATGAACCATAATTGCAACAGTTTTTAACTTTACATATGCTTCCGACATATACCAATAACCATCATATTTTTTATCTTTTGTGCCCCATGAATTTTTAGTGTAATAAAATTTTGTTCTGTTTTGATTTTCTGCAGTACCAACAATATGCATTAGATGATCATCGGTAACATCAAAACTATTAAAGGCTTCAATTCGCAAATCTTCTGTTATTTCCTTTTCCTTTTCTGGTTCAGTTCTATCTTCTAATTTTTCTTCATCATCAACTGGTATTACAGCATAACCTTCATTTCTATAAAAATGATCTTTGCCTGAATCGCCATCCCAGCATATTGAATATCCGTTGGATAAAGCATTATCCATAATTTCAAGAATATCATTCATTGGTATATTAAAGTATTTATCATTTGTCCAGTTGTCAGGTATTTCCAACTCAATCCAATCATAATAATTTCTATTATTGTACGATGTAAATTCAATATAATCGTCAGGATTAATCCCTAATTCATCAAAAAAAGATTTAGGTGAATAATTATTTCCATTAAATGAAAATTCTTCGGGAATATCTCCTAAATAAGCATCTAAAGTACTGCTTAATGCATCATCCCATTTATCTGTTAATTTTCTTCCGGCTAAAACTCCGTCCAGCATTCCCTTCATTACATATTCAAGTTCATTATGGTTATGTCTTCCCTCAATCGGATTTCCGGCATAAATTTCTTCAGGAACAATACCATTGTTTTTATAAATCATTAAAACATCGTGAGCTTGTCCACCTTGACTAAAATTTGATGTGCCGTGTCTTCTTATATATTTCTCAGCTTTTAATGGATAAGCATTTCTTACAACAAACATTTCGGAAAGGTCGTATTCTCCTTTACCCATTCTTAAAAGTTCAGTTTCAAAGTATGAAGTTGCTGCAAAAGCCCAGCAGGTTCCTGTACTTCCTTGATCTTTAACGGAAGTAGTTTTTACTTCATTAATCATTTTGAACTGATGAATATCCTTTTTTTCTTCCTGTGCGTTTATTGTAAAGAAAAGAGCTAAAGTTACTAACAAAAATTTTTTCATTATTCTTCCCTGTATTATGTAATGAAAATTAAACTTAACTGATTGAATTAAAAATATGAAGTTACTTATTAATATTCTCAGAATAATTGATCAATAGAATTTTACGGAAATATTTACTTTGGAGGTTCTTCCTTTATCATCTGTACAAGTTATTTCATTTATTCCTTTTTTTGGTTCAAAAAATATTTTTTCACCGGAAGCCGCTTTTTTATAAAACCTATTATCGATATACCAAAAATGAAATTTTACCGAAGGCTCGGAAGCCGCTTGCAGCATAACTTTCTGAGGATTGGAGGTTTCCAGAAAATATTCATAATCAGCCGAAGGAGAGAGAATGATTGGATTTCCTTCCTTAAATTTTCTTGTACAATTTATATTATGAGAAGGAATTTTCTCATAGTAAATGTTGTGCAGCTCAAACCAGTGAGAAAGTTCAGGATCATAAATCGGGTACAGCTTTTTCTTATATTCCGTATTAGGAAGACAGTCGGAACAATATTCTATTTTTTCATCATCACTTACAAAAATTTCTTTCTGTAAGTTACATTTTTCCTTGGATGATATTTCATCAATTGCATAATCATAAATCAGTGATTTACAATTTGCACTCGGAAGCATTCCGGTTTCACTGCAAACTTCTCTTTGAATTATATTGTCTGGAATATCAAACCATTTTTTTGAACTGTTGTAATCAATTGTATTAAATAAATCGAACAATAAAGGAACTGCCATTTCTGCACCTGATAGATAAGGTGAACCTTTACCGTCAAAATTTCCCATCCAAACACCAATTGTGTAATTTGGATTAAATCCAATTGCCCATGCATCTCTCTTTCCGTATGATGTTCCGGTCTTCCAAGCTATTTTAGGAAGTTTTGACTGATTAATAAACTCAATTGCAAGATCTGGTCTTTCAATACTGCTTAATATTTCTGCAATTAAAAATCCAGCTCCTTTATTGAAAACAGGTATTCCTGTTTCTTCTAAACTTTTATTTAAGTAATTAAGTGAAAACATTTTACCTTCATTTACCAGGCTTGTATAGAAAGAAGTTAATTCCTCAAGTGTTACACCACATCCTCCAAGAATTAAAGACAATCCCAAATTATTTTTATTTTCAGAAATACTTTTAAATCCGTTCTGTTCTAGCAGATTTATAAAGTTGGAAACTCCAATTTCTTTCAACAATCTAACCGAAGGAATATTTAATGAATTTGATAAAGCAAATTCTGCCGTTACCCATCCATTAAATTTAGTGTCAAAATTTTCCGGCTGATAACCACCAAAATCAGTTGGTATATCAAGCAATTTCATCTTGGGAGTTAATAATCCGTCATTAAAAGCTTTAGCAAATAAAAATGGTTTTAATGTTGAACCGGGAGAACGAATTGCAGTAATTCCGTTTACTTGTCCGCTTGTTGAATTATCAAAAAAATCTTTAGAACCGCAATAAGCTTTAATCTGCATAGTTTTGTTTTCAATAACTAATACAGCTCCATTGCTCACTCCTTTTGATTTAACTCTTTCAACATAATTTGAAAGGAGTTGTTCAGCTGAAATTTGAGTCTTAAGATTTATTGATGAGTTTATTCTATCATTATCAAACTTATTTTTTACAACCAAAGAAAAATGAGGGACAAGGTTGGGCATTTCATATCTGCTGCTTTCAATATTTTCATTAATTGCGTCTTCAATCTCTTCATCGCTGAAAATATTATTCTGCTTAAAATTATTGAGCCATCTATTTTTTATTGAATTAAGATTTTCCGTTTGTTTATCGGGCCTAAGGAAATTAGGATTATTTGGGATTACTGTAAGTGCAACAGACTGTGCAAGACTTAATTTCTCGGGTGGTTTATTGAAGTATAAATATGAAGCAGATTTTACTCCTTCAATATTTCCACCAAAGGGGAGTAGACTTAAATACATTTCCAAAATTTCTTTTTTGCTGTATCTCAGTTCAATCTGAACGGCTCTTATAATTTCTCTAAATTTAACTAAATAAGTTCTGCTGTCGGGTTCAAGAAGTCGAGCTAATTGCATAGTAATAGTTGAAGCACCCGAAACTCTTTTTCCGCTTGTAACATTTTGATATAGAGCTCTGGCAATAGAAAACGGATTGAATCCGAAATGCCAGTAAAACCATGTGTCTTCTTTTTCTATAATTGCAATAATTAATTGAGGAGAAATTTCATCGATTGAACTTTTCAATCTCCATTTATCGTCTTTTGTTAAAAATGCATTCAACAAAATTCCGTTATCAGAATAAATTGTTTGTGAATATTCCTTAATTTTAGGGGGTGGAAATAAGAAGTTTAAAATTATAAGAGACAATAGAAATAATATTCCAATAAATATTTTTCTTTTTCTGATTATATTTTTAAAACTATTTAACATGGAATGGAAAATATGAAACAATCATTAATTATTTTAGGAATCATTTTATTTGTTTCTATTAACATAAATATGAAAGCCCAAGATGACAAACGATTAATTTTCAAATTTACAATTGACGCCCCTGTAGAAGAAGTTTATAAATCTTGGACAACATTAGAAGGAATAAAATCATTTTTTGCTCCGGATGGAAGCGTTGAATTAAAGAATTTCGGAAATTTTCACATTTACTTTTTCCCGGATGCACCTGCTGGACAAAGAGGTTCTGAAAATAATGTAGTTCTATCCTATGAAGAAAATAAAATGTTCTCGTTTACATGGGATTTCCCTCCATCATTAATGGATTTGAGAAATAATCAAAGAACAGTAGTGTTAATAAGAATGAATAAAATTGATGAAAATAAAACCGAATTCCTTTTTATTCAATCAGGATGGGGAAGCAGTGAAGACTGGATTAAAGGTTATAATTACTTTAAAAAGGCATGGGGAGATGTAGTTTTAGCAAGATTAAAATACAAATTTGAAAAGGGAGCAATTGATTGGAACAATTTACCCGATTATTCTAGTTATGTAGTTGAAGCTTTAGAAGATTAAAAAAAGGATTTTATGAAAAAGTTTGATATTCCAGAGATATACAAAAGTTCAATTATAAATAGGATCAAAGAAAAAAGAAAAAATGATGATCCAAGGAAAAAAGATTTTTCTCCAACTGAATTGGATTTTGGTTCGGTAAAGTTTTATATCGCAAGACATTTTGGTTTTTGTTATGGCGTTGAAAATGCAATTGAGATTGCATATAAAACCTTAAATGAAAATCCAGATAAAAGAATTTATCTGTTAAGCGAGATGATTCATAATCCGGCTGTAAATAAAGATCTAATTGATAGAGGAATTAAGTTTATACTTGATACTTATGGCAATCAATTAATTCCTTGGGAAGAAATAACTTCCGAAGATATTGTAATTGTTCCGGCTTTCGGCACAACAATAGAAATAGAAAATTTTCTTAGTACAAAAGGAATTGATACAAAGAAGTATAACACAACATGCCCGTTTGTAGAAAAAGTCTGGAATCGTGCTTCAGTATTGGGTGAAAAGGATTACACAATAATTATTCATGGTAAAGCTAAACACGAAGAAACTAGAGCTACTTTTTCTCATTCGGTTCAAAATGCCAATTCTGTTATTATTCTTGATTTAAAAGAGGCTGAAATTTTAGCAAAATTTATAAAAAGTGAACTTCCATCAGAAGAGTTTTATGAAGTATTCAAAGGAAAATTTTCCAAAGGTTTTGATGTAAGCAAACATCTTATGAAAGTTGGAGTTGTTAATCAAACAACAATGCTTGCGACTGAAACTCAAGAGATTGCTGATTTGATGAAAAAAACTATGATAGAAAAATATGGTGAAGAAAATATAAAAAATCATTTTGCCGATACGAGGGATACTTTATGTTATGCAACCAATGATAATCAATCTGCCACATTAAGCCTTCTTGATACTGATTCAGATTTTGCGATTGTTGTAGGTGGATATAATAGTTCAAATACTACCCATTTAGTTGAAATACTTGAAAGAAAATTTGATACTTTTTTTATTTCAGATGAAGAAAAAATATCCGGCAGTAATTCTATTTCACACTTTGATATTCATGATAAAAAGGAAAAAACTACAGCCAATTTTATTAATGAAAAAGAAGTTGTAAGAATTGCTGTTACAAGCGGAGCTTCGTGTCCGGATGCAGTTGTTGACAAAGTAATAAATAAGATTCTCAACTTTTTCCCAAATAAAAAAGAAGTTGATAAAGTATTGGAAGAGTATTGATTTAATTGGCTGTTACTTTGCTAATTTTAATGTGGAATATGGTTTTGTTAATATCATCGGAAACAAATCCAACTTCTCCTTTAAGATAATCTTCAGCAAGAAGTTTTACGCTGTATGTGCCAATTCCTCTTCCCTTTGAAGATTTTGTACTGAAGGACCTTTGAAAGATATTCAATTTAACTTGATCTGGAATAATTCCTTCATTATAAACATAAAAAGTAATATGCAATTCATCAGCATTTGAATATATCTTTACAAGCTCATTATTTCTTGATGCTTCTAAAGCATTTTTTATAAGGTTGCCTATTGATCTGACCAGCAATGTTTGATCTGTAATAAATCTCACGTCATCGACTAAATAATCAACAGTTAAGTTTTTATCTTCTGCTAATTTGTGTTTTTCATAAAGCTCAAAAGCTACTTTAAGAACTGTATTAACGGAAGTTTCAGATAGAGTTACTTCAAGATTTCCATCCTGTGCATTGCTTAATTCTCTTTGATGAAGTATTTCATTTATTAATTGTCTGGATGAACCAATTATAGAATCTATTAACTCAGTTTTAACCGTTTCATCCTCTTCGTCGGTAAGAAGTTCAGCCAAACCATTAATAGCGCTTCCTGTATTAAGAATATCATGGAAGAAAATTCTTTCTAATTCATTTCTTCTTTTTTTAGCGGAAATATCTACGATTGAAACTAATGTGAAATCTTTTTCATCGATAATAAGAGGTTTAGTTTTAACGGCAACATTATAAAATTGGTGTCCGCCAGATCTTTCGGCAATTATTCGGCATTCTTCTTCAACAGAAATAGATTCTTCTCTAGTTCTTTTTAAGGCTTTTCCGGCTCCGCATTCTTTACAAAATTTTGAAGTTCCGCATCCACCATCTTGGTCATTACTATAAATGCAGTTAAATGCCTCTCCAATTCTTTTACCAATTACTTCTTCTTCTGAAAGGACATTAAACATATTTAATGCAGCAAAATTACAAACAACAATTTGTCTTTCTTGATTAAGCAATAAAACTGCTTCAGGAAATCCTTCTAATATTTGATTTACCAGATAGTTTGATTTAACAATTTCACGCGAAATTAATACATCGCCGATAGGCTTTCTTTCCGGTAAATCCCAATATGTAATTAGTCCGTTTTCCATTAACGATTAAAAAAATATCTAACTCCAATTGCTGCATCAATATCTAATTCCGTTTCCGGTATTAAATTAAAAACCGGAGCGAGTTCAAAAAAAACATCTAATGGTACTCTCTCAGGCCACCATACTAAACCAATAACTCCTCTTACTCCAAGCGAACTTTTATTACCATCCTTAGCATTAAATTTTCCGCCAACACCATAATAAAGCGGTAGAGTAATTTGAGTATCAAAAACATTATAAATATGCCAGAGATAATCAGCATGAATATTAATTGAAGAATTGTTTTCAAAAGAATATCCTAATGCTGCATCAATTGCATTTTCATTATTAAGCCAGTATTTACCGCTTATTCCGGTCGGCTTTCCAATTATTGCTCCTAATCCAAAATTTTCGCTTTGGGCAAATGAACTAGTGTGAAAAAGCAATACAACAATAAATAAAAAACAAATTTTTGAACGCATCTTTATTTCCCTAATAAATTATCGTAAAAGTCGCTCTAAACTTAAGTTTTTCCGGCTCAATTTTCTAAACAAAAAGGAAGATCAAACAATTATAAGTCACTTTAATAAATAATCCTTAATTTAAGTAATTGTATTTTCTAATAGTTGAGGGTATATATAATGAATGAAAAAATTGATAATCTTATTGTAGAATATTCTTCAGAATTTGATTACTCAAAAAAGAATACTGCAATTATTCTTGCTGCCGGACATGGAAAAAGAATAAAATCTAATACATCAAAAATGCTTCACAAAATTTGGGGAGTACCAACCGTTGAGCGTGTTTATGATGCTTGCAAAAAAGGATTGGATAGCACAAATCTGATTATTGTAGTTGGAATAAAAGCTGAAGATGTTATTAAAGTTATTGGTAAAAGAGAAGCTACATTATTTGCTCATCAGGCTGAACAAAATGGAACCGGACACGCAGTTCAAGTTGCATTAGAGAAATTTGATATGACAAAATATGATGGAACTGTTTATGTATTCCCGGGTGATATGGGTTTGATTGATGCCGAATCTGTCTCCGATTTTAAGGATAGTTTTGATAAATCAAAAATGGATATGATGGTTTTAACCGGATTGTATGAAGGGGATCCGATTGAAAATAGTTACGGCAGAATAATTAGAGTTAAGGGTAAAGATATAAACGGAAATTCTGCAAATGAAGATGAAGGAAAAGTTGTTGAGATTAAAGAGAACAAAGACATTCATTCATTAGATGAAAAAAAACAATATCAGATTACTTTTAACGATAGAGTCTACGGTTATTCTAAAAATGAATTGATTGAAAACAATGAATTTAACTCAGGGGTTTATTCCTTTAAATCAAAGCCGTTATTGGAATTAATACATAAAATAGAGAGCAATAATGCTCAAAAAGAAATTTACATAACTGATTTAATAGGTTTATTCAATAAAGCTAAATATTCTGTTGGTGCTGTTAGTCCCCAAAAACAATACGTAATAATGGGATTTAATAATAAATCCGTACTTAAACAGATGGAAGCAATTTATAGAAAATTGCAGTATGAAAAGCTGAAAGATATTGTTGAAATTGATGATCCGGAAGATTTTTACATTGCCGAAGATGTAATCGAAAATATTATAGAAGCTGATAAAGCCGGAACTCCGCTTGATCTTAAAATTGGAAAAGGAGTTTATATAGGAAAGGGTGTAAACCTGAATTACAATATTGAGTTGAAGAAAAATGTTTTTATTGACGGAAATGTTTCATTTGGAACAAATATTAAAATTTGGGAAAATGCTCATTTGTCCTGTTACCCTAATCAATCTTTTATAATTAATGACAATGTGGAAATTTTGTGGGGAGATATTATAAAAGGAAACATAATAATTGGTGAAGGAGCAAGAATAGAATCGAGTGTTAACATGACCGGAAGCGATGAGTACCCTTTAAGAATTGGTAAGAATGTTATAATAAAAGGAACAAGTTATATTTTCGGTTCAATAATAGATGATGATATTTTTATTGAGCATAGTGTAATTATCCAAAAGAAAGTTGATAAACTGATCAAGAAAGACGGGAAAATTCAAAAAATCAAATTTTATCTTCCGATGCCGGAAGGAATTGATGCTATTGAAGAACTAAAATAAAAACTAAAGCCCAGCTTTAAAAGTTGGGCTTTAACTTAATAAACTTATTTATCTAAGATTATTTTCCAGCAGCAAATTCATTCACAAATCTTGTAATAGCTGATTTTTTTCTAGCAGCAGTATTTCTGTGAATTTTACCTTTTGATACTGATTTATCTATTGCAGAAACAGCTTCTTTCATTAAAACTTCTGCTTGTTCTTTGTTTTCTGCTGAATAAACTTTTTTAACCAGAGTTTTTACTTTTGATAAAATTAACTGATTTACTTTTCTTTTTCTTTCGTTTGTTCTAATTCTTTTCTTTGCTGACTTATGATGAGCCATCTTTTTCCCTACTTATTTATTTTTTTACAGAATACAAATATAAAACTAATATTTAATCTAGTCAAACTAAGTTTTTTAATGAATAATTGCCGGTTTATTTATTTGTTAGGCGTTCAAATTCTCCTTACTTATTGCTGATCTCGTTATTCTTTCAAAATAAATCGAAAAAACATAGTTTTAAAGAAACCTATTATCTGTTTCTTTTATGGATTAATGCTATTTTTACATCTTAATTTTTTTTGAAAGTTATAAATGCTCAAAATAAACGAAATATATTATTCAGTGCAGGGAGAAAGTACATTTGCCGGAAGACCATGTGTATTTATTAGACTAACATTCTGCAATCTTCGCTGCTCATACTGCGATACTGAATATGCTTTTTACGAAGGATACGATAAATCAATAGATTCTGTTTTAGATGAAATTAAAAAATATAACTGCAATTTGGTTGAAGTTACCGGTGGTGAACCTTTAGTTCAAAAAGAATCTTTGGAGTTAATGAAAAGATTAGCTGAAGAAGGTTACGAAGTTTTATTAGAAACCGGTGGAAGTCTTCCGATAAAAGATATTGATAAAAGAGTAAGAATTATTCTTGATTTAAAATGTCCAAGCAGTAAAATGATGAAAAAGAATCTTTATGAAAATATTGATCATCTAAAGCCTGTTGATGAAGTAAAATTTGTAATCGGAACACGAGAAGATTACGAATGGACAAAAGAAATAATTAACAAATATGAACTCTCAAATAAATGTGAAATATTATTTTCAGTAGTATTTGGTAAGTTAGAACCTGTGCAATTAGTAAACTGGATTATTGAAGACAATTTAAATTTCGTAAGATTTCAGCTTCAGATGCACAAATTTATTTGGGAGCCGGATAAAAAAGGTGTTTAATGAAAATTGCTAAAGAATTTAGATGGGAAATGGGGCATCGTTTGCCTTTTCACAATGGTAAATGCAGAAATTTACACGGTCATTCGTATAAACTTCTTGTTGAGTTTGAAGGAGATTTAGATTCGACAGGAATGGTTATGGACTATTATGATGTTAAAGAAATTATCTCTCCAATTGTGGATAATTTAGATCATTCTTTTTTGGTTTATAAAGAAGATAAAAAATTAATAGACGCTCTCGAAAATTTAGAATCCAAAAAAATAATTGTTGATTATCATACGACCGCAGAAAATATCTGTACTTACTTTTTAGATAAAATTAAAAATGCTGATCTGCCAAAGAACATATACAAAATAAAAGTAAAAGTGTTTGAAACCGAAAATACATACGCAGAAGATGAACTTTCACTCAAATAATGAATTTGGTAATTAATAGTATTTGCCGAAAAATTCTTTCAACATTTTATACAATTTCTTTTACTTCTATAAAAGATTTGCTACTTTTTCCAATTCGATTCGTCAAAATTTATTTGAAAATTTTTATTCATAAAATCTAAAGGTATCTATGAATGCTTTAGAAGTAAAGAACTTAGTTAAATATTTTGATAAAGTTAAAGCGGTTGATGACGTTTCTTTTGATGTGCCCGAAGGTTCAATATTCGGATTGATTGGAAGAAACGGAGCCGGTAAAACTACAACCATCAGAATGATGATGAATATTTACACTCCGGATAATGGAGAAGTAATTTTAAGAGGGGATAAAGTTGACGGTTCCTTTAAAAATAAAGTCGGTTATCTTCCTGAAGAAAGAGGACTTTATAAAAAGATGAAAGTTCTCGATACCTTAATGTTCTTTGCTGAGTTAAAAGGAAAAAGCGGAAGAGATATTGAGAAGAAAGCAAAAAAATATTTAGAACAATTTGATCTGAAAGATAGAATGCTCAGTAAAGTTGAAGATTTATCAAAAGGAAATCAGCAGAAAATACAATTTATTGCTACAATATTACATGATCCTGAATTTATAATTTTGGATGAACCATTTTCCGGACTTGATCCTATAAATACCAATCTACTAAAAGAAATTATTTTAGAAAAAAAGAAAGAGGGAAAAGTAATAATCTTTTCAACTCACTTGATGGATTTTGCAGAAAAAATGTGTGATCATATTGCAATGATTGACAAAGGAAAAATAATTTTAGACGGTTCACTTTCTCAAGCAAAGAAAAAATTTGCACAGAAAAATGTTAGTCTTAATTATGAAGGGGATATATCTTTCCTTAACTCATTACCTTTTATTGAAAGCATAAATGATTTTGGCAACAATACTCAAATTCAATTAAAAGATGCTTCTTATTCACAGGATTTATTGAAAGCATTAGTTGAAAAAAATGTCACTGTTAAACAGTTTAATGCAAACGATATTTCTCTTCATGAAATTTTTGTTCAGTTAGCCGGAAAATTGGAAGGAGAAGTTTTAACTGCGGAGGTGCCTAATGTTCAATAAAATTGCAGCGGTGTTAAAAAGAGAACTAAAAGAAAGAGTAATGGCAAAGGCTTTCATTTTTTCTACACTTTTAGTTCCGGTTTTGATGTTTGGTATGATTGGCATACAAGCATTTTTATATTCATTTGAAGGAGACGATAAAACTGCTATTGAAATTGTTTCAGAAACCGATAATATGACTCAGAGAATTGAGGAAGAATTTCAGAATTCCAATTTAGTTAAAGAAGAAAACTTTGCAATAATTTATAGAACACAATCAAAAGAATCATTTAGTGATTATATAAAAAGTGAAGGTAAAGCAGACATACTTGATGATAAATTAAACGGTATCTTTTATATACCAAACACTGCTTTAAGTGATAAGAAAATCGAGTTTTATTCAAAAACCCCAAAGAATTTCTCTTTAACAGAAAAACTAAATAAGCATATAAATAAAATATTGGTCGATGAATATTTTGCTTCAAAAGAATTATCTGATGAGGAATTAAAGTTTGCCAGATCGGGAGTTGATTTTACTGGTTATAAAGTTTCTTTGGATGAAGAAATTGAAGAGGAAGGATTTGGAAATTTAGTTTTATCATATGCGTTTTCTTTCCTTTTATATATAAGTCTTTTGATGATGGGATCACTTACAATGCAGTCCGTTATTGAAGAAAAACAGAACAGAATCGTTGAAGTGCTTCTTTCGTCAATAAGTGCTAAAGAATTAATGACTGGTAAGATTTTAGGTGCCGCTACAACAGGATTGATACAGATGGCAATTTGGCTTTCACCTGTTGTTTTATTAGTATCAACTACAATATTTGTTTTACCGCCTGAATTTGTCTTAAGTATTACAGCTACACAAATAATCTATCTTCTTGTAAACTTTTTTATTGGGTTGTTATTATTTGTGGGACTGTTTGCAACAGTAGGTTCAATTTATGAAAATGCTCAAGATGCACAAAGCGGACTTTGGCCGGTAATGATGCTGATCATTATTCCGTTTTTTATATCATTAGCATTTATTAGAAATCCGACAAATCCAATTGGCGAAATCGGTTCTTTTGTTCCGTTTGCATCGGTAATAATTATGCCGGTTAAAATAACAATAATAGATACTCCTTTATGGGAGCCGATTTTAGCATTGGTTCTTAACTTAGCTGCATTATTTTTAATCTTTCCTTTAGCGGGAAAAATCTATAGAATCGGAATTTTAAGAACAGGTAAAAAACCTAAATTGAGTGAAATTGTTAAATGGCTTAAGTTAAGCAGCTAAATTTTTTTGAAATGAATTCCGGTAATTATTCATTTTAATAATTACCGGAAATATTTTAGGCAGCAATTTTTTGAATTAATTTTCTTTTAGCTACCGGCAGAATTGTTTCGTTAAATGGAAAATCCAAATCAGTTTCAATTTTATATGTAAGCGGATTTGGGAGATCAGGAAATTGCTTAATCAATTCAAGTTTAATATCCTCATGTAATTTTTTATTGAATTCTCTATTATCTATACTGTTAACCAGACTAGTTTTTAAAGATCGCATTGGTTCGCTGCCAATCTCAAATATTGATACTTCAAAACGATAGACATTCATGATTCTATTTTTATTATCCGGAATTATAAAATATCCTTCCCGTTTATAAATTGGTACAATACCTATTTCGGAAACCTTAATATGTTCATCAACAAAATCATAAATCGATTTTCCCTCATGAAGGGCTTCTTTGACTTGGGGAATTACCCAGTCAATAAAATTGAACATTCTTTCAAGTTCAACTTCTGAATATTCCTTTTCTTCATAGATCGGTTTTCTCTCTTTCAGATCAAAACGTAAAAGGGTTTTTGGAAATTCTTGATTGAGTTTTGATCTTGATTGAAATATTTGATCAATCATTGAGTTGACTTCAATCAATTCTGCAAAAGGTGGATACAATTTATTTCTATGTAAATACTCAAGATATTCTTTTAATGCAGCAAGTACTTTGTACTTAGATAATTCGGGATCTTCAGCTGCATTTATTAATGTTTCTAATGATAGTTTATTCATCTCTGCACCTATAGATTTTGTACTAATTAACGACAAATCCTCTTATTAAAAATCTAATACATTTATTTGAATGGGTAAACTTTGATATAAATGTTTTTTTTGATTATCATTTAGTTCATTTTCGGAATTTATTAAGAAAAAGTTAAGTCCCATTTTTATAAGGGAAGATTTTTTACCCATCTTAATTAATAGAGGTTTTATGAATCTCAATCAATTCAAAGTACCGGCAAATAAAAAGATTAAATTAGAGAACTTCCCAACTGAATTTAACGGTGCAATAAAGGATAAATCTGAGGGAAAAGAATTACTTGAAGAAAATGTAAAGAAGCTTGCAGAGCTTCAGGATAGACTATATGCTTATGATAAATATGCACTTCTGCTGATTTTTCAAGCAATGGATGCTGCCGGAAAAGATGGTGCAATAAAACATGTGATGAGTGGATTAAATCCACAAGGGACACAAGTATACAGCTTCAAGCAGCCTTCGCAAGAAGAAATGGACCATGATTATCTCTGGCGGTTTTACAAAGCTCTTCCTGAAAGAGGAAGAATCGGAATTTTCAACAGATCATATTATGAGGATGTTTTGGTTGTTAGAGTTCACAATTTATTACGATTCAGAAAGCTTCCGCAAAAATTAGTCAATAATAATATTTGGGATCAAAGATTTAAACAGATAAACAATTTTGAAAAATATCTTTTTGAAAATGGAATAATTACTATAAAATTCTTTTTAAATGTATCCAAAGAAGAACAGAAAAAAAGATTCATTAAAAGAATTGATGATGAATCAAAAAATTGGAAATTTTCTGAAGCTGATATTAAAGAAAGAAATTATTGGGATGATTATCAAAAATCGTATGAAGATGCATTGAATAACACAAGCACCAAATATGCGCCTTGGTATGTTATTCCCGCCGATAAAAAATGGTTTGCCCGCTTAGCAATATCAAATATAGTAGTAAAAACTTTAGAAGATTTGAAACTGAAATATCCTGAACTTAATGAAGATCAGAAATCTAAATTAAAAGATTATAAAGAACTTTTAATGAACGAGAAATAGACTTGAAGTATTTTATGTGAATTGTTATTTTCGAGTTGTATTCAATAACAAAATAAGATTGTGTGGCTTCCACACTACTTGCAGAAAGCCCCGCTTAAGCGGGGTTTTTCTTTAATTAAAAATCAAATCAAAAATATTTTTCTTTTTGCTTCTATTATTTTTCCAAAATTCGGAATAATTATTTTGAGTAATTAATCCAATGGGACCGTCATAAATACCGCCGTCTTTATAGCCGTCGTAAACTCTAACTGCAATAATATTTTTCCCCTTTTTGTTAATCAAATTTTCGGGAATAAAATACCCTCTGAATTGAATATACTCATTGTAAAAACCGATATTTCCCGGATTTGAATCCATTTTACCGGTACTTCCAATAAGATTTCCATTTAAGTAAACTTCATCAATATCATCAATTCTGCCAAGAAGAAGAACAAGCTTTTCATTCTTTAAGTTATTCGGAAGCTCAAATTCCTTTCTATACCAGGCATGACCATCATAATCTCTATAACCATAGGTTTCCCAGTAACCCGGGACTAAAATTTGATCCCAATCAGAATCATTATAGTTTGCTTCTTTCCAATTCAAGTCGTCATAAATTTTGAATTTCCATAAACCGGAAAGATCAAAATCGGGAATCAATCCTTTCATTTTTGCAAAGATTCCAATGTCGCCGGAGGTGATTCCCCCTTCAAGTTCAGCATCATAAATTCTTACTGCGATTGTATTTTCCCCATTAAAATTTATTATAGAATTTGGAATTGGATATTTTCGATGAGCATAATAAGCAGTAGAATAGTTTGGAGGAAAGCTTCCTGAAAATCCGATTAATTTGCCATTAAAGAATACTTCGTCAACATCATCAATATAACCTAAGTTAATTTCAAGCGGACTATTTTTGAGATCGGAATTTATAACAAATGTCTTTCTATACCAGCCATAACCATTGTAACCATGAAATCCTTGATTTTCCCATGAACTTGGAACATTTACATTTTCCCATTTTGAATCTTTAAATCCGGGTTTAGTCCACTCAGGATCATCTCCGATGTTAAACTTCCATTCACCGGAAAGATTTTTAACTTTAACCCAGTCCTCAGCTCTTAAAGAAACTGCTAAAAGACTCAATAAAATTATTAAACCAAACTTACAAACGTTCTTTTTCATGCTGCTAAATTAGTAAATAAATAAAATGAAGAAATAATAGTTAGGTAAAGAATTGTAAAAAATTGTAAAGGAGGAAAGATTAATTGTCTTTGTCCAAATTTCTATACACAAATTCCAAAAATATTATCATAAGTTTGTATATGATTAATATTACTTGATAAAATAAGTCAAAATTTTTGGCACAATAAATGATTTTTAAGATTTTTATTTCTAATAATAATTAATGAGGAAAAAATGAAAAGTATAATGAAAATAATGGTAATTGTTTTATCTGTTTTCTTATTGGCTGCATGCGGTTCTTCACGAGAAGTATCCAGAGTTGATCCGAACTCAACTATTGATTTAAGCGGAAGATGGAATGATACGGATTCAAGATTAGTTGCTGAAGAAATGGTTTCTGATGTTCTGCAAAGAGTTTGGTTAACTGATTTTATGACTTCAAACGGATCTAAACCGGTTGTGATAGTTGGAAAGATTAGAAACAAAAGCAGCGAACAAATTGCAACTGATGTATTTGCAAAAGATATTGAAAGAGAATTACTTAACAGTGGAAAAGTAAGATTTGTAGCTTCGGCAGATGAACGAGATGAAGTTAGAGATGAAAGAAGAGATCAGCAGGATTTTGCTTCTGCAGAATCTTTCAAAAAATTCTACAAAGAACTTGGCGCAGATTTTCTTATGAGCGGTGTAATTAATTCAATTGAAGATTCTTATGAAGGTGAAAAGGTAATATTCTATCAAGTTGATCTTCAGCTGATTAATATTGAAACCAATGAAAAAGTTTGGTTGGGAAATAAGAAAATTAAGAAAACAGTTGGTCAAAACAGCTATTCTCTTTAATCGGTGAATTGATGTTAAAAATAAAAATTAAAGCTGTAATTTTTATTCTGTTTACTTTTGTTGGATGTTCTTCTTTTTATACTGATACTGAATTTTATCAGCCGATTTTAAGCAGCTTAAAAGAAGGGGATTATAATCAAGCTGTTCAAAAAATTGTTGAAGCAGAAATAGAAGAGGAATATGCCGACAAAGACAGACTGCTTCTCCGCTTGGATAAAGGGATTCTTCTGCATTATCAAGGAAATTATCAACAGAGCAATATTGAATTAGCCGAAGCTGAAAGAATAATTGAAGAACTCTATACTAAAAGTATTTCCAAAGGGGCGGCTTCAATGCTTCTTAATGATAATGCACTTGATTATTCCGGCGAAGTTTATGAGAATCTTTACATAAATATTTTTAAAGCCCTAAACTACATTAATATGAATATGTTTGACGAAGCATTTGTTGAGGCAAACAGAGTAAATGTTAAGCTGAGAGAATATGATTTATATTTTGATGAAATGATAAATCAACTCAATTCTTCCGAAGATTCAAAAGTTAAGATTGATTCTACTCAATTAGATTATTACAATAATGTTCTTGCCAATTATATCAGTCACATTATTTACAGAGCAGACGGAGAATATGACAACAGCAGAATAGCTTTAGAAAAACTAAATGATGCTTGGGCTACATACGCGGATGTTTATAATTATGATAAACCAAAAGCAGTAACGGAAACAACTTCGGAAAGAAAAACTTTTTTAAATATTATGGCTTTTGCCGGTAATGGTCCGGATAAAAAACCGGTTGGAGCAAGAATTACAACCTTTGATGATTTTATAATTGTAAGCGATCCGACAAACTATTATGCTGATGCAATTCCATTCCCTGGAGTTAAGTACGGATGGAATTTTAAATTTGAGTTTCCAACTTTAGAAGAAGTAGGAACGGAAGTTTACGATATTGAAGTCTATGTTGATTCGGTTTATTGCGGAAGATTAGAACTTCTTGAAAATATGATTTCAGTTGCAAAGAAAACTTTCGAAACTCAAAAAAGTATTACCTATTTCAAAACAATAACCAGAGCAGTATTAAAGGGAATAGCTTCAAGTGCAGCCGGTAGAACTATTAAAAAAGAAACCGGTGATAATTTTTTGGGAAATGTTGCCGCTGCTTTAACAAATGCTTTAGTTGATGCAACAGAGAACGCAGATTTGAGATCGTGGCGTACTATGCCAGGTTACTGTTTTGTTGGCGAATATGATATTGAACCCGGTGTTTATGATATTGAGATTCGGTTTGTAGGAGAAAATAATACTTTTCTTTCAAGTCGGACTTACAAAGACTTTAGGATAATTAACGGACTAAATTTGTTAGAAGCGTATCATCTTAATTGATGCGCTTCATTTATTAATTTTTCAATTCTTCTTTCATCTAAATCATTATACCATTTACCATCTTTTTTGAAATACGAACCTATTATAAATGCATCTGCAAATTCAAAATATTTTTTAAGATTATCTGAAGTAATTCCTGAACCGATTAAAACCGGGATTGAAATTTCTTCCTTAACTGATTTTAAGTCATCCAAATCAACTTCTTCACCTGTTGATTTTCCGGTTATTATTACTCCGTCACTCAAGAAAAACTCGGCTGCCTTTGCTGTTTCCAACAAAGTAACATCAGAAGTAATTGAATGTGAACTATGTTTCTTCTTAATATCTGTATAGACTTTTACATTTTCTGCATTAATTAATTTTCTGTATCTCAATATCTCAGCGGCATCAGATTCAATAATTCCCTCATCTGCAGTGTGGGCAAATACAAATCCTTCTGCTCTAATAAAATTTAAGTCGGCACATTTTGCAATTGCTAAAGCTTCCTTATTTGCTCCGGCTAAAACCTGAATCCCGACTTCTTTCTTGAATTCATTTTTAACTTCATAAGAAATTATACTTAATAGCGAAGTAACTTCCTGACCTACATTTCTATTTTGGTACGGAACATCATGCATGTTTTCTATAATTATTGCGTCAACTCCAAGCGATTTATAAATTCTTGCTTCATCTAAAGCTTTGGATATTATTTTATCAATATTGTTGCTAAATTTAGGAGTTCCCGGGGATGCAAGTGTATGTATCATCCCAATAATTTTTTTTCTCATATTAATTTATTTTTTGTGAACATGAATAAACTTCTCAAATATATTATTCTTTTTTCCCTTTTGTTAGTTATAAATGTTAAGGGACAAGTCTGCAATTATTGTAATAAAAAAATCACATCAAATTATTTAGAAGTTGAAGGGAAGAAATATCATCCAAATCATTTTTTATGCTCTGCTTGCGGAAGACAAATAGATGGGAAATTTACCAAACATGAAGGTAAGTTCTTTCATAAAGCATGTTATCAAAAATATTATGGATTGAAATGTGAATACTGTAAGAAGCCAATTGATGGAACATTTGTAGATTCAGAAGATGGAATTTATCATGAATCATGTTTCAATAACTTTGTTGTTGATAAATGCAAGGTTTGCGGTAAAGCTTTAATTGGTGAGTATTTGGTAGATGTTCACGGATTAAAATATCATAAAAATCATAAAGAAGTTCTGCCTACTTGTTCCAACTGCAATAGAATTATTTCCGAAAGAACAACAAACGGAGGTGTTAAACTTGAAGATGAAAGATCACTTTGCAATAACTGTTTTAATAAAAGGATAAAATCAAATAATAGCTATAATGAATTACTGAATAAAGTTGTTTATAATTTATCATCAATAGGATTGAAAATCAGAAAAGATAATATTTCAATTCAGCCGGTAAATAAAATTAAACTCGCACAAGTTTCTAACAATACAGTAAACAATTACACAAAAGGATTTTGCCAAACCAGTTATAAGTATAAAGAGAAAAACGGGAAAAAAGAAAAGTTTGATGAGCGGCATACAATTTATGTACTTGACAGACTTCCCGAAAAGTCAACAGAAAGTATAATTGCTCATGAACTTATGCACGTTTGGATGCATCAAAATGATGTTAGAAATCTTCCTTCTAAAACAACAGAAGGTGCATGTAATTTTATTAGTTATATATATTTCAAGGGAAGAACAGATTATGAATCAAAAGAAATAATTCTTCTTTTAGAAAATGATACTGATCCGATTTATGGTGAAGGCTTTAGAGAAATCAAATATAGATTTGAAAACAAATCGGTTTATGATTTGTTAAACTTCTTAAAAAATTATTAAGAGGATGAAATGAAGAATAAAAAATCAAATGATTCATTCATTCGAAAAATTTATAAGAATGTTAAAAGTCTACTGCTAACTCTTTTAGTTGTATTCCTAATTTCTTCATCAATTGTTGGAGCTTCTAAAGTTCCAACCGGATCGATGGAAAAAACAATACTTGTCGGTGATTTTATGCTAATCAATAAATTTATTTTTGATATATCAACACCGCGGGATATTCCTTATACTAATATTGCACTGCCTCATATTAAATTCCCAAGTTTTGATGAACCTGAAAAAGGTGATATTATTGTTTTTCAATTTCCTGGTTATCAAAATGAACTTGAACCTCAGAAAATTGAATACTGGGTTAAAAGATGCGTAGGTGAGCCAGGCGACACAATTTCTATTTATAATAATGTTCTTTATGTAAATGGAGATGAATTTCCGATTCCTCCTCATATTCATTATTCATTAGATCAATCTGAATCAATGAATCAGATTTTCCCCAGTAACAGCGGATGGAAAAAGGATTTTTATGGTCCTTTGGTAATTCCTAAAAAAGGGGAAAGAATTCAATTAACTTTAGAGAATATCTACAAATACAAAACTCTTATAAACAGAGAACTTGAAGGAGATTTTGTTAAAACAAATGATAACAAAATATTCATAAAAGGAAATGAAACTGATTTTTACACCATTCAAAAAGATTATTACTTCATGGTTGGAGATAATAGAGATAATTCGCTAGACAGCAGATATTGGGGATTTGTACCACGAGATAAAATAATTGGTACTCCAATTTTTATTTACTGGTCTTGGAATTCTGATATTCCTTTCTCTGATTTTTTCAGATTGCTTGGAAGTGTAAGATTAGACAGAATTGGAAAAATAGTTCATTGAAAGATTTAATTAATCAGACTTAATAATTTCTCTTCGGATCATAAAAAACAATTTAAGAAACATTTTTTTATTAGATTTGTTGACTGTTTTCAAATCATTATGATTTCATTTGGAGAAATTAATGCGTAAGACTGATAAAAAAGAAAAGAAGTTTACAAAAGATAAAGTAATTGAACAGGTTAAAAGTTTTCTTTCGATGCTGTTAATTGTCTTTTTAATTTCATCTTCTATTGTTGGAGCCTCCAAAGTTCCAACCGGCTCAATGGAAAAGACAATTCTTGTCGGCGATTTTATGCTTATAAATAAGTTTTTATACGGATTCAGCACACCGCGAGATATTCCTTACACAAATATTGCACTTCCTCATTTTAAGCTTCCCGGCTTTACTGATCCTGAAAAAGGGGATATAATTGTTTTTCAGTTTCCCGGTTATAGAGATGAAGTAGAACCGCAGAATATTGAATACTGGGTTAAAAGATGTATCGGTGAACCTGGTGATACAATTGAAATCAGAAATAAAGTTGCATTCGTTAATGGTGAAGAATATCAAATTCCCCCTTATATAAATTATTTGAATCCAAATGCACAGCCTGAAGCAATTTCTGATCCTCAGATTTTTCCCAAAGGAAGCGGATGGAATTCAGATAACTACGGGCCTTTGGCAATTCCTAAGAAAGGGGAAACTATTAAGCTGACAAAAGATAATATCAATGTTTATGAAACCCTTATAAACAGAGAACATAAAGCAAAAGTAGTTAAAGTTTCTGATGGAAAAATATTTATAAATAACCAAGAAGCAGATTCTTACACAATACAAGATGATTATTATTTCATGGTTGGTGATAATCGCGATAATTCGTTGGACAGCAGATTCTGGGGATTTGTACCTCGCGAAAATATTATTGGAACTCCAATGATTATTTATTGGTCATGGAATTCTGATATTCCAATTTCTGATTTCTTTAGATTGTTAGGCACTGTTAGATTCGATAGAATTGCAAAATTAGTTGACTAAAAAATATATCATTTCCCGTAGTCATTATTGATTGCGGGAAACTTGAACTTCCCCAAAAATATATTCTCCTAATTTCTTTCCATATACCATTCTTTTGATTAAATTGAATCGATAAAAGACTTTAAATCCTTTAAAATGTGAGGCTGATATGAATAGATTAATTGTCCTAATCCTAATTGTTGCGGTTAATTATTTTTCTCAAATTGATAAATCAGAAAACTGGATTGATCTCTCATATACTTTTGATGATCAGACAGTTTACTGGCCTACTAATGAAACCTATAAAATGGAAGTAGTATTTAAAGGAATAAATGACAAAGGATTTTATTACTCATCAAATAAATTCTGTGCTGAAGAACATGGAGGAACTCATTTGGATGCACCTATTCATTTTGCGGCAGACAGAAAAACAGCAGATGAGATTCCATTATCAAGTCTAATTGGAAATGCAATTGTTGTTGATGTATCAGAAAGCGCATTGGCTGATAGAGATTACTTGGTTTCCGTAGACGATTTCTTAAAGTGGGAAGAAAAGCATGGTGAAATTAGTGATCAAACGATTGTCCTAATAAGAACGGGATATGGAAAATTTTATCCTGATAAGAAAAAATATTTAGGTACAGAATTAAAAGGAACTGAAGGAGTTGCAAATCTTCATTTCCCGGGATTAGATCCAAAAGCTGCCGAATGGCTTATTAAAGAGAGAAATATTAAAGCTGTTGGCTTGGATACACCGAGCATTGATTATGGACAATCAACCGAATTTATGGCACATAGAATTTTATGTGAAAAGGAAATACCAATTTTTGAGAATGTTGCTAATCTAGATAAACTTCCCGAAAATAAAATTTATGTTATTGCACTTCCAATGAAAATTAAAGATGGAAGCGGCGGACCATTAAGAATTATTGCAAAAATTTTGTAAAATAAAAAAGCCCGACTTTTTACTTGTCGGGCTTAACTTTCCAATCTTATAATTTATTTCAATTACGGATTCAATCCGGTATGGCAGTCGGTACAAACTCCGTCTCTCCACATTTCATCAATATCAACCGGGTGTTTAAAGTCAAGACTAACATCATTTGTTGTTCTTACTAATTGTTCGCTCGGACCTTGTGCAATTATAGTATGGCATAAATTGCAATCTTTAGAAATCATCCTTCCTTCATCACTTACATGTAAATCATTGTGGCATCTGAAACAGCCGTTAAATTCAACGTGTCCAATATTATTTGGATAAGCATCCCATCTAACTTTCATTTCGGGAAAAATATTTCTTTTGAATTCATTCTGTAAACCGACAACAGCTTTATCAATCAAATCTTTATGATTAGTATAAATTGAATCATAATTGCTTTCATAATGCTCATTAATTGTCTGCTCAATATATTGCATAGCAGAATCCATAGTGCTGAATTCGGTTCCGCATATTTCCATTGATAAAGATTTAATTCCCGGAAGTTCCTTAGGCATTGTTCCGGCAGTTAAAGCATTATTCACAAAAAATGCAGGCGGCTTGTAATTATGTGAAGGTCTGTTATGGCAGTCAACACAATCCATAACTCTGGTTTCAAGTGTATCTAAACCTTCAATATCTCCTTCATCTTCATTAAGATAAATATGCTCTTCACCTGTTTTTAGATTAGTATATTTAACCCAAGGAATCGATTGTCTTGAATCATTACTTGATTTGTATTCAATTTTTATATCGGGATTAATGTGCCAGTGAATTCCTTCAGCTAAACCGAGAGCTGAATTATCCGGACCGATTTTCATCAGCATATGAATATCCCATTCACTGTTTTTTTCATCTGATAAATAATGTCTTTGCACTTTAAGTTTGTGTGCATAAAATTTTTCCGGCCAATGGCATTGTTCGCATGTTTCTTGAGCAGGACGCAAATTACTGATTGGAGTAGGAATGGGACGAGGATAATTATCGGCAAGTACTGCATAAACTTGATACATACCGGACATTTTTGATCTAACATACCAATCAGCTCCAGTACCTACGTGGCAGTCAACACATTTAACTCTTGCGTGAGGAGAACTTTGATAAGCTGTATATTCCGGAGCCATTACAGTATGGCAAATTTCACCGCAAAATTGATTTGATTCTGTAAAATGAAATGCTTCGTAACTTCCAATTGCAGTTGCAAAGAGAAAAATTGTTGTTCCAATTATAAAAATAGTTGCTGCATTTCTTTGTCTTTCTTCATTAAGATTAAAAATGGGCCATCTTAAATCCTGTACTTCCCCTTTTTTCTCTTTTTTTGATTTAAAGTACATTCCTATTGGAATTAATATCAAACCAAAAACAAGTAGTGATGGAAGAATTATATAGATAACCAATCCTAAATATGTAGCCCCTTCATTAATAAAAACTGAAACGGCAAAAAGAAAAACTATCATACTAAAACTAATTAAGGCAATAGTTGCCCCTATCAATGAAACCCAATTGTAAACAGAATGCGGCAGCTTCATTTTCATTTTTTATCTCCAATTTTTAAATTATAGATAATTGGCTGTAAAAGTCTTATTTATAATCATAAAATAATATGGAATTTTTTAAATAGCAAAGTATTATCAGAAGAATTTTTCCGAATTAAACAGCCATTTAACACAAATATAACCTAAAATGAGGCTGTCCTCTCCGTATTAAATTGAATTTCGAGGTCTTTTTTTATAGTTTTAAAGTTTGAATATAGAATAACTTTAACGAAAGGAGTAATAAAATAATGACAACAATAATTGATGTTTTTGCCCGCGAAATCCTTGATTCAAGAGGAAATCCGACTGTAGAAGTTGATGTGCTTTTGGAATCCGGAATTATTGGAAGAGCTGCTGTACCAAGCGGTGCTTCTACCGGTGAACATGAAGCTGTTGAATTAAGAGATGGCGACAAAAAAAGATATCTTGGTAAAGGTGTTCAAAAAGCTGTTGATAATGTTAATGAAAAAATAGCAGATGAACTTATTGATTGGGATGCAACAGAACAAGTTGCGATTGATACTTTTTTAAGAGAGTTGGATGGAACTGATAATAAAGCTGAATTAGGGGCTAATGCAATTCTTGGTGTTTCTTTAGCTGTTGCAAAAGCATCTGCAGAAGCTTTTGGTCTTCCTTTATACAGATACATCGGCGGAACAAATGCAAGAGTACTTCCGGTACCTATGATGAATATTATTAACGGCGGAAAACATGCTGATAACACTGTAGATTTTCAAGAATTTATGATTATGCCAGTTGGCGCTCCTTCTTTTGCAGAAGCATTAAGAATGGGAACAGAAGTTTTCCATTCATTAAAATCTGTTTTAAGCAAGAAAGGATTAGCTACTTCAGTTGGTGATGAAGGTGGATTTGCTCCAAACTTAAAATCAAATGAAGAAACTTTAGATACTATTTTAGAAGCAATTGAAAAAGCCGGTTATAAACCTGGTGATGATATTGCTTTTGCACTTGATGTAGCTTCAAGCGAAATGTTTATGAAAGACAAAAAAATGTATCAATTCTTCAAATCTGATAAATCAGAAAAAACTTCTGAACAGATGGTTGATATCTACAAGAAATTAGTTGATCAATACCCAATTATTTCTATTGAAGATGGTCTAGATGAAAATGACTGGGACGGATGGAAGCTTTTAACTGACACTATCGGTGACAGAGTTCAATTAGTTGGTGATGATTTATTTGTAACAAATACAGAAAGATTATCGCAAGGAATTGAAAAAGGAATTGCTAACTCAATTCTTATTAAAGTAAATCAAATTGGTACTTTAACCGAAACTTTAGAAGCAATTGAAATGGCTAAAAAAGCAGGTTATACTAATGTAATTTCTCACAGATCTGGTGAAACTGAAGATACTACAATTGCTGATATTGCTGTAGCAACTAATGCAGGACAAATTAAAACCGGTTCAGCTTCAAGGACTGATAGAATTGCAAAGTATAATCAATTGTTAAGAATAGAAGAAGAATTAGATACAACTGCAGTATTTGCAGGTAGAAGTGCAATTAATTGCAAATAAGAATAATTGTTCTTAAGTAAAGGGCACGCAATGCGTGTCCTTTCTTTTTTGAATTAGAATGTTTTTAATAGTAAAATAAAATTTAATAAATGTGTCATGCCCGAATGTTTTTATCGGGCATCCAATAAGTAATGATAGATTCCCACTTAAAGCATGTGGGAATGACAATGCTTATAAAAGACTGTTCCAATTCAAGCTCAACAAAAAGTAGATATAAAAATGTTAATGATGAAAAAATTCATTCAAGCAATATGAGTATAAAAGTTTTTCAATAGATTTTCACATATATATAATCATTCAAAATAGTCAAAAATCAATGAGGTGATAATGGCTAAGCTTACTCCGGAAGAAGTAAATCTTCTAATCAAGGAAAAGAACATCGAAGTAATCGATTTAAAGGCAATCGATTTAACGGGAAGACTTCATCATATTTCACTCCCTGTTAAGGAAGGTATAATTGAAAAATTAGTAAAAGAAGGGGTTGGATTCGACGGTTCAAGCTACGGATTTCGTAAAGTTGAAAACAGCGATATGATATTAATTCCCGATCTTAATACTGCAGTAATTGATCCATTCCGTGAAGCACCAACATTAAGTTTTTATTCTCACATTGTTTTAACTGATGATGCAAGAACTCCTTTCCCTCAAGACGGCAGATACTTAGCAAAGAAAGCTGAAGCTTTATTGAAAGAGGTAACAGGTTGCGATAAATCTTGGTGGGGACCGGAATTTGAGTTTTATATTTTCTCAAATGTTGATTATGATACAAGAACTGCAACATCATTTTACAAAGTTGAACATGCCGAAGAGTTTACTAAAAAAGCATATCATGCTGCTAATCCATTTGATATTTATGATGATTTTAGGGACGAAGCCTGCAGATATTTCAAGAAACTAGGTATTGATGTAAAATATCATCATCATGAAGTTGGGGAAAGAGGTCAGCAGGAAATTGAAACATATTTCAGCGATTTACTATCTACCGGTGATAATATTGTTTCAGCTAAATATGCTCTTTTTAATCTGGCAAGGATGAAAGATTTATTTGTTACTTTTATGCCTAAACCGATGTATCATCAAGCCGGCAATGGAATGCATCTTCATTTGTACCTGACAAAAAATGGAAAAAATGCTTTCTATCAAAAAGGTGAATATGGGAATATTAATGAGTTAGGTAGATTTTTTATCGGTGGAATGTTGAAGCATGGACCGGCTCTTTCGGCTTTTACAAATCCAAGTACAAACTCATATAAAAGATTAGTGCCGGGATTTGAAGCTCCGGTTGCATTAACATATGGACAAGGAAACAGGGCTTCCGCAATAAGAATTCCTAAGTATATTTCTAATCCGGATGAAACTAGATTTGAGTACAGACCGCCGGATGCAACAGCAAATCCATACTTAGCAACAGTAGCAATGCTGTTAGCTGGAATTGATGGTGTTGTGAACAAAATTGATCCAATTAAAGAGGGATTTGGACCTTTTGATAGAAACATACAAGATGAATCAGAAGCAGATAAAATTCAATTTCTACCAAAATCTCTTACTGAGTCATTAAATGCATTAAAGCATGATTATGAATTTTTATTGAAGGGAAATATTTTTACAGAAGAATTAATTGATCAATGGATTAGAGTTAAGAATGAAGAAGTGAAATCAATAGCAACAATGCCTCATCCGTATGAATATAAAATGTACTTCACATTATAAAATTAAGAAGGCTGCTAAATTAAGCAGCCTTTTTTATTGTAAAACACATGTCATTAAGATATATCAAATTATTCTTTATCTAAGTGCTTGAACCAGAAATTATATAAACCAATTGAGAGCAGTATTAATAGTCCAACTAAATAAATAAGCGTATCATACTCCTGTAAAACTATAAACATAATTGTAAGGAATAATACAAGCTGCCAAGGAACTGCAAAGAATGTTGCAATAATATCACGTCTATTTTCTTTACGAATTTCTTCATAATCTTTTATTTCAATTTTATCTCTGATGGGTTTCCAGAATCCAAATGGTTTAGTTTGTTTAAAGAATTTTATTAATGTATCTTCATTCGTTTTAGGAGTTAATAATGTTCCTAAAACTGTACCAAGTAGAGAAATTCCGGATATAATTATAAATGACCAATACTCTTCAATATTTGGTACGGCTAATCTTTGAATAATAGCTGCAATCATTCCGGCACCGGTACCAATTGCAAAACCATATCCGTTCATTCTCCACCAATACCATCTAATTAAAAGTGGAATTATTAAACCGGCACCGATTCCCATAGTAAGCCATCCCCAAATATCATTTATGCTTGTTATATTCAATGTAAGGAAAAGTCCTATTGCTACTATTACAACTGAACTTAACCTGCTTTGAAAGACAAGATTTTTTTCGGTAGCATTTCTATTTATAAAAGTATGATAAATATCTTTTACCCAATAAGAAGCACCGGCATTTACAACAGAATCAAATGTGGACATTGCTGCTGCCATTAGTCCCGCAACAAGCAAACCTTTTAATCCAAATGGAACTAATTGATTAATAACTATAGGTAAAACTTTTTCAGGATCTTCAATTACATTTCCTGTTTCAGCACCGTAAGCAATTCCCATAATTGCAATTGCGGCAACAAAGGGCCATCTAAAGGCTAATAGGGTTGTCCAAAATAACGAAAGCAATCCGGCATCTCTATCGCTTCTGGAAGCAAAAAATCTTTGAATCATATAACCGCCGGTTCCGGCATATCCTTCTATACTAGTTTTTATCAGATAAAATAAAATTGCAATTCCAAAGAGATTGTAGATAGAATAAGCTGAATCAGCAGGTAAATTAAGATGCCATTTGGGAATAACAGATGTCCAAGCTTCCTTTGAAGTTTCTATTTGTTTAAAGCTGCCGTCAAGCATTGGAATGGAAATATTAAAAACTTCCGGAAGATTAAATTTAGTAACAGCAATAAAACAGATAATAATTATTGTAGTAAATATAAGAAAGCCTTGAAAGACGTCTGTCCAAACCACTCCGTATAAACCGCTTGTAACAGTATAGATCATTGCTAGAAAAATCATTAATGAAGAAGCCCAGAATTCAGAAGGTAATCCCCCAAAAGATGGAATTCCCAAAAATTCACCGACGAATTTTCCGGCACCAATTGCAAAATAAGTAACAATTGCAACAGTACTTAACAAAGTAGCAATTGCTGATAATAACCTTGCAAGTTTTCCCTCAAAACCTGAACCGAATCTTAATTCCATCCATTCAGCCATGGTCATCACTTTTGAACGCCGGTTCCATTTTCCCATAAATACCATAAGGAAGGCCATTATTAAAACTATTCCTCCTCGTATCTCAATAAAAAACCCGGAAGCTCCCAATGCATAAATAAAAGCAACATTTATCATTGTTCCGCTTATATCCAGATTTGAAGCCATCCCCGAAGCACCAAGAGCCCACCAAGGTAATTTATTGTTGGCAAGAAAATAAGAATCAATATTTGAGGAAGCTTTCTTTTGAAAATAAACTCCTATTCCAACCATCGATAGGAGATAGATAAAAACAATAGTGTAATCAATAAATGACATTTAATTTTCCGCTTTTAGAATATCTTTTAGTATATCTGCTGCATCTACATCTTTTTGTTGATCATCAATTTCAACAAGAATAAAAAATCCTTTTTCTGCATTAATAGATTTTAACGCATCAACCAATTTTTGCTGATCACTTTGCACTCTTTCTCCCGATTTATCAGACCAAATCTCGTTAGCGGTTAAACATCCCAAAGACGGAGTGTAAGGATAGTAAATCTTATCCTTATAAAACTCGGGATTTATTGTAGTACCATGTGCAATTATTTCTGTACGACCGGCTTTGCCGGCATAATAAGCTTCATAGATTTGAGTATAATTTTCCCAGCTCTCCGGTAATAGATTTTTATATAGATCAATATTCCAGCTTACATTTAATTTATCATCCTTAAAATATTTTTTTGGATCGGTTTCATACGGCATTACTAATTGTATATTTGTTGTTGGACCAATAAAAGCATTTGATGAAACTGCATATCCTTGAAATGAAAAGATTCCTTGAGGTGTATTACCATTTGTAATATATGGAGGCAGATTTGTTACAGCTCTTGCAAACTGTGGAATTGCAAACAATGATCCGTCATTGGTTCTTAAAAATTTTCCTTCATGATTTTTAATCAAGGCAATTCCTTTATAATCTCTGTTCTTTCTTTGAAATGAATAAATGACAAAATTATTCTCACCAAAATTATGAGTCAACAAATCAACTATTGGAGGATTGTTAACCATGCTGCTATTCAAATCTTCACTAAGCATAAATAATATGGGATCGTTTTCATGGTCAGCAAATTTCTTCTTAATTATCTCATTCAGTTCTTCACTGGAAAATCTTCCCTTTAAATAATTTGCGCACATTGCAAATATTTTTGAGTTATCTGTGCTTTTCAATACACTAATAATTTCATTATCAAATTGATTCGGGAAAAGAGTAAACACATTTTGAATTAAAGATCTTTGAAAAGAAGGAGATGCATTTTCATAATAGTTGAAAGCTTCATGTAATTTTGATTTTAGAAGCTCATCTTTGTACTGAAGAACTTCCGAAGCCCAGAAGGCAGCTTCCCAATCTTTTTCGGTTTCTGAACTTAGCGGTTTATTAATGTTTGCCAGAATAGTTTTCTGTATTGTTTCAGCTTTAAATTTCTCTCTGTTCTCTTTTGTTGTTCTCTCTGATACAACTTTTAATTCCTCTTCGGAATTACAGCTCATTAAAGATAAAAGAGTAATCATTAGTAAGATTCTTTTAATCATTTAAGTATTTTCTCCTTCTTGAATCGCATGCTTGGCATGTTCCTTCTTTACATAACAATTCTTTGTAATTATTCTTAAAAAATATTTCGGCTTCAAGTGTAAGCTTATTTATATCTATAAAATAATATTTCATCCCCTTATAAAAATTATTTTGTATGAAATATTTCTCTATTAAATAGCTTTCAAAAGATGTGAATGATTTACTGCAGCCGGGAAGTTCAATTAAATTCTGCTCATTAAGTTGGTTTACACCTATAGGAAGTACGTTCATATAATCCCAAGGCGAGTAATTATGCCAAGGAACCTTAAATAAAATTTCGTAGTAATGAATAAGCGAAAGAGAAGAAAAATTTGTTCCTAAAAGCAAAACAAATGCGTTATTGTTTTTCGCTAACCAATGTAAGACTGAATTCTCACCAAGTGGACTTTCCGGTGAATTGCTTTCTTTAATTTTGTTCTTAATTTTACCCCAAATTGCAAATGAATGTGTTGGAGAAGAAGTTCTATTTACGTCATCACAATTTCTAAATACTTCTGTTAAAGCACCGGTTTTTGAAGGTGAGTGAATAGCATCAAATCTTTCATAACCGTCATTGGATTTCTTGAAATTGTACGTAAACACCGGCATGATCAAAGAGCCGCTTACTGTTACTGCTTGTTTTAGTTCATCAATAACTTGATTTGGTGAGATGCTGTTAAATGCAATTTTAATAGACCTTAGTGAAGAATGAACAATTATATTTTGTTCTTTCGATACTCCAATTTTTTCCAAGAAATCTTTGAATTGCATCATTAATTATTTTTTGTGTGATAAGATAATCAATATAAATCATTATTTTTTGATTCAAATAAATTCAAAAATATTGGAGAGATTTTTGAGATCAAAAATTTTCTGTGATGGTTATTCAATTATCATCTTGATGGTACTTTTCATTTTAATAAATTCAGTAATTGCTCAAAATAAAAATGAAGTAAGCAGACTAACAATTGAAATAACTGGATTTGAATCTGATAAAGGACAAGCTATTGTTACAATTTTTGATTCAGAGAAAGGGTGGTTAAAGGAGCCGGTAAAAAGATTATTTCAAAAAATAGAATCTAATAAATGTTTGGTTGAAATTGACAGTTTAAAGTTTGGTGCTTATGGAGTTACTGTAATTCATGACGATAATTTTAACAGTGAAATGGATACTAACTTCTTAGGAATTCCGAGCGAAGATTATGGTTTTTCAAATGATGCGGAACCGTCGTTCGGTCCCGCTAAATGGAAAGATGCAAAATTTGAAATTAACAGCCAGCAGACAAAGATTAAAATAAAAATTCAATAGAGTTATTCTGCTTTATTTTGATTGTTAAATACAACCTCGGTTTCAACAAAGGATTTAATATTTTCCAATAATTTAGGATCATTTTTTTCGATTAATTCTTTAGCAATTTTATGATAATTTGAAATTCCGTTATCAAGAATTAATATCAAATTTTGAGTTGCTTTATATCTAATATCTTTAGCTTCTTTTTCGTTTAAGGACAATTCATAAAAAATTTCTACACTTTTAATAATTGCTTCTTCCAAGTATTCTTTATTTACATCAAGCTGATCACTTCGCTGCCATAAATAGCAGCCAATATCAAACATTTGAATTGCAACACCATAAACTCTGTATTTTTCATGAGCACTTGCTCTATCATAATATTGAAGTGCCAAATAAGGCTGGCGTTTATTTTCTATAGCTTGTTTGTAAAAATTATCTGCATCTTCCTCGGAAATATTGCATGCCGAAAGAACAAAAATAAAAAGCAAAAATAGATATTTGGATTTCATTAATACTCCGTAGTTATTCTAAATTTTTACACAAAACTTAATAATACTAAATGAACTTTAAAGAGCTAAAATACATTTCAATAATACAGATTTTTCAATGATGAAATTTCTAAAAAAGAGAAAGATACAGCTATGAAAAACCATTTAATAACAGAAGAAACCAAGCAAAAATATATAGATTTTGAAAAAGAAGCGATTCCACATAAATCATCTCTATTTAATTTTGCATTAAAAATGACCGGTGATCCTGATGATGCAGATGATTTAGTGCAGGAGACTTATCTCAAAGCATTTAGATTTTTCGATAAATTTGAAAAAGGAACAAACTGTAAAGCATGGTTATTTAGAATCATGAAAAATTCCTTCATTAACGATTACAGAAAAAACTCGAAAGAACCGGATAAAGTTGATTATGAAGATATTCAGAATTTTTATGAATCCGTTAAATCTAATGAAGTTCAATTACAGCATTTAGTGGAAGATGGTTTCAGTACTGTTTTTGATGATGATATTACCGATGCTTTAGCTGATCTACCTCAGGATTTTCAAACAATTGTAATCTTAAGTGATATTGAAGGATTTACATACGAGGAAATTGCTGATTTTGTTGCTTGTCCTATTGGTACGGTTAGAAGCAGACTGCACAGAGCAAGGAAAATGCTTTACTCTAAATTATATAAGTATGCTAAACAAAAAGGATTTGTAGAAGAAGCAGTATAGATTTGGAAGGTATGAAATTGGTATTTAATTTAGAAGATAAAGTATCTATTCTTCTAGGGGAGAAAAGCGTTAATTCTAATGTTATAAAATCCTTAGAAGAAGAATTAGAGTTCAATGAAGAATTGCGAAATGAGTATTTTGTTCAAAAATCAATTAAGTCGCTTCTTAACAATCGATTAAAAATTTCTTTCTCATCCAACGAAAAACGGAAAGAGTTATTAAGAAGAATTTATTTAGAGAAAATTTCTAACAAATAACTTCCTTAAATTTTACTCAAACATAATCCAATTCAAATCGTCTAAAACAATAAGAAAAAATTTTATATTTATGTTTTCAAAAAGAGAAAACAGTGGCAAATCCAATAAAAAGACTATTTGATTTATATACCAGTGATTTGAGTTTTGATGAAATTCAAAGACTGATAAAAAAAGAATCGGCGGAAGTTTATCAATTTTTTGCAGCGGATATTCCCAAACCAGATCAAACAAGAAATAAATTTGTTCGTTTCATAATATTTTTAAGAAATCTTTTTAATGCTTTTCTAATGAAATTAACTCCGGCAAGAAGAATATTTTACCTTGTTGCAGTTTTCTTTTTCATTGTTGGTTATATCCAAGTAAACAATTTTTATATGTTTTTTGGATTTGTAATTGTAAATGTTCTGTTAGCATTTGAAGTTGCGGATAAACTTGCCACAAAAAATGAATTGGATTTAGCAAGAAAAATTCAAAACACTCTTCTACCGCAAGAATCACCAAAAAATAAAAACTACTCAATTAGTTTTTCTTATGAATCTGCAAGGGAAGTTGGAGGAGATTACATTGATTTCTTTGCAAAAAACGGAAATGAGTTAATTGTTATTGGTGATATTTCGGGAAAAGGAATTGCTGCAGCATTATATATGGTAAGGGTTCAAGCCATATTAAATTTATTAACAGATACTTTTGATGATTTAAAGGAAGTAGTTGTTAATCTTAAAAAGTATTTTTCAACAAAATTGTCAAGAGAGTTTTTTCTTACCTTAACCGCAGTTAAAATATTTGATGACGGAAAAATTAACATGATTAGAGCGGGCCATCCGCCGGTTTTATATTTTAAAAAATCATCAAATGAAATTTGCGAAATCAATTCTAAAGGAATGGGAATTGGATTTAATGATAAAGGACTTTTTGAAAAAACATTGGAAGTTTCCGAAATTGAAGTAGAAACCGGAGATATTTTACTTCTTTATACAGACGGAATTACCGAAGCTATGAATGAAGCTAAAATGCAATATGGAATTGATAGAATGAAAAAGGTAATCCAAAATAATTCTGAAAAAACTGTTGAAGAAATTAAAGAAAAATTAAATAGATCTATAAAAGCGTTTGTTGGTCAAGCTGATCCGAATGACGATATAACATTTATCTTATTGAAAAAAGAAAATCATTCTTCATAAATAACAAATATTTCATCACTTGGTCTTATATCATCATACATTCTTTTCAAAGAATTGTAAGCAACCATGCTTCCTCTTTGTGCCGAACTTCTGTAAAATCTTGCAGCCATTGATTTATCTTGTTTTACATAAATTCCATTTTCATAACAATAACCTAAAGCCGAAGAAGCCAGCACCGATCCTTCATTAAGAGCATCTGTAAGTATATTCATGTTTTTAGTTTGATCATCATTATTATCTGATTGCAGAATAGATGAAAATGCTAGTCTTACTTTTGCCTCGGTACTTCCAAGTTCCCGTGCTTTCTCCCAATAATCGAATGCTGTTTTTTCATCCTTCTCAACTATTTCACCGGAATGATAAATTAATCCCAATTCAATTAAAGCAGGGACGTAATTTAGTCCGGCTGCTTTTTTTAACAGATTTACAGCCTGCTCTTGAGTAATTTGAAAGTCAATTTCCAATCCGGTTAGTCCAGCCCAAACAAACATAGCTTCGGGATTTTCATTATCAACTTCTTCTTTTAAGATCTCGAAGTAGTCTTTATTCTTTATTATTTTTAACAAATCCAGTACAGCTTTTCTTGAACCTAATCTGTAAGCTCTTAAAAAGTTTGCTGATGCCTTAACAAAATCCTGTTCCTTACCCAATCCAATTGAGCTTGATTTTCCTTCAATTAATAATGCTTCCGGACTCCCGGCATTTTTAGCGATGTTTATAATTGCTGCAGCAGTTGTATCACTTACCGTATCTTTATCGGTTAACTGGTTTACACCAAGAATTTTTTTTAGTTCATTTTTATCTTTATTTAAGAACTCTTCTACCATTGCTTTTTCTTGTTCGTCAGTTAAAGAATCATCTTCAAATTGGAAAAAATCCAATTGAAAATCAGATGAAAGCAAAGCAGTACCGGCATAATTCATTTCTTGTTGATTATTTGTTGTTTCATTTTCATCAAATCCTCTGAACAATCCCTTTTCTTTCATCTCGCTAAAAACTTCTTTAGCCGGCTCAAATCCACCCGCAATAGATTTTTTAAGATATTTATAAGTCTCTGAATAATTTCTGTTAACAATTAAATTATCTGTTACCATTAAGGCATAAGCATATTCACCTTCCGGCATTCCTGCTTCAGCAGCCTCTTTAAATAATTTAAAAGCTTTAAAGGGATTCCATTCAACACCAATTCCATTGTTGAACATAATGGCATAATTAAAAATTGCAGATGTGAGTTTAGCATCAACTGCTTTTTTAATCCAGTAAACTGCTTTCGAAGTATCTGCTGCAAATCCTTTTCCGATTAAATACCGAAGTCCCAATTCATGCATAGCAAAAGGATCTCCGCCGTTAGCTTCCTTTTGAAGAAGAAATCCGGTAATAATATTGTAGGAAGGATATTTGGGAACAATAGTAGGATTTTTAGGTTTTGGCTGATTTTCTTTAAATGCTTCACTTCCGTTTTGCTGAGCAAATAAAGTTAGGCTGAAAAATATAAATAATATAAAAGTTCTTTTCACTATTGTAAATTTTTTAAGGAAATAATATAGACAAGAGGGATCAAATAATCAGTGCTATCTTAAATGCTTAATTAATGTAAAAGTATTTTTGTTATTAGCTCTTCTGTATTCTACTTTAGACATAATTTTATTTATAATAAATAAACCCATTCCCCGTTCAGGTAAAGAGTCAATATCATCTGGATCAAAGTTCAATTCTTTAGTAAAATCAGCATTATTTTCAGCTCCGTGATCACTCAAAATTATAATAAACTCTACGTTGTTATATTCCAATTGAATATCAATAACATTGTTCTGTTCTTTATTATAGGCATGTTCAATTATATTATTCAATGCCTCGGTTAAAACTAATTGAAGTTCACTTGAGAAATTTTCGAGATGACATTCTTTACAGAAAGAATCCAATTTTTTACATGCTTCTTCAACTTCTTCAAATCTGCTTTTTATTTTATAAGATTTTTTCGGCATCGAAATTAAATTTTATTTCTAGTTAAAATATGAGAATAATATTATTAATCAAATTAATAAAATAGCGTTATTGGTTTAAGTTGATCTTTATCAACTTACTGTAATTACTTAGGATTTTGTATTTGTTAAGTTTCTTTAATGCCAAGTATTTACTTCCTTTCAATTCCTCTTTAAGAATTTCGATTTTATTATTGCCGGCTATTTTTAGAATACTTCCTACTTTATTTTTATTTATAAATGAATAGAGAATAAAAAATTCATTTGGAGCAGATTCATCAAGTTCTATAATAATCGAATTCTCTGTTATTATAGAATTTTTGATTTTAGGAAATTGCGAAGGTTCTACTGATTTATAAAAAGTATTAGTTACCGCATAATTTTTGTGATGTGTATTAAGTAATTCCTCTCCAATATTTTTTGTATTTCTGTGAAAATCTTCAGCTCTAAAAAAGATATATCCTTTTGAAGTAGAAGTTAAAGTATCGACGATGTTTAACTGGTTTATTATTTCTTCTGTGGGCCAATCTTTGTCTAATAATCGGTATGAGGCAACACCGGGAAAAATATCAATCCCATTGTTTACCGAGTTCCACCAATTAAAAAGAGAATAGAAGCTTTGATCCCCTTCAATGGGCCAGTATAGTTGTGGAGCAAGATAATCAATGGTTTTATCATTCAGCCACTTTAATGGATCGCAGTAAATTTTATCGAAAGCAGAAAATCCTTTTACATCATGAGGAATTCCATTCTTCCAAATTCCAAATGGACTAACACCAAATCTTACATGTGGTTTATGAGCTTTAATTGAGTCATTTACCATCTCAATTAGTAAATCAACATTTGATCTGCGCCATTCATTAATATCTTTATAACCTCTATTATGAACTGAAAAAGTTTTTGCATCTTCTATAGTAACTCCATTAAATCCTGTATTTGGTGTTGGATAAGGATAAAAGTAATCGTCAAAATGAATCCCGTCAACATCATACCTTTTAACTATATCCAATACAACATTGGCAACAAATTCTCTAACTTCCGGTAGTCCCGGATTCAAAATTTTCTTTTTAGGAAACTCTAAAATATATTCCGGGTTAGTTACAGCGATATGGTTTTCAGCCAATGGAAAATAATCAATTGAACGTTCGGCTCTGTAAGGATTAAGCCATGCATGAAGTTCTAATCCTCTTTTATGCGCTTCATTAATTGCAAGTTCTAAAGGATCGTAAAAAGGTTCGGGAGCTTTCCCTTGTTTACCGGTTAACCAGAATGACCAAGGTTCGTATGAAGAACTATAAAGTGCATCGCATTCAGGTCTTACTTGAAATAAAACTGCGTTAAATTTAAGCTCGGCTAATTTATTTAATAATGAGATTAATTCTTCTTTTTGTTTTTCAACAGAAAGATTTGGTGATGAGGGCCAATCCAAATTTGCAACTGAAGCAACCCAAGCACCTCTAAATTCTCTTTGAATTTCTTGGGAATAAATTATTGAACTAAATAGTAGAATCAGAAATATTTTTTTCATAAGTCCATTTTTTTGATGTTCAAAATAAAGATTTATCACTTACTATTTTGGTAAAATCGAATAATTCAATATTCAGCAGTATTAAACAAAGATACATCTAAATTTGGTAGTTGTTTTAGAATTTTCAATATGTTAGATTTCTAAAAAATTGTAAACTACTCATGAAAAAAATATTTTTATTAATTTCTTTTCTTTTGGCTGCAGTTCTTTATGCTCAAGAAGACGGCAGAATAAGAGGTTTTGTTAGAGATTCTCTTAACGGTGAAGCGCTAGCCTACAGCAACATCATAATTAAAGAACTTAATCGCGGAACAACAACAAATGAAAGAGGATATTACTATTTTAACGGTGTTAGAGTTAATGTTTATACGTTGTTAGTTTCATACGTAGGTTATCAAACTAAGGAGATCCAGTTGTACATTGCTCCAAATAAAACTACTCAAGTTGATATAGAATTAATTCCCAAAGATATACAACTAAATGAAATTGAGAAAATTGGGCAGGCAGTTGATTTAAGCAAAGAAACCAATATCAGTATTGAAAGAATTGATTCGAAAAAATTAGAAAGATTGCCAAAAAGTGTTGAAACGGATTTAATAAGATCATTACAATTTATACCAGGAGTTAAATCAACCGGAGATGCTTCTGCAAAATATTATGTAAGAGGAGGAAGCAGTGATCAGAATTTGATTTTGATGAACGGGGTAACTATCTATAATCCTTTTCATGCGCTTGGTTTGTTTAGTGTTGTTGATCCAGATATGATAAATAGTATTGAGTTTTACAAAGGAGCATTCAATGCAAAATTCGGCGAGAGAATTTCTTCGGTATTGAATGTTGTAACTAAAGATGGAAATAATAAAAAAGCCGGTCTAACAACGAGCGCTAGTTTTCTCAGTGGTAAACTGTTATTTGAAACTCCATTCCCAAACGGCTCTTTAATGATTAACGGAAGAAAAAGTTTTTCAAGTGAAGTACTAAATAAATTTTATAATGATCAAAAAGTTCCGGCTGATTTTTATGATTTATCATTTAAACTAAATTATGCTGATGATTATCTAAATAAAAACGGAAGATATTTCTTGTTCGGTTTTTTCAGTAATGATGAACTGGACTACGGCGATCCTACTCAGCCGAATTTCTCTTGGGAAACTAATCTTATTGGCTTTGAATGGGTTCAGACTTATGATTCGCCTCTCTTTTCTACTTTCAGAATTAATTACAGCGGATTTGAAGGGAATACTGTTCAAAATGCAAGTTCTCTAAAATCAAGAAAAAATCTAGTTAGAGATATAGGAATAAGCGGAGACTTTACATTTCTTTACGATAGTAGAGATGAACTAAGTACCGGAATTTTATTAAAAATTATAAAGACAGAATTAATTGTTGATCAGTTTCAAAATTCTCCTAATAATATAAATGAGACCAGCGGAAATCTTGTTGGATATGCTTCTTATAAACTTGCAAGATATAAAGGTTTAATAGCCGAAGCCGGATTAAGAATTAATTTAGTTGGACTTCAAAATAAAGGACATTTTTTTCCTCAACCAAGATTATCAGCCGCTTATTCTATTTCAGAGAAACTAAAACTGAAAACTTCACTTGGTTTATATCAACAGGAAGTTGCCGCAATTGCAGATGAGGATGAAGTAATTTCAATTTTTGATCCTTGGATTATTTTGCCTGATAATTTAACTCCAACTCGTTCTTTCCAAACTGTAGCTGGAATTGAATATGCTTTTACAGATTTCTTGAAATTAGATTTGGAAGGTTATTACAAAACCATAAGTAATCTTCCAACAATAAATGATGAAAAATTTTTGGAGAGCGATCCTAATTTAATTGCCGGAAAAGGGGAAGCATACGGATTAGAATCAAATATTAATTTTTCTTATGGAAGAATATATGTAAATACTGCATATACGTTAAGCTGGTCTTTTAAGGAAGTTAACGGTGAAAGATACAGTCCAAGATATGATTCACGTCATGCTTTGGATTTAACTTTGGATTATAATTTAGGAAAAGGTTGGCAGTTCAGTGCGTTATGGACTTATCATTCCGGGCAGCCGTTTACTCAGCTAGTTGGTTATTATAATAAGTTTTATATAAATGATTTAGAAAGTGAGTGGAATCAAATTGGAAACTATCTCCCTTATGCAGTCTTATCGGGCAGGAATTTAGGACGTCTTCCTGATTATCATAGATTGGATTTAAGTCTCTCTAAACTTCTTGAACTCGGTTTTATGAAATTGAAAATTGATGTAAGTGCAGTTAATGTTTATAACAGAGATAACATTTTTTATTTTGAAAGAGATACGGGAAAGAAAGTTAATATGTTACCATTTTTACCAACAGCAACAATTAAGTTAATACTATGAAAATAAAATCTATCATTTTGATAATTGCTATAATTTTCACTTCGTGTGAAAACAATTTTGATCCAAATGCGGAATACAAAGAAACTTTTGCTGTTAATGCTCTGCTAAGAGGAGATAATAATTTTCAAACGGTAACAATTGTAGAATCAATAAATCCATCTGAATTTCATTCAGGAAATAATGAAACAAAGTTTGTTGAAAATGCGGATGTAAAAGTTGTATCCGGAGATCAAACTTATTTTTATAAAGATTCATTAATTTTTGATGCCAATAATAATCCTATTCATTTTTATTACAACAATGAGATTGAAGTAAATGAAAATAAAAATTTCAGTTTAGAAGTTGAATTACCTAACGGAGAAAAATTAACTGCATTAACTTATGTCCCAAGATTTTTTACCTTTGAAGGGGGTGCAAGTAATTCTGTAATTGATCCCACAATAAATTTTGGAATTACAGTTCAATGGAGAATATCAGCGCAGGATTTGTTCTTCCATCCTCAGTTGTATGTTAACTATTCTGTAATTGAAAACGGGATTGAACAATTCAGAAGGTTAGAAATTCCAAATAGTTATATAACAAGAGATGGAAAAATGGAAGGAAAATTTAGCGAACCTTCTTCTCTTAAATCTTTTAGTGTTGATTATAATACGTTTGCAATTGCGTTGGAAAGTTTGAGAGAGATTACACCTGTGCCAGGTAATATTAAAATCTACAATGCAGAACTGGTGCTTAAGGTTTATGATGAAAATCTTACTAAATATTATTCATCTACAAATGTAGTTGCAAATGCATTCAGCAGCAGAGTTTATGGAAGTGATTATTCAAATATCAACGGTGGATTAGGAATTTTTGCTTCGTATATGGTTCATTCATATAGAATGCTGATTTCAACTGATTACATAAAATCTTTTGGTTATTCTTTTGTAGAGGAGTGAAATAAAAAGGGATCATTGCCGGATCCCTTTTTTATTTATATTTTTTTCAAATCTCTCATCAAATCTTCAAACTGATTAAAATATAATGCCTGTTCTTTATCACTTAATGCTTTCTCAGGTTCAGGATGAAATTCAACCATAATTCCATGTGAACCTACAGCTTTAGCCGCCTTAGCCAAAGGAATTACCTTGTCCCGCTGCCCAACTGCATGAGAAGGATCAACAATTATTGGAAGGTGAGTTAATTCTTTTAATACCGGAATTGCACTTAAATCAAGTGTATTTCTAGTTGCAGTTTCAAATGTTCTAATTCCTCTTTCACATAAAATAACTTGACGGTTGCCTTGAGCAAGAATATATTCTGCTGCATTTAATAATTCATCAATGGATGCCATTAAACCGCGTTTTAACATAATTGGTCTATGAGTTTTTCCCACTTCTTTTAGAAGTGAAAAATTCTGCATATTTCTTGCACCGATTTGCAGTATATCAGAATACTTTGCAACTTCTGCAACTTGATCTCCTGAGAGAACTTCAGTAATTATTGGTAGATCAAAACTTTTTCCTGCTTCATAAAGAAGATTTAATCCGTCAAATCCCAATCCTTGAAAACTGTAAGGAGAAGTTCTTGGCTTGAAGCAGCCGCCGCGTAAAATATGTCCGCCAAATTCTTTGGTTTCTGCAGCACATTTCATTATTTGCTCTTCAGATTCTACTGAACATGGACCTGCCATAACAATAAAATTATTTCCGCCAATCTCTACATCTTTTACTTTAATAATTGTATCATCTTCTTTGTATTCTCTGCTGGCAAGTTTATAACTTTTTGGTGAAGAGGTTTTTTTCTTCTCTGTTTTATTTTCTTTTATCTCTTCTTTTAATTCCTCGCTTACTAATGAGTTGCTTAATTTTGCTCTTGTTATATCTTGAGAAGGATAAGAACCTAAAATTTTCATAAATCTTGTGTGCTGACCAAGTTCATCGATTAACTGCTTAACTTTATCATCTTTGAGGTTTCCTTCAAAATCAAGATAAAACATTTCTTCCCAAGGATTTCCAATTATCGGTCTGGATTCCAGCTTAGTCATATTAATTTCAAATTTTCTAAATACAGAAAGCGCATCTACAAGAGAGCCCGCTTTGTGTGCGGTTGCCATAACTAATGATGTTTTACAAGGAATTCTTATATCTACATCATTTGCTTTTCTGGAAGCGATTAAAAATCTGGTGTAATTTTCTCTCTGATTTGCAATGTCTCTTCTAATAACTTTTACATTAAAAAGGTTTGCTGCTTCCTCGCTTGCAATTGCTGCATATTCGGGATTTTTTTCTTCAAGTATTTTCTGAACTGACATTGCAGTATCATGGAAATATTCAATTCTTGCATTAGGAAGTTTAGCTAAAAACTTACTGCACTGCGCTGCAGCTTGATAATGTGCATAAATAACTTTTATTCTTTCAATCGGAATTTCATCAATTGCTGCAAGGCAATGTTTCACTTTAAAAATTTCTTCACCAATAATAGAAAGAGTTGTATGAAGAAGCTGATCATAAACTTCATTAATTCCGCCGGAAGTTGTGTTTTCTACTGGAAGCATTGCATATTCTGCTTCACCGTTTTCAACAGCTCTTACAACTTCCTCAAAAGTATTATTACTTATAAATTGTATGTTGTCTTCGTTATCAACAAAAAACTTTTTTGCAGCCAAAGAACTGTATGAACCTTCAATACCTTGAATTGAAATTCTTGTTAAATTGTTCTCTGCTGAAATTCTGTGTAAAACCCCATGTTGAATTCTTATCGAATCTTCAATAATTTCTTGATAGATTTTAGTAACGTAGTGAGAATCTAATCCGTTTTCCTTTCCAACTTGAACTAATCTTTTAAGAAGTTCTTCTTCACGTTTTAAATCTCTAACAGGCTTTGAAGTTATATCTTTAGCTTTGATAACTTCTTGACTTAACTTTCTTCTATCGGAAAGAAGTTTTAAGATTTCAGAATCAACCGAATTTATTTTTTCTCTTAGATTTTCTAAATTTTCCATTGTAAGCTTCAATTAATTTATTCTCGCAAATCTAAGAAAAATAAGACTATAAGTTGTTATAAAACTTAATACCCATTTAAAAAATCTGTAAAAATGAAGGTTTTTTCTCATAAATAAAAATGTAAGTGTGACTTGAATGTCACACTAAAAATAAATAATAGTATAAAAAGCTCTATTTTGAGATTATAAAACAATAAAATCTTCGGTATCCTATTTGATAGATAAATTAAAATAATTTTTCAATAAATGTTGCTAATTAGATTATAATATCCTAATTTATTTGCGACGAAAATTAGTACACAACTTAGGAGGCTGAAATGTTAAAGAAAGTTCTTATTACTGCAATCTTTTTTGCGGGATTTAGTTTAAGTACCTTTGCCCAGGATTTTGGATACATAGGCGTTGATAAATGCAGCATGTGCCATAAATCTGAAAAACAAGGCGAACAATTAAAAATTTGGAAAGCATCTAAACATGCCAATGCTTTTAAAACATTGCAATCAGATAAAGCTAAAGAAATAGCTTCTAAAATGGGTATTGCTGATGCTTCTAAAGCTAAAGAATGTTTAGTTTGTCATGCTTCAGGTTATAATGTTGATGCAAAATTATTAGATGCAAAATTCAGCGTTGAAGATGGTGTACAGTGCGAAACATGCCATGGACCAGGTTCTGAATATAAATCAATGAAAGTTATGAAAAGCAGAGAAGAATCTGTTAAGAACGGTTTAAAAGTTTGGAACAATGAAGAAGAAATCAAAAAAATGTGTGTTACTTGCCATAACGAAAAGAGTCCTACATACAAAGGATTTGATTTCGCTAAAAATTATAACGAAATAAAACACAACATACCAAAAAATTAATCTTGGTTAAAAAATGCGTATTCTAAAATTTATTTTATTTGTTACAATTCTTCCGTTAATAGTTTCTGCCCAAAATATTAACGGAAGATTTTCTGCTTCTCTTTACTCTTTTGAAAGAGCAACCAGTGCAACAGAAACCAAGTCGTTCATTAGAAATTTCGAATCTCTTTACTTAAATGTAAATCAAGATAAATTTGCATTAAGAACAAGACTGGGATTTGAATCTAATATTGGAAATGCACTGGATGATGATCCAAGATTAAGAGTTTATAATATCTACTTGGAAGCAAGAGACTTATTAAATATTGCAACTTTAAAGCTGGGAAGACAACCTTTTTATAACACTGTTGCGGGCGGAGTTTATGATGGTGTTAACTTAAAACTTAAGTATGAAGGTTATTCATTAACCGGATTCTATGGTGGTAATGTTCCCGCTTATCAAGAAATGAAACTGACTGATGATTGGAAAAACGATTACGTTTTAGGTGCTCAATTTAGTGCTTATCCTATTAAGGACTTAAATGTAAAAGTAAATTATGTTGATAAGAATTTTAAAGCTTATCAATATACTGCTACAAGACTTGACGCAAATTTTAATCCTATTCAAGTCTTAATCGAACAGGAATCCAATCAATTTAAGTTTGTTGGTGGAGAAGTTTCATACAGAATGAAAGATATGTTTAATGTTTATACTCGTTATGAACATGATCTTAACTTCAAAACTACTTCCAAATTTGAAATATTGGGAAGATATGAACAGATCGAAAATGTAGGAATCAGCCTTTATTATAACTATAGAGAACCTAGGATAAGATATAATTCAATTTTTTCAGTATTCAATTATGGTAATACTCAAGAAATTGAAGCAGGTGTTGATTACCGATTTGATAACTCAACTACCATATTTGGTAAATTTGCTAATGTTCAATACGAAGATGATAATTCACAAAGAGCCACTATAGGATTCAATTTTAAATTTGGTTCTGTTAGTTATCGTAAAACATTTGGTTATGCCGGCGAATTGGATGCTATTTCAGTTTACTTGGCTAAATCATTCGAAAAAGGATTTATTACACCTTCAATAGGATTAACAAATACTAACTATAAACTTTCTGCAGATTCCGAAAGAAATAGTTTGATGGCAGTTTTAGCAGGTGTAAATCTAAGACCATGGAATAATCTTTCATTCGATCTTCAAGGTCAATACATGAATAACAAAATCTATAACAATGATATGAGAGTGTTATTCAAAATTAATCATTGGTTTAATGCTAACTTAAATCTATTATAACTATGAAATCAAAACACGTTTATATAATAATTGCAACTCTTTCTCTGGTTTTTATTTCTTTAACTGCATTTACATCAAATGTTTCTGAAGAGCCGGAGAAAAGCAACAAATCTGTTATTAAATTTTCACATTCTGTGCATGCTGAATTAGCTGATTGTGCATCTTGCCATAGTTCAGTTGCAGAAGCAAATACTTTAGATGGAAGACTGCTTCCCGCAAAAGATGACTGTGCTGCATGCCATGATGTTGAAGATGAAGAAAATTGTCAAATGTGCCACTATGAAGATGTTTATGAACCGTTAGTTCAAAAACAATCTGATTTATTCTTTGATCACTCATTCCATGTTGGTGATCAGGAAATGGAATGTACAACATGCCATAAAGGATTAGACAAAGTTGATTATGGTTTTGAATCGACAGGAGCAAATCCACCTATGGAAACTTGTTTTACTTGCCATAATGAATCAGCAGTTGCTACTAATGAATGCGAAGCATGCCATAGTTCAACAGTTGATCTAATTCCAGAAAATCACAGAACAGCTTCATTCTTCAAAGAACATAAATTTGAAGCAATGGATGCGGATGAAAACTGCGCAATGTGTCATAGCAACGATTTCTGTGAAGGCTGCCATGTTGGTACAACTATGCTGACAGAAGGAAATACTGCAACTGATTTTTATGTTCCTTATTCACCTCACAGATACACTGACAATTCAAAGCAGCAGCAGATTACAAGAGTTCATGAATTGAACTATCGCTTCATCCATGGTATTGATGCAAAATCAAAAACTATGGAATGTTCAACTTGTCATCAAACAGAAACTTTCTGCGTTGAATGTCATACCGGAGCTAATCAAGATTTTGCCCAAGGTGGAATGGTTCCTACTTCACATACTATGCCTAACTTTGTAATGATTGGAGTTGGTTCAGGTGGTGGTGCGCATGCCGATCTTGCAAAAAGAGATATTGAAAGATGTGCAAGCTGTCATGATACTTTTGGCGGAGATCCTACTTGTATGTTGTGTCATACTGATAACGATGGTATAAAAGGAACAAATCCCAAAACTCACGATGCTAATTTTATGCATAGTGAAAATGGTGACTGGCATAATTCAGATGGTTCAGTTTGTTATAATTGTCATACATCGGCAAGTGCATCAACCGGTATTGCCGGTGTGGGATTCTGCGGTTACTGCCATGGTGCGGCTAATTAAGTAATTATAATTACAGGTTTATAAAATGAAAAAAACATTATTGTTAATATTAATTTCAATTTTCTCTTTTATGTTCTTCTTTGCATGCAGTGATGTAAAAGAAAATATTCCGGTGGTGGAATCAAATGGAGTACATGCCGAAGGTATTAAAAATCCGAATTCACCTAACTTTCATGGAAAATTGATACAAGATAATAATTGGGATTTGAAAGAATGTCAATCATGCCATGCTGCAAATTATGCCGGAGGAATAGCAGAAGCAACCTGCTTAACCTGTCATAACGAACCAAGCGGTCCTGAAGCTTGTAATACTTGTCATGGTGATTTTTCTAATCCGGATAGAATTGCTCCACCAGCAGATTTAGTTGGAAATACTTCTACAACAGCTAAAGGTGTTGGTGCTCATGATGTTCACTTGTATACAAATAGTATTGGTCAAGTTATTGGATGTTTTGAGTGTCATGAAAGAGCAACAGTTCCGGCTGGTCAAAATTTTGCATCTGCACATATAAACGGATTACCGGCAGAAATGAAGTTTGGAAATTTTGCTAACTTAAACGGCGGTGCTGAATACGATTATGATGGATTGAAATGTAATAATACTTACTGTCATGGTAATTTTGAATTCAAGAGATCTGAATCGACCAGCCAGTTTGCTTATACTGATTCTGTAATGGTAGGAAATAATTATTCACCAATTTGGAATAAGGTAGATGGTACTCAAGCTGCTTGCGGAACTTGCCATGGGCAGTATGATGCATCAAATAATTTGGTAAGTGTTGCTCCTGTGGGACATACTCCATTCCCTTTAAATTCCTGCGCTAATTGTCATCCCGGTGTTGTAGATGCCAGTGGAAATATAATTGACAAATTAAAGCATATTAATGGTGAAAAGAACGTATTTGGAAATTAGCTATTAAAGGGCTGCGTAATGCAGCTCTTTTTTTATGTACCATCCTATTTTTCACAAAATTCATTTTCCTTTTAGTATCTTTAGCAATTAAAACTATTGCAAATGATTAATCAAAAAGAAAAAATACAAGATCATATACTTGATTCGATAGGTGAAGGAGTATTTACCGTAGATAAAACTTTTAGAATCAATTTTTTTAATAAAGCAGCTGAAAAAATAACCGGCTTCAATAAAGAAGAAGTTCTTGGTAAATTTTGTAAGCATGTATTTAAATCCGATTTATGTTTTTTAGATTGTCCAATCTCTATTGTGCTAAGAAACAATAAAAATATATATGATTTTGAGGCAAAGATTGTTTCTAAAGATGGTGAAAGAAAACCGATAAGGTTAAATTCTGCAGTACTTTACAATGAAGAAAACGAACCAACCGGCGGAGTAATTTCTTTTAGAGATCAATCGGAAGTGGAAGCTTTTAGAAAAAGTCTAGAGAAAGATACAAACTTTTACGGTATAATTGGTCATAGTAAAGCGATGAAGGAAATCTTTGAATTAATAAAAGAGATTTCAGAGTCGGATGCCCCTGTTTTGATTCATGGTGAATCTGGTACAGGAAAAGAATTGGTTGCAAATGCTATTCAAAAATCCTCAAGAAGAAATTCAAAAGAATTTGTAAAAGTTAATTGTTCTGTTTTTCCTGATAATTTACTTGCAAGCGAATTATTTGGTCATGTTAAAGGAGCTTTTACTGACGCTCATAAAGATAGACTCGGAAGATTTGAGTTGGCAAATGAAGGAACGATTTTTTTAGATGAGATTGCCGAAATGCCGATTCAAATGCAGTCTAAACTATTAAGAGTTTTACAGGAAGGAACATTTGAAAGAGTAGGCGAATCAATTACCAGAAATTCTGACGTTCGAATAATTTCAGCAACAAATATCAATATTGATCAAGCATTAAAAAAGGGATCTTTAAGAGAGGATTTGTATTATCGTTTAAGTGTAATACCAATTGAAGTTCCTCCTCTTAGAGAAAGAACTGAAGATATTATCCCATTAATAAATCACTTTATAAGTAAGTTTGCAATTATTTACAAAAAGGAATTAAAAGAATTAGACGATAACGCTTTAGAAACATTAATGAATTATAATTGGCCAGGTAATGTAAGAGAACTCGAAAATACTATTGAATACGCTTTTGTAAGGACAAATGGTGCTACAATACATTCTTCAAAGCTTCCGGCTATTATTAGAAATTATGTTTCTAATTCATCAGTAAAAAGTATTGATGAATGCGTTGACAAAAACTGCGAACGGACAGAATTACTGAAAATACTTAATCGACATAAGTGGAATAAAACTAAAGTTGCACAAGAATTGAAAGTTGGACGCACAACACTTTGGCGTAAAATGAAACGATTAGGTCTTGCCGAAGAGTAATTGTTTCATTTGAAACGGATTGTTTCATCCCCCCATAAAACATTAGAATACAATAAGTTATAGAGCAGTTAAGCAAACCAGTGTTTCATTTGAAACATAATGTTTCAGCCGTTCCCTTCAAAATAAAACGAAAATGAGATATTGAAATGGCATTTTATTTGAGATAAAAGAGTCTGTAATTACTTGTTATTTCTCAAATAGGAAAGCTATATGAAAAAAATAATTCTCTATTTCGTTGCAATTGTTCTCTTAGTTTTAATGGCTGCTTGTGAAAAAGACAAAACTAATGTTAATCAGCCGGTTGAAAATGAAATTACCAAATCGGTTGCATCTTGCGAAGGATGTCATACTAATTATGATCACTTAAAAGTAGTTTATACACCGGATCCTCCTTCTGAAGGGGGAGCAGGTTGCGGCGGTGAAACACCTCATATTGAACCTTTTGATAGAGTCTATCTTGGTGGTGAAGGTTACCAAGCTTTTAAAGATGATATTCATGGAACATTAAATTGTACTGACTGCCATAATGGAGTTGATAATACAGCAGATAAAACTGAAGCTCACTCAGGCAATTTTATTAAAAAACCATCTCATTATGCAGAAGAAAAATGTTCTTCTTGTCATGCCGATATTGTTGCTAGAAATAAATTCAATGTACATCAAGGCTGGGGTCAAAAGAGTATGGTTGCATTAAGAGCCGGAAAAGGGAATGTTCCCGAAGGTTTTGATGCATTAAGTGATATGATGAAAGAAGGTTATGATGTGAACTGTGCAAAATGTCATGCTTCATGCGGTGACTGTCACGTAAACAGACCAAAAGCAGGCGGCGGTGGTTTATATCAAGGACATAATTTCGTTAAGACTCCAGATATGCAGGATCACTGTACAACTTGTCATACAAGCCGTGGAGGACATGCTTACTACGGTGTTGCAGTTGGAACAGTTCCGGATGTTCATCTAACTGAAGGAAGATTCCAATGTATCGACTGCCACAGCAAAAATGAAATTCATGGTAATGGACAATTATACGATCAGAGATATAAATATCCTGAATTGCCGGATTGTGAAAACTGTCATGCTGGAATGGCTAATGCTAACTTATTCCATACAATGCATATAAATACTTTCAACTGCCAAACATGCCACTCTCAAGATTATAATAATTGCGGAAGCTGTCATATCGGCGGCGAAGGTGCTAGAGTTCCTTCATATCAAGGATTTAAAATTGGAATGAATCCAATTCCGGATGTAAAAACGAAATATGAATTTGCTTTATTAAGAAGATCATTAATGGCACCAGATAGCTGGAAGAATTATGGAATAGATAATTTACCGGAATTTCCGATTAGACCAACTTATAAATATACAACACCTCACAATATAATTAGAATTACTTCAAGAACCGGATTCAAAGATGAAAATGGCGATTGGAAAGTAAATGCAAATTGTACAGAAGGATGTCATATTTCTAAAAATAGTGACGGTACTTTTAAAAATAAAGAGCTTTATCTGTTTGAAGAAGATTTAGAATCATGGGAAATTCAAGCTAATCAAGAAATTATAGTAAATGGAAAATTACCAAACGGATGGGAATAAACCTTAATTCAAAAAAATAAAATGTAATGGAGTTACAAATGAAAACAAAAAATCTTTTATACTTATTAATGTTAGTAGCATTTTTATTTACTGCATGCAGTAAAGATGAAGATAAAAATCCTATTGAACCAACACCAACAGTAAATGAAGCTGAAGTATTAGTTCAATATTTAGAACAAACAGGTGATTTTGTAAATACAGCTGCTCCTGCTATGATTTCGGCAACTGATGTTTATAACAATATTTTAACTGATAAAAGCCAATACATCATAGATATTCGTGCAGCAGCAGATTTTGCAGCTGGACATATTGAAGGTGCGGTTAATGTTGCTGCAGCTGATTTGGTAACACATTATGCATCTAACAATTTAGGAAGTTATGAAAAAGTTGTTATCGCTTGCTATACCGGTCAAACTGCTGGATGGGGAACAACAATTTTAAGAGTACTTGGTCATAGTAACGTATTCGATTTAAAATTCGGTATGTGCAGTTGGAACCAAGCTTTTGCTTCAAGATGGCAGAATTCAATTGGTAACGGTAAAGCTGCAGACATGGTTACTACCCCAACTAACAAAAATGCTGCAGGTGAATTACCTGAATTAAATACAGGTGCTACAGAAGGAGCCGATATTTTAGAAGCAAGAATAGCTGCTTTATTACAAGAAGGTTTTAGTCCGGCAACTATATCAAATGCAACTTTATATACAAACCTTAGTAATTATTATATAGTTAACTACTGGAGTCCTGAACATTACGCAACAGGACATATTGAAGGTGCAGTTCAATATACACCAAAAGAAACACTAAAATTAGCAGCAGATCTTAAAACTTTACCGACAGATAAACCAGTTGTAGTTTATTGCTATACTGGACAAACTTCTGCTCATGTTGCTGCATATTTAAGATTATTAGGATATGATGCAAAATCATTATTGTTTGGTATGAATGCAATGTCTTATGATAACATGCCTGGTACCAAATTTACAAGTGCTGATGTTAAAGATTATCCATTTGTTCAATAATAATTAATTTATAACCCCGCCAACAGCGGGGTTTCTTTTTTGGAGACTCAATAATGAGTGAAATGCTTGCAAATCAATATTTTATGGCTAGAAAGTTTTTGGAAGCTGAAATTGAATTGGAAGGAGTTATTGAGAAAAATCCTTCGAACAAATTTGCTCTAAAAAAGCTGGTTGTATGCTATACTCATAATAATAAAATTGAACAGGCTTTGAAAATTTTATTAGAACTTATTACCGACGATATAAATTTTATAATTGATACCGATCCTATTGATGATGACTGCCCCTGCTTTGAATTAATTAATGAAGTTGAACATAAGAACTTATACAAAAACAATAGTCCCAAATACTTTATGATGCTGGGTATTTTTTGGCTTTACTGCAACTTTGAGAACTCTCTGATTAATTTTCAGAAAGCTTTACAAATTGAGAGTGAGAATAAAATACTAATAAAACTTTATGATAAAATAAAAGCGTATTCGGATAATGTTCATTCTATGGAAATCAGAAGTGAAGATCGGAGTATCAATTGATATTACTACTTAAGTTTTCTCCATTATTGTGATTGATTGTTTCATTTAAGCCTTATTTAACAAAGGGGAGTGAAAAGCTCCCCTTTATTTTTTCTAATCAACTAAACCATTTTTAATATTTTCTAATTCTTCCCATCTTTTATATAAATTACTCACCTTATCTTTAGCAGAGTTAAGATCATTATTTAATTCGGTAGTTTTGTCAGCATATTTTTCATAAAAGTCAGAAGAAGAAAATATTTTTTCTATTCTCTCAACTTCACTTTCCGCAGTAATAATATCTTCTTCAATTGTCTCTAATTCTTTATTCTCTTTCCAAGTAAGTTTTCTAACTTTTTGTTTTGTTCTGGTATCTTCATTTTTCTTGATTATTATTTGCGGCTTATCATCTTTTAATCTTTCTTTCTTTTTCTTGATATAATAATCATAATCACCTTCACTAAAATGAACTACTCCGTTATTTTCGAATCCTAAAATTCCATTACAGATTCTATTAAGGAAATACCTGTCATGACTAACAACAATAACACAGCCTTCAAATTCAATTAATGCTTCTTCTAATATTCTTAAAGTCTGCAAATCCAAATCATTTGTTGGTTCATCAAGCATTAAAAAGTTACCGCCGTTTTTTAATATAGTGGCAAGAGTTAATCTGCTTCTCTCACCTCCGGAAAGTCTCCCTACTTTAGTATTTATTCTGTCATCGGTAAATAAAAATCTTCTTAAGTAAGTCCAGATATTTATCTGCTGATTGCCGAATTTTATAGTATTATTTCCCTCACCAATTGCATCAAATACAGTATCATCATCATTTAAAATCAATCTGGATTGATCTACATAATTAATATCAGTTTTTTCTCCAAAATCAATAATTCCTTTAGTAGGGGGTATTTCCCCTAAAATAATTTTTAGAAGTGTAGTTTTACCAACTCCATTGTTACCAACAATACCAAGCTTTCTGCCGGATTTAAAACTGAAATCTAGATTCTCTATTAAAGTTTTCCCACCAAGAGTAACTCCCACTCCTTTTAATTCAAGGACTTTATTTCCCAGTTTTTCTGTTGGAGGAATTACCAGATCGACATCAAGTTCAACTTCATTATTCTCTTTTGATGCAACTTCGTAAAAATTATCCAAACGACTTTTTGATTTGGTAGTTCGAGCTTTTGGTCCTCGTAAAACCCACTGCAGTTCTCTTCTTAAAAAGTTTTGTCTTTTCTTTTCTTCAACTTCGCTGATTGCCTGTCTCTCGGCTTTATTGATAAGATAGTCAGTATAATTCCCTTGATGAGAATAAAAAGTTCCGTTAGATAATTCAACAATTCTATTTGCAATTTTATCGAGGAAGTATCTATCATGAGTCACAAATATGCATGTTCCATTATAACTGGAAAGGAAATTTTCAATCCATTCAATTGAATTTGTATCAAGGTGATTAGTCGGTTCGTCAAGTATTAGTAAATCCGGATTTGAAACTAATGCTCTACACAACGCAACTCTTCTTTTTTCTCCTCCTGAAAGATATTTAACTTCTCTTTCTCCTACAGGTGCATGAAGTGAATCAATAAGCAGTGATATTTTTTTTTCAAGATTCCATCCATCAAGTTCTAAAATTTTTGATTGAAGAATTTCTCTTTGCGGTGAATCATAATGTAGATTTTCGTATTCATGAACAACTGCAATAATATTTTCTGCTCCATCAAGAATATTATCGTAAACGGTTTTCTCTTCATCTAAAGTAAACTCTTGAGAAAGAAAACTTATAACTAAATCTTTCTTTTTTGCTACTTCACCGGAATCGGGTTGAAGCAGGCCTGAAATAATTTTTAGAAATGTTGATTTACCTGCACCATTCCTTCCAACTAAACCAATTCTATCATTTTCATGAATACTTAATGATGCTTTTTCTAAAATAACTTGAGCACCATAATGAAGTTCAAGTTCTTTGGCAGTTAAAATTACTGGAGTAATATTATTATCCATAAAATCTTTCTATTAAAAATAAAGCCCGATTTAATCGGGCTGTTATAAAAAATGTAAGTAAAAGAAAATCTTTACTAATCCATCTGAAGAACTTCAGAAATGTGGCTTAAAGCCCAATCAATTTCTTCTTTCTTAATTACAAGAGGAGGAGCAAAACGAATCACATTGTCATGGGTTTCTTTGCATAAAATTCCTCTCTGCATTAAAGCTTCACAGAATCTTCTGGCACCTTTTGCTTCAGGATGTAATTCAACGCCAATAAACAATCCCTTTCCTCTTACTTCTTTAACATGTTTAGAAGGAATTGCCTGCAGTTGTTCTCTAAAATAATTTCCTAATTCAAAAGATTTTTCCACAAGATTTTCTTCAACCAAAACTTTAAGAGCTTCAACTGCAATTGCAGCTGCTAATGGATTGCCGCCAAATGTAGAACCATGGTCACCCGGATTAAATACACCTAAAACTTCTCTTGTTCCTAAAACTGCAGAAACCGGATAAGCTCCGCCTGACAAGGCTTTGCCGATTGTTATCAAATCCGGACAAACTTTTTCATAATAAAATGCAAATAATTTACCGCTTCTTCCTAATCCTGATTGAATTTCATCAGCAACAAAAAGTACATTGTTCTCTTTACAAATATTATATGTCTCTTCTAAATAACCTTCCTTCGGAACTACAACTCCACCTTCACCTTGAATTGGTTCAACAATAAAAGCAACCGTATTAGGAGTGATTGCATCTTTTAACGCTTGTGCATTTCCGTATTCTACAACTTTAAAACCCGGAGTTAAAGGACCAAAGCCATCTTGGTATTGTTTTTCTGTTGAGAAAGAAACAATTGATATAGTTCTACCTGCAAAGTTATTTGAGCAAACAATTATTTCTGCTTTATTTTCTTCAACCCCTTTAACCTTGTAACCCCATTTTCTAACTGCTTTAAGAGCAGTTTCAACAGCTTCAGCACCCGAGTTCATAGGTAAAAACATTTCATAACCGGTTAATTCATTAAGCTGTTTATATAACAAAGGAAGTTGATTGTTTCTGAATGCTCTTGAAGTTAATGTAACTTTTTCTGCCTGCTTTTTCATTGCATCAATAATTCTTGGGTGGCAGTGTCCTTGATTAACAGCAGAGTATGCTGCTAAACAATCCAAATATTTTTTTCCTTCAACATCATAAACCCAAACACCTTCACCTTTTTCAATAACAACATCAAGCGGATGATAATTATGAGCACCATATTTTTCTTCTAATTCAATATAGTCTTTTGATGTCATTTCAACTTTGGTTAACATATAATACTCCTTATTATTATTTACTTTTGCATAAGTTTTTATCATAGAAAAATATCAAATTAAAATATGACTTCCGAATATTTTATGAGCATCAAATATTTTTGAATTGCAATTATTCTTTGTTTTTGTCCCAAAATATCACTTTATTTTTGTAAGTAATCTATTTTTAATAAAAAGTTGATAAAGAATAATGGAAATTATTACCAAAACATTTTCAGTTACAACAAAAGGATTTACAGATATTATAGATATAACAGATCATGTTGATAAAATGCTGCGTGAATCAAATTTATCTGAAGGAAATGCGCTTGTTTTTGCTCCAGGTGCAACTGCCGGAATAACGACAATTGAATACGAACCCGGACTTCTAAAAGATTATCCTGAGTTTTTTGAAAAGCTGGTTCCTTCAAGTAAACAATATCATCATGATGATACATGGCATGATGATAATGGTTTTTCTCATATTCGTGCATCGCTACAAGGTGCATCTTATACAGTTCCGTTTTCAAATAGAAAACTACTTTTGGGAACATGGCAGCAGATTATTTTTATAGATTTTGACAATAGATCAAGAAAAAGAAATGTTATTGTACAACTAACTGGAAAATAATTATGGCTACTATAACAGTGTTTGGCAGCTCATTTCCTAAACCAGGTGATAAAGAATATGAAGATGCTTTTAGGTTGGGACAATTGCTTGGCGAAAATGATTTCAGTGTCTGCTCAGGAGGATATCAGGGAATTATGGATGCGGTATCCAAGGGAGCAAGAGAAAAAGGGGGAGAAGCAATTGGAGTTACTGTGGAAACTTTTAACTCTGAACCAAGTGAATATTTAACAGAAATAATTGAATGTGATTCACTTTTTGAACGGATTAAAACTCTGGTTACAATTGCCGATGGTTTTGTAATACTTAACGGTGGAACCGGAACTCTGCTTGAACTTGCTGTTATTTGGGAATATTTTAATAAAGAATTAATTAAACCAAGACCAGCAGTGGCACATGGCAAAATGTGGAATAACATTATAACGGAAATGGAGAATAGAATAGCAGTTGAAAAAAGAAAATTAGGATTAATAAAAACTTGCGGTACGATTGAAGGCTGTGTTGAAACTATAATTAAATTGGTAAAAGATTAATACTTTCCATAAAAGTTTTGATTTGAGCAAAAGCAAATTCAGGAGATAGTTCTTTTAAACATTTGAACTGTACATCATCTCGATAACACTTTAAAGAATTAGGTGAATTATAGAAACATGGCTGGCATTCTAATTCTAAACTCAAGATAATATGATTTACTTTCCAAGGTTTAATTAGATTTGTATTTGTAGGACCAAATATAGCTGCTGTGTTTGTCTGCATTGCCGCTGCAGTATGCATTAATCCCGTGTCGTTTGTAATAAACAATCCGCATTTTTTTATTAATGCTGCAGTTTGATCCATACTTTTAGTATTTACGAAGATTATTCTTTCAGAATCTGTAAGAGATTTAATTTTTTCTTTCAGATCAATTTCATCCGGTCCGCCAAAAATCAGGACAAATGCATTGAACTTTGAGATTAACATTTTGGAGAGCTCAGCAAATTTTTCGGGTGACCATCTTTTATTAATGTGATTTTTTAATGTAGAACTTCCGGCATGAATTCCAATTAATAGTTTTTCATCAACTAAATTATTTTCATCAATAAATTTATTTGAGAATTCAATATCATCATCTGTCAATGGAAATATTAAAGTAGAAATTTCATCACATTTATTATTTATTAATTTTTCAACAAGCTTAATATTATGTTCTACGTTATGAAGTTTATCATCTTCTGAAATTTTGATGTTATTCAAAAATCCTAATTCTCTAGTATTCAGATTTAGATAAGAAACACCGGCTCTTTTATTTGCACCAATAAGCAGGTTAATAAAGTTGTACTCTTTTCTATTAGTGGGATAAATATTAATTGAATAATCATATTTGTTTCTTAGTGAAAGAACAAATTTTAATGATGAGAAAGGATTTTCTTTTAGGAAATCGTGGTAAAAAATCTTGTTAACAAAAGGAAGTCGTTTATAAATATCCTCAACACTCTTATACATAACCATAACATCAATTTCTGAATCGGGAACTGTTTCTTTAAGAAACTTTAATGCCGGTGTAAACATTAAAGCATCACCAATTCCGGGAAGTGCATTTATAAGAATTTTCTTCATTTAGAAAACTGAAGTTTGGTTGAAAAGTGAGCAGAGACTTGAGTTACAAGTCTCTGCATAAAATTAATTTTTAGATGTATCCGGTTTTTCAATTTGCTGTTTAGCTAAGGATTCAAATTTATTTTTCAATCCTTTTACATTAGGATTTTCTCCAACTACAGATTCAAGCTTATTTACTACTTCAAGAGCTTTAGAGTACATCTGCAAGTTTTCATAATTTGTAATAAGAATAAAATAAGGAGAATATTCATCACTAAAGCTCATTGGATTTTCTTCTATCATTCTCCACATTGGTTCTTCTAAATCAGCAACAATTTTTTTGTACTGTTCTATTCCACCTGCCCGTCTATAAATTTTTCCTAAATCATGAAGGAGTCTGTAATCCATAGGAAGTTTAGATCTTGGAATTTTCACTTCCATTTCATCCAAAGTTTTAACAGCCATTTCATAATTCTTTTCTACTTCAAGATAATGAAGAGCTAAACGAATAAATGAGTTTCTGTAGTTTGATGAAAGTCTGGTATGATTTTCATCAAAGAAAATTGTCGGATCGCTCAAACCTCTAAATTTAAATCCTGGTTGATAATCTTTAGAATAACCTTCCGGTTCATTAAATAATTGCTCTTTTAGAATGTTTGGTTCAACATAATAAAAACTTTCTGATCTTGGTTCAGGTACAAGTCTGAATGCAAAACCTTCCATTCTTAAGTAATCATCTAAACCTAATTTACTGTCGTCCGGAGTTGTAACTGCAAAATAAATCGGGCGTTTCCATTGATTAGCAAGAATAATATTCAATGAAACAATATCTTGAGTTCTTAAAGCTTTTATATCACCAAACTGAACGGTGTTTTCCATCAGCCAGTTTAGTTTTTTTGTTGCAAGTATTAAAGAATCAGTAACATTAAATTCACTTATTAAACTATCTGGAACATCTAAAGAAAGTACTCTTGGTTCCCATCTTTGCGGACCAATTCTATCTATTTCCTCATCTGTTAAAGTCATTGGTACTTTTTCAGCACCATGAGGAGTATTGTGCTTCAACTGCTTTATGTACCAAGGTGTATTTAACAGACTAAGGTTTGCAATTCTAACATCTTGTCTAACTCCTTCAACATCCTGCAGATACCATAACGGGAAAGTATCATTATCGCCGTTGGTAAATAAAATTGCATTTGGAGCAACACTTTGAAGCATATTATATGAATAATCCCATGGGACATAATTTCTTGATCTATCATTTATATGGAAATTTGTACCGAGCATATTAATTGGAATCAAGAGGAAAGTTGCAATTATGATTGCACTAAACACAAGTTCTTTCGATTTTGCCGGTTTGATATATTCCTTTGTCAAGTCGAGTAATCCGCGTACACCAATCGCAATCCAAATGGAATACACAAAGAAAGCGCCGACGTAAAAATAGTCTCTTTCCCTGGGCTGAGGCTGCTGCTGGTTTTGATAAAATGCCGTAAGGTAACCGAGAAATATAAACATCACGAGAAAGACTGCAGCCATTTTCCAATCTTTTTGGAAATGGAAATAAATTCCAAGTAAACCAATTAAGAAAGGAATTCCCCAGAATTTTGACCAATCTACTCCAGAATCTTGAACTGTAGATGGTTTACCAATATAATTCCAGAATAAATATCTGTTAAACATGTGGTTCATTTGATAAGACCAAAGGAAATCTAAATCGCTGCTATAGTTTCTGTAAACTCCCATTTGATGTCCTTCTTGGGTATATCTTCTTTGGAAAATAGGAGCTTCACCGTATTGTTCACGATTAAGATAAGAAACCACTTCGCTGAAAGTCTTTGGACTATTTAGATTTATAGGTGGATCTTGATTTGCTCTAATTATAATCATTGCATAAGAACTGAATCCTAAGAAAGCAAATAAGATGGATTTGAAAACCAAGTGAGTAGTCTGTTTATTTGTTTTATTAGACCAATAAATTAAATAACCCAATACAGCCAATAAAACTGCAATTATAAGTATATCTAAAACTATATTGTTTTTCCCTACTGAAGAAACAAAGTTTGGAAGATATTTTACAATTCCGGGATATGTAACAATTAGCGCAATTCCACCAAAAATCATTGGAAGATAAAATGAATTTGGTCTGAAAATTTTCTTCCAGAAAATTCCCATATAAACAATTGAGATAAGTACAAAAATCGTTAAAAATCTAAAATCTGTTTCCTTAGCAGCTTCGGGGGAAGGAGGAGTTGAAGAATCCAATCCACCCCACATAACAACACCAACAACAAGTATAATTGCTGCATGTCCTAAAAATATATATCCGGTTTGTTTTAAAGTTTCTTCATCATTAAGATATTTCTTAAACATTATTACCATTACAATAGAAACAATTGCTAAAACAGACATTAAGTGAACGCCGGTTGAAACGCCAATCAAATATGCAATAAATAGAATATATTTTTCATTGTCTCTATCATCAGCTTTTGCATGCCAGGTAACCATTAACCAAGTAACAATTCCTATAAAGAAAGTTGCGGCAGCATATACTTCAGCTTCAACGGCATTAAACCAAAATGTATCGCTAAAAGCTAAAGATAAAGCACCGATAGCGGCAGCTAAGTATGTACCTAATGCATCAAGTTTGCTGTCGTGCTTGTTCCCTTTGTAAAATTCAATCAGCTTTACTGCAGTTAAGTATAGAAATAATACAATAAATGCAGAAGCAAAAACTGAAACTAAGTTAACTCTAAATGCAACGTTATCGCCGATTGGGAGCATTGAGGATAATCTTCCCAGCAGCAAGAAAAAAGGAGTTCCCGGCGGGTGAGGAACTTGAAGAAGAAATGCGGAGGCTATAAATTCACCGCAATCCCAAAACGAAACATTACTTTGAACTGTTAATAAATAAACAAATGCAGATACTATAAAAACCGCTGCAGCAATAGCTCTGTGTAAATTTTTATACTCCATTAGCTCCCCAATTAAAAAATTTATTCTTCATTATCTTTAAAAAAATTGCTGTAATCTTTTCTCTCTCTGTTTAAATGATATTTTTCATAATAGCTTTTAAGTCTATCCATAGAAAGTTTATCAAGATCTTCTTCCATTTTATCACGCTTTACAAGCATTTTGTAATCTTCTAATTCTTTTGATTCCATTTTTCTTTCATAACGTTTTAACGCAGAAAGAAATTTTTTTTGATCTCTTAAACTCATAGTTTTACTTAAATTTTAATACAGAATCCTCAATATATGAAAAAATTATCTTTAGATTTGTAAACAACTTTTCAAAACTTCATTTTAAAAATGTGGTTTTGCGGGACTTAAAAAGATAACTTCTTGACTCAAATTTAATTAAATAAAAAGAACTACTTTAAAATGATGAAATTATACAAAAACTTTACTCCTTTAGTTTCTGTTATTCTTCCCACTTTTAATAGAGAAAAGCTATTAAAAAGAGCCATTGATTCAGTTATAAATCAGACTTATAATTTCTGGGAACTTATAATTGCCGACGATGGAAGCGAGGATAATACTTTTGAGATAATCAAAAAATATCAGAAGCATTTTCAGAATATAAGATATTTCCGTCATTCAAATAGAAAACTTCCTTTAACTCTAAATGCTGGAATTCAAGCTTCAATGGGAGATTATTTAACTTTTTTGGGAAGTGACGATGAATACAAAAAAGAACATATTCAACTTAGAGTTGAAGAAATAATGAATGAGAACATTGATTTTATCCACGGCGGTGTTGAAATAATTGGTGATCCTTATGTAAAAGATAAAAATAATAAATCAAAAATGATTCATCTAAATGACTGTACAATTGGAGGAACCTTCTTCGCTAAAAAGGAGGTATTTGTCAACCTAAATGGATTTAAGGATATTGAGTACAGTGAGGATTCGGAATTTTTTGAGCGGGTTTTATCTAAATACAAAATTAAAAAAGTTAATTATCCTACGTATATTTATTATAGAGATACTCCCGATAGCATTTGCAATAACATTCAATAATTGGTTTGGTATACGGTTTTTTCTTAATTCTGTGTTAAAAAGTTTTTCCTTTCATATAATCTCTATATCTTTACTAAGATAAATTTATTCTATTTAGAGGTGTTTAATGAAAAAAATACTTATCCTTGGTGCGGGTCAGTCCACTCCATCCTTAATTTCTTATTTATTAAATGAAGCAAAAGAAAACAACTGGTTTGTTACAGTTTGTGATATGAATTTAGAATTGGCTAAGCAAAGAGTAAATGGTCATCCAAATGGAATCGCATTGGAATTTGATGTTAACGATGCTGCAATGAGAAACAAATTAATTGAAGAAAGTGATATTGTTGTAAATTTATTAGCGCCGGTGTTTCAATATTTAATAGCTCTGGATTGCTTGAATTTTGGAAAACACTGTGTTACTGCATCTTATGAAAATCTTAGAGTTGCCGAACTTCACAAAGATGCCGTAAGAAAGGGAATATTAATTTTAAATGAAATGGGTTTGGATCCCGGAATTGATCATATGTCGGCTATGGCTCTAATAAATAAAATTAGAGAAAAAGGGGGATATGTAAAAAGCTTTATTTCATACGGCGGCGGATTGCCGGCTCCGGAAGTAAAATCAAATCCTTTTAATTACTGCATAACATGGAATCCGAGAAACGTAGTGATGGCTGGTGAATCCGGCGCATTATACAAAGAACAAGGAAAACAGAAAGTTATTTCATATCAGCAGGTATTTAACAGAACTTGGGAAGTTGACATTGAAGGAGTAGGAACATTTGAGGCTTATCCTAATAGGGATTCGTTAATCTATGAGAAGATTTTTAATGTTAAAAAGACAGAAACAATGGTTAGAGCTACATTACGCTATCCTGGCTGGGGAGAAACTTGGGCTCAGATTGTAAAACTCGGTCTCCCTACTGAAAACTTTAAGATACCTAATCTTCATCAAAAAACTTATGCAGAATATATTGATATGTTCTTGCCACTCAATATTTCCGGCACTAAGATTGAAACTAAAACCGCTAATTATTTGGGAATTTCTCCAACCGGAAAAATTATGAATAATTTAAGGTGGCTTGGACTATTCTCGGATGAAAAAATCGGTGGAAAAGTTTCTACTTCTGCAGAAGTTATGACTGATTTACTAAGAAAAAAATTACCTCTTCCTTCAGGCGGCAGAGACTTGGTGATTTTAGCGCATGAAGTTATTGCAAAATATCCCAAAGAGAAAAGAGAAGAAAAAATAGTTTCTACATTAGTTGAATATGGTGATCCTCATGGTGATACTGCAATTGCAAAAACTGTTGGATTACCGGCAGCAATTGCGGCTAAATTAATTCTTCAGAACAAACTTCCTTTAAGCGGATGTTATATTCCAACACATCCTTCCGTTTATGTTCCGGTAATGGCAGAATTAAAAAAGCTTGGTCTAAAATTCAAAGAAAAAATTCAAAAGATTAAGTAAGCTTCATTTAATGACCTCCGATTATTTTTATAATTGGAGGTCTTTTTCTTATGTGCTCAGTTATCCTCTATAGCTGCTTATAAAAACATATCCTAAAATTTGATGAACTTTTCTTAAAAACTAATTATGGTTCGCAGACCTACACAGAGTGAGTTCTTTAATGAAGATTTATGTGAAGGATTTATAAAATATTGAATATCCGGCTGAATGGAAGCAAAATCAGTAATGTTAACCAAATAAGTCAGTTCAATATTAGTTTCGTATAATGCGGGATTTTCATTTAATATTGACTGAGAATTAAAATGTTTTCTCGAATATCTGGAAGAGGCAAATGTTAATCCCAATTGATCTTCATCAAAAAAATAATTATTTAGAACTAATCCACCGCTGAAAAACAAATCTATTTGATTCACATCATTATCAGCTAATCCGGTTCTAATAAATCCTGATAAATAAGATTCTTGATTCAGCAGAAATAGTCTTGATTCTAAAAAACTATAGAAACCAAAATTTCCATGATGTTTATTTGTTCCAATCACTTCATTATGCTTATTAGTAAAATACCAAATACCAACCGCAAAATTCATACATTGATCATTTATATTTTCGAATTCAAAATCATCATAACAATCATATCCAAATTCTGAAACCAAAAGGAGTCCGTCGTTGAATTTTAAATCTATATAAGTCTTATATGGATCCTCTTCGGTTCCGGGCACAGCATCAAAAATTCCCAGCTTAATGTAGTTTTTATGTCCAAATGTAAAATTGGTTCTAATCCCAAAAGAAGTATTCGGATAAATTGATGGACCATTAATTCCTGTTAAACCAAATTCAGCTCCAATTCCATGAGAAGGATTAATAAATAAACCGGAATTGTACTTTGTGTCAAATTCGCTGTTAACATCAAACAATCCCGCTAATATTGAAAAGTGATCGTTGAGTTGAAAATCTATCCATAAGTCATATAATTTGAAAAGATTGTTTGTCTCAATATTGCTGACGCCTTGCGTACTTCCTACTAAATCATTTGGCTGATTTCCCTTAACACCTATAAATGATGCATGAAGTATAGCCGGATTAATATTAAAGATTCTATCCAAACTTAAATCTGTTCCAAAGTGGATTTGATTTATAAATTTTGAACCGGTTTCAACACCTTCGGAAACATTATTGTAGAAATCTGCTGTATATTTAAAATTTAGATCAACTCCATACATATTTAGTCTGCTTTTAAAATTGTTAGAATTGCCTTCATCCTCTGGATTGGCAGATAGAGTGATAAGATTTGTATATATTATAACTAAATAAAGCACTAACTTAGATTTCATAACGATAATGTCCAGTTTATAAGCGTTAAAAATCAGTTACATTTTTATATCCCGACTTAATTATCGTAAGATAAGAAAAAATATTTATGATGATTAATTTAAATGGAGGTAATGTCTATTTTCTCTATGGGTTAATCAGACGAATAAATTATTTTATTCTGTTAGAAACAGATCTGCATTCATATTGGTCGGAAATAAATGACTTAATGAGAATAGCAAATAAATTATAAAAAGCTGAATAAGGATTTCGGAGATTTGTAAACAGTTATAAAGAAAGAAACCTTCACAAAGAATGTGAAGGTTTCAATTGATTCATACTTTTTATATGCTGCTGAAAACTTTTGCAGAATTATGATTTACTTTAAAGTTAGAGATCAACTTTTGTAATCCATCGGTAAGATTCAGTAAATTCTCAGCTTCTCTTGCAACTGCAGTTGTTCCTTGAGCAGTTTCACCGGTAACAATGTTTATTGATTCAATATTTTGTCCGATTTGTTCGGCTGCAGCGGATTGTTCTTCACTTGCTGAAGCTACTTGCTCAATTACTTCTAATACTTTATTACTTTCTATCAAAATTCTCTCTAAAAATTCTGCAAGTTCATTCGTTAAAATCATGCCGCCATTAACAGACTGCTTGGCATCGCGCATGGATTTATTTGCTTCTTTTACTTCAATCTGAATATCTTTTATGGTTTCGGCGATTTCACTTGTTGCTTTTGAAGTTCGTTCAGCTAATTTTTTCACTTCATCTGCAACAACGGCAAATCCTCTTCCTTGATCTCCGGCTCTTGCAGCTTCAATTGCAGCATTTAATGCAAGAAGATTAGTTTGATCTGCAATTTCATCAATCACTTGCGTAATCTTACCAATCTGCTCAGTTTTTGATGTTAAAGAAAGAACAATTTTTTCAGTAGTTTCCGAAGTAGTTACAATTTTTTTCATCCCATCTTTTGTTTCAATTACTTTGGATGCACCCGATTTTGCCGTACTTCCAGCTTGCTTTGCTGCTTCTGCTGCTGTAGTTGAGTTTTTTGTAGTATTGAAAATTGTTGCAGCCATTTCTTGAATTGCTGCTGCTATTTCACTTGCCTGCGCGGATTGTTCCTGCGCTCCGGCTGCAATTTCTTCGGAACTTGATGAGATTTGATTGCTTGCATTTACAGTAGACTGAATAGCAATTCTTAATTCAGAAATTACATCTCTTATTTGTGAAACTGCTCTATTGAATCCTGAAAACAGTTTCCCAACATCATCATCTTTTTCAATACTTAAAGAAACCGATAAATCTCCGGCTGCAAATCGCTCCATTTCAACAAGCATTTCTTTCGTCTTTGCAGCAAAGTATTCTTTCTGGTGATTGGATTCATTTTTTGCAATCTCAGCTTCTTTTAATGCAGTTAGGGCATTTTCTTCTTTCAGTTTTAATTCGGAAATATTCTGCAGAATTTTGTCAATCATTTGGTTGATGGAACTCCCAAGATTTCCTATTTCATCTTCAGATTTTACATTCACTCTTACTTTGCTATTTCCGTTTGTAAATTCTTCTGCTACTAATTTTATCTGTTTTACAGGCTGCAAAATAATTTTAAAGACAATTAAAGTTATAATTGAAGTAAGAATTGTAAAGAATATAAAACCAAAAATTGCTGCATCTCCTGCTATTGATGAAGAATAAGAATTAATCTCTGAATCCGGTACTGCGGCAATAATTTTATAATTCCACTTATCAAATATTTTTTGGTTTGAAATCCATTCTTCGTTAAAATTTTCACCGTTGATTATCGATTCAAGATCATCAGTTGTATATAATTCTGTATTATAAAGGATATTATCTTTCTCATCGACTAATGCTATAAATCCTTTCTCAAATAGTTTTGCTCTTTTTACAGATTCTCCAATATCATTAAGGGTTGTTAAGGGATAGCCTGTGTACCAAATTCCTATTAAATTATTTTCATTATCAAGTATAGGCTCATAGGCGGTTAAGTATGGTTTGCTCAAAATGTTTACTAAACCGTAGAATGATTCTTTATTTAGAATATTTTTAATCGCTTTTCCATTAGGGTCTAGAATTGTACCGATAGCCCTGTTGCCGCCTGAGTTAATTACATTTGTGCTTATTCTTAAAAATTCGCCGTTATTATTTACGAAAATTGTAGCGGTTCCACCTGCAATTTCTTTTACCTTATCAACAACATTATAATTATTTGCAACAATACTGTTTCCTAATTTCAGGTTTGGTATTGTTCTCCCTTCAAATTCAATTGTCCCGTCAATATTGGGATTTCCCAATTTTGATGCTTCATTTTTTATTGAAGCCATACCTATTTTTACTTCTTCTAGAACTAAAGCATCTATTAAGTTAAGCTTTTCGTTCAATTCATTCATTTTATCAGTAATGGTATTTTCTGCTGATTCCAAATAAAAATCATGCACTGTATTTGATACTACCCATGAAATAAATATCATTCCGGAAATCATAATTATTATAGTTGGAATCAGAAATTTTAGTGAAAGTTTCTTTTTCATAGTTATCCAATCCAATTTATTGTTATTCTAACACCACATTATCGGATTTTAGAAGTCTTTTTTAAATACAAGAAAAATTTAAAGGATTATTATTCTTATTAGAAATTATCTTAAAGGTAGGTTTTTAATTAACCTGCACTTTCAAAATGCAGGTTAATTTTTATGACAAAAATTTTTAGAGTAGTTATTTCAATAAAGTATTTATAGCCGTTTCCTAATTTTCTGGCAGTCCTAATTTTATAGAAAAACTAAAACTAATTTCTACTCGCGCTCAGTTGTAAGTATTTCATATCTTGATTGATTTTAAAATTACTTACCAGGTTTTGAAGATTTTCTGTCAGCCGGTTTAAATCTTCTGCTGCTCTGGCAATCTGCTGAACTCCAGCTGCCGATTGCTGCGTTACAGAACTGATAGCTTCAATATTTCTGCTGATTTCTTCAGACGCGGATGACTGTTCTTCACTTGCTGCAGCAACTTGATTTATTTCATCAATTACTTTCATCGCTTCTTGTAAAATTTCATTCAATGCATTTGCCAATTCATCATTTAATTTCATGCCGTTTTTAACCGATTCTCCCGCTTCAATCATAGATTTATCGGCTGATTTAGCTTCATGCTGAATTTTCTTAATTGTTTCACCAATCTCTTTGGTTGCAACTGAAGTTCTTTCAGCAAGTTTTCTTACCTCATCTGCTACAACTGCAAATCCTCTCCCTTGATCTCCGGCTCGTGCCGCTTCTATTGCGGCGTTTAGTGCTAATAGATTTGTCTGATCTGCAATCTCATCAATAACTAAAGTTATTTCACCAATTTGTTCAGTCTTTTGTGCAAGCTGAGAAATTATTTGTCCGGTACTTTGTGCCGATTGAACAATTCTGTTCATTCCTTCTTTTGATTGATTTACTTTCTCTACACCTAATTTTGCTTTTTCTCCGGCATTTTTTGAAAATATTAAAGCGGAGTTAGCATTCTTTGAAGTCTGTATAATTGTACCTGACATTTGCTCAACAGCACCGGCAACTTCTGCAGATTGTGCCGACTGTTCTTGTGCTCCGGCTGCCATCTCTTCTGAAGATGATGAAATCTCGGTGGAGGCTGAGGCTGTAGCTGCTACTGCTTCATTAACATTAACTAACATATTATGAATTTTTGAAACTGCTGAATTGAATTCCGAAAACAATTCTCCTATTTCATCATTTTCAATTTCCGGTTTTACGGAAACTGTTAAATCACCATCGGCAAACCGCATCATTTTTTCAGCGAGAAGTTTAGTGCTTCTTGATAAATACTTCTGATAATTCTCAATTTTGCTTTTGGATTCATTTGCATCTCTTGCGGCATTTTCTGCTTCCAGACTTTTTCCATTTACTTCTTCAATTGATTTTTTGATGTTTTCTACCATTGTATTAAAGGAAGAAGCTAATTTTCCAATTTCATCTGAATTTTTTATATCTACTTGCACATTGTTATTTCCACCTGCAACTAAGGAGGCAGCTTCATCAAGTTTTTTTATTGGACGGGCGATAGTTTTTGAAATATAAATTCCGGCAGAAAGTGTAATTAAAGCTGAGAAAATTATTATGGAAATAATAAAACTTTTTGAACTATCAAAATCAGCCCCTGCAGTATTTACATTTTCTTTTATATCTTCTTCAATAAGTTGCGTAAGTTGGTCGATATTTGCCCTCATTTCAGAAAAAACTTCTGAGCCTTTATTTTCTGAAATGAATTCGGCTTGTTTAATTTCTGTAGGAACTCCTGATGATATCTTAGAAATAATATTATTAGAAATACTTTCCCAGTCATCAAATATTTCATCAAATTTATTTGCAAAAGAAATCTCATCTTGGTTTGTTAACAAGGTTTTTAATTCGCTCCACCGTGTTTCAACTTGACTAACATTCTCATTATGATCATTTACAAGATTATTAAATTTGGGTGAATTTGCTTCAACCGTAAATAGTGATTTTTCAGCAACCAATGCCTGTTGAAGATCTCTATCAACTTGAAGAACTAAATTTATTGAAGCTGCCCTGTTATATCCAATGTAGCCCAAGGTTTCGTTTGTTTTACTCATTCCGCTGAATCCAATGTAACCAACTGTAATCAACAGCATTCCCAACAATAAAAAAATGATATTTAATTTTGTAGTTAAATTAATTTTCTGCTTAATGCTCATAAAGCTATAACTCCTAACTAAAATATTTATTGTGACACACAATTAATTGTCAACCCAATTATCGGATATCATATCTTAAAGTTTAGCGGGAAATTGAAAATGCTGGAATAAATCTTAAAGCAGCACCTGATTTACAATGATTATAAATCAGGTGCTAATTTGGGATACTGATTAAGCTAAAATTAATTTCTTATTTTCATTGCGGATTTTAAAAGCTCCGACAAGTTTTTGTAAACCTTCAGTCAATCTGTTCAAGTCTTCTGCAGCTCTTGCTATCTGTTGTGTTCCGGCAGCCGACTGTTGTGTTACCGAACTTATTGCTTCTATATTTCTGCTTATCTGTTCTGATGCCGAGGATTGTTCTTCACTCGCTGCGGCTACTTGATTTACAACATCTACTACATCATTCGAGCCTTTTATTATTTCTTGTAATGATTTTCCGGCTTTATCTGCTAATTGTTTTCCTTTCTCTACTTCTTCTGTTCCCAAGCTTATAGATTTTACTGCTCCGCCGGTATCACCTTGTATCTTCTTTATCATCTCACCGATTTCTTTAGTTGCTTTTGTGGTACGTTCTGCTAATTTTCTTACTTCATCTGCAACTACTGCAAATCCTCTTCCCTGTTCTCCGGCTCTTGCTGCTTCTATTGCCGCATTTAAGGCAAGCAAGTTTGTCTGATCTGCTATATCATCAATTACTTGTACTATTTCACCTATCTGATCACTGCTTGCTCCTAGTTCTT
>PAAX01000032.1 GCA_002698995.1 Ignavibacteriota bacterium | reverse complement strand
ACCTCCGGTAATACTTGATGTAGTAGTTGATTCTTTATTAGCAAGAATAATATTAAAAAGGAATACAGAAGCAGATTTCAGTCATTATAATATTTATAGAAGCAGTACACCTAATTTCATAATAGATTCATTAAATCTTATAAAGACTACAGAAGACACATCATTTATGGTTAGAATAAATGAAGAAAAATATTATTACAAGATAACGGGAATAGATAAACAAGGAAATGAATCAAGAGGGAGTGAAGAAATAGAATGAACAGTAACCGGAATAGAAGAAAACAAAGTAGTATTGGAAGACTATAAATTATATCAAAATTACCCAAACCCATTTAATCCGAGTACAATAATAAGTTACAGAATACCAGAGAGAGTAAAAGTAAATTTAAGTGTATATGATATAAAGGGAGAGAAGATAAATGAGCTTGTAAATCAAGAACAAGAAAAAGGATATTATGAGGTAAAGTTTGATGCAAGAGAGAGTAAAGTGTTATCAAGTGGAATATACTTATATAAATTGGAAGTATATAAAGAAAACAAACCGGTTTATAGAAAGATAGAAAAGATGATACTCTTGAAATAAATGTGTCAAAAAAAAGGAGAATGGTAAAATGTTAAGAATAATAAAAATGATATCACTACTCTTAGTAAGTATAATAATAGTAAGTGGTCAGACTGAAAAGTTCACAATAGGCTTGTATGCGGGAAATTCGGGAGATTGGGAAACAACGAGTATAAATCCGGAATATTATGCAAAGATGAAAGAACTTGGAGCAAATATATTAATCATCCAACCACAAGCTTTAATAAAAGGAAGATATGAAGAAGACGGAATAGAAATTATTTCAGATACACCGTTAGACCCCGGAAATTACATAAAGTATTACAGCGGAGGATATTATACAAGGTGGAAAGCAAAAGAAGGATTAGAGAACGATAGGTTAAGAACGGGATTAAAATTAGATACAAATGTTGGAGAAAAGGAAGGAGATTATTGGGTAACAAAGAATATTAATACGAAGGGAGTATTAATGTTTGGTCCTCACTACAGACAGGATAAAAAGTATAGAGTAAAAATTTTAGATGGTAGAATTATCAACTACACAATAGACCTTCGTTACAAATTAGAAGAAATGGAAGCTCCTCCAATAATTCCGGAAACAGTATTTACGGTAAAAGCAGAATATACTTTTGAAAAAGGGACAAAAATAACAATACCTTTAGCTCAAAAAGAAATAACAACTGAAGAAGCCGACGGAGAATTCAAAACTGTAACTTTAGAATATGATTATCAAGAATTAATAAACGATTATGGAGAAGAAGCACAAAAGTTAATAGAATATGGAACGAACAACTTTGATGATAGCAATCCGGAACAAGGACTAAATATTGTAGTTGATTATGAGGGACAAACAAAACTTTACATAGATTATATTGATGTTTATGATAATATAATTGGAAGTGACATCAAGTCTAATTCACCTAATATAAACACAGATATTGGAGATTATATTGCAAATATGCAGAATAAACTACCGAATACATTTAGGTATTGGTATAGTTTAGATGAACCACAGACGATAGATAATTACTACCCATATACATTTGTGAAGAATATCTTAAAAGAAGAATTACAGTCAAAACCCATAATAACTTGTCTGTATCCGGGGTGGAATGGGAAAAATAATGGAGACAGAACAATACCGAAGTTTGTTAATGATGTTAACCCGGATCAATTTTTATATTATTATTACCCAATGTGGGAATCAGAATGGGCAAGCGTTGATGATATTAATGGTTCTGTAGAAAAATTAGAAGATACACGGGAACTGCTGCAAGATGCCTATGAGGCATATCCAAATTTTTGGTACACCGTACAAGCACATGGTTTTTGGAAAGATAATGCTTGGGATAAAAGAATCCCCCACCCCAATGAGATAAATGTACAAGTAATGCTCGCATTGGCGCATGGAGCCAAAGGAATATTTTATTACAATTTATTCTCATATTCCAATAATACTGAAACACATAATGGATTATTAGATAGCAATTATAATCCAACCACTCGTTATACAAAAATAAAAGATGAAATTACTCCAAGATTAAAAGGAGCGTTAGGTGATAAACTGCTTAAGCTGAATTATACTGGAGAATATTTACAAAAGAAGAATTTAATTGGAGGAATAACAAATCATGATAATAGTAGTTTTATTGATATAGTTGATACCAACAATTTGAATTACCAAAACTATCATGTGGGATTATTTGAAAACCCGAATGATACTGATGATAAATGCTTTATGGTTGTAAATTTGTTATGTGATACAATAGATTACAGAATTGCAACATTTTCTTTGCTAACCCCAAACTACCCAAATATAGTAATCCGTAATATAGGGGGGGATTATCAAAAGACATTTGCGGGTGATGCAATCGTAACATTTAACGATACAATCCCACCTGGGGAAGGATATTTATATCAAGTTGCACCGGTAATAAGATACGGCGGCGAGCTAATAACAGATGAAACAATAAGTACGGCAAATGATACATTAAAAGGAACACTCCGAATACCTACATCCATTGAATTAACTATAAATAAACCATATGTAATAGAAAAAGATATATTTATAGAAACAGAAGGAAAACTAACAGTAGGAGTAGGAGGAGAATTAATATTAGATGGAGGGAAAGTAAGAGGTGAAAGATGGGAAGATATATTTTATATAAATCAGAATCAGACACACCCAAAGTTAGTATGGAGTATAAATAGAGAATACTCAAATCCGATAAGATATAATATATGGAGAAAGAAGAATACGCAAAGTTATGAAAAGATAGCGGTAATAAATGATAAGAATATAACAGAATATACAGATACGGATACCGAGATAATATTAGGAGAAGAACAAGCAAATCAAACAACAGCAAGTTATTATATACAAATAGAAGAGATAACAGGACGAAGCTGGACACCAAGNAAGCAGACCATAACAGCAACAGTAAGTAANGTAGAAGGGATTCCCCTAGAGAAGCAAGCAGAANAAATAAACTTGGAAGAAATAGAGTTTAATATATCACAGAATTACCCAAATCCNTTTAACCCAACNACCAGTATTNAGTACACAGTACCNAGTANTGAGTATGTTACATTAAANGTTTANGATATACTTGGAAATGAAGTNGCAACGTTAGTAAATGAACAGAAAGAATCGGGAAATTACACAGTAAATTTTGATGGAGACAAACTTTCAAGCGGATTGTACATATACAAGATCCAAGCTGGCAATTTTAACAAAGTCCGTAAGATGATGCTTATTAAGTAGTTATAACATATAGAGGTAAAGCATTGAGAAGTTGAGACGATAATTAGCCCATACTTTTTAAGCGTGGGCTAATTATTTATAATTTATTATAAAGACATTTCCGATTTATATAATCCTTTTTGCCCTTCTTATTTCTCGCCTTGAGGAAAAAATAGCAGTAAAATAAATTCATAGCGGGAACTTTTAGTCTAAATTCCATGTTCAAACAATATTATAAATCTAAAATAAATAGGAGAGGATTCATGGAAAATATTCTTTTTTCAAATTATAAGCTTGGACAAATTACTTTAAAAAATAGAATTGTAATGGCGCCAATGACGCGCAGCAGAGCAATTGGTAACATTCCCAATGATTTAATGGTTGAATACTACAGACAAAGAAATTCAGCCGGATTAATAATTACGGAAGGAACTTCACCTTCTCCTAATGGTTTAGGTTATGCACGAATTCCCGGATTATTTAATCAGCAGCAAGTTGAAGGTTGGAAGAAAATAACAGAAGCTGTTCATTCCAATGATGGTAGAATTTTTGTACAGCTAATGCATACTGGTAGAATTGCTCATCCTTTAAACATGCCCGAAGGTTCTAAAATCATTGCACCTTCTGCTGTTGCTGCTAAAGGTAATATGTGGACTGATCAACAAGAGCTTCAGCCTCATCCTGTTCCAAAGGAAATGACTTATGAGGATATCAAAGCAGCCATAAATGAATTTGGTAAAAGTGCCGAACTTGCCGTTGAAGCAGGATTTGACGGAATTGAACTTCATGCTGCTAATGGATATTTGCTTGAACAATTTATAAATCCTTTTGCAAATAAGCGTAATGATGAATTTGGCGGATCAGTTGAAAATCGTTTAAGATTTGTTCTGGATGTTGCAAATAAAACTTCGGATTTAATAGGAGCTGATAAAGTTGGAATACGAATTTCTCCTTACGGTGTTAATGGTGATTTAGGCATTTATGATGAAATAGAGGAAACCTATATTTTACTTGCTGAAGAGCTAAAAAAAATTGGGTTGACTTATATTCATATTGTTGATCATTCTTCTATGGGTGCTCCGGAGGTTTCTTCTACAATTAAAGAAAAAATTAAGGAAGCATTTAAAGGAACAATTATTCTATCGGGAAATTATGAAGGGAAAAAGGCATTAGAAGACTTAACAAACAATAAAGGGGATTTAATTGCTTTTGGAAGACCTTTCATTTCCAATCCTAATCTTGTTGAAAAAATAAAATCTGGGAAAGAATTTGCAAATCCGGATCCAAATACTTTTTATACTCCAGGAGAAAAAGGTTACACTGATTATCCTCTAAATTAACACTACGAGTGGGTCAATTAAATATCATTTGCTAGTTCTTTTAATGATTATAGATAATTAAGGAGATGATGGCAGACTATTTTGTAATAATTACTCAATAAAAATTTTTTTAAGGTTTTGTTTAATCAATCATTGCAAAATAATTAGGCAGTAAAAAAACCTTTCAAATTTATTATACAATACTGAACTGCCATCAGGCTCTCCAACTAATTTTATTGTAGTTAAGAGAATCAAGTTACAACCCACCTACAAATAACTTTATTCTGAAACCATAAACTAGAAAATTCAATGACCTCGTTAAACTAGGTTTGGTTTTATGTAATCGAATAAGAACATTCCAACTTATACTGAATAAGTTTACTGATTTATTTCGAAAACAAAATATTGGATAAATCATCCTTTAATATTATTTTGATTTAATACTTCCTTCTGATAAATAAAAATTACTATCAATTAAAAGCGGGCGCATTAATGGATCAGAATATTAAATTGGAAATTAAACTTCCGCAGATTTCCGACATCGAGCTTGTTGCATTAGAAGGGCTTGAAAGAATGGGGCGTCATCTTGGAATATCGGATGATAAAATTGGCGAAGCTAGAATATTAGTTACTGAAGCCATTATTAATGGTCTTGAGCATTCCGGAAAAGATAATCCTTATGTTAATGTTGAATTCACAATGACAAAAGAAAAACTTACAATTCTTGTTACGGATTTTGGTAAAGGATTTGAGCCTGATAAAGTTGAATCCCCCGAAATTGAAGAAAAGCTTAAAAGCAATAATAAAAGAGGATGGGGTTTGAAGCTTATGAAATCAATGTCTGATGATTTCATAATTGAATCTGGTGACAATGGTACAAAAATTACAATTATTAAGAATTTAGTGTGAAGGAGTATTTATGGTAAGTGATTTTAATTTGAATTCGGAAATTAGAGATAACAATGTAGTTATTTATACCACGGGATATATTAATAATCTTGGTGGACAAAAAATTATAGATGAATTTAATCTGCATCATCAAAATGGAATAAATAATTTTATTCTTAATCTGGCAGAATCAAAAGTTGTTAATTCTATTGGGATTTCGTTCTTAATAGAAATTATAGAAAAGTTAAATGATTCTGAGGGTAAATTGATTTTCACAAATCTTGATCCCTCAGTAGATAAAACATTTACAATTATGGGTCTTTTTCACTATGCAGAAAAAGCTGAAAATGTTGATGAGGCAATTAGTAAATCTAAGTAACAATTAAAAAAGGTTTGGTGAAAATTAGAAATGCCCGATAATGTAAAGTCTGAAATTCTTTTAGATAAACTTTTCCTTCAATTGGAATCTTTTCAAGAAGGATTCAATATTTTATCTAATTCTAAAAACTTAGAAGAGATCGGGAAAAATTTTGTTCATCTGTTAAGAGGCAATATTCTTGTTGTTGATATAAACCTCTATTACAAAGAAAAAAAAGATTTAGAATGGCGACATTTATTTGTTCAAAACAAAGATAGTTATGATTATTTGGAGTACTTGGAAATATCTGAAAACCAGCAGATTTACTTCAAAGATGTTGAGAACTATAAAACTTATGCCTGCCTGAAATGTATCGATCAATCATATTTTGGAATTATTATAGGCAGTAAAGTTGATAAATCAGAATTTAACAGCTATGATGTTTTAACTCTTCAAATTTTCCTCAGACTATTAGATAATGCTTACCAATCTTATATAGCAAGACTTCGAGAGAAAAATCTTATCTTTTCATTAAACCAAAAAGTTCTCCAATTAAACAGCTTAATTGATACCGGAATTGAAATAACGAAATTAGAAAATAATACTCAGTTATTAGAACTTGCCTTAGAAAGAGCCGTAGCTCTAACCAACGCATCTAAAGGTGTATTGCAGATTGAAAAAGATAAAAAGATAATTGCAACACTTCGTCTGCCGAATTCTATAAATGTAGCCGAAACTTTAGCTGGCAAAAATAAAATACAAACCAGAGTTGATTATAAAGGTTATGGGTATAATGTTACGCTTGTTGATAAAGAAAGTCGCAACGGTATTATCTCGTTTGATGAAACAGATCAAATTTTATTAACAGCATTTACCAGACAAGTTCACAGCGCAGTTGAAAATAAAGAACTCCATAAAGAATCTTTAGAGAATGAAACAATAAAAAAAGAATTATCAGTAGCTGCATCAATTCAGCAGAAGATAATTCCGGAAAAACTTCCCGAAATTGAAGGCTATGAAGTTGCTGGTATTAATATTCCTTCAAAAGAAGTTGGGGGTGATTATTATGACTGCAGAATTTTGGATAATGGAAATATTGCCTTAATTATGGCCGATGTTGCCGGAAAAGGTGTTCCGGCTTCACTCCTTGTAAGTTCTTTAAGTGCTTCTCTTCACGCATATCTCGAAATGAATAAACCTCTTGATGCACTTGCTGTTAAACTGAATACACTTATTTTTAACTCATCTCCTCCCGATAAATTTATAACATGCTTTATAGCAATTCTTAATCCATCTACCGGTAAACTTGAAATTGTAAATGCAGGTCATAATCCCAGTTTAATTATTCGTAAAGGGAAAAAGATAGAAAAAATTGAAGCCGGCGGTATTGCTTTTGGAATGTTCGATATGGGGCTTCCTTATCAAAGTAAAAAAATAACAATTGAAAAAGGTGAACGATTATTAATGTTTACGGATGGAATACCTGAAGCAATGAATGAATTAGAAGATGAATATTCTGACGAACGATTAGAAGAATTTTATTTGAATAACTGTTTCAATAGTGCATCCGAATTTATAAATAATCTAGTAGCAGATGTTAAAAGTTTTACAAAGGATACTCCGCAGAGTGATGATATTACTGCACTTTATCTAATACGGAAAGAATAAAAAATTTTAATTGATAATTGGATAAAATCTCCAATTAGAAAATTCATAAGTTGAGGGCGTTTATGATGAAACTAAGGTTTATCACATTTCTTTCAAGATCCCTAGTAATATTCTTATTTTTTCTTTCTTCTGTAATTATAGCTCAAGATGAATTTTTATACGAGAATATTACAGTTGCAGATGGTCTTTCGAGTTCAAGCTTTAATCCTTTTGAAACTATATTCCAAGATAAATATGGATTCTTGTGGTTTGGTACTACTGATGGTCTGAACCGCTATGATGGCTATGAGTTTAAGGTCTATAAAAATATTCCGGGAGATTCAACTAGTCTTCCGTCAAGTAATATTTTTCTTGTTACCGAAGATGCAGAAGGCAATTTATGGATAGGTACAGCTGGAATGATGAGTTTATTTGACCGAGCTAAAAATCAGTTCTTCCATTATCCAATAGATCAAGGGAATAATTCTGTTAGTCAGCCGGCTAACATATCCCATTCATTAATTGATTCGAAAAATAATTTTTGGATTTCTACTCAAGGAAGAGCTGTTCAAAGATGGAACAAGGAAGAAAAAAAATGGAATGCTGTACCTTTTAATTTACCGATAGATGGTGAAGATACATTAGTAACTTCATATAGTGTTCCTGCTTTCGCAATTACTGAACTAAGAAATGGTAATATTCTGGTAACTTCATTTTTGAATGGAGTTTTTTATTATAATGAAAGCAGCAATTCATTTGATCCCTTTAACTTTGCCGGTAATGAAGTACCACAAGGAATAGTTGAAATATTTGAGGATAGGGGGGGAAATATTTGGCTGGCCGGAAGAGATACTTTTATCAAGTATAATCCAAAGTCTTTTACTTTTGAATATCTAAATGACTGGAAACGTCTTAAAACATTTTCGGGAGATTCATTCTATTTTAATATTGATGAGAGAGAAGACGGAACTTTTCTTTTATGTTCGATCCCTGCAGGTTTAATGAGGTTTGATCCCTCAACCGAGAAGTTTGAATTGCTAAAGATTGGTGGAGAACTAGAACAGCGCGGAGTTGGTAGATTTGCTTTTACTAAAATCAAAGATAAGTTCGGCGTTTACTGGGTTGGTTTAGGTGATAACGGAATTCTAAAATTTGATCCTAAAAGAAAACCATTTAGATATACTACATTTGATCAAGATAATACTAGCCAGACGAATCGCCCTATTATTACTGATATAAAAGCAAATACCGAAGATCCAAATGAGTTGATAGTAGCAACCAATCGCAATGGTTTATATACAATGCAGCTTGATGATAAATCATTAAAAAAAATTAATATCCCTATTAAGGAGATTTATTCTGATTCAGGAAATGTTTTCAAATTTGTCTTGGATGATAATCAAAAAATATGGTTTTCCAGCACAACCTTAAAATTATCAAGTTATGATTTGAAATCAGGTAGAGTAGAAAGTTTTCAAATATTGGAAAGGAAATCAACTACCGGCGGAGGAGAATCTATATTAGACTTAGAATATATCCCAAAGAATAAGGTTGTTATCAGCACCAATATTGGCGGATACATTTTTAATACTGTTTCAAAATCAATTGAACCCCTTCCTTCTACTATGAATAGAAAGTACAGCAATGAATTTATGTCATTTGTAAAAAAGAAATTGAATGAGAAAAAACCCTCAGAGGAGTTAACTAAGGTTGGTGAAGCTGCAAATCTCTCTAAAGCCTTCGTACTTAAAGAAAAGAAAAGTTTTATGGTTGTTTGCTTGGGTGAGGGAAATCATCCGGTTGGTGTTTTTGATTTCGGTTTTATAGAATCAGAAGATGGAACAACAATATGGTCTATGGATCAAATAAATAAAACATTCTATGGCGGAGGAGGTTATAAAAATAGACTTTCAATCTCTGTTGTAACCTTAGATCCCGGAAAATATTCTATAAACTATGTAACTGATGTTGGGCATTCATATAATAATTTTAATGTACTTTCCCCTAATAACCCCGATTGGTATGGAATTCAGCTTATCGAATTAAATGAAGATGAATCAAAAGAGTTACATACTAAAGTTGAACTGGAAGAAAAACAGAATAATTTTCCTGATTACTATATTGCAAGAACAACTCTTGGAAGCAGAAAATATCCCAGTGATTTGTGGATTGGTGCAGATGAAAAAGGAATTATAAAGTTTGATTTAACTAACAATAAATTCGAACAATACGCAATCAAAGATAATTTAACCGGACAGTTTTTTACAAATTCAATTTTTGAGGATAGCAAAGGTCGATTATGGATAACGATTATTCCATCCGGCTTTTATAGATTTTTACCGGAGACGAATGAGTTTATTTCTAATGCCTCTATTCCGGATTTACCCATAACAGGTATCAATGGTTTAATTGAAGATTTTCAAGGAAGTATTTGGGTAAGCAGCAGTGCGGGAATTACTAAACTTACCGAACATGAAGACGGTAGCTGGTCAACTTCTAATTATGACAGCAAAGATGGAGTGCCGGGTGGATTTGGCAGCGGTTCATTAATTACTAGAAACGGCGAAATATATTTTGGAGCTTTTAATGGAGTGACTTCTTTTTATCCGAGTACTGAAAATACTAGTCCTCCACTTCCAATAATTTCAAATATCGTTGTCTCTGATGTCTCTCTTCTGGATAAAGATTCTAAAGTTAAGTTAACAAAATCGATATTCGACTTGGACGAACTAAAGCTGGCATTTTCTCAAAATGATGTGTCATTTGAATTTGCTTCTTTACATTACTCAAGGCCATCTAAGAATAGAGTAAGCTATAACCTTGAGGGGTTTAGTGATCAATGGGTCTTTACAGATAAAAACTTTGCATCCTTCACTAATCTTGAGCCGGGCGATTACATTCTTCATATTAAAGCATATAGTGGATTTGGGATTCCAAGTGAGATTACAAAAAGTTTAAAGATAACTGTTTCACCTCCTTGGTACCGCACTACTCTAGCTTATATTTCTTATGGATTTCTGTTTATTGGATTGGTATTTGGAATAGATAGGATTCAAAGAAAAAGACTCTTAACTAAAGAGCGTGAAAAACAAAAAATTCAGGAAGCAGAATTAAGAGCTCTTGCTGCTGAAGCACAAGCCAGAGCAATACAAGCCGAGAATGAAAGAAAAACTAAAGAGCTTGAAGAAGCACGTCAACTTCAACTTTCGATGCTTCCTAAAAAATTACCTAATCTTCCAAATTTGGATATTGCAGTTTATATGCAGACTGCAACTGAAGTTGGAGGAGATTATTACGACTTTCATGTTTCTCTTGATGGCACACTAACTGTAGTAGTTGGTGATGCAACAGGTCATGGTATGAGAGCCGGAACCATGGTAACTGCTGCAAAGAGTTTATTCAGTACACATGCCGCTAATCCTGATATACTTTTTACGTTTAGTGAAATCTCAAGATGCTTAAAGCAAATGGATATGCACTTGCTTACAATGTGTATGACGGTATTAAAGATTAACGAAAATAGAATGATAATGTCATCAGCTGGTATGCCTCCAGCATTAATCTATAGAAATTCTACAAAAAAGCTGGAAGAGATAACCATAAAGGGAATGCCGTTAGGAGCAGTAGATAAATTTCCATACTATCTAAAAGAAACTGAAGTTTCTACCGGAGATACAATATTTCTAATGAGTGATGGACTTCCTGAATTATTTAATAATCAAAAAGAATTATTTGGTTATGAAAGAGTTCAGAATGAATTTCATAAAGCAGCTAAACTTTCTCCTGAAGAAATAATTAATAGACTTAAATCAAGTGCGTCTGATTGGACCGAAGGTAAAGATCCGAATGATGATGTGACCTTTGTTGTTATTAAAATTAAATAGAGAATTAAATTAAAGAGAGGGTGCTGTATGAAAATTATGGTTGTTGATGATGAAAAAGATATAAAGCTTTTGTTTGAGCAGAGATTTCGTAAAGAGATCAAATCCGGTAAGCTTGCATTTCTTTTTGCTTTTTCTGGTGAAGAAGCAAAAGATTATATAGAGTTGAATGGATCGGAAAATCTTAATCAAATTTTATCCGATATAAATATGCCTGGTATGAATGGATTAGAACTTTTAAAGTGGATAAAGAAAAATTATCCTGAACTAAAAGTAGCTATGATTACCGCTTATGGTGATCCTGAAAACTACAAACAGGCTGTTGAATATGGAGCTGATGATTATATGACAAAACCAATTGATTTTGGTCAGTTGAAGCAGAAGGTATTGCCTCAAACAGATAACTAAAAATTAATACACTTTTGATAGAGAAAATTATGAATGAATCTTCAACAAAAATTAAAAAGAAGAAAAGCGATAATAATTTAGAAGTCCAATTAGCCCAGAAAAATGCTGAGTTAAAAATAATCAGCAGTGTTGGCGAAGCGATGTCCAATCAATTGGATATTAATACTGTTACAAAAATTGTCGGTGATAAAATTAGGGATATTTTTGAGGCGGAGGTAACTGAAATACTTTTATTAAACTATCAAACCGAGATGATAGAAATTCCTTATTCTTATTATAACGGATATAGAATATTTGAAGCCTTCAAACTGGGAGAAGGTCTTACTTCTAAAGTAATAAATTCCAGAAAACCTTTACTTCTCAATACTCTTCAAGAGCAAATAGATTTAGGAGCTATAATTCAAAGTGACGATGATAAGACTGAATCATATATGGGAATTCCAATTTTGTTTGGTGAAAAAGTATTAGGAGTAGTAAGTGTTCAGAGTTATCAAAAAAATATATTTACTGATGATAATGTTAAATTATTGATGACACTCTCTACCTATATGGGAACAGCTCTGCAGAATGCAAAACTTTTTGATGAAACTAATCGACTTCTAAAAGAGACCGAACAAAGAACTGCCGAACTAACTATTATTAATAGTGTTGGTGAGGCAATGTCTAAACAACTGGATGTATCAACAGTTACAAAAATTGTTGGCGACAAAATTAAGGAAATATTTAAGGCTGAAGTTACAGAAATACTCCTTCTTGATCACAAATCAGAAATGATTAGCGTTCCCTATTCTTACTTTAAAGGCTATCAAAAAGTTGATCCCTTTAGATTAGGTACCGGACTTACTTCTGAGGTAATTACATCAAGAAAACCATTACTGCTCTCTAATTTTGAAGATCAAGAAAAACATGGAGCTATTATAGATGAAGGTATTGGTGAAGCTGATATTACTGAAACTTATCTGGGTGTTCCTATTCTTTTTAATGATCAAATTCTTGGTGTAGTAAGTATACAAAGTTATGACAAGAACGCATATGATGAAAATAATGTAAGGCTGTTAACTACACTCTCAACAAACATGGGAGTAACTTTAGAAAACGCAAAGCTTTTTGAAGAAACAAAACGGTTGCTAAGCGAAACTGAACAGAGAAATACTGAATTAGGTGTTATTAATAGTGTGCAGGAAGGTTTAGTAAAACAAGTTGATCTGCAGTCAATTTATGATTTAGTTGGTGAACAAATACATGATATTTTTGATGCGCAAGTGGTTGGAATTGCAAGTTTTAATCATGATAAAAAAACTGAAATATTTAATTATGTAATTGAAAAAGGGACTAGATTCTATCCTGAAGAAAGAAATTATGATAAAGTTCGAGAGTACTTAATTAAGAATAAAAAGCTAATTCTAATTAATGAAAACTACCTTCAAGCAGCAAAGAAATATGGAATGAAAGTAGTAGAAGGTACTGAAATGCCAAAGTCTCTCCTTTTTGTTCCTCTTATAGTTGGAGAGAATGTTAATGGATATATTACACTTCAAAATATTGATAAAGAAAATGCGTTTAGTGAATCTGATGTTAGACTATTAACTACACTAGCAAACAGTATGAGCGTAGCATTGGAAAACGCACGTCTGTTTGATGAAACAAATAAATTATTGGAAGAGACTAAACAACAGGCTATCGAACTTAAAATTATCAATAGTGTTGGTGATGGTCTGGCAAAACAATTGGACTTTCAGTCTATTATTGACCTTGTTGGTGAAAAAATCCGCGAAGTCTTTAATGCACAGGTTGTTAGTATCTCTACATATGATAAAGAAGCAAATCTTATTCATCATAGATATGCAGTTGAATTAGACAAACGTTATTACTTTGATAAACCGCAGGAAATTGATTCTGATAGAAAAGAAATAATTGAATCGAAACAGCCTCTAATTTTCGGTACAGCACAGGAAGCTATTGAACATAGTGGTGATGATGTAGTTGCTGGTGAAATGCCTGAATCTTTTATGGGGGTGCCTATCTTGAGAAATCAAGAAGCTACCGGCGTAATAACTGTTCAGGATATTGATAAGCAGAATTTATATTCTAAAAAAGATGTAAGATTATTGATGACTCTTGCATCCAACATGGGCGTTGCTTTAGAAAATGCTCGATTATTTGAAGAGACTAAACGATTGCTTAATGAGACTCAACAGAGAAATATTGAACTACTAATATTGAATGCAATTCAAGAAGGCTTAGTTGAGGCAATGGAATTTGAATCAATAATAAATCTTGTTGGAGATAAACTTAGGGAAGCATTAGGATTTAAAGATGTTGGAATTAGAGTGTATGATAAAGAGAAAAATGTACTTCATTATTTATACGAATACGAACATGGTGTAAGATTAAAATTTGAATCCGGTCCTCCGACTGTCTACTCAAAATATGTTCTTGAAAAAGGGGAAATGCTCCTTCTTAAAAAGAATACTGATGAAGAAGCTGCTAAACTTGGTATTCATGGACAGTTGACAATGCCTGGAACCGATAGAAGCAAATCGGTAATTATGGTTCCAATTATGCTTGGTAATCAAGCTAAAGGATTAATTCTCATCGAAGATTATGAAAAAGAAGATGCTTTCAGTGATTCAGAAATTAGATTATTAACTACTATTGCTAATAGTATGAGCGTTGCTTTAGAAAATGCACGTCTCTTTGATGAAACTACAAGATTATTAAAAGAAACAGAACAACGCTCAGCCGAACTTTCTGTTATTAACAGTGTGCAGGAAGGTCTTGCTAAGGAACTCGATCTTCAAGGTATTTACGAACTTGTTGGTGATAGACTCTGCACATTATTTCCTGATTCACAAACATTGGTTATTCGTTCTTTTGATCATGAAAATCTCCTTGAACATTGGCATTATGCTATTGAGAAAGGGGAAAGATTGGAAGTTGAACCAAGACCTTTTAACTGGGCTAATAAACTGCTGATTGAAACAAAGAATCCTTTGGATATAAGAGAAAATTACATAGAAACAGCTCAAAAATATGGAGGCAAAGGGGTTACAAAAGGGAAGCCTCCAAAGTCAGCAGTTTTTGTGCCTATAATTATTAATGATATTGTTAGAGGTTCTATTAGTCTGCAAAATGTAGATAAAGAGAATGCGTTTAATGATTCAGATGTAAGAATAGTTTCTACTCTTGTTAACAGTATGAGCGTTGCTCTTGAGAATGCTCGGTTATTTGATGAAACACTAAGATTGTTGGATGAAAGTAAGAAGCGAACAGACGAATTGAGTACTGTTAATAGTATTAGTCAGGCAATTGTTGGACATCTAGAAATTAATAAACTTATTAATCTGGTAGGAGATAAGGTTAGAGATCTTTTCAAGGCTAATATTGTTTATCTTGCTTTACTTGATAAAAAAACTGAAATGATTGAATTTCCGTATGGCTACGGAGATGAATATCCCCCTTTAAAGCTTGGCGAAGGACTCACTTCAAAAATTATTCTTACAAAACAACCACTTCTTCTTAATAGAAAAACTGATGAAAGAGAAGAGATAATAATTGGAACCCCTTCGTCTTCATATTTAGGTGTTCCTATTCCAGTTGGAAATGAAATTATAGGTGTTCTTAGTGTTCAAAGTACAGAGAGAGAAAATCTTTTTACTGATGATGATAAACGTTTATTAATCACAATTGCTTCTCATGTTGGTATAGCAATAAATAATGCTAATGCATATGAAGAACTAAACAGAACATTAGAGAATCTTCAGGCAACACAAAATCAATTGATTGCTCAGGAAAAACTTGCCTCACTCGGTCAGCTCACAGCAGGAATTGCTCATGAAATAAAAAACCCGTTAAATTTTGTAAATAATTTTTCAGAATTATCAGTTGGATTAGTTGAGGAATTGAATGAGGAATTTGAAAATGTTAAGGATAAGCTTGGTGAGGAATCATTTACAGAGTTAAACGAAATACTTGCAACATTAAAGCAAAATTCAGAAAAGATAAAAGAACATGGAAAGAGAGCAGACAGCATTGTTCATAGTATGCTTCAGCATTCTAGAGGTAAAACGGGTGAAAAACAGCCTACTGATATTAATTCCCTTCTTGATGAAGATTTGAACTTGGTTTATCATGGAATGCGTGCTCAAGACAGTACTTTCAATATAAAAATTGAAAGAGAGTATGACACTAATATTGGTGATGTAAAAATAATCCCTCAGGATATGAGCCGAGTCTTCTTAAATATTCTTACTAACGGTTGTTATGAAGCCCATCGTCGTAAAGTGGAAACTAATTCTGATGAACCTGCTAAAATAAAAGTAACTACTTCAGCAGATGATAAATTTGTTGAGGTTAGAATTCATGATAACGGTTTTGGCATTCCGGAAAAAATTAGAGAGAATTTATTTACTCCTTTCTTTACAACAAAGCCGACTGGTAAAGGCACCGGATTGGGATTATCAATCAGCTACGACATTGTTGTGAGAGAGCATCAAGGTGAGCTTTTATTTGAAACTGAAGAGGGAAATTTTACTGAATTTATAATCAGAATTCCAAAGAATCCAAAGTAACGGAAGAAATTTATTATGACTATACAAACTCCAAAAATACTTGTAGTTGATGATGAACCAGATTTAGAACTCCTTATAAGACAGAAATTCAGAAAGGAGATTAAGGAAGGGAGATATAATTTCGAGTTTGCTAATAATGGTGTTAATGCTCTCGAAAAAATTAATGCAGATAACCAGATTGAATTGGTTCTTACAGATATTAATATGCCTGAAATGGATGGACTAACTTTACTTTCAAAAATAAAAGAAATGAATAATCCTCTTTTACATTCAGTAATTGTTTCAGCATATGGAGATATTTTTAATATTAGAACTGCGATGAACGGCGGAGCTTTTGATTTTGTAATTAAACCAATCGATCTAAAAGATTTGGAGATAACAATAACAAAAGCATTGGATAATCTAGAAACATTTAAAAAAGCACTGAGATCTCGCGATGAACTTATTGCTGTTAGAAAGGAACTCGAAGAGGCAAGGGCTCTTCAGCTTTCTATGCTGCCGGAATCAATACCCCAGACAAATGATCTTGAAATTGCTGTCTATATGGATACGGCAAGTGAAGTTGGCGGGGATTACTATGACTTCTCGATTAAGAAAGATGGATCATTGAATATTGCTATTGGAGATGCCACCGGACATGGAATGAAAGCTGGAATTATGGTCTCTATTATGAAAGCCTTATTTATTTCAGACTCTGTTGATATTGATATCAACGAGTTCTTTGAGTCTTCAAATCATACCATAAAATCACTGCAGTTAGGTAGAATGATGATGGCATTTGCAATGCTCAATTATAAAGAGAACCAAATAAGGTTTATTAATTCTGGAATGCCTCCACTTATGATATTTAATAATAGTTCTAAAAAAGTTGAAGAAATTTCGATAAATAATATGCCTTTAGGTGCCATGAGAAGTGCTGAATATGAAGTGAAAGAATTAAACGTTAACAAAGGGGATTCAATTTTACTATTGAGCGACGGACTTCCTGAAATGCAGAATGTATCAGGTGAAATGTTTGGTTATGGAAGAATTAAAGAATTGTTTGAAACTAATATTTCAAAGAGTCCGGAGGAAATAATTTCTATTCTTAAATCAGAAGGTTCACATTGGTCAAATAGAATAGATCATGATGATGATGTTACGTTTGTTATTATAAGGATTAAATAGCTGAGCAAATGATTTCAAAAGAATTAAAATATCCTTTATTAGTTTTCTTTTTAATCAATTTATTGTCTTTGAATATCAATGCCGAGAATAAAAAAATAAAAGAAATTGGCAAAACACTTATAAATTACGTTAGCCCCAAAACTTATAAATCAGGTCCCCGAAATTGGAGCATTGCTCAAGATAACAGGGGAGTGATGTACTTTGGCAATGAAGCCGGTGTTTTAGAATTTGACGGTAACTTTTGGAGAAAAATTGCAGTACCGGGAAATCAAACAGTAAGATCAATAACTTCAGATAAAAATGGTAGAATATATGTTTGTGCCAGTACCGACTTTGGTTACTTGGCTCCTGATTCAATCGGTCAGTTGAAATTCAATTCCTTACTACCATTCCTTGATGAAAAATATAAACAGTTTGGTGAAGTTTGGGATGTAGAAACTTCAAGCGAAGGTGTCTTCTTTAAGACAAAAAATCAAATATTCAAATGGGATGGTTCTAAAATTTCAGTTTGGGATTCGGTTTTTGCATTTAGACTTTATAATATCAATGATACTATATATTCTAGAAATGATGGCGTGGGTTTAATGCAGGTTGATAAAGATAAGTTAAAGTTAACTCCAGGTGGAGAGTTCTTTGCTTCCATTGGAGTTTATGATATTCTTCCATTTAATAAAAATGAATTTGGTAAAACTGAATCAATTCTTGTCACTACTAACAGTAATGGAATTTTTATTCAAGAGGATGGAAAATTTATTCCCTTTAAAACTGAGGCTGATGAATATTTGATGAATAATCAAATCTATAATACTAAACTTACTTCTAATAGCAATTATGTATTTGCTACTCAGCGAGGCGGAGTTGTAGTTGTTAATAAAAAAGGGGAATTGAAAAAAATTGTGAATGAGCAATCCGGTCTTATTACAAATGTCTGTTTTGATATTTATTCAGACAACAATCATGGGTTATGGATTGCATCAGATTATGGAATAAGCTACTTAAAAGAACCAAGTTCTGTCTCAATTTTTAAAAACTCCGGAATGCTTAAAAATATTGCTTATTCAGTGCGAAGAAAAAATAACAGACTTTATGCAACAAATGAATTAGGAGTCTTAATATGGCAAGGAGAGAATAAAGGATTTCAATTGCTTGATGGAAGCAATGAACCGGCATTTGCTTTTGCAGAATTTAATGATCAATTGTTAGTTGGTACAAACTCCGGTACATACATAGTCGAAGAAAATTCTCTAGGTAAATATATCTCTAAAGCTTCAGCTAGATTTATTTGCGTCTCTAAGGTTTTTCCAAATAGAATATATCTTGCAACATATGAAGGATTGTTGGTAGTAGAAAAAACAAAAGATAAATTTATTGAAGTATATGAAAAAGAATTTTCTGACGAATCAATTAAAATTGTTGAAGAAAATGATGGAAGTTTATGGATATATGGATTTTTCCCGGAATTGATTCGAATAACAGGAGAACTAAAAGTTTTTTCTAACGGTGAGGATAAAAACATAAATTTTGAAAGGTATGATAAGTCAAATGGTTTTGAAGGAACTGTATTAAATATCAATAAAATAAGAGATGGAATTATTATTACAACTGATGTTGCAGTATATATTTTTGATAATCTTTCAAATTCATTTAAGCCATTTAATTCATTTACAAAGGTTTTATCAGATTCAGCAAATAGTATTGCATTCATTGAAAACGGAAAGAATGATGAACTATGGATTTTAGCTTATCTTGATAATAAACCATCTCTAGGTAAAGCGGAACTTCAAAAAAATGAGACTTATTTATGGAATCAAATTCCTGAACTTCAGAGAATTGACTTAGAATCAATTTCTGCAATCTATTCTGAAATTGATCCTTTCAGTGGAACTGAAAATATCTGGATTAGTACTCAAGAAGGATTGTACCTTTATAACGGGGAATCAGAAAATAAAAATCTTAAAAATTATAATACACTTCTTCGTAAAGTAACTGTAAAAGGAGATTCCTTAATTTTTGCCGGTACTGAATCTATTGAAGTTAATAATGAAATTATAATTGACCATGACTTAAACGATATCTCATTTGAGTATTCGGCTGTACAATTTGATAAACCAAACTCAACTTATTTTCAGACTTTTCTTGAAGGAGATGAAGATGAATGGTCGGATTGGAGCCTAGAGACTAAAAAGGATTTCACAAATCTTTCTCAAGGAGATTATAAATTTCATGTGAAATCTAGAGATATATACGGAGTTGTCAGCTATGCCAAACCATTTACGTTTTCAGTTTTACCCCCATGGTATCTTTCAGTATGGGCTTATCTATCTTATATATTTTTAATTGGAGGAACTCTCTTTTCAATAAGAAGATTTGAACTTAATAGGAGAGAAAAAAATAATCGATTAAAAATGATAGAATTAAAAGCTGAAGCAGCAGAGTTTCAAGCTAAGGCAGCTGAATCTCAAGCAAGATTGGTTCAGGCTGATAACGACCGCAAAACTAAAGAACTTGAAGAAGCAAGAGATCTTCAGATATCTATGCTCCCCAAAAATCTGCCGGATGTTGAAAATCTTGATATTGAAGTTTTTATGCAGACAGCTACCGAGGTTGGTGGTGACTATTACGATTTTTCAATTAAAGATGATGGTTCACTAAATATAGCTTTAGGAGATGCTACCGGTCATGGTATGAAAGCAGGAACTCTTGTCTCAATGATGAAATCATTATTCGCCGCTAATTCAATTGATAAAGAGATTGATCAGTTTTTTTATTCCTCTAATAATGCTTTGAAAAATTCTAAACTGGATAGAATGATGATGGCTTTTGGAATGATCAACATAAACCATAATGAATTAATGATTTGTAATGCAGGCATACCTCCGGTTTATATTTATAGAAAAGAGAAAGGGTTTGTTGAAGAAGTTAAAGTAAATGGACTTCCCTTTGGAGCTATGAAAAATAGTAAATATGAAGTTTATAAGGGTATTTTGAATACAGGTGATGTTATATTATTGCTTAGCGATGGAATGCCGGAGATTCAAAATAGGAGCAAAGAATTGTATGGATATGAAAGAATAAGGGAAATTTTTGAAGATATTGCTGAAAAAACTTCAAAAGAAATAATTTCTGAATTATGGAATGAAAGCAAAAGTTGGCTTGAAGGAAATAATCCTGAAGATGATATAACTTTTGTGGTAATAAAAGTTGTTTAAAAATTTAATCGGATTTATTAAGTTAAAAAACATACATAGGAGAACTTGTCATGAAATTTACTACAAGCGAAGTTTATAATGCTGCAGTAATTTCCTTTAAGGGAAAATTAATGGGAGGTCCTGATTCAAAAGATTTTCACTCTCAAATTGATGATTATTTAAATAGCGGCAAGAAGAATATTATCATTGATTTAAGTGAAGTAAAATTTGTAAACAGTTCAGGACTCGGCAATATTGTCCGTGCTTTCAGCACAGTTAAAGATGCAGGCGGAGTTCTTAAACTTTCCGGTAATACAGCAAAAATTGAAGGACTTTTATCAATTACTAAACTAGACAGCATTTTTGAACAATATCCTTCTGTTGAAGAAGCATCTAAAAGTTTTTAATCCGGTTATGATTTTTTAGGGCTGTTATTATTAATGCTGGTTTTTTAGAAATAAAAAAGATTTCTGGTTATGTGAGTTACTTATTACCATGGGAATAAGTACAATTCTTTTTAATATTCCAGATATATTTTTTACCAAAATAAGTGTTCTGAATGCTATGCAAATAAGTACAGGTTTAAATTAAAACCAGATTTTAATACTTGTTGAATAAACTGAATGGTATTTGAACCAATTAATTAATCTTGATTTCCCCGATTTTATTTTATATTTTTCCAAATCTAATTCGCCCGTAACGGGCGATTTTTGTTTGTATGAAATTAGTTAAAGAAAACATATTGCCAATATTTGAGGAAGTAATTAGAAAACATAATTACTTCTTGATTGATATTGTGTTTAGAGGCAGCGACAAAAATGTTGTTATGGAGATTTTTGTCGATAATCAGTCGGGAGTTACTACAGAAGGCTGTGCCGAAATTAGCAGAGAACTTGCTTCAATACTTGATGAACAATTAGGAATTACTGAAAAATACCGCTTAGATGTTTCTTCCCCCGGTGTAGATAGACCCTTAAAATTCATTGAACAATACCCTAAACATATTGGCAGAAAGTTTGAAATTAAGTATTCCGATAACGATGAGTTAAAAAAGTTTACCGGAATTCTTAAAAAAATAGAAAATGATGATTTGTTTTTCGAATCATCAAAAACAGAAATAAAAATAAATTTCAATAGCATTAAAACCGCAAAAGTTTTAGTTAGTTTTTGAATCGGAGGAATAAATGAATTCAGAGATAGTAGAATCCTTTGCGCAGATGGCTCGCGAAAAGAGCTTAGACAAGGATGTACTTGCCGGGATAGTTGAAGAAATTTTCAAAATTCTTGTTAAAAAGAAATACGGACAAGATGCTGAATGTGATGTTGTTGTTAATATGGATAAAGGAGATATAGAAATTTTCTTTATTAGAGAAATTGTTGACGAAGTAGAAAATCCCGCTTTACAAATAAGCATTGACGAAGTTAATGAAAAAGGTAATGAAGACGAACTTGAAGTTGGTGAAGAGTTCGTTGAAAAATTAGAATTGATTTCCTTCGGTAGAAGATTAATTAATTTGGCAAGACAAAATCTTAATCAAAAAATTAGAGAAATAGAAAAAGATATTATTTACAATGAATACAGCGAACTTGTTGGCGAAATAGTTGTAGGTGATATTTATCAAGTTAGAAAAAATGATGTGCTTGTAAATCATAATAAAAATGAGTTAATGCTCCCCAGAATGGAACAGATTCCTAGAGAAACATACAGAAAAGGGGAAACAGTTCGTGCAGTTATTAAGGAAGTTAAGAGAACGTCAAACAATCCTTTAATAATTATTTCAAGAGCAGATAATATTTTCTTAAGAAGATTGTTTGAAATTGAAATTCCCGAAATATACGACGGTGTTATTGATATCAAAGGTATTGCTAGAGAACCCGGAGAAAGAGCTAAAGTTGCTGTAGAATCCCAGGATTCAAGAATTGATGCGGTTGGTGCTTGCGTTGGTATGAAAGGGGTTAGAATTCATGCAATAGTACGTGAATTAAATAACGAAAATATTGATGTTATCAATTTTTCTGAAGACCCTATTGTTTATATACAAAGGGCTTTGGCTCCAGCTAAACTAAAAGCTATTGAAGTTGATGAAGATAATAAAAAATGTACGGTTTGGGCTGATAGCGATCAAATATCATTAATAGTTGGTAGAAACGGTGTTAATATTAGACTAGCAATGAAACTTACCGGTTATGATATTGAAGTAATCAGAGAACAAAAAGCATTTGATGAATATGACGATGATATTGAATTAGTTGATCTTAAAGAAGAATTAACGCCGGAAGTTGTTGAACTCCTTATTAATAATAGGTTCGATAGTGCAGTAGAAGTTCTGACAGCCGGAGTTGAAAAACTTAAAGAGATTGAAGGAATTACAGAAGATAAAGCAAAAGAGATTATTGAAATCTTGCAAAGTCAATTTGAAGAAGAAGAGTAGAACACTTAAAACTATAGGATTTTAATATGTCTGAACAGACAAAAGCAAAAAAATTACGTCTTTATAAGTTTGCAGCAGATTATAATTTAGCTACCGATACACTTATAGATTTTCTGAATGAGAAAGGACACAATGTAAAAAATCATATGTCTTTACTTACCGATGAAATGATTTCGGATATTTATGCTAAGTTCAAGAAAGATATAGAAAAAGCTGAATCGCATTATAAAAAAATTGAAGATTTTCATAAGAAAAGAACTGAAAAATCCGGCGAAGATGTAAAAACAATTGAAACTCTTGAAGAAGAAAAAGTAAAAGAACAGGATAATATTCAAGCAGTTCAAAAAGAAGAATCTATTGAAGAAACTTCTGTTGATGAAGTTGAAGAAACAGAAGAAGTTTTACAGCAAGAAGATACAACTGAAGAAGTTGAATCGGTTGAAGAATCTGAACTTGAAGCTGAAGCTGAAATTGAGCCAGAAGAAACGGTTCAACCCGAAGAGACAACAGAAGCAGCTGAATCTGGAACCGGAAAAACTTATAAAACACAGACCGAGATTGAGCTTCAAGGAAAGAAAAAAGGTTTAACTATTGTCGGAAAGGTCGATCTTCAAAGCAGTAAGAAAAAAGATAAAGAAGAAAGACCAAAAGATGATAAACAGAGAGAGCAAAAATCGGATGCTAAACAAGCAAAGCAAGAAACTGCTCCAACTGCTCAATCTGCTGAAAGTGAAGCTGATAAACTTACCAAAAAGAAAAAGAAAAAATTAAAAGCTAAAAAGAAAGCAGATGATGTTGTTGATGATCCTAAAGTTGCTAAAAAGAAAAAGAAAGTTAAGAAGTTTGAAGTAGATAAGAGAGAAGTTGAAGAAACTATTAAAAGAACTTTATTAAGTATGGATGAAGCCGCTGCGGTTTCTGCAGATAGAGCTTCTGCCAGAAAGAAAAAGAGAAAAGAAAAACAAGAAATTCAAGATAAGCTTGATGAACAAAAACGTTTAGATCAAAGTAAAATAAGAGTTACTGAATATATTGCTGTAAACGAATTAGCTAATTTGATGAATGTTTCCGTTAGCGAAGTTATTTCAAAATGTATATCGCTGGGATTAATGGTTTCAATAAATCAAAGACTTGATGTTGAAACTATTACGCTTGTAGCCGATGAGTTTGGATTTGATGTTGAATTTCAAGAAGAATATACTGCTGATGTTCTTGAAGATGCACCGGATCCGGATGAAACTCTTAAATCAAGACCTCCTGTTGTAACAATTATGGGTCACGTAGATCACGGTAAAACTTCATTGCTCGATTATATAAGAAAAGCAAATGTTGTTGCCGGTGAATCGGGCGGTATTACTCAGCATATTGGTGCTTATCAAGTTAAAGTACAAGATGATAAATACATAACATTTTTAGATACTCCGGGTCACGAAGCATTTACTGCTATGCGTGCCAGAGGTGCAAAAGTAACTGATATTGTTGTTCTAATTGTTGCTGCTGATGATGCGGTTATGCCCCAAACAGTTGAGGCTATTAATCATGCGCAAGCTGCCGGAGTTCCGATTGTAGTAGCAATAAATAAAATTGATAAACCTAATTCTAATTCGGAAAAAATAAGACAACAGCTTGCAGAAAGAAATATTCTTGTGGAAGATTGGGGCGGAAAATATCAATGTGTTGAAATTTCTGCTAAGCAAGGATTAAATGTCGATCTTCTTTTAGAAAAAATTCTTCTTGAAGCGGAATTACTAGAATTAAAAGCTAATCCAGACAGATTGGCAAGAGGAACTGTTGTTGAATCTCAAATGGAACAGGGACGCGGCATTACTGCTACAATTTTAGTTCAAAAAGGAACCTTAAAAGTAGGTGGTTCGTTTGTTGCCGGTGTTCAGCACGGTAGAGTGAGAGCCATGTTTGATGAAAGAAATAATAAAATTTCTGAAGTTGGTCCTTCAACTCCAGTTCTTGTACTTGGATTTGAAGGTTCGCCTCAAGCAGGTGATACTTTTGTAATTGTTGATAGTGAACGCGAAGCAAGAGAAATAGCTCTTAAACGTCAGCAGTTAAGAAGAGAACAGGAAAACAGACAAGTTAAACTTATGACTCTTGATGAAATTGCAAATCAAATTAGTCAAGGTGAAGTTAAAGAACTTCCGATTGTTGTTAAAGGTGACGTGGATGGTTCAGTTGAAGCTTTAGCTGATTCATTAATGAAATTAACAAACAAAGAAGTTGCTGTAAATGTTATTCACAAAGGTGTCGGTGCTATTAATGAAGGGGACGTTCTATTAGCAGCTGCGTCAAGAGCAATTATAGTTGGTTTCCATGTTCGCCCGCATACAAATGCTAGAAAATTAGCCGAAAGTGAAAAAGTAGATATTCGTCTTTACAACGTTATTTACGATGCAATTAATGAAGTGAAATCTGCCCTTGAAGGTATGCTCTCTCCTGTTATTTCAGAGGAACTTGTTGCAACTGTTGAGATTAGAGATACTTTCAAAGTTCCAAAAGTTGGAACTGTTGCCGGTTGTTATGTTCAGGATGGTAAGATTACCAGAAACAATAAAATCAGATTATTTAGAGACGGTATTGTTATTTACGAAGGTAGTCTGGCTACATTAAAGAGATTTAAGGATGATGTAAAAGAAGTTGATGCCGGTTATGAATGCGGACTTAATATAAATAATTTTAATGATGTTAAAGTTGGTGACATTATTGAAGCTTATAAATTAGTAGAAACCAAGAAAACTTTAGAATAAGAAATGTCGGTACGAATACAGAAAGTAGAAAGTTTAATTAAGGAAGAAATCAGCTTGATTTTTCTTCATAAGGTTCAGGATAAAAATTTAGGTTTGTTAACTATTACAAACGTAAAACTTAGTCCTGATCTTAAAATTGCAAAGATTTATTTCTCTGCATTTGAAAAAGAAAAGCGCGAAGAGATTTTAAATAAAATAAATGAATTAAAGGGCTTTATCAGATCTGAGTTAGCCAGCAAAATCAGAAATTTAAGATTTATACCCGAACTTCACTTTTTTATTGATGATACCTTTGATTACGTAGAAAAAATAGAAAGTATATTTAAGAAGATTCATAATGATAGACAAAACGACGAAGACGCTTGATAATGCTGACTTTGACGCAGGTGAAGTTCTTCTTATTGATAAAATATTTAACGTAAGTTCTTTTAGTGTTGTTGGCAGAATTAAAAGAATTCTGCAGATTAAAAAAGCCGGTCATGCTGGTACTTTAGATCCTTTTGCTACCGGACTTTTAATTGTCTGCACCGGAAAAATGACAAAGCAAATCTATGAATTTCAAGATTTGTCCAAAACATATACCGGTACTATTAAACTTGGTGAAAAAACTCCTTCAATGGATGCTGAAACTGAGCCAATTTTTGTAGGTGATTTTAATCATTTAACAAAAGAAATAATAGTTGAGGCAAAAAAGAAATTTGAAGGAGAAATAGAACAGATTCCTCCAATGTATTCTGCAATTAAATATAATGGAAAGTCATTATATAAATTTGCCAGAAAAGGGAGGGAAATTAAAAGAGAACCGAGAAAAGTAAACGTTGCAAGGTTTGAAATAAAGGAAGTAGAGCTTCCTTTTGTGAAATTTGAAATTGAATGTTCAAAAGGGACATACATAAGAGTTTTAGCAAATGATTTAGGCGAAGAATTAGGCTGCGGTGGTTATTTAACTGAGCTTAGAAGAACAAGAATCGGATTTTATAAAGTTGAAGATGCATTACTTACTGATGAATTGAAGGAATTAAGAGAGCTTGATGCAAGTATATAATGATAAAAGTAATTTTAAAATTGCAGAAAGTGTTTTAACAATTGGTACTTTTGACGGTTTACATTTAGGGCATCAGCAAATTATTTCCAAAGTGATAAAAGTAGCTGAAGAAAAAAAATTAACAAGTGTTGTCGTAACTTTTGATCCTCATCCTCGTGCAGTTGTTTCTAAAGATTATAATATGCAGCTTTTGGCAACCCTTGATGAAAAGAAAATACTTTTTGAGGAATTAAAAATTGACAATTTGTTCGTAATAAATTTTACGATGGAATTTGCTAAAATTTCATCGGATGACTTTGTTAAAAATTACTTGATTGATAAGTTAAATGCTAAACATGTGGTTATCGGGTATGATCACAAATTTGGGAAAAACAGAAATGGTGATAAATCAACTTTGAAAGAATTTGGAATTAAATATGGTTTTGATGTTACCTGTATGGATGAATTCCAATCCGAAGGTGATACAATTAGCAGCACTGTTATAAGAAATTTACTTCAGACAGGAGAAGTTGATACAGCTAACTCTTACCTGGGAAGAAATTATTCATTTTTCGGCAAAGTTGTTGAGGGGGCAAAAAGAGGAAGAGAAATCGGTTTTCCAACAGCAAATATTGAAATTGATAATCCTTATAAACTGGTTCCGGCAAATGGTGTTTATATTGTAAAAGCATCTCTTGATAATCAATCACTATATGGAATAATGAATATAGGTATTAGACCTACATTTGAAAATGAAAATAACAAAGTAATTGAAATGCATATTTTTGATTTCAATAAAAATATTTACGGAAAAGAAATAAAAATAGAGTTCATAAAAAGAATAAGAAGCGAAAAGAAATTTAATTCTAAAGAGGAATTAATCAATCAGATTACAAAAGACAAAAATTTTGCAGAGGAATTTTTAAGCAAACTAATTAATTAACACCCGGTTTAATTACTGGGGTTATATCGAATAATATAAATAAAGAGGTAAAAAATGAATTTATCAAAAGAAGAAAAAGCAACCATAATTAAAAAATATGGTGAAAATGAACAAGACAGCGGTAAAGCTGAAGTTCAAATTGCTTTAATAACAGAAAAGATTAACAAATTGACAGATCACTTTTCTGCCCATAAAAAAGATCATGCATCAAGAAGAGGATTGATGATGATGGTTGGTAAAAGACGTAGATTGCTCGATTACCTTGCAAAAAAAGATATTGCAAGATATAGAACAATTATTAGTGAATTGAACTTGAGAAAATAAGAGGTTAAGGAATGGTGTTCAGTAAAGAAGTTGAAATAGGGGGAAAAGTACTTTCAATAGAAACCGGCAGATATGCTAAACAGTCTAATGGTTCTGTTATGGTTCGTTACGGCGATTCAATGGTGTTAGTTACTGCAGTCGCTTCAACCGAAGCAAAGGAAGATCAAGATTTCTTCCCTCTATCTGTAGAATATAAAGAAAGATCATTTGCAGCAGGAAAATTCCCCGGGGGGTTCTTCAAAAGAGAAGGTAAACCTACCGAGAAAGAAATTTTATCATCTAGATTAATAGACAGACCAATTCGTCCACTATTTTCTGATGATTATAAAAATGATACACAAATTGCTGCATTTGTTTATTCGTTTGATGGTGAAAATGATACTGATGTGTTAGCTGCTGTTGGTGCTTCTGCTGCGCTTCATATTTCAGATATACCTTTCTTGGAGCCGATTGGCCAAGTTAGAGTGGGCAGAGTAAATGGTGAGTTTATTGTTAACCCAACAAATCAGCAGATTGAACAAAGTGATATGGAGTTAGTTGTAGGTGGTACAGAAACTTCTCTTTTAATGGTTGAAGGTGAATCTAAAAATATTTCTGAAGAAGATTTACTGAACGCATTAAGACTTGCTCATGATTCAATCAAGAAAATTGTTGCTGTTCAGCATGAATTAAGAGAACTAACCGGTAAGCCTAAAATGGTTGTTCAAGCTAAAGAATTTGATCCCGAATTACTTAGCGATGTTAATGCTTTGGCTAAAGAAAAATTTGCTTCTATTGTTGCTACTACTTTAGCTAAAGAGGAAAGATCTCAGAAAAATAAAGAACTTACCGAAGAAGTTTTGGAAGCTCTTAAAGAAAAATATCCTGAATCAGAAAAAGACATTAAAACTATTCTCCACGATATGGAAAAAGATTTAATGCGCAAAAGAATTTTGGATGAAGGTAAAAGATTAGACGGAAGAACAACTACTCAAATTAGGCCAATATCAATTGAACTCGGTATTTTACCAAGAACTCATGGTTCGGCTCTTTTTACAAGAGGAGAGACACAAAGTTTAACAACTTTAACTCTTGGTACAAAAGGAGATGAACAGATTATTGACGGTTTAACTGAGGAATATAAAAAGAGATTTATTCTTCACTATAATTTCCCTCCATTTAGTGTTGGTGAAACCGGAAGATACAGCGGACCGGGAAGAAGAGAAATTGGTCATGGCAATTTAGCTGAAAGAGCACTTAAATATATAGCACCTGATGAAAAAGCTTTTCCTTATATCATCAGAATTAATTCTGATATATTAGAGTCTAACGGCTCATCTTCAATGGCTACAGTTTGTGCAGGCTCATTGGCTATGATGGATGGCGGTGTTCCGGTTCAAACTCCTATTGCCGGTATTGCAATGGGATTAATTAAAGAAGGAGAGCAGTATGCAATCCTTTCTGATATTTTAGGAAATGAAGATCATCTTGGTGATATGGACTTTAAAGTTGCCGGTTCTGCTACCGGAATAACAGCTTTCCAAATGGATATCAAAATTCAAGGAATCTCTTTCGAAATTATGGAAAAAGCTTTAGCTCAAGCTAAAGACGGCAGACTTCATATTTTATCAAAAATGAATGAAGCAATTACTGAAACAAGGGATTCTATTTCCAAACATGCTCCTACTTTATTGATGACTAAAATTAGTCCTGATAAAATTGGTACTGTTATTGGTCAAGGCGGAAAAGTTATTCAAGGTTTACAGAAAGAATACAGCGTAGAAATCTATATTGATGAAGATGGAACCGTAAATATTGCCGGTCAAAATGCTGAAAAAGCTAGACAAGCAAAAGAATATATAAAATTGTTAACAGCAAGTCCTGAAATAGGAAAATCATATCAAGGTAAAGTTGTTAAAATTGCTGATTTTGGTGCATTTGTTGAATTTATGCCTGGACAGCAAGGTTTGCTTCATATCTCTCAAATTGATAGCTCAAGAGTAGATAAAGTTGGTGATTTTCTTAAAGAAGGTGATATCGTTCAAGTGAAACTTCTAAAAATTGAAAACGGTAAATTTTCGCTTTCAAGAAAAGCTTTGTTGGAAAATAAAACCGATAAAGATAAAAAAGAAGATTCAGAGAATCAGGATTAAGTAATTACATTAATGCTGAATGGCAACATTCAGCATTTTTTGTATTTAAAGAGTAATATTGATGAAAGCTGTTAAAATGGAATTATTAAATAAACTTTGGCTCGCTCCAATGGCTGAAGTAACAGATGCTCCTTTTAGAATTATCTCCAAGAAATTTGGTGCCGGATTAACTTTCACCCAAATGGTAAGTGCAAAAGGAGTTGTTGAAAATGAGTTTGAAACTCTCCAGTATTTAGCTTTCAGTAAAAATGAAAAACCAATCGGTGTTCAAATTCTTGCCAATGATCCACTCACATTAGCTCAATCCGTAACTGAAGTAAAAAAATATTCTCCGGATGTAATAGATTTAAATTGCGGCTGCCCGGTTAATAAAGTAACTCGATATCAAATGGGAGCTACTATTTTAGATAATCCTAAACTTTTGGGTGAATTGATTAAATCAATGAAGGATACTTCGGGAGATACATTAATTTCTGTTAAGATGAGACTGGGTAAAAATAAATCAAATATTAATATTTTGGAAAATGCACAAATAGCCCAATCAAACGGAGCTGATTTTGTTATCGTGCATACTAGAACCAGAGAAGACAGATATTATATTGATGCAGAGTGGGAATGGTTAAGAAAAATTAAAGAAAATATAGATATTCCAGTTATTGGAAATGGCTCAATTTTTTCTGCAAAAGATGCTGTTAATATGATTGAACAAACCGGATGTGATTCTGTTATGGTTGCCAGAGGTGCTTTAGGTAATCCGTTTTTATTTAACAGATTTAACAAAATGATGGAAAATGGAATCGATCCCGGCGAACCTTCAATAGAAGAAGTTAAAGATGCCGCACTAGAACACATAAATTTGCTTGTAAGAGAATATGGAGAAATTAGAGCAATTCATAGAGCTAAAAAGTTTATTATTTGGTATTTTAGATTCTTTAATGGAATTACATCATTGATTGATAGTCTGATTAAAATTAACGATATAATTCTACTAAAGGATTTTATAGAAGAGCATTCAAACAAAATTAAAAAGGATGTTTACAAGCCCGAAGACTTAAATGAAATTGATAATCTCTTTAAAAGAAGAGTTTTATTCTGGCTTGAAGAAAACAAAGTAATTGTTGCCGGTTAGGTAATTAAAAGAGATTTTATGAGAAAAGAAATTATTATTAATTCTTCAGTAACTCAAACTAGGGTTGCTTTTACTGAAGATGGAAATTTAGCTGACTTTTTTGTTGATAATGCCGACAAAAAAAGAATGGTTGGTGATATTCATCTAGGAAGAGTTGCAAGGGTTCTTCCAGGTATCAGAGCTGCATTTATAGATATTGGTCTTAAACATGATGCTTTTCTTCATTTCTCCGACATAGGAGATAGATTAGAAGCGTTACAATCATTGTTTGATGACGACGATGAAGCCGATGATATTGATGATGATGAAACATCGCAAAATGGAAATGGAAACAGTTCGGCTGCTTCTAAAAAAACTGAAGAAAGAGAAACAACTGTTCCTAAACTTCATAAAGGGCAGGATATTCTTGTTCAGATTATTAAAGAACCTGTTAAGGATAAAGGGGTAAGAGTTTCTTCTTCTATTTCAATTCCGGGAAGATTTTGTGTTTTATTACCGTTTGATAATAAGGTCGGTGTTTCAAAAAAGATAAGTGATTTTAGAGAAAGAAAAAGATTAAGAAGAATTGCACGTGAAATTATTCCTAAAAATTATGGATTGATTATCAGAACTGCTGCTAGAAATCAAGAGGAAAATCTTCTTGCTGCAGATTTAAAATATCTCTTAAACACTTGGCAGGAAACTGAAAAACTTGCAAAAGAACATACTCCGCCTTCTCTAATATTTAAGGATCTTGGTACTACAATTAGTGTTATAAGAGATCTTTTTACCAATGATGTTGAAAAAGTAATTGTCGATTCTAAAAAGATTTATAAAGAAATAAGAGATTACCTCAAATTTATTCAACCCACTTTAGCCGAAAAAGTAGAGTATTATAAATCCCAGAAACCGATTTTTGAAGCATTCAAAATTGAAGAGCAAATTAAAGCTTTAATGGGTAGAAAAGTTGCACTTCCAAGCGGCGGACATATTGTAATTGAACACACCGAAGCTATGGTTGTGATCGATGTTAACAGCGGAAGATATGCAGCTAAAAAAGATCAGGAGCTTAATTCTCTTAAAACTGACTTGGAAGCATCAAGAGAAATTGTGCGGCAGTTAAGACTTAGAGATATCGGCGGATTGATTGTTATAGATTTTATTGATCTGGAAGATGAGAAGAATCGTAAAAAGATTTATGATGAACTGAAAAAGGAATTTAAAAGAGACAGAGCAAAAGTTGCTCTTTTACCTATGACGGATTTTGGTCTTGTTCAAATTACACGACAAAGAGTTAGAGAAAATATTTTGCAGTCTATGCATGATGTTTGTCCTTATTGTGCAGGTACCGGGTTATTAGTAAAACAGTCTAACTTAATTCATGAAATTGAAGATTGGTTGAAACGTTACAAAATTGAAGGTAAAGAAAAATCACTTCAATTGGTTGTTCATCCAACTTTGGGAAGACACTTAAGAGAAAATTCTATTAGAAGTACACTCAACAAACTGAGATTGAAATACTTCTTCAGATTGAAACTTATTGAAGATGATAAATTGAATTTACAGACTTTCAAAATTATTTCTTCAAAAACCGGTAAGGATTTGACAGAAGAATTTGTATAAGAAAATTGAGATAATTATTCTACAATAAAATCATTTTAATTTTTGTTACTTTTTGAATTGACTTAAAAACAATTGAAGGAAAAGGAAATAATGAAATTTTTTATCGATACCGCAAATATTAATGAAATTAAAGAAGCAGAAGCATTAGGAATATTAGACGGCGTTACTACAAATCCTTCATTGGTTGCAAAAGAAGGGAAAGATTTTTTAACTATTCTTAAAGAAATTACTGAAACTGTTAACGGTCCAATTAGCGCTGAAGTTGTTTCAACAGATTATGATGGAATTATAAAAGAAGCACATGATTTAGTAAAAATTCATAAAAATATTGTTGTAAAAGTTCCTTTAATAAAAGAGGGATTAAAAGCAGTAAAAACTTTATCGGGTGAAGGTATTAAAACAAACGTTACACTTTGTTTTTCTCCTTCTCAAGCATTATTGGCGGCAAAGGCTGGTGCAACTTATATAAGCCCTTTTGTTGGCAGACTTGATGATATTAGTCATAACGGTATGGATTTGATTGAACAGATTGTAACAATTTACAGAAATTATGATTTCGAAACAGAAGTGTTGGTTGCAAGTATCAGACATCCGCTTCATTTGGTTGAAGCTGCAATGATGGGAGCAGATGTTGCCACAATGCCTTTTGATGTTATTAATAAATTATTTAATCATCCACTTACCGATATTGGCTTGGAAAAATTCTTGAGTGATTGGAAGAAAACTCAAAAGTAGGATTGCAAATAAATGAAAAAGACAAAATTTAATTCGGTACACAAAAAATTAAATGCTAAGCTTGTTGATTTTGTTGGATATGAAATGCCTATTCAATATTCATCAATTATTAATGAGCATAAAGCTGTAAGAAATTCGGTAGGTGTTTTTGATGTTTCGCATATGGGACAAGTATTTGTTTCCGGTGAAAAGGCTTTGGATTTTGTTCAGTATATTACAACTAATGATGCTTCAAAACTTACTTCCGGTAAAGTTCAATACTCGGCAATGTGTTATGAAAACGGCGGTATAGTTGATGATCTATTAGTTTATAGAGTAGATGAAAATAATTTCATGCTTGTTATTAACGCCTCAAATATTGATAAAGATTTTGAATGGATGGTTAAGAATAATAAGTTTGGTGTCGAATTAAGAAATGAAAGTGATGCTTATTCTCTCTTGGCAATTCAAGGTCCAAATTCAAAAAATACTTTACAGAAAATTTGTAACAAAGAAATTGATTTAGAATATTATACATTTTTCACTTCAGAAATAGCTGGTGTTGAAATGATTGTTTCCAGAACCGGTTATACTGGTGAGCTTGGTTACGAAATCTATTTCAAAGGTGATGAAGAAACAGCTGAAAAAATTTGGAATGAAGTTTTTGAAGCCGGTAAAGAATATGATATTCAACCAGTAGGATTAGGTGCAAGAGATTCATTAAGATTAGAAATGGGATACTGCCTTTATGGAAATGATATTGACCAAACTACTAATCCTCTTGAAGCCGGACTTGGCTGGATTACAAAACTAAAAAAAGGTGAATTCTTAGGAAGTGCTGATATAATTAAAGCAAAAGAAGCAGGTCTTAAAAGAAAATTAGTTGCTTTAACAACTGATGAAAAAGCATTCCCCAGAAAAGGTTATGAATTAAGTGTAAATGGAGAAATAGTTGGAATAGTTACAAGCGGAACTGTAAGTCCAATTTTAGAAAAAGCAATTGCACTGGGTTATGTTCAATCTGATTTGGCTGTTGAAGGAAATACTATAAATTTTCTTATTAGAGGAAAAGAAATTTCTGCTCAAATTGTTAAACTTCCATTTGTGAAAAAATAATTATGAAAGTTAATGTTTTATTATCGCCGTTAAATGCAGATGATTTATACTTTACAGGTAAAACAACTGTAGTAATAGATATTTTAAGAGCTACTTCAGTTATTGTTACAGCTTTGGGAAATGGTGCAAGAGAAATAATTCCCGTTAATACTGTTGATTTTGCTATGAAAGTTTCCGGTAATGCTTTTGGCGGACAAACACTCCTTGGCGGTGAAAGAAATACTAAAAAAATTGAAGGTTTTGCTTTAGGCAATTCTCCTATAGAATACAATACCGAAACCGTTAAAGGAAAATCAATAATTCTATATACTACAAATGGTTCAAAGGCAATTGTAAGAGCCAAATTTTCTGAAAATTTATTTATTTGCTCCTTTGGAAATCTAAATGCAATTGCAGAACATTTAGTTAAACTCAATAAAGATGTTGTAATTGTATGTTCAGGTACAAACGGAATGTTCAATTTGGAAGATACTATTTGTGCCGGTAAATTAATTACGGAAATGTTAAAAATGAATGAAGAAATTGAATTAACCGACGCATCAAATGCAAGTGTTACTTTGAATAAATCATTCGGAAAAAGTTTAAATAAAATGCTTTCTCAAACCGAACATGGTAAACTCCTTATTGAAAACGGTTTTAGTGAAGATATTAAAATCTGTGCAAAATTGAATACGCATGATATAATTCCTTATTATGATTCTGGAGTAATTAAGCTGCAAAAGACAGAATCAGAAAAAAGTGTTGAAAGTGAAAGTTAGACTGGGAGAAGATGGCAAAGAAAAGAAAAACAAAGGAATCCTCTACCGGAGAAAATTATTTCATTATATCGCTGGAAAAAAAGAAAAAAATTCTGGGGATTTTTCTAACTGTATTTGCTCTACTTATTCTTCTAAGTATTTTATCATACTCTAGAACGGATTTAGCACTAGGTTATTCTTTTACTGATCTATTCAAAGTATTTTCCGATAATCCCGAATTTCAAACCAAATTAAAAAACACAAATAACTTTTTAAATATCTTCGGTGTAATTATTTCTAATTTCTTAATCAATTCCACACTAGGATATTTTTCGATAGCATTTCCGGTTATTATGTTTGTCTGGGGATTATCAATCATAAAACAAGATCAGTTCAAACTTGCTGTTTACATTTCCAACTTTACTCTGGCAATTGCAGTAATTTTAGCAACATTTTTTGGCGTACTTAGATTTAGTCCAGAAATAAACTTGTTTTTTGAAATCAATGAACTCTCAGGTAATATTGGTGGATTTTTTGGTAAAGGATTGAGCAGATTAATTGGTGGATTGGGAAGTATAATATTTTTAATCACTCTTTTGTTTGTTGTTCTCTTTATAACCTTTGATATTAAACTCGAAAAAATTATTAATGGAATAAAGGATATTTTTTCCGGTGCCTTTAATGATGATGAATCGGAAGAAGCAGATACAAAAATTAGAATTAATAACAAAGATGAAGAAAATTTATCAAATCTTGATAAAATTAAAAAGCTGAAAAAGAAAAAACCAAAAGAAGAAACCACTGATGAAGAAGTAATTGCTAAAACTCCTGAAGAGATTGAAGAAGAAACTAGAATAAGAATTTTACAGAAAGAACAAACTGAAGAATTGGTAGAAACAACTTTTTTAGATGATGCAATTGATCAGGCTGATAAAAATACAGATCCCAAAGAGAATAAGGAAAAAAAGAAAGTTAAAACAGACTTACCCGATGAACCAATAAATTTTGAAGAAGAGGAAGAACTTCCAAATCAATGGGAAGAAAAGATTGAATACAAAGCCCCTTCAATGGATCTGCTTACTCAATCGGAATTAGAAAATGTTAAGATTCCGGAAACAGAATTAAAACGCAACGCAGAACTACTGAAAGATAAACTTGCTCTGTTTGATATTAAGATTGAAGATATTGATGTTACTCCTGGACCTGTTGTAACTCTTTATGAAATTGTTCCGGCTCCCGGTGTAAAGATCAGCAGAATTGTAAGTCTTGAACATGATATCGCTTTAGCCTTAGCTGCCAGAGGAATAAGAATTATTGCACCTATTCCTGGCAAAAGTGCAATAGGTGTAGAAATACCAAATGCCGAAGCCCAGCTTGTAAATGCAAGATCGGTACTTGCGAAAATAAAAGAATCTAAAGCTGAATTACCTTTGGCTTTAGGTAAAACTATTTCCGGTGATATTTATATAACAGACCTTGCAAAAATGCCTCACTTATTAATTGCAGGTTCTACCGGTGCCGGTAAAAGTGTTGGTATAAACATGATGATAACTTCACTTATTTATGCGAAGCATCCTTCTGATGTAAAATTTGTTATTGTCGATCCTAAAAAAATTGAGTTATCTTTCTACAAAAAGTTAAGTAAGCATTTCCTTGCTGTATCACCAGACTTAGAAGAGGAAATTATTACTAATCCTCAGAATGCTTTGCTTGTTTTAAAAGCAGTAGAATATGAAATGGAAAAGCGTTATAACAAACTTGCAAAAGCCGGCGTTAGAAATATTGTTGATTATAATGAAAAAGTAGCTGATCCAAAAAGGAAACCCAAAGATACTGATGAAATGAAACATCATAAACTTCCTTACATTGTTGTAATTATTGATGAGCTTGCAGATTTAATGATGACTTCAGGAAAAGAAGTTGAGGAACCGATTGCGAGATTAGCTCAGTTAGCTAGAGCTGTCGGTATTCATTTAATTGTTGCTACACAAAGACCTTCTGTAAACGTTATTACCGGAACTATAAAAGCTAACTTTAGTGCAAGAGTGGCTTATCAGACTGCAACTAGAATCGACTCAAGAACTATTCTGGATATGAATGGTGCGGAAACTCTTTTAGGAAGAGGTGATATGCTCTTTTTACCGGGTGGAATGCCTAAGCCTGTAAGAATTCAAAACGCATTTATAACTACAGATGAAGTAGAAAAAATTACAGACCATATTTATATACAAAAAGGCTATTCTAAGAGATATTTTCTTCCGTCAATGTTTGAAAAGAAAATGCAGTCCGAAGGAAGTTTCTTAGCAGATCTCGATCCAATGTTTGATGAAGCTGCAAGAGTAATTGTAAGGCACCAACAGGGTTCTGTTTCACTCCTTCAAAGAAGATTGAAGTTAGGTTATTCCAGAGCAGCTAGAATAGTAGATCAGTTGGAACAAGCCGGGGTTGTTGGTCCTTCTGAAGGAAGTAAGGCAAGAGAGGTTTTAATTGAAAGTGAGCAGCAGCTCGATTCATTATTAAGGAATCTAAATTAGATGAAAATTTTATTATTGTTTGTAATTTCATTTTTGTATTTGAATGCTCAAACTGCGGAAGATGAACTTACTAAGCTCAGAAATAAATTTAATTCTGTACACAACTTCTCAGCTCAATTTATTCAGAAAGCAAATTCATTTGGTAATCAAAATAAGATTAAAGGAAAGTTCTTCTATTCCAAAGGAAATAAATTTAGAGTGGAGTTTGAAAATCAAATAATCTGCAGTAATGGCAGTATAATTTGGAATTACAACTCATTTGATAAAAGAGTAGTAATAAACAATTTAAGTGATCAACCTGCAATATTTTCTATTGATCAATATGTAAGTGGATTTTCTGAAAATTGTAAAGTTGAAAAAATTAACAGTGGAATTAGACTTAGGGATTGTGATGACCAAAGCGCCTTGTATAGTTCCGTAGATATTCAATACAATAAAGGCTATACAATAACTTCTATTGATGTAAAAGATAATATGAATAACAGATTTGCTTTTGATCTTATTGATGTTAAAGAAAACTCATTAAAAGATGATTCTATTTTTCAATTTAAAATTCCGGAAGGTTGTCGGATTATTGATTTAAGGTAATTTGTTGAATAAAATAAAAGACATTATAAAATATACTCTCCCTTTTATTTTGATGGCAGCACTTTTATATTTTGCCTTCAAAGATGTAGATATAAAAACAACCATTAATTGGCTTTCTAAAACGTCAATTCCTTATTTAATACTTTTCATTATTAGTTCATTTTTAAGCCATTATATTCGCGCCGTTAGATGGAAGTATATTATTTCATCTATAAAACCGGATGTGTCCGTAATGCATCTTTTTGGTGCTACAATGATTGGCTACGGAGTTAATAGTCTTGTTCCTAGATTAGGTGAAGTTTATCGCGCTCTTTTTCTGGGGAAGTGGGAAGGAATTTCGAGAACATCTATGTTCGGCACGGTTATAGTCGAAAGAATAATTGACATTATAGCTCTTGGTATCTCTGTCCTTATAAGTGTTCTTATTTATAATGGGGATTTGTATGAGATTATTCCTTGGCTTAAATCTACTGTAAATCTTGGTTTTATAATTATGCTTGGATTAGTTGTTTTTCTCATTCTCCTGATTAAACTAAAATCTAAACTCTCAAATCTAATTATTCAATTAATAGGAAATATTTCCCATAAGGCTGCTCATAAACTTAATGCTGTGTTTGAAACTCTTCTAGAGGGATTTGCAACATTAAGAGGAACTAAAAACAGCCTAATGACTTTTATTTTTACCGTATTAATTATGCTGAATTATGGTTTTTCTTCATACATTGCCTTTTATATGATAAATATGAATGAAATAACTATAATAACATTTTCAATGGCGTGGATAGTTATGACAATTAGTGCATTTGGTATTGTAATTCCAACTCCCGGGGGAACAGGTTCTTATCATTTTATAAACATTTTTGTACTCACTATTATTTATGGAGTTACACAGGAAATAGCAGCTGCATATGCATTATTAACACATTTTATAACTTTTGTTTTGTTTGTTTCATCTCCATTTTTTGTTTTGATCTATATAAACTATGAACGAAAGAGAAATGGATTGCAGCCCGAGAATTTTTTAAGTGTTATTAAATCAACCGGAAAGAACGAATGAAAAAAATATTATTAATATTCACAATTTTGTTTGGCTTTATAAATCTTAACGCACAAATTGATGCTGCAGCCGGAATGGGAATTTCTTTTGTAAATAATTCTTCATTGAAGGATTATATAAATATCAATTTTGCTGCCGGAGATAATCTTTCAACTTTTTATTCTACTGTTGAAGGTTTTGCTGAAGTCGATTATACAATCAATAATACCTTCCAAATCGGTTTGGATTATTCTTACCAATATTTTTCTTACAATACTTCTTACGGTGGTATTGGACAATATGATTTAAGTTATGCACTTCATAAACCTTCTTTAATAGCTTATTATGTTATAGCAGGAGCAGGTTACAAATTTAAGTTTGGCGGCGGCGTTGGTCCCCGTTTATTAAGTCTTGATGAAAAACTTCCTTCTTCAGTTAATTCTTTAAATTATTCAAAAACTGGATTTGGCTTATTGGGAAGAATACAAGGGCATACCCTATTAGGAGGAAATGTTTATGCGAATGTCGGACTCGATTTAAGATATGATTCTGTTGGACAACCGGAAGATAAAAATGGTAATACTCTCGGACAGGTGAGTAATCAATCTGTAGATATAAATTCTTTGTCAGTATCAATTCGAATTGGTATATCATACTTTTTTTAAGGAGAACTTGTGAACGCTATTGAAGCAATATTTTTGGGAATTATACAAGGTTTAACAGAGTTTTTACCTATCAGTAGTACCGGACATTTAACAGTAGCCGGTAAACTGATGAATTTAATTTCAGATCAGAACCCGGAAAGATGGACATCCTTTATTGCAGTGATTCAACTTGGAACACTGCTCGCAATTTTAATTTATTTCTGGAAAGATTTGTGGAATATTACAATTGAGTTCTTGCGGGATAATATCTTTAAAAGAAAAGGTTTTTCAGAACAGTCTTCCCACTCAAAATTAGGTTGGTATGTAATTATTGGTTCTATCCCGGTTGTTATAATTGGTCTTGGTTTTAAAGATATAATTGAAGGGGCTTTCACAAAAAATCTTTATGTAATTGCTTCCAGTTTAATTGCACTTGGAATTATTTTAGCTCTAGCAGAAAAGTTCGGTAAATTCAAAAAAGAAATGAAAGATATAACTTGGAAAGATGCACTAATAGTTGGTGTTGCTCAATCAATAGCTTTAATTCCGGGTTCATCTAGATCGGGAACTACTATTACAGCAGGATTATTTATCGGATTGAAAAGAGAAACAGCAGCTAGATTTTCATTCTTGCTCTCCGTTCCGGCAATTTTAGGAAGCGGACTTCTACAGTTTTATGAATCATTAGAATATATTGATTCATCAGGATTGATAAGTTTAATTATTGCTACAATTGCATCTGCCGTCAGTGGATATTTAACAATTGAATTTTTATTGAGATTTCTAAAAAACAATACAACATTTATTTTTGTTTTTTACAGAATTTTTATCGGTTTAACTATTTTTGTTTTATTGGGAATTAATATATTAAATCCATAAAGGAGGAAATTAATGAAAAGGTCAATCCTTATATTATTTGCAGTCTTCTCTTTTTTAACTTTTGGATGTACAAAAGAAATTACGGATCAAGAAATAGAAAAAGTAGATAATCAACAAAATAAAGAGGTTAGTGAATTGGATAAATTAATTGATTTAGCTGATGACGAAATATTAGTCGCTACTATGCAGACAAATATGGGTACAATTGAATTTCAGTTATTTGCAAAAGAAACTCCTAAAACTGTTAAGAACTTTGCCGGACTAATCCAAAAAGGATTTTATGATGGAATTATTTTCCACAGAGTAATTGATAATTTTATGATTCAAGGTGGGGATCCAACCGGCACCGGCAGAGGTGGAGAATCTTTTTATGGCGGTAAATTTGAAGATGAAATTGTTCTTCAATTACAGCATGATGCAGCCGGAATTTTATCGATGGCAAATGCCGGACCAAATACAAATGGAAGTCAGTTCTTTATTACACTAGTTCCAACTCCTTGGCTAAATGGGAAACACACTGTTTTCGGTAAAGTTATTTATGGTTTAGAGGTTGTTCAAGCAATTGGAAAAGTTGAAACTTCAAAACCATTCGATAAACCATTGCAGGATGTTGTAATGGAAAAAGTAACTGTAGAAAAAAGAAAAAAATAATTGAGATAAATGAAGCATCAAGAGTTTTTTACATCTCGCTGGGGATTAATTTTAGCAACTCTTGGAATTGCTGTTGGTACTGGAAATATCTGGAGATTTTCAAGAATCGTCGCACAAAACGGCGGCGGTTCTTTCTTAATTCCTTGGGTAATTTTCTTGCTTATTTGGTCGCTCCCGCTAATCATTTCAGAATTCGCACTTGGAAAATCAACTCGTAAAGGTCCAATTGGAGCTATTACATTAACTGCCGGAAATAAGTTTGGGTGGCTGGGTGCTTTTGTAGCTTTGGTTTCAACTGCAATTATGTTTTATTATTCAGTTGTAACCGGATGGTGTTTCTATTATTTAACTTCAGCAGTTAATGGAAATTTATTTATAACAGAGAATCACTTCGAATTCTGGAATCAGTTTTCAGAAAGCGGTTTAACAATTCTATTCCATTTTATAGCAATCAGCATATCAGCAGTTGTTATTTACAGAGGAGTTGTAAAAGGAATAGAAAAAGTAAATAAATTTTTGGTCTCTACTTTAGTAATAATTCTTTTGTTGTTATTAATACGAGCATTAACCCTTCCAAATGCAATTGATGGTTTAAATTACTTCTTTACCCCCAAATTGGAATATTTACTTGATTATAAAGTCTGGCTAGCAGCTTTAACCCAGAATGCATGGGATACAGGAGCAGGCTGGGGATTGATTTTAGCTTATGCGGTTTATATGAGAAAAAAGGAAGACATTCCTCTAAACGCAGCTTTAATTGGATTTGGAAATAATTCAATTTCTTTAATTGCCGGTATTATGATTTTTGCAACAGTCTTTTCTTTATCCTCCGTTGATGCAATGAATCAAATTACTCAATCCGGACCTGCAAATACCGGTTTAACATTTATTTACCTTCCATTATTATTCTCAAAAATTTCTGATAATTTATTTCTTAATTCATCTTTAGCTGTTCTGTTTTTTACTGCTCTTTCTTTTGCCGCATTATCTTCCTTGATTTCATTGATTGAATTATCAACAAGATCACTGGTTGATTTTGGAATGTCTAAGAAAAAATCAATTTTAATTATTACTGTTGTTGGTTTTTTATTGGGAATTCCATCTGCACTCAATTTAAATATATTTACTAATCAAGATTGGGTTTGGGGAGTTGGATTAATAATAAGCGGCGCTATAATTGCTTACTCAATTAAAACATACGGTGTAAATAAATTTAGAGAAGAAATTATTAATTCTGATGATAGTGATGTAAAAATTGGGAAATGGTATAATTTTGTGATTTCATATCTAATTCCGATTCAAGCTGTAATCCTTTTAGGATGGTGGCTCATTTCATCAATTTCTTGGGATGCGGAATGGTGGAATCCTTTTAGACCCGAAAATTTGGGGACTGCAATTTTTCAATGGTCTATTGTTTTAATAATTCTTTATTTATTAAATAAAAAAATTGTAGAATTAATAAAAAAGAACAGATGAGTTTTTTAGCTATAATTACATTTACAATTGTTGCTGGAATTATTTGGGGAGGATTTATTTATCTTCTCTTTAATGCGGTTAAAAACGAAAAATTAAAATGAGTATTCAAAATATTAATGCAGTAAAAAATTATTTAAAGCCGGAAAAATTACTTCCGGTATTTTATCTGTGTGGAGAAGATTCAGTTGCAATTGATAATGCATTAAAAGCAATTGAAAAAACAGTTGAACCTTTGCTTGCAAGTGAACTTGATAAAGAAATAATTAATTGTGAAAAAGGAATAAATGCAAATACAATTTTAGATTCAGTTTCTGCTTATCCATTTGGTTCAGAGAAAAAACTTGTTGTTGTTAAAAACTTTAGTGCACTTAAGGATAAAAAAAATCTTACCGATTATATAAAATCACCAAATGATTTTTCTGTTTTAATAATTACTCATTTTGAAAAGAAACCGGACGGGAAATCAGATCCTTATAAATCTTTAATTGAAAATAATTTTTGTTTTGAAGCAAAAGAACTTAAAGGAATAGAATTTGCCGGACTTGTAATTTCTCTTATTAATTCTAAAAAGAAAAAAATTTCTCAAGAAGATGCAGAAGCTTTAGTAGAATTAGTCGGTGATTCAAGATCAATAATTGAAATGCAGATTTATAAACTGATTGAGTATGTTGGTGAAAAAGATGTTATAACTCTTGATGACATTAAAAAAAATGTAATTGCTACAAGACAAAATTCAGTTTTCGATTTATTGAATGCTTTGGGGAGGAATGAAAGAGTAAAAGCTCTCAAATCATTTAATAATCTTTTGGAAAATGGTGAAGATATAAATCAAATAATTGGCATGCTTACAAAGTTTTTTTCAATAATTGCCTCATCAATTGAATTTGCAAAAGATAGAATTCCGGATGATATTGCAGCAAGAAAATTAAAAACTTCAAAATACTTTTATCAAAATTGTACTAATGCCAAATATTTTAGGGATAGTGAAAATTTGAGAAGAGCAGTTAGGGCTTTGGCTAAAGCAGATTTGGAACTTAAGACTTCTGGCAGTGATGAAAAAACAATTGCAGCAGAATTAGTATCAACTATTCTTCCTGTAAAAGGTCGTTAAATTTTCCATGTAAAAATTGTATTTTTAGTGAAACCTTTCAAAAAAAATAGAGTATAAAAATAATTGAATAAAAATCTTTCTTCATTAAAAGACGAAGAGTTAATAAAAGAGTTTCAAGATAATAACACAATTGAAGCTTATGAAATTTTGGTGAAACGGTACAAAGATCCTTTAATGAACTTTGTTTACCGTTTTCTTGGCGACAAAGACATTTGTACGGATGTAGTTCAGGATACTATGATTAAATTTTACTTGAACAAAGATTCTTACAAATCATTTGCTAAGTTTTCTACATGGATTTACACCATTGCCGGAAATTTGGCAAAAAATGAGTTGAAAAGGAGAAAGCGTCGTTCTTTTCTTTCTTTGCATACTGATGAGGATGAAGCACCGGTTCAGATTGAAGACAAAACTTTTGTGGCGCCCGATAGATATACCGACGGCGAAATCAAAAATAAAATGATTCAAAAAGCTTTGTTGAAAGTAAAACCTGTGTACAGAGAAGTTGTTATTCTTAGAGATATTGAAGCATTTTCTTATGAAGAAATTGCCGATATAACAGGTTTATCAATTGGAACTGTAAAATCCAGAATTAATAGGGGGAGAACTCAACTTCAAAAACTTTTAAAAAACATTTATAAAGAGTAGGCTTATGGGAAAAAACTTTTACAATTTGGAAGAAACAGAATTCAAAGAAACAATAGACAAACTAAAATCTTTGCCAAAAGTTGATGCACCGGATAATTTTGAATACAATTTGATGGTAAAGATCAATAATAAAAATTTTGAATTAAAAACTGAGAAGAAAAAAATCTCTTTTCTTTGGAAGATACTGCCGGCTCCTGCTGTTGTTGCTGCCGCTGTTTTAGCTTTCTTTTTTATTCCAGAACAAACAATTGAGAATAGCAGTCTTCTTCAATTTTCTCCTCTGCAGGTAATTGATTCTGCAAAACAGGCTGAATTAACCTCTCAATCTGCTGTAGTTGATTTTGGAAATGATAAAAATAAATCATCATTTGAAGAAACGAATATTAATACCGAGCAAAAAAATACAGTAAATAATAAAATTAAAGTGCAGCCCAATGATGTTGTGGTAAAAGAAAAAACAGCAATTCCTTTTGATCCTAGCAAACAGGTTGATATTGACAAATTTATAAATGGCAAAGCAGTTAATTCTTCTCCAGCATCACCCGCAAATTTAGTAAGCGGCGGAGAAAAATCTTCAAATTTTGAGGGATTTATAATCAAGAACAAAGATGAAAGAGATTCATTGCTGAAAAATAAATCTAAAGAGGATTCGTTATCAGCTAAATCGAATAAAAAAGGTGTTAAGTAAATTAAAGTTTTTGATTGGATTTTTTTATACAATTTTATAATTTAGTAGTCTAATTATTTTTGAGGATTAGAAATGAAAAACGGTATTCATCCAAAATATAGACCTGTTGTTTTTAAGGATATGTCGATTGATTATTCATTTTTGACAAAGTCAACAGTTGATACAAAAGAAACGATTGTTTGGGAAGATGGAAAAGAATATCCTTTGGTGAAATTAGAAATTTCTCACAAGTCTCATCCATTTTTTACTGGTAAGCAAAAAATTCTTGATTCTGCAGGTATGGTTGAGAAATTCAACAGAAGATACGCTAAGAAAACAAAGTAAATTTTCTAAAGCTGCTTAGGCAGCTTTTTTTATACCTTCCAACTTATTTAACCAAAATTCTTTCAAAAAGATTATTTTTAGTATTTTCTTTTATTGATTAATGGGTTTTTATGGAAAATGAATTAAACGAAATACAAGAAGAAAATATCGGTTTAAATTTATATTCTGGTGTTAGAGGAGCCGCTGTAAAAGTTCTAAATAGAATTGATAGAACCGATGCATATCTGGATAAACTTTTAGATATAGAGTTGAAAAATTCTGAATTGTCCGGGCAGGATAAAGCTCTTCTCTTCGAAATTGTTCACGGTGTTATTAGATGGCTCGGTAGAATCGACTGGATTCTTAACGGATTTTATAAAGGACAGTTCTCTAAATGTATTCCGAATGTTAAAAATGCAATGCGCGTTGCTCTCTATCAAATTTTATTTTTAGATAAAGTACCCGATTATGCAGCTGTCAATGAAGCAGTTGAATTTGTAAAAAAGCTTCAAGGGCAAAAGCCTGCCGATTTAACTAATGGTGTATTGAGAAATATTATTCGAAGTAAAGAAGGTATTCGATATCCCAATCCTGATGAGGATATTAATAATTATTTCAGTGCTTATTATTCCCACCCTTCTTGGATAGTAAAAAGATGGATTAGCAGATACGGAAATGATTTTACTGAACAGCTTTTGATTGCAAATAATGATAAACCTAAGTTAATGCTCAGAGTTAACAATCTTAAAACAAACTATAATGAGTTTGAAAATCTTCTTAAAAAAGTTAATCTAAAGTACTCAAAAGGAAAGTATGCACCCGATTTTGTAAGGCTCCATAACCTAGTAAATATAACCGATTGGGAATATTTTACTAAAGGTTATTTTAGTGTGCAAGATGAAAGTACAGCACTTCCGGTTTATCTTTTAGATGTAAAACCTGGAATGAAAGTACTTGATTTATGTGCTGCTCCCGGAGGTAAGACAGGGCTTTTAGCAGACAGAATGAAAAATGAAGGTGAAATTGTTGCTTTAGATAAATATGAAAGCCGTATTAAAATCCTAAAAAAGAATCTTGAGAGATTAGGCGTTCAAAATGTTAGAACGGAAGTTACTGATGCGCTTGAGTTTAATGAAGAGGGATTTGATAGAGTTTTAATCGATGCTCCTTGTTCCGGTTTAGGAACACTTACTAAAAAACCTGATATCAAATGGAAAAGAGATATTGGAGATTTTAGAAAAATTACTCCTATTCAAAGCAGCTTATTGAATAAAGGAGCTGAACTTCTTAAACCAAATGGATTTTTAGTTTACAGCACTTGTACAATTGAACCTGAAGAAAATTATGAGATTATAAAACAATTCTTGTTTGAACATCCTGATTTTGAATTAGTTAGCGGACATGGAATTTTTGACGATGATATTTTGGATTCTAACGGATGTGTCCAGACTTTCCCCAATATTCATGGTACTGACGGAGCTTTTGCAGCAAAATTACTTAAGAAAAAATAGAAAATATTATGAATGAACTTTTAAAGAAGTTTTCAGATGATTTAAAATCAAGAAGAGAAGAAGTTGGTATTTCTCTTGAAGAAATTCATTCGAAATTCAGAATAGATATCAAATTTCTTAAAGCTATTGAGGATTGTAATTTTGATGTGCTTCCTGAAATTTATATTAAAGCATTCATAAAATCTTATGCGCAGGCAGTTGATTTGGATTATAATGAAGTCCTTAAAAATTTTGAGCTTGCAAAAAAAGGAAAGGTTGAAGATAAACAACCAAAGCAGAAAGAAGAAAAAAAACCTACGCAGGAAACAAAAGCATTTGAATCAGATACAGATGAATCTGAACCGACCGAATCGAAATCAAAATCAAATAGTAATTCAATAATTATAATAAGTGCTGTAATTTTAATTGGTGCTTTAACTGCGGTTTATTTCTTATTTATAAAGAATGACAACAGCATTATTGTGAAAGAAAATCCGGTTGAAGAATTAATTGATGAAAATGCTGATAGATTTGAGGTTGAAGAAACAACTTCAAATCAAATTGATAATACTTCAGCTGCAGATAGTTTGAGAATTAATTTAAAAGCTATTGATTCTTCATGGGTCAAATTTGTTAAAGATGCTAAAGATACTACTGAATTTATTCTTCTTCCAAGAAGAGAAAAAGTTTTAGCTGCAAAAAATAAATTTGAATTATTGATTGGTAATAGTGCTGGAATTGAAATTTATATGAATAATCAAAAACTTAATTTCTCCGGTAAAAAAGGAGAAGTGAAAAGTGTTATGATAGATTCAAAAGGACTTTATAACGTTAAGTAATCTTATGAGTTCGATTAAAGAAAGAATTGAAAAATTAAAAGAAGAGATTAAAGAACTCGATTATAATTACTATGTTCTTGCTCAACCAAAAGTAAGTGATTATCAATATGATCAGCTTCTTAAAGAATTAGAAAAACTTGAAATTGAAAATCCGCAGTTTATAACCCCGGATTCTCCAACGCAGAGAGTCGGTTCCGATTTAACCAAAGAATTTAATCCGGTTCAGCATGCAATTCCCATGCTTAGCTTATCAAACACATACAGTGAAGATGAGCTAAAGGATTTTGACAGAAGAGTAAGAGAAAATCTTCCATCAAACCAAACTGTTGAATATGTTACTGAATTAAAAATTGACGGAGTTTCAGTAAGTATAAAATATAATGATGGTTATTTAACTACTGCTGCTACAAGAGGAGATGGAACTGTAGGAGAAGAAATTACAAATAATATAAAAACTATCCGATCAATTCCACTTAAGCTAAAAAATATAAATAGTAAAAATGACCTTTCCGAAATTGAAGTAAGAGGGGAAGTATTTATGGAAATAAATGGATTTGAAAAATTAAACAGGCAAAGAGAAGAATCCGGTGAAAAGTTATTTGCAAATCCAAGAAACTCTACAGCCGGCACATTGAAACTTCAAGATCCAAGAATTGTTGCATCCCGTCCGTTGGATGTATTTGTTTATTTTTTATCATCTCAAAATTTTGAGTTTGAAACACAGAATGAAAATTTAGAATTACTTAAGAAACTTGGTTTGAAGGTTAATCCAAATTATAAACTTTGCAAAGATATAAATGAAGTTATTGAATTTTGCAGATATTGGGGCGAACAGCGTGAAAATCTTCCTTATGAAATTGACGGAGTTGTTGTTAAAGTAAATTCAATTATGCAACAGAAAATTTTGGGAAATATTGCAAAATCCCCTAGATGGGCAACAGCTTATAAATTTAAGGCTAAGCAGGCAAAAACCAAGTTGAATAAAGTAACATGGCAGGTTGGCAGAACCGGGGCTTTAACTCCCGTTGCAGAACTTGAGCCGATTCTTCTTGCCGGTTCTACAATTTCCAGAGCAACGCTTCATAATTTCGATGAAATTCTTAAAAAAGATATTCATGAAGGGGATTTGGTTATTATAGAAAAAGGGGGAGATGTAATACCTAAAGTTGTAAGTAGAATTGAAACTGAAGAATCAAAAAAAATTGAGAAACCTAAATTCTGTCCTGTTTGTAATTCACAGCTTTTTCAACCGGAAGGTGAAGTAGCGATTTACTGTCAGAATGTTTTGTGTGAAGCACAAGTTAAAGGTAAGATTGAGCATTTTGCTTCACGCGGTGCAATGGATATTGAAGGATTGGGAGAATCAATTGTAAATCTTTTTGTTGATTTAGGTTATTTAAAGTCCGTTGCTGATATATATGAATTGTATCTCAAAAAAGATGAACTGGAAAATCTTGAAAGATTTGGTAAAAAAAGTATTGAAAACTTATTAAATTCAATTGAAGAAAGTAAGACCAGACCATTTAACAAAGTACTGTTTGCATTGGGAATTAGATACGTTGGAACTGGAGCAGCTCAAAAACTAGCACTGCATTTTAATTCAATAGATAATTTGATGAAAGCTTCTGCTGAGGAAATTGAATCTGTGCCCGAAATTGGACCGAGAATAAGTGAAAGCATAAAAACTTATTTTGAAAATGAAGATAATCTATTAATCATTCAAAAATTAAAAGAAGCGGGATTAGTTTTTGAATCGATGCAAAGTGAAAATGTTTCAGATGAATTAAAAGATAAAAGTTTTGTTTTAACCGGAACATTATCCTCTTTAACAAGAGATGAAGCAAAAGATAAAATAATTGCTAAAGGGGGAAAAGTTGTTTCAAGTGTTAGTGCAAAAACTGATTTTGTAGTAGTAGGTGAAAGTGCCGGATCAAAATTAGATAATGCAAAAAAACTTGGCATTAAAATTTTAGAAGAAGATGAATTTCTTAAATTAATTTCATAAAAATGTTTGAAAAGCTTAAATATAAAATAGCAGAAAAATCGGTTGAAAAAAGTTGCAGAAAACTTGCAGATCCGGAAACCGATTTCAATAAGTTTTTTACTAAATCAAATAAAATTTTAATGATCATTCCTACTTTACAGGAAGATGCAGATAAAATTGATGAAGTGTATCAATTTCTTGTAGAAAAAAAGAAATCAATAAAACTTTTGAGAATAGCTTCCGTCAAAATATCGATGTTAAATACAACAGAAATTATTAATCTTAAGGAGCATGATTACAATTGGTTGAATCTGCCCAAAAGAGAATTTCTGGATCAATTTAGAAGTGAACTTTTTGATATAACAATTGATTTGGAAACAAAAGAAAATTTGATTTCAGGATATTTAACAAAACAATCAAATTCAAATTATAAAGTTGGATTTAAGAAAGAAAAATCGGATTTATACTATAATTTCCAGATATCAAATTCATCAATTAATTCCGAAATTTCATATAGAAATTTGTTAAATTCACTTTTGATGTTTTAATAAACTTAATTTATCAGATGAGAAAAATATGAGCGATAATATCAATTTTGAGCTTAAAAAAGATGGCGATATAGCAGTATTCAAATTAAATGAAAGCAGATTTGATGCATCAATAGCCGGTTTGGTAAAAGGGGAATTCACAATTTTACTACATACCGATGAAGTAACTAAACTTATTATTGATCTATCCGAAGTAGAATATTGCGACAGTTCAGGTTTAAGTGCAATTTTACTTGCATTTAGAATTTTACAATCAAATGAAGGCCATATTAGATTGGCTTCACCCACAAAAAATGTACGATCTTTAATCGAAATTTCTCAATTAGATAGAGTACTACCAATTTTTAATAATATAGAAGAAGCAATAGAAGATCTTAAAAAGCTTTAAGGCGGAACTACGTGATTAATACAATTGACTTTATTATTATTGCTGCCTATTTAATAGGTGTAGCGGCGTTTGGTGTTATTAGGGGAGGAAAACAAAAAAGTGTTAATGATTATTTCCTTGGTTCAAAATCAGTTCCTTGGTGGGCTGTTTGTTTTTCCATCGTTGCTGCTGAAACAAGCACTTTAACTTTTATTTCAATTCCAGGATTAGCTTACATATCAAATCTAAATTTTATTCAAGTCACTGTCGGTTATTTAATAGGAAGAATTATTGTAGCCGTTTATTTTCTTCCGGCATATAACAAAGGTGAATTGAAAACTGCTTATTCTTTTCTTCAAAACAGATTTGGCAATAAAACCAGAACTTTTTCATCAGTAGTCTTTCTTTTTACCAGAACTGCAGCTGATGGTGTAAGGTTGTTTGCTACAGCTATTCCTCTTAAACTTATGCTTGATATTGATTATCCAACTGCAATTGTTCTTATTACTTTAATTACCTTGGTATATACTGTTACCGGCGGAGTTAAAGGAGTAATTTGGGTAGATGTTATTCAGATGTTTATTTACTTAGGGGGCGCATTAGCTGCTGGATTTTATTTAATTGAATATCTGCTGCCAAACGGTGTTCAGTCTGTTATTGCTGCAGCAAGTTCTGCAGATAAATTAGCAGTCTTTAATTTAGGATTTTCAAACGGCATAAGCGGCTTTTTCTCCGATCCTTACACTCTATTAGGCGGATTGCTTGGCGGTGCTTTTCTCTCAATGGCATCTCATGGAACCGACCAGTTGATTGTTCAAAGATTACTCACTACAAAAGATTTAAAATCCGGACAAAAAGCAATTATCGGAAGCGGTATAATTATCATTTTCCAATTTATTGTTTTTATGCTTGTTGGTGTTGCTCTTTATGCATATTACGGAACTCTTGATATAAGATCGGATGAAATCTTTCCTAAATTTATTATTGAAGAATTACCTGTTGGTGTAACCGGAATTATTGTAGCAGGATTATTTGCTGCGGCTATGTCAACACTTGCCGGCTCTATTAGTTCGCTTTCTTCATCTACTTTAATTGATTTATACAAACCAATTACCGGTATTGATAATCCTGAAAAAGAATTGAAAATTTCCAGAATGTTTACTTTCTTCTGGGCTGGTATGCTTATACTTTCTGCACTCTTTTTTATGAATTCTCCTCAAACAGTTGTTGAACTTGCATTAAGTATTGCCTCTTTCACATACGGAGGTCTGCTTGGTACATTTATGCTTGGATTATTTGTAAAAAAAGCAAAACAGGAAGATGCTTTAGCCGGATTTACAGCAGGTATTTTTGTGATGATTACTGTAATTTCTCTCCAATTGGTTGCATGGACATGGTTCACTTTAGTTGGTGTTATAACAACTATGTTTGTCGGTACTCTATTAAGTAAATTGTCTTCAAAATAAATAGATAAAAGTATTGTGGAAATTTTAGATTACCTAATCATAGCAGTTTACTTTGCTGCCAGTCTTTTAATTGCACTCTATTATTCAAAAAGAGCAGGTAAAAATACAGATGAATTTTTCCTTTCCGGTAGAAATTTACCCTGGTATTTAGCGGGACTTTCACTTGTGGCAACAACATTTGCTGCTGATACTCCTCTTGCAGTTACAGAGCTTGTTGCCAAAAATGGTATTTCAGGAAATTGGGTTTGGTGGAATTTTGCTTTTGGCGGAATGCTTACTGTTTTCTTCTTTGCAAGATTGTGGCGGAGAGCTGGAATAATGACAGAAGCAGAATTTGCTGAAATTAGATATTCAGGTAAATCCGCTTCTTTTTTAAGAGGATTTAGAGCTGTTTACCTCGGTCTATTTATGAATATCATAATTATGGGCTGGGTAAATAAAGCAATGACTTCCATTCTAACTGGATTTTTCGGTATTGAAGAATCAATAGTTATTTATTATGTGTTTGGTGCTATGATTTTTGTAGCGCTTTATTCTGCTCTTTCCGGTTTGTGGGGAGTTGTTGTTACCGATGCATTTCAATTTTTTATGGCAATGGGTGGATCTATAATTCTTGCCGTACTTGTAATTAATTCTCCGCAAATTAATGGAATAGAAGGATTACAGAGTAAACTACCGGAATTTATCTTTGATTTCTTTCCCACAATTTCTTCTGAAGCCGATGCTTCATCTTATGGAACAGCATTTGCATTAACCTTAACGTCGTTCTTAGCCTATATTGGAATTCAATGGTGGGCTTCTTGGTATCCTGGTGCTGAACCAGGGGGCGGAGGTTATACTGCTCAAAGAATGATGTCTGCTAAAGATGAAAAACATTCACTTTTCGCAACTCTCTTTTTCCAAGTAGCACATTATGCTATTAGACCATGGCCTTGGATTTTAGTTGGAATTGCTTCATTGGTTATCTATCCTGAATTAAGCTATTCAGAAAAAGGTTTGGGGTACATTTATGCTATGAGGGATTTTCTTCCGGTCGGACTAAAAGGATTAATGATTGCAGCTTTTTTTGCAGCATATATGTCAACAATTGCTACACATCTTAATTGGGGAACTTCGTATTTATTGAATGATCTTTACAGAAGGTTTTACTCTGTTGGCAGGGATGAAAATCATTATGTTCTTGCATCAAGAGCTATTACAATATTATTAATGATTGTATCAGTTATAGTTACTCTTTTTATTAACAGAATTTCCGGCGCTTGGGAATTTATTTTGCAATGCGGTGCGGGATTAGGATTAGTTCTTATCTTAAGATGGTTTTGGTGGAGAATTAATGCTTGGTCTGAAATTTCGGCAATGATTACTCCTTTTGTTGTTTATCCTTTTATGCTTTTGTTTGATATCAAATTTCCGGAATCACTTTTTTATTTAACCGGTGTAACTACACTTGTCTGGTTAACAGTAACATTTTTAACTAAACCCGTAAATGATGATAAGTTGAAAGAATTTTATAAAAAAGTTTATCCCGGTGGAATATTATGGAAGAAGATTTCCGATCAACTTCCTGAAATTAAAACTAATACTGCTTTTGCGGGAATGTTTTTGAGTTGGTTTATGGGAGTTGTTCTGGTTTATTCTTCATTATTTGCTATTGGAAGTCTTCTTTTTATGAATTATACTGAAACTATAATTTATACTCTGCTCGCAGTTATTTCTCTTTTTGTTATTTATAAATTACTCTCTAAACAAGATTGGAGTATAATAAACTAAAATGATTAACAAAGATATTTTAAAAAATATTCAGCTTGTAGTATTTGATTTGGATGGTACATTATTAAACAGCTCCGGTGAGATTGGTGAATCTACAAAACATTTGGTTAAAGAACTTAGAAGTTTAGGTGTAAGATTTTCTTTCGCATCCGGAAGACTTCACAGCGCTATTATTAAGTATGCTCAAGAACTTGAACTGCAGACTCCTCTAATTTCTCTTGATGGTTCGTTGATTAAAAGTGTAACCAATAATCAAATTATTTCTGAATCTTACATTAAAGAAAAGTATGTTAAGAGAGCAATTAAATTAGCTGATCATTTCCTTGTAAAAATTGCACTTTGTCTTGACGAAGCTATTTATTATACTGAACATAATTCCTTAATTCCAAATCTGCTTGATAAGTTTGGTGCAGATTATAAAGAAGTTGAAGAATACAGCAGTTATCATAAATCAAAAACTTTAGAAATAGTTTTTGCGGGTGATTATAAAAACTCTCTTAAAACTATTGAAAGTAAAATGATGTTTCCTTATACATGGGGTTTGTATACAAATTTCTTTAAATCATACAGCCAAAAAGGAATTTATTATTTGGAAATTAGAAAGCATGGAGTTAATAAAGGTACCGGATTAAAACGACTTCTTAAACATCTTAATTTGGGAATGAGAAATACTGTTGTTATGGGGGACTGGTACAATGATAGAGAACTCTTTAAAACTAATGCTGTAAAAATAGCTGTAGCAAATGCCGTTCCCGAAATAAAAAATAATGCAGATTATATTACGCAAAAAACAAATGATGAAGACGGAACAGCGGAATTTTTAGAAATGCTTTACAAGGTGAAAAAGAAAAATAATTCATGAAGCAGGAAACAAAAAATAAATTAAAAACTAGTTATAGAGTAAAATTACTTTTACTTCTTTTAACTATCGGATTAATAGTATTTATGTTTCCCAAAGGAGAAGCATTAGAATCAGAAGTTAATGTCGGTTCAATTTGGATCCAAGAAGACTTAATAGCCTCCACAACATTTGAAATTCTGAAAAGTAAAGAGCAGTACGATAGAGAAGTTCAAAGAGCATTACAAAATGTGAATCCGGTTTTTATTTTAGATGAAAAAGTTATAGACAGTTCCTTAGATTCGATTAGAAGTTATAATAAAGTAATAAGAGAAATTATTGATAAGGATATTTATCAATCCGATGAGATAAATGATTTTAGGCAGACCTTTCTTTCGCCTCAGGCTTATGAAACTTTAAAGAATATCAGAATTAAAGAGAACAGCCTTACTGCATCACAAAGCCTTAATTTAAATGATTTTTTTAGAATCTCATCAGATATAATTCTTGCTGTTGAAAGAAGAGGCTATTTAAATCAGTTATATGAAAACATATCTAAAGATACTATTGCTTTAAGAGAAGGGAAATTTGAAAAGCTTGTAAGCAAAAGTAATTATTACGATTCAAATCTATTGAATGATTTTATTGAAGATTATCTTTCTCAGCTTGGCGTATCCAATGAACTAAGTAATGCGGTAAAAGAATATGTATACAGATTTGTAGCTCCAAACATTTTATATAGTCCTGAATTGACAAACGCTGCTGTTGAATTGGCCAAAAATAAGGTTACAAGAAACGTAGGTATTGTAAATGAAAATGAAAGAATTGTTGCTAAGCATGATAGAATTACACCAGAAATAAAATTAAAAATTGATTCATATAGAATTGCGAAAGGAACTGAAATAGGCATTTGGGGAAGAATTTCTCAAACAATCGGAAAGTTTCTTCATATTCTAGTTATTTTTACTTTGTTCATTATTTATCTTTATCTTTTTAGAAAAAGAATTTTTAACGATAATTACAAACTTCTTTTAATCTCACTAATAATCCTATTCATAAGTTTTTTAACTTACCTAGTTCATCAAATAAATGTAAAAGCTCCGGTTGAAATGTTGATTTTAGTTCCGGTTCTTTCTATGCTGTTTACAATTGTATTTGATTCAAGATTAGGATTTTACGGAACAATAGTAATCGCTTTAATTGCCGGCGGTTTAAGAGGCAATGATTATGCATTTGCCGTTATGAACATTGTAGCCGGTGGGCTGGCAGCATACACTGTTAGAGATATCAAGAATAGAAACCAAATTTTTCGTTCATTTTTATTTATTTTAATCGGTTATTTAACTTCAATAATTGCATTTGGGTTTGAAAGATTTGCCCCAATAGATCAAATGCTTGTTACATCAGCGTTTGCAGCATCGAATGCACTTATAAGTCCTGTTCTTACATACGGATTAATCATATTTATCGAAAGAATATTTAAAATTACTACTGATCTAACACTTTTAGAATTGACCGATTTTAATAATCCTATGCTGAAGGAACTATCTAAAAATGCCCCGGGAACCTTTTCTCATTCAATGACTATTGGTTCGCTGGTTGAAAGTGCTTCAGAAGCAATTGGCGCCAATTCTACTTTGGCAAGAGTAGGTGCATATTATCATGATATTGGTAAAGCTTCAAGTCCAGACAGTTTTGTTGAAAATCAAATGGGAAGTGCAAATCTGCATGAAAATCTAAAACCTGAAGAAAGTGCAAAAATTATAATAGGGCACGTTTTAAAAGGAATAGAAACAGCAGAAAAATATAAACTTCCTCAAGAGGTTATAAATTTCATTCCGATGCACCATGGAACAATGGTAGTATCATTTTTCTATGAGAAAGCTAAAGAGCTTTATGGTAAAGAAAATGTTGATATTAGTAATTTTAGATATCCCGGACCAAAACCAAATACAAAAGAAACTGCCATATTAATGCTTGCTGATGCATGTGAATCTACTGTAAGAGCAATGAATGAACCTGATCAGCAAAAGATTGAAAACGTAATTAACAATCTATTTAAGATAAGATTAGATGATGGTCAATTAGATGAAGCTCCTTTAACGCTTAGTGATTTAACAAAAATCAAAAAAGAATTTTTGAATATTTTAGTTAGTCAGCATCACAAAAGAATTAGATATCCTAAACAGGATGAAATGGAAAACGAAGCCTCAGCTGATAAATGAAAGAATTCCTTAAAGAATATTTAGCCTTCCTAAAATTCGAAAAAAATTTATCTGAAAATTCAATTCAATCTTATAGAAATGATTTATCAAAATTATTAAACTTTGCTGAATCAGAAAAAGTAAATGATCTAAATGAAATTGATTTTCCGCTTATAAGAAAATTTTTTGAGATTCAAAAAAAAGAAGGTGTTTCAAGCGGAACAACTGCAAGATATCGTTCTTCCTTAAAAGGATTCTTTAAGTACTTAAGTAAAAATCAATATATAGAAAAAAATCCCGTTGATAAATTAGCGTCAACAAAAATTTCTCGTAAACTTCCTTCATATTTAACATTTAACGAAATTGAATTAATTTTAGATAAAATAAATCATGCCGATATTCCGCTCGGTTTAAGAGATAAGGCAATGCTGGAGATTGCATATTCATGTGGATTAAGAGTAAGTGAATTGATTAACTTAAAAATCAGCGATCTTTTTTTTAACGAAGAAGTGATTAGAGTAATTGGGAAAGGATCCAAACAACGGTTAGTTCCGATTGGAACGAGTGCAATAAATTGGGTAACTGAATATTTAAAGTTTTCTCGTCCAATCCTTGAAAATAAAATAAAAAGTGCTAACATTGTATTTCTTAACAAAAGGGGAACAAAACTTTCCCGCATGGGAATTTGGAAAATTTTGGACAAATATGCTAAGGAAGCGGGAATTACAAAAGATGTTCACCCGCATGTTTTGAGGCATTCGTTTGCAACTCATTTAATAGAGGGCGGGGCTGATCTTCGCGCCGTTCAAGAAATGCTAGGTCATTCAGATATTTCTACAACTCAAATATATACGCATATTGATAGAGATTATATTAAGGAAGTTCACAGAAATCATCATCCGAGGGGAAAATGAAATCAATAACATACAAACTTCTTTTAATTTCTTTTGTATTCATGCTCTTATCGTGCACCAATTCTGAAGATCAAAAAATTAAGCACAAACCATATTCCATTTTAATAGATAATTTTACAAGTGATTTTCAATCCTCTATAACCAAGTTCAATACACTGGAACTTGATACAATTTATATTCCCTCAAATAAAGTAAATTCAGTTGTTCTTGGATATTTCGATCAATATCAAGAAGCAAAATCGTTTGCCGAAAATTTGATTTTAGATTCGGTTATTACAGAATATTCTTTATTCAAGAATGATTCTCTAAAATCAAAATTCAATTCAAAGTTTAGATTTGTCAGTCTGTTCAAAGATATTCCTTCAATCTATACTTATGATTTTCACACTGAAAAATTTGATTTAATTTGGGGTGAATGGGGAAGAAATGTTTTTGGTCTTTATCCGCATGAAGAGAATAATATTACCTATTTCTTAACTTCACTTTCATGGGGAAGAAGAGGAGGAATTCCTTACATATTAAATGCAAGATTATATTACCTTGATAATTACAAGGAAACAATTAAAAGAAAGAGAATTATTGGAAAGGGAAATTTAATAAATGGTTTTTGGCTGGAAGATAATTTTAATCTTTATTTCTATTATCTCGATTCCGTAAAAACCTCTATCATGAAAAGATTCCACTTTGAATATGAAGTTAAAGGCAATTTGATTAACAGAGATTCATCAGAATTTGATTTGCTCTCAGGAGGATTTCCGCTTCCACCTAAGAAAAATTTAAATTTCTTTTCACCATCAAATAAGTATAGAATTATTACTGGAATTAAAGATACTCTAAACACTATCTCGCTCTATAACGAAATAAAGGGAGATTCTTCGGCAATTTATTATACATCAGAAGAACTTCTGCAAATCGAATGGAGTTATGATGACACTTTTTCCTTCATAAAAACTGCGGAATTATATCAAGAAAAAAACAAAAATAAACTTAAATCTACGCTCATAATTTATAATAACGATGAACAAAGAATTGTTAATCAAATAAACGGCGAAGGTATAAAAAACTTTTTTATCTTTGGAAATACTATTGTTTTTGATGATGGAATTGAGACTAATTCTAAAATTTATTTTTATGATTTCAGAAAGAATAGTTTTATAAGAATTGTTGAACATAAATGTGGTTTGGGAATTTATACATATCCTCAAATTCCGGAATAACGAATGAAAACTTATCTTCGATTACTTAAATATGTTATGCCTTATTGGAGGCATGTAATGCTTTCTATTGGCTTTACGATTATGTACGCTATACTAAACGGTGCTTCGGTTTATTTAACTATTCCTCTTCTGGATACTTTATTTCAAAGTAATAGTCAAACCGAACAAACAACTGAATTGGAGCAGACAAATGTTCCTGAAGTTATTCCCAATGGTTTCACTTCTTTTTTTGATGATATGAAAAGTTCATTTCAAGAATTTGTATTCAGTGGATCTCAATCGGAAGTGCTGATTAAAATATGCCTTCTAATTTTTATCGTTTATTTAGGAAAAAACATCTTTGGTTATCTGCAGGCTTTTTTTCTTGCGTATGTTGAGCAGACGGTAATTAAGGATATTAGAGATAGACTTTATGAACATCTGCAGAAGCTGCCGATGAGCTATTTTAAGGAAGAAAAAACCGGCAATTTAATTTCAAGAATTATTAATGATGTTTATGTTGTTCAAACAAGCGTTTCACTTATATTTTTTAATCTTATTAGGGAACCATTGACAATATTGGTTTTTCTGATCATTGCAATATCAATTAGTTGGGAGCTTACTTTATTTTCCTTTGTCGTTCTTCCTTTTTCACTTTTTTTTATAGCATGGATTGGAATAAAACTAAGAAAAGAGAGTGCTATTCTTCAAGAAAAAATGGCTGATCTAACTACTGTAATTCATGAAACTATTTCAGGTGTAAAAATTGTAAAAGCTTTTGGTATGGAAAAATTTGAAAACCAGAAATTCGTAAATGAAACAAATGGTTTAAGAAGAATTTTTCTTAGGATGGTTAGAATACGTAATGCTGCTTCACCAATCACCGAAATATTAAGTGTTCTTGTTGGAGTTGTAATTATTTATTACGGCGGACAATTAGTTCTAATAGACGGTACATTAAAGGCAAGTGAGTTTTTAGGATTTTTATTTGCAATTTTTTCTTTAATGCCTCCCGTTAAAGAATTAAGCAGCATTAACAATAGAATTCAGGAATCCAGTGCTGCCGGGGACAGAATTTTCAGCATTCTTGATATAGAACCTTCAATAAAAGATGAACCGGATTCACAACCTTTAAATGAGTTTAACAATACAGTCGAATTTAAGAATGTCTCTTTTCATTATGATGATTCCGATGAATTAATTCTCAAGGATATAAATCTCTCCGTAAAAAAAGGGGAAATAATTGCTTTTGTAGGAAGCAGCGGAGCCGGCAAAACAACTCTTGTTGATTTAATACCAAGGTTTTTTGATCCCACTTCCGGTACCATTTATATTGATGGAACTGACATTAAAAAAATAAAATTAAGTTCCCTTCGTAAACTAATGGGAATTGTAACTCAAGAAACTGTTTTGTTTAACGATACAGTAAGAAATAATATTGCATATGGTTTGACAGACTATCCCGAAGATAAAATTATTGCGGCAGTTAAAGCAGCTAACGCAGAGAAGTTTATAAATGAATTACCGAATGGATTCAACACAATCATTGGTGAAAAAGGAACAAAACTTTCCGGTGGACAACGGCAGAGAATTTCGATTGCAAGAGCTTTATTGAAAAACCCACCAATTATGATTTTTGATGAAGCTACCTCAGCACTTGATAATGAATCTGAAATATTAGTGCAGGAAGCAATTGAAAGATTAATGTTTGATAGAACAACATTTGTTATAGCACACAGATTAAGTACTATAAGAAACGCCGATAAAATAATTGTTATGGATAAGGGAAAAATTGTTCAGATTGGAAAACATGACGATTTATTAATGGATAAAAGCGGCATTTACAGCAAATTATACGAAATGCAATTTAGAGATTAAGAGATTTATGAATTCAAAACATGATAAGATTTATAACACTGCTTTAATTAGTTTTTTGTTTCTGTTTATTGCTACACTAAACAATTCTATTTTTCTTAATCAGATTGGTTACTTTGGTGCTCTTCTTTTAATTGTTTTTAAGTCGGTAAAAAAGAAAGAAATTCAGTTTCAGAAAACGGGATTGGAAGTAATTTTTCTTCTTTTTATTTCTGCCGAAGTTTTATCTACACTATTTGCAGTTGATTCAGCTCAATCATTTCATAATTTATTAAAAAGAGTACTTCTTATACCGGTTGTTTATACTGTTTTTTCATCAGTAAATAATTATGCTGATTTAAGAAAAGTATTTTATCTATTTTTGGCTGCTTCAATAATAACTTTTTCTATTTATTTATTTGATGCTTATAAACACTTTGCATCTCATCTTTATCAAATTGAATCAAAAGGACCTTCAACCTTTCAGTATGTTATGACTGCAGGAGGTTTGATAAGCTTTACAACAATAATTCTTTTTGCTTATGTAATAAATGAAAAACAAAAACTTATATGGAAACTATTATCGATTATTTTATTTGCTCTTTCATTTATTGCTTTGCTGGCAAGTTATACCAGAGCTGCATGGATTGGAGCTTTAGCCGGATTATTTATAATTCTTGTAGTAAAAAGGATTTGGTTAATTGTTGTTCCAGCTTCAGTTGCAGCCTTTTATCTCTTGTTTGGAATATCAACAATTAGTGAAGTAAAAGTATTAAATCTCAATTCAAAAGAAGAAAAAGTAATTGAAACTGAAGGCAGAGCATGGAATTTATTTGCAGATAGTTCGATAATTATACAAGCCGATTATCAAAACGGAATTAACATATTAGATTCAGAACTTAACCTAAAAAATAATTATGCTCTTGATTATCCGGCAGTAAATGTAGATAAACTTAACGACAGTACAATATTTGCCGCTTCTGTAAATCTTGAGCTTTTTCTTTTTGATATCCGCAACAATAAAATTCGAGAGGTATCAAAATTTTATACAAAAGGAAGAAGTATTGATTTCGATGTTTATCAAAACAGACTTTATGTTCTAGATCTTGACAGCGGGCTGACCATTTTTAATAATCCATCTGATTTTGTTAACTACCCTAAGTTCAATAATTTCAATAATATTTCAATAGATAATAATCATATCGCAGGATATTCGACAAAAGAAAAAAGATTAAAGATTTATAATCTTAAAAACGGATTTATTGATTCACTTCTATTTGAAGATGAATACGATTTCTATTCTGGGTTTGTTTGGGTTTCGGATTCAGTTGTTTTTGTTCAGAGTGATTCTGGATTGAAAATTTATAAATTCACTAGCAGCAATTTACTTGAAATCGGTAATCAGAATAATCTTCATGGGATTAAATCAATTAGAAAATATAAATCAAAGATCTTTGCACTTTCGTTTGATAATAAAATTTATGAAATATTTATTAACAATATGAATTTAACATTCGAACTAGTTTATAAGAATGAGTATAATATTTCTGATTTTTATCCTTACAAAGATCAATTAGTAATTACACAAAATAAAATAAATAGATTTGCTTCCATTATTGATCCTTATCATGATACTAATTTGGAAAGATTTAATCAATGGAGTGCTGGTCTGCGTATGTTTGAAGATTATCCGTTGTTTGGAGTTGGTGATATTGATTTGCACAAACTTTACAAAGAATACAAAAAACCTTTTGAAAAATTTACATACGGACATTTGCACAATAATTATGTACATCTTTTAGTTATTTTAGGAAGCTATGGATTTATAATTGTTATGATGATGTTATTCATGATTCTAAAAAAGCATTATGTAATTTATAGTACAGTAAAGAATGAAAAGCTATTATCAACAATTTCATTAGGTTCATTTGCAAGTTTTGTCGGATTTTTAGTTTCCGGATTGGCAGAATGGAATTTTGGTGATCATGAAATTATTACAATGGTTTGGTTTACGCTTGCTTTGAATTTGGCGGTTAATAAAATTTATAAATTACAGAAAAAATAATGAAGAACGACATCAAAATATCATCAATTGTTATTGCTAAAGATGAAGAAAAGAATATTAAAAATTGCATAGAAAGCCAATTAGACTGCATAGATGAAATTATAGTTTTTGTTGATAGTAAATCAAAAGATAAAACAAAGGAAATTGCAGAGTCATATTCAAAAGTAATTTGTAAAATTACCGATTGGGAAGGTTACGCTAAAACTAAACAAAACGCTGCTGACATTGCTTCTAATGATTGGATTTTTTGGATTGATGCCGATGAAACAATAACTAAAGAATTATCCGATGAAATTAATAATTTCAAAAAGAGGGAAAAGGAAGAGGTTGTTTTTGACGTTGCAAGAAGAGCTTATTTTTTAGGAAGATGGATAAAACACAGCGGTTGGTATCCTGGCAGAGTAGAAAGACTTTTCAATAAAAATTTTGTGAAGTTTAGTGAAAATAATGTACACGAATATTTGGTTTATACAGGTAAAGTCGGTCACTTAAAAAATGACTTAAACCACTTTACCGATCCTTCAATCGAACATTATTTTGAAAAATTTAACAGGTACACAACTCTTGCTGCAGCAGATTTAGTAAATAAGAAAAAATCATTTAAAGTAACCGATATTATTTTACGTCCGTTTTTTATTTTTATTAAGATGTATTTTTTCAAACTTGGTTTTCTTGATGGTATTCAAGGATTTATTTTAGCATCATTTTCATCTGCATATGTTTTTACAAAATATTGTAAACTATGGGAGTTAAAAAGGAACTGATATGAAAATCGGTCTAATTCCAAACACTTCTAAAGCTAATGTTAGAGAGTTGTTAAGAATGATTATCAGTAAATTGGATGATCGTTATTTAGATTACTCAATTAGCAATAACATTTATGATGAATTTAACGAAGGAGAGATTAATCCTAAACTTTTTCTTCCTAATGAAGAGTTGTTTAAAACCAGTGATATAATTGTATCACTTGGTGGTGATGGAACAATGCTGAACACTGCTTTTCATGCAAGGAATTACAATACTGCTTTAGCCGGAGTAAATTTTGGTAAACTCGGATTTCTAGCAGAAATTGACTTATCAAATCTTGAAGACTTTTTGGATTATATAAAAAATGAAAATTATACAATTGACGAAAGAATTGCTTTAGATGGAATATCATCTCAAAAATCAGATGAAGAAAAACTATATGCAATTAATGATATAGTTATTGATAAAGGTCCTTGGCCAAAAATGATTGAAATAACCTTGAAAGTTGATGATGATTATGTCTCTACTTTTTCTGCCGATGGAATTATAATTGCAACGCCAACAGGTTCAACAGGTTATTCTCTTTCAGTTGGAGGACCTATTGTTAGTCCTAATTCTGATGCAATAACAATTAGTCCGATTTCGCCTCATACATTAACTATGCGTCCTCTTGTAGTATCTTCAAATCAAAAAATTATTGTTGAGATTAGAGTTCCTAATAAACAAGTGCAAGTAAGCTGCGATGGACAAAGAGTTTATGATTACAAAGCACCGGTAAAAATCGAAATTACTAAATCAATTCATCCTGTAAGGTTGGTTCATGTACCCGGCAATAATTATTATCAGATTTTACGAAATAAGCTTTTCTGGGGACTAGACATAAGAAATGAAAATTTGGATAAGGATAAATAATGAAAATAATTCTCGTAATTCTTTTTATTTCCATTTCTATTTCTGCGCAAAATAAAATGGTTACCGATTCTAAAACTGAAAAACCGATGCTTCTTGGATACTGCAATATTGATGCTTTTCAAGATTCAAGTTTTGCTTGGTGGTATAATTCCGAATTTGAAAACTATGAACCGGATGAGGAAGTTATAAACAATATTGGAGAAAGATTAAATAGTTACAAAATTGAAATTGTTTTGGGAACTTGGTGCAGCGATAGCAAAAGAGAAGTACCAAGATTTATGAAAATACTAGATATGCTAAGTTATGATTTAAATAACCTTCCACTTATTGCCGTTGATAGGGATAAAAATTCACCTGACGGTAATATTGATTCAAAAAATATTGAATTAGTCCCAACATTTATTTTGATTAATGATCAAGGTGAAAAAGGAAGAATTATTGAAACGCCGGTTGAAACTTTGGAAATGGATTTACTTGATATTCTAAACAACTAAAATAAGAAGAGGCTGAAAGATCAGCCTCTATATTTAATTCGTAATTTCTTCTACTTCTATTTTTTGTATATTTTTAAGATTTTTTGGCTCTTTAATTTTACTATGTCCGTTCTTCTTATTATTTACAACTTCAATCTCAACTTTGCTCTTACTTAATTCATCATTCACATTGCGATAAACATAAATATCATTTTTGTAATTTCTCATAATAATTCTTTCATCATCTTGATGAAGGACATATTTAGGAAGCAAAGGGATTTTTCCACCGCCGCCCGGTGCATCAATTACGAAATGAGGAATTGCTAATCCTGATGTGTGTCCTCTTAGTTTATCAATTACTTCCAAACCTTTTTCAACAGAAGTTCTAAAATGACTAGCACCTTTAGTTTCATCTGCCATAAATAAATAATAAGGTTTTACTCTTATTTTTAGAAGTTTCTGGAATAACTCTTTTAGAATTTCCGCATTGTCATTAACACCTTTCATTAATACTGCTTGGTTTTGAACCGGACAGCCGGCATCTGCAAGCATGGTACAGGCTTTAGTACTTTCGGGAGTAATTTCCCAAGGATGATTAAAGTGTGTGTTAATATAAATTGGATGATACTTCTTAAGCATATCTACCAAATTAGGAGTTATGCGCTGAGGAAGTACGCAGGGCATTTTTGTACCAAGTCTAATAATTTCCACATGCTTAATTTCTCTTAATCTGCTTAAGATTTTTTCTAACATTACATCTGTAAGCATTAAAGGATCGCCGCCGGAAAGAATTACATCTCTAATCTCGGTATGCTGTTCAATATAATTGAAAGCAGATTCCAATTCTTTCATAGAAATTTTACCGGAATCACCAACTTTTCTTTTTCTTGTGCAGAATCGGCAATACATACCGCATTGACTTGTGACAAGGAATAGGCATCTGTCTGGATATCGGTGAGTGATATTAGGAACCGGACTCATCATATCTTCATTTAACGGATCTTCAAGCCCATCCATATCTTCTAACTCAATTTTATCCGGTACTGACTGCATCCAAATCGGATCACCCGGATATCGAATTAAGCTGAGATAGTATGGATTAATTCTTGCTTGAAAAAATTCATCAAGTTGTTCAGCTACTTCTTTCTTTAGACCAAATTTTTTAACTAATTGATCTACTGAATGAACACTGTCTCGGATCATTTGTTGCCAAAGTTCCATGTAGTTGCCCTTTATATTCTTATATATTTACCAAATATTATAAGGTTGTCATCCTTTTTATAAAAATCTTTTATCTCAGCCAGAACTTCATAATTATTTGCTTTATAGAAAGACCTCGTATTTATGTACGAGTCTTTTGATGAAGTTTCAGCCAATATTAAATTCCCATTTTGATCTTTAACAAATTTCTCTGCATGATTAATTAATAACTTACCAACTCCTTTGTTATGATAATTTGGATCAACAGCTATCCAGTACATATCATAAACACCTTCTGTCATTGATCTTTTACCGGTACAATGATAACCATGAACTTTTCCGTCAGTTTCATTTTCATAAACAAAAACATTATAATAATCTTGAAACTTATTATAAAGAACCTCTTCAATTAATTCCTTTGCTACAGTTTTTTCATCTTCACTAAAAAGATTAATTGAATTAATAATTTTGAATAAAGTATCTTTATCCTTCAACTGCAAAGGTCGTATCATATGCTTTTCTGTTTAATGCAAATTCAACTAATGTTTTTAATAAATCACTGTAATTTAATCCGGCATAAGATGCAGAACGCACAAAGCCGGAATCAACCGATATATCCGGATTCGGATTCACTTCAATAACATAAGGAACATTTTTGTTTGATAATCTTATATCAACTCTTGCATAATCTCTGCAGCCTAACGCATTAAATGCTTCATAGGCAATTTGTTCAATTTTTATTCTCAACTTATCTGAAACATCAGCAGGGCATTTGGGAACTGTGTTTTTATAATAAATTGAATTTGGTGACCATTTTGCTTCATAGGTAATAATCTTGGGATAATTTTCCGGAAGTCCGTCAAATCTAATCTCGGATAAAGGTAAAACCTTATCTCCTAGAATAGAAACATTAATTTCTCTTCCTTCTATGTACTCTTCAATAATTACCGATTGCTTATAATTTTTTCTTAAGAAGTTGATTTGCCTTTTTAATTCGGCTGAATCTTTAACTACAGATAATTCCGAAATTCCAATACTTGCATCTTCTCTTGCTAACTTAACAATTAATGGAAAACTCATATTCAATTTTGATTCTTCTAGCTTTTCATTAACTGCTAATGTTAAAAACTTAGGTGTACTTATTTTGTGTGATGACAAAATTTGCTTAGTTCTTGTTTTACTTAAACAATTAGCCAAACAAAATCCGTAATTACCGGTGTATCTAATTCCTAATAATTCGTAAAGTCCGGTAACATGACTTTCATACTCCGCATCCCCATCAATTGATTCAACAAAGTTTACAATTACATCGGGATTAATATTTTTAATACTATTAATGATTGATAAAATATCTCTGTTAAATCCTAGAGTATAAACTTCTGAAAAATTCTTCTCAAGTTCGTTTTTGATAAAATCTATCTGCTGAGAAAAACCTTTTTCAGATAAATCTGTAAACTCTTCATTAGATGATAATTCCTTTCCCAAGTAGTTATCATATAACGAAACCGGATCGTTATAACAGACTAATATTTTATTTTTCATTTTAAGCTAATTTGTTTCGTTCTATAGCAAAGTTTAAAACAGAATTAATTAATTCATTATATGAAAGTCCGAATGTTCTAGCTGCTTTTGGAAGACAAGAATTATCCTTCGGATCGGGTAGAACCCCTGGTAAAGGATTTAACTCAATAACATTCGGGATGTTATTTTTATCAAGTCTTATGTCAATACGGCACCAATCTTTACAATTAAATAAATTATAAGAACGAAGAGCAATTTTCTTAATTGCATCACTTAGTTCGTTTGTAAGATTAGCAGGACAGCTAAAAATATCCAAAGGATTTTCAGTTGTATCATAAATCCATTTTGCTTCATAAGAATAAATTGGATTTAATTCGCTTGGCAGACTTTCAAAATTGATTTCTACTATCGGAAGAACAACAGCATTTGGAGAATTTCCTAATATGCCAACCGTAAACTCTCTTCCATCTAAAAACTCTTCAATTAAAAAAGGCTGATTATATTCTTTGATTTTTTCTAAAACCGAAGTCTTTAGTGTTGCAAAATCACTAAAGATAGATGAATTAAAAATTCCTTTGCTAGAACCTTCAGCGATGGGTTTAATAATTACAGGAAATGTAAGACTGAAGTTCTCTAAGTCAATATCACTATTAACTACTAAAAATTTTGGTGTAGGTATTTTATGATATGTTAAAAATTCTTTTGTTCGTTGTTTGTCTAAGCAAGTTGTCAATGTCCAAGGATCGGAACCGGTATATGGAATGTTAAGCATTTCTAATATAGCAGGAATTTGAGCTTCTCTGCTTCTACCATTTTTACCTTCGGAAATATTAAAAACTATATCAGGTTTTACTTCAATAAATCTGTTAAAACATTTTTCATCGGCTTCAATTAATGTAACATTATGGTAAATAGAAATTGCTTCTCTAATTGCATCAATTGTTTCAAAAGAATCCCACTCTGCATAAGTATCGTCAGAAAATTTTGAATTAGGGGTACCTGTGGGAGAGCCAGTATTCATAGGCTTTTGATTAAATGTTAGTACAACGTTTAATCTTCTTTTTGGAACAGCGTTAATAATTTTATTAATCCTTTAAAAAAATTTACTGCAATATAATTATTATAAAATTATATGCAAGATTTATTAACAAATTCATTATAAAAATCATTAAGCAATGTTATAATACTGCAGATTTTCTTTGAAGTTTTTAAGCAGATTTTTTTTGATTAATTGGTTAGAATGATTGTTAAGAGTTGGATCGTTATGAATGATTTTAAAGGCATCTTCTTTCGCTTTGATTATTATTTCGGTGTCCTCAGTTATGCTAACAAACTTTAGTTCAGGTAAACCGCTTTGTTTTGTTCCAAACAAATCACCTGGACCTCTCAACTTCAAATCAATTTCAGATAAATCAAAACCGCTTGAATATTTTATCATCGAGTTTAATCTTATAGCTGATTTATTTTTCTCAATCTGCTGTTTGGAAAGGTATTCAAAATTGAAATTCATTTTTGAAGATTTAGCAGCCATTCCTTCTTTGGCAATAAGAATGCAGTATGCTTGTTCATTTCCTCTTCCAACTCTTCCTCTAAGCTGGTGAAGTTGAGAAAGTCCGAATCTGAATGCATCATTGATTACGATTATATTAGCATTGGGAATATCTATTCCTACTTCTATCACAGTAGTTGAAAATAAAACGTCATACTTTTTATCTGCAAAATCAAGCATTACTTCTTCTTTCTGCTGCCATTTCATTTTACCATGTATTAATCCAACTTTTATATCACTAAAGTAAGTGGATTTTAGTGCTTCATATTCTTCCAGCACAGATTTTAAATCCAGCTTTTCAGATTCTTCAACTAAAGGGTAAACAATAAATGATTGATTCCCTTCAAAAGCTTTTGTTTTTATAAAGTTATATATTTCCGGCAGTTTACTTTCACTTCTTACAATTGTTTTAATCTCTTTTCTGTTTTTAGGTTTGTTAAGAATTACAGATACATCTAAATCTCCGTAAACAGTCATGCTTAAAGTTCTTGGAATTGGTGTAGCAGTCATTACCAGAACATCCGGAAGAATTCCTTTATCTATTAATTTCGCTCTTTGAGCAACACCAAAACGATGTTGTTCATCAATAATAACCAGACCTAATTTGTTAAACTGAATTATATCTTCAAATAGAGCATGAGTACCAATAATTATTTGGGAATCACCACTTGAAATATCTGCTAAGTTCTTTTCTCTCTGTTTCTTTGATTGTCCGCCGATTAATAAAGATAATTTATAATCTTGATTAAAGTCTAAAAGCTTTGTTATATTCTTAAAGTGCTGGTCGGCAAGAATTTCTGTTGGAACCATAAGAACTGCTTGATAACCATGATTAACGCAAAGGAGCATTGCAATTAAAGCTACAATAGTTTTTCCGCTTCCAACGTCTCCTTGTAAAAGTCTGTTCATTGGTTTTGGAGATTCCATATCTAAACGAATTTCATGCAGAACTTTTATTTGATCATCAGTCAAATCGAATGGAAGATTATCTAAAAACTCTTTTATTCTTTCCTTATTAGTTACAAAACTAATTCCTTTATTAAAATCTTTTATCTTGCTTTTTCTTAATGCAACCAAAATTTCTAGGTAGAACAATTCTTCATATTTAAATCTGAGAAAGGCTTTGTTCAGATTTTCTAATGATTCCGGGAAATGGATACTTTTAACTGCTTCACTCAAATTGAAGAGTTTATTAGAATGAACTATATCTTCAGGTAAAGTTTCTTCTAATAATTCAGCATAGCTTTCAACTGCATTTCTTACAATTTTCCTAATGCTTAAGTCGCCAATATGTTTATCCTTAAGAGCTTTTGGTAGAGTATAATAAGGTATGATTTTACCTGTGTTAATAAATTCATCGCTTTCTTCCTTTGAGATTTTATCAAAGTCGGGATGAGCAAATTGTAGATGACCGTAACGTGTTAAAACCGGTTTAGAAGAAATAGCATAAGTATCACCTGAATGAAATGTATCTTTAAAAAATTTTATACCTTGAAACCATACGCATTCAAAGTAACCATGCTGATCTTTAAACTGCACTTTTAAGAGTTGTTTTTTACCGTAACGAATTAATTCGGACTCAATAACTTTACCAAGAATTGTTACTTCACCATCAAAACCACCGCTTGCAATTTTTACAACATCAGATGTGTTTAGGATTGAAGACCGGTCCAAATGTTTGTAGGGAAAATAGAAGAGCAAATCCTTAATAGTATTAAGACCTATTTTTCGAAAAGACTCAGCCCGTTTGGGTCCGACTGACTTAATATATTGAATTGAATTTTGTAAAGGATTACTGATCATCAAACATATTTTTATTTTCTTGGGAAAATAAGAAAATAAAAAAATTAATGTTCAGATTTCATTTCACGGGTCATTAAATCATAAGTAATATTGAAAGGATCTTTTTCCAGATAAAGAATATTATAAACTGCTTCAACAATTGGAGCTTCTATATTATACTTTGTAGAAAGTTCGTAAACAGATTTGCAAGTTCTTACACCTTCGGCAACCATTTCCATAGATTTAAGAACATCTTTAAGTTTTTTCCCTTTACCAATTTGTTCACCAACATAACGGTTTCTACTGTGCTTACTCATACAGGTAACTATTAAATCTCCCATTCCGGAAAGACCGGCAAAGGTTTCAGGTTTTGCTCCAAGAGAAATACCCATTTTACTTATTTCAGCAATTCCTCTCGTCATTATAGCTGCTTTAGTATTGTCTCCAAATCCGGCACCGTCAATTATTCCGGCTCCAATTGCAATTACATTTTTTAAAGCCCCGCCAAGTTCAACACCAATAATATCCGTAGAAGAATAAACTCTAAAGTATGAGGTCATAAATGCTATTTGAATTTTCTTTGCGGTTTCTTCATTCTTTGAAGCGGCAACTACTGCGGTTGGTATTTTTTTTACTACTTCTTCTGCATGACTTGGACCGGATAAAACACCTATTTTATTTTCATCAATATCTTTAAGATCATCTTTAATAATTTGTGAAACTGTTAGTAAGGTATCGTTTTCAATCCCTTTTGAAACGCTTACAAAAAGAGCATCACCATAATCAATATATTTAATTTTATCCAGAACACTTCTAATAAATTGAGAAGGAACAGCAATTACTATCATATATTGATTTTCACATGCGTCTTCAAGTGAATGAGTTATCACTATTTCTTTTGGTATTTTTACACCGGGTAAGTAAGTTTTATTTTCTCTATGCTTGGAAAGAACTTTAGCGTAATTTCTTTTGTATTCCCACAACGTTACATTGTGACCATTATTATGTAAAAGAATAGCAAGGGTAGTACCCCAGCCGCCTGCACCAAGAACAGAAACTTTCATAAGAGTTTATTTTGATTTTTTATTTAATGAGATTTTATTTTCATTACCATTTAATAACCGTATTAAGTTAGCACGATGAGTATAAATTACCAAAAGTGCGATAGCTATTACAAATGGTAGAATGGTATGATAACTTTGAATATCTACACCAAAAATATTTTCTCTTGCAACCAAAATTAATGGAATAGAAACTGCTGCAGTAATTGAACCTAATGAAATGTATCTTGAAACAAAAACAACAATTAAAAATATTCCGAAAGCAATAAGCATATCAACAGTAATGATGGTAATCAAAAATCCGAGTGCTGTTGCAATTCCTTTGCCCCCTTTGAAGTTAGCAAAGATTGTCCAAATATGACCGACAACAGCAGCTAATCCCGCAATAATTTGAACTAATGTAAAATCATCAAAAGGAGTAGCATTAGGGAAAGGAAAACTTCCCAAATATAATCTTGCAATTAAAATAACTGCAAGCGCACCTTTTAGGGCATCAAGTAAAATTACTAAAACTCCGTACTTCCAACCTAAAACTCTGAAAACATTTGAACCGCCGGCATTACCGGAGCCATGTTCTCTTATATCTATTCCGCGAACTTTGCGGCTGATTAATATACTTGTGGGAATTGAACCGACTAAATAAGAAAGTACTACTATCACAAGAAGATTAAGCATTTGTATTCCAATTTTTTTCGAAAATTATATAAATATATGTTGATATTCAATCTATTAATAAAGCTTATTATTTACAAGACTCGTAAATAAGTCTAAATCATCCTTTGTTGTTACCTTAAAGTTGAAGACCGAACCCTCGACTAATTTTACTTTATAAGATGCTTTATGTACCAACATTGATTCATCCGTTCCTAGAAAGCTCTTCCTAATTGCTTTTTCCATAGCTGATTTAAGAATTCCGTATCGAAAAATTTGCGGTGTTTGTGCATAAAAAACTTCCGATCTATCAACATAACTAAGAACAGAATCAGATCCTTTTATTAAAGTATCTTTAGCTTTAATACCAACAACTACATTATCGAAATTTTCTGCAGATTGTAAAGCGCTTAGAAGGACTTTTTGAGGGAGAAGCGGACGAGCTGCATCATGAACTAAAATTAAATCACGGTTACTAGCCGAAAGGGAAGACAGGGCATTATAAACCGAATCCTGTCTTTCTTTTCCGCCTTCAACAATTTTAAGAACTTTTTTGAATGAATATTTTTTGATAATTTTATTCAAAAGATCGAAATAATCTTTTTGGGCTGCAATTACAATTTCATCTATTTCATCACATTGTTCAAAAACATCAATTGTATATGCAATTAATTCTTTGTTATTAACTTTTACATACTGCTTAGGAATATCAGTCCCAAGTCTTAATCCTTTACCGCCCGATGGAATTATGACAATCTTTTTCATCTATCTATATAATTAACATTGCATCGCCGTAACTTAAGAATCTATATCCCTCTTTCATTGCTTTTTTATAGTTCTTCATAATGTTATCATAACCGCCAAATGCTGCGGCAAGCATAAGAAGTGTAGATTCAGGCTGATGGAAGTTAGTTATTAATTTTTTTGTAATTTTAAATTCGTATGGTGGAAAGATAAATTTATCAGTCCAGCCGAAATTAGGTTTAACAAAACCTTCAGCAGTTACGCTGCTTTCCAATGCTCTGGTTGCGCTTGTACCAACAACAAAAACATTTTTCTTTGTTTCTAAAGCTTTATTAATAGCTTTTGCTGATTCATCAGGAATTTCAAAATACTCCGAATCCATTTTATGTTTTGTTAAATCTTCAACTTCTACAGGTCTGAAAGTTCCTAAACCAATATGTAAAAGAACCGTAACTACTTTTACCCCTTTAGCTTTAATTTCTTTTATAAGATCAGGTGTGAAATGAAGTCCTGCTGTAGGTGCAGCAACTGAACCGTCATATTTAGCAAAAATAGTTTGATAGTCTTCACGGTCTTTATCAACAACATCTCTTTTAATATAAGGAGGAAGAGGAGTTTGACCTAATTTTTCAATAGCTTTATATATGTCTCCGGCATCTTCATTAAAGCGGACAGTTCTTCCTCTTGAAGTTGTATTATCAATAACCTCGCACCATAATTTATCATTAAAATAAATTCTGTTGCCTATTCTAACTTTTCTTGCGGGATCAACAATTACATCCCAAATATTCTCATCGCGGTTTAATTCTCTTAAAACGAAAACTTCAATTTTGGCATTAGTTCTTTCTTTCTTTCCGTAAAGGCGAGCCTGCATAACTTTAGTTTCGTTAACTACAAGAACATCTCCTTTTGAAAAATAATCAACAATATCCTTAAAAATTTTATGCTCAATATCGCCGGTTTTTTTATCCATAACCATTAGTTTTGCAATATCTCTTGGTTCTGCCGGATGCTTGGCGATAACTGTTTTGGGCATATTGTATTTGAAATCTGATAATTTCATCCTTACTCCTAACTTGTACTTAAACCAACAACTTTCAACAAAAAACAGCGGCAGAGAAATTCCCTGCCGCCCTAAATTAATTTATTTTTTCTTTTTAGCAGTTTTTTTTACTGCAGATTTTTTAGTTGCAGTTTTTTTAGCAGCAGGATGTAGTAAAGCCGCTCTAGCAGCTGCTAATCTTGCTATCGGTACTCTAAAAGGAGAACAGCTTACATAATTCAAACCGGTTCTATGACAGAAATCAACTGAAGATGGTTCGCCGCCATGTTCGCCGCAGATACCAACTTTCAAGTTTTGTCTGATTGATCTGCCTCTTTCGGTTCCAATTTGTACTAATTGACCAACACCTTCTTGATCCAAAGCTTCAAAAGGATCGCGCGGTAATATATCTCTTTCGATATATCTTGGTAAGAATCCGCCGGCATCATCTCTTGAAAGACCGAAAGTTGTTTGAGTTAAATCGTTTGTACCAAAGCTGAAGAATTCTGCTACACCAGCTATTTGATCAGCAGTTAAAGCAGCTCTTGGTAATTCGATCATTGTACCAACTAAGTAATTTATTTTTTTCTTCTTTTCAGCAAATACTTCGTTAGCAACTTTTCTTACTATCGCTTCTTGAAGTTTTAACTCATTTACATGTCCAACTAAAGGAATCATGATTTCAGGTAAAACTTTCTTTCCTTTCTTAGCAACATTAACTGCAGCTTCAAAAATTGCTCTTGCCTGCATTTCGGTAATTTCAGGATAACTAACACCTAAACGGCAGCCTCTAAATCCTAACATAGGATTGAATTCATGTAAAGACTCTAGTTTATCTTTTACTTTCTTAACAGGAATTTCAAGAATTTGAGCCATTTCTTTGATGTCTTTTTCATCATGAGGCAGGAATTCATGTAAAGGTGGATCCAATGTTCTAACTGTAACCGGTTTACCGGCCATTACTTCAAAGATACCTTCAAAGTCTTCTCTTTGATGAGGAAGTAATTTAGCCAATGCTTTCTTTCTTCCTTCTTCATTTTCAGCTAGAATCATTTCTCTTACTGCAAGAATTCTATCACCGCCAAAGAACATGTGCTCTGTACGGCATAGACCAATACCTTCGGCTCCAAATGCAATTGCGTTTGAAGATTGATCAGGTTGATCGGCATTTGTTCTTACATTCATAGTTCTGATGCTGTCTGCCCATTTCATTAAATCAGCATAAGTTTTATAAACCGGAGATTGGTTAGCTTTCATTTCTTTGGTTATAAGAACTTGAACAACTTCAGAAGGTTTGGTTGTTAATTCACCCGCAATTACTTCACCGGTTGTACCGTCAATTGATATATAATCACCTTCCTTAACAACGATGTCTTTACCTTCGGCTCTCATCTCTAATTTTTTATAATCGATTTGAAGAGCACCGCAGCCGGCAACACAAACTTTACCCATTTGTCTTGCTACCAAAGCAGCGTGAGAAGTCATACCACCGCGAGCAGTTAAAATACCATCAGCGGCATTCATACCTTTAATATCTTCAGGAGAGGTTTCAATTCTTACAAGAATTACTTTGTCCCCTTTAGCAGCCATTAATTCTGCATCATGAGCGGAGAAAGCTACTTTACCAGAAGCAGCACCTGGACCAGCATTTAATCCTTTTGCCAATAATCTTCCTTCAGAAATTGCTTTTGATTTTTCTGACATATCAAAAATTGGTCTAAGTAACTGATTTAATTGATCAGGTTCAATTCTTAATAAAGCTGTTTCTTTAGATATTAATCTTTCACGAACCATATCAACTGCTATTTTAATAGCAGCAAAACCTGTTCTCTTACCAACGCGGCATTGAAGCATCCATAGTTTGCCCTGTTGAATTGTGAATTCGATATCAAGCATATCTTTATAATGCTTTTCAAGCACTTTTCTAAACTTTTCTAACTCTAAGTATATTTTTTTTCTAGCGTTTCTTAACTCTTTGCTAACTCCTTTATCATCTTTTTTAAGATCAGCAATTGGTAGTGGAGTCCTAATACCAGCAACAACATCTTCACCTTGAGCATTATATAAATATTCGCCGTAGAATACATTTTCACCAGAAGCTGGATCACGAGTGAAAGCAACACCTGTACCTGAATCTTCACCCATGTTACCAAATACCATTGATTGAATGTTTACAGCAGTTCCCCATTCAGCTGGAATATTGTTCAATTTTCTGTATACAATTGCTCTTTCATTCATCCAAGAACTGAATACAGCACCAACTGCTCCCCATAACTGATCCATTGGATTTTCTGGGAATTTAACACCTAATTTTTCTTTAATAGCAGCTTTAAATTCAGCTACTAATTCTTTAAGATCATCAGCAGTTAAATCAGTGTCTTTTGTAATTCCTCTTTCTTCTTTCTTTTTATCTAATATTTCTTCAAAAGGATCAGCATCATGTTTGTCAACAGGTCTTAATCCTAAAACAACATCACCGTACATTGCAACAAATCTTCTATATGAATCATAAGCAAATCTAGGGTTGTTTGTTTTTTCAATTAATGCTTGAACAGTTGTATCGTTCAAACCAAGGTTAAGAATAGTATCCATCATTCCAGGCATAGAAGCTCTTGCGCCAGATCTAACAGAAAGTAAAAGTGGATTTTTCTTATCTCCAAATTTAGCTCCCATTTCTTTTTCTACTTTAGCAAGTGCCTTTAATACTTGATCTTTTAATTCTTTTGGATATTTTCTTTTGTTTGCATAGTAATAAGTACAAACTTCTGTTGTAATTGTGAAACCAGCTGGTACAGGTAAACCAATATTTACCATTTCAGCTAGATTTGCACCTTTACCACCTAGCAGACTTTTCATGTCTGCTTTTCCTTCAGCTTTTTTGCCACCGAAGAAATAGACATATTTTGGTGTCTTAGCTTTAGCCATCAAATACCTCCAATTATGACGTTTAGTTGTTAGTTTTATTTGCTAATTTATTTAGTATTAGTTGATTAAATTCTTCATGTTTCTCAATTACCAAATCAATCTTTAGATAAAAAATATCAATATCATCCATATCCTTTGAAAAATGAGTTAGTTTAACTGCATCTTTCTGGGTAGTCAAAACATCAAATGAATTGGTATCGTAAAATTTCTTTCTTATCTGCTGAATCTCTTTTTCGTTATAATCTTTATGATCAGCAAATATCATTTTATTATCAATATTAATTCCGCTCTTTTCTAAAATATTCAAGAATGAAAATGGTCTGGCAATACCGCATACTACCAAACTTTTTTGACCTTTGAATTCTTCCAAAGTATAATGCTTATGAGTCTTTAAATCATAAATGCCGTCATTTTTATAATTAGCAAAGAATATTTTTTTCCCTTCAAAATGCTTTTTTAGTTTTTCGGGAATTTCAAGTTTATCAGAAAACTTGGAATTAATTATTACAATATCTGCACGTTTAATTGAAGAGAAAGATTCGCGCATAATTCCAAGCGGCAGCAGTTTTTGTTCTTGCGATCCAATTTTATGCAGAAATCTCTGATCAAAAATTAGAATGTCTGAATCTCTTGAAATCCATCTGTGCTGAAAGGCATCATCAAGTATAAGAACATCCAAGTCCTCAGAAGTCAATAATCTTTTTGCTCCTTCAACTCTTTTTTCAGAGACTGCAGAAGTAACTTTACATTCATCGGCAATTAAATACATTTCATCACCAGATTCTTGAACATCAACTAGAATTTTATCTTTTGAGGACACCTGTAAATATCCTGATGTAGTTCTGCCGTAACCTCTGCTAATTACACCAACATTAAATTTTTCCTTTAATAAATTGGTAACATAAATAACAAGCGGAGTTTTGCCTGATCCGCCGACAGTTAAATTGCCAATAGAAATAACTTTTGCATCAACTTTCTTCTGATGAAAAATTCCTTTATCAAAGAACAAATTTCTTATAGATGTTACAAAACCATATACAAACACAAAGGGTGCCAATATTTTTTGAATTAATTCGAGCAAACTATTTCTGCCTTTCTATTTAACTCGTTTAACTTTTCCTCGCACATCAAAATCAGGTCATTAGTTTTATCGTAATCAAAATTTTTATCAACATAAATTTTTTCAGATAATATTACTTCTGCTTTTGAAAAAGGTTTCGGAATTTCGAATTTATCCCAGCTCCTTAAATTCTTTTTATTGCTTATTCCTATTCCTATTAAAACAATTGGAATTCCGCTTTCTCTTGCTGTTATTACCGCTCCGGCTTTAAATTTATTTATTGGTCCGGTTGGTCCATCCGGAGTAACAGCAATAGACTTATTCTCTTTTGCTAGATCAATCATTTTTGATAAAGCTTCTTTTCCTCCTTTATGACTTGAACCTCTGACTACATCATACTTCCACTTTTTTAATAATCTAGTTAAAAGCTCACCGTCTTTACTTTGACTTACAAGAGCAGAAAAGTTTTTCCCTTTAAATAAATTCCAACCGATTAACATTTTGCCATGCCAAAAAGCTGCAATGTATGGTATCTTATCTTTTTCCAATTCAATAAGAACTTCTCTATTTCTTATATTTATCTTAACAGTTGCAAGAAGAAGGTTTATCAATCTTGAAATTACAACATTACCTAAAGAACGAAGAATGTTCTGTTTTAATTCTTTAATTTGCATTTACATACTGAATTATTATTTCTGCTGCATTCGGATTTTCATCCGATAATTTTAACTCATCCCAAAGAGACGAGAACTTATTTTTTATTTCTCTGATTCTCTGCTCACTGCTTAATATTTCATCAACAGTTTTTATAATATTTTCGGAATTAGCTTCATGCTGAATTAATTCCGGAACTACATTATCTTTTAAGATGATATTTGCCATGGCAATTTTATCTACTTTTATGAGTGACTTCATAATTTTGTAAGTCAAGTTTGAAGTTGAATAAACAACAACAAAAGGAAGTTTAAACAAACCGGCTTCCAAAGTTGAAGTGCCAGACTTAATGATTCCGAATTTTGAGTATTTCATCAATTCATAAGTTTTTTCTTTAACTATTCTGAAATGGAATTCATTCTTATACTCATCAAAAATAGTTTCATCAATATTTGAAGCACATGCAACAACAGTTTGAAGATTGTGTTTCTCGGAAATTTTTGAAGCTGCTTCTATTACCTCCGGAAAGATTTTTTCAATTTCATGATTTCTACTTCCGGGAAGAATTAAAAGAATCTCTTTTTTCTCATCAAGATTTAATCTTTTCCTAAAAGAAACTTCAGATTCAAATTCATATTCACTAATTCTTTTGATGAGTGGATGTCCCACATATTCAACTTCTACATTATGCTTTTGATAAAACTCTTTTTCAAAAGGGAAGACAACCAGCATTTTGTCAATAAGTCTTCTTATTTTATGGACTCTCTTTTGTCCCCAAGCCCAGACTTGCGGAGAGATGTAATAAATAATTTTTATTCCAAGCTTTTTTAGTTTCTTTGCCAGATTCAAATTAAAGCCAGGATAATCAATCAGTACAACAGTTCTGATATTATTTTCTTTTATAATTTCGATTAATCTTCTCTGAACTTTTTTAATAAATGGAAGATGTCTGATAATCTCAGTGAACCCCAGAAAAGCAAGATCTTTAATATGATATTCAGATTTCAATCCTTCGGCAATCATCTTATCTCCGCCAATTCCAAAGATGTTAATTGATGAATCCTTTTCAAGAATATCCTTTACTAAAGCTGCTCCGTGCATATCTCCCGAAGCCTCACCTGCTATTATCATTAAACTTTTATTCAATTATTCACTACAAAAAGTATTATTAAAATTATAGTAACGAAAAAGAAAGCCTGTAAAGTTCTTGTCTCCGATTTCAATCCTTTTTTTATATCGTACTGTGGTTGTTCAACATTACCGTCTTTGTATGATGTTAATCTTGGAAGAAGTCTAGGTACATTCTTAAAATATCTTTCATATTGCTCGCCAAAAGTTGTTCTTAAATAACCTTCTTCTTCTCTTATTATGAAATAATACTGATAATAAAAAAACAGCATTGCAACTATTTGCAAGTATGGGAATAATGCCCAAGACATAATACCAATTCCAACATACATCATCATATTTCCAAGATATAAAGGATTGCGTACGTAACTAAACGCACCGGAAATTACTAAATAAGTTCCGCCAACCGGACCAGTAGTTCTAGTTTCACTTCCAGCGTAACTTACACCCCAAAGTCTGATCAGTTCACCACCGAAAGCAACAGCAAAACCAATTAGTAAACTCCACCAAGTTGCCTGCTGAAAATAAAACATAACCAGCAGAAAGGGGATTGGAGTGTAACTTCTATTTCTAAATAAAAATTGTGAAAAAGCTTTCATGATTATCCTTGTAAGTATACTTCTCTTCTTTTTAGTTCGGCTTGATGCCTTTTTTTTAATCTTTTTTTATTACCCAATGATTCTATTCTGTTAATTACATCAGAAAACGAATCAAATGGGAAGAATGAAATTCTGTTGATCTCACAAAATTTCAACAATGAGCTTTTCGCAAAAATAAAATCAGTAAATTGTGCTGCACAAGTATCAGAGTAACCGTCACCTATATAAATTGTGAAATCATCATCGTCACTATTATCAAGTATATGATTCCTTTTGCAGTTTGCACATCTTTTGCATTCTTCATCTGTATAAGGGAATGAAGGAATTAACTCCATTTTTTCAGAGAATTCAAGATGATTTGAAAAAACTTTTATCTCACTCAATCCTTCTCTTTTCAAAATTTTCTTTATGTAATAATCTAACCCGTCACTCAAAACATAAATGTCATATTTATTCTCTTTGCAGTACTTAACCAAATCATGAAATGAATTATCAATTTCTATAGTTGTTAAAAATTTATCGAATTCATTTTCATCAAATTCTTTAACGGTATTGCAAAGCAATTGCCATGATTCAATTGAAGTAATTTCTTTATTAATCCATCTTTCAATAATTCTTCTCGATTCATCTGCATCACCAAAGACTAAGAAAAGAGCTTCTCCTACATCGGTCTTTGTAATCGTCCCATCGAAGTCAACAAATATTTTGAAATTTTTATCTATAAGTTTTCTCATTATTGAACTGGTAAATCTTCGTTAAATTGAACTGCAGCAAGTTTAGAAACACCTTCCTCTTGAATTGTAACACCGTACATATTTTCGGCGGCTTCCATTGTACGTTTATTATGAGTTACAATTATAAACTGAGTGTTTGAACTGAACTCTTTAAGCAGTTTTGTAAATCTATCTATGTTTGCATCATCAAGCGGTGCATCAACTTCATCCAGAATACAGAATGGACTTGGCTTTACAAGATAAATAGCAAAGAGAAGAGCAGTAGCAGTTAAAGTTTTTTCACCTCCGGAAAGTAATTCAATTCCGGTTGGACGTTTACCTTTTGGTTTCGCAATAATTTCAATCTTTGCTTCAAGAGGATCAACATTTTCTTCAAGAATTAAATCAGCTTCATCACCCGGATTAAACAATGTTTGAAATATTTTTCTGAAGTTTTCTCTAATCTCGTTAAATGTATCTAAAAATAATGTCTGTGCTGTATTATTAATTTCTTTTATTGTATTTATAATATCTTTTTCGGATTCAATTAAATCATTCCGTTGTTTCTCAAGAAAATCAAGCCGTTCTTTTTCTTCTTCATATTCTGAATAGGCAAGGAGGTTAATTGGACCAAGATTCTTAAGCTGCTCTTTTAATCCATGCACTTCTCTTGATCTTTCTTTGAAATCAAAATTTTCCAAGTCATCATATTCTTTTAATTCCAAGTCAAGAGAATATTCTTCTTTAATATGATTGAAAAGATTTTCCAAACGGAGTTTAATTTCATTTAATCTTATCTCTATTTCGTGAACTGCGTCGGAAATATTTTGTCTTTCATTTCTAATTGAATGCAGTTTTTTTTCGAAACTTGATGCTTCTTCTTTTAATGATTTTAATCGAGATTGAATCTCACTTGCTTCAGTTTCCAATTTATTTCTGATTTCATAAAGCTCATCATACTCAAACTGTTTTTCTTCAATAATTACTATTATTGTGCTGATTTCTTCATTGGCACTATTAATATCACTTTCTCTTTTTGAAAGAGTTGCAATAATTGTTTCTTCTGTTTTATATGCTCTATCTATTGAGTTGTGGAGATTTTCTAACTGTCCTTTTAGTCTCTCAAGTTCTACTTTATTTTTATTAAACTCATCAAGATTGGTATTATATTCTTCTTCAAATATTTTTACTTCGTTCTCAAGTTTCCTTAATTCTTCTTGTGATTCATCCCGCTGCTGAGTCTCATTAGAAATATCATTTCCCAACTTATCTATTCTTGCATCCAACTGATTGGATTCACTTGCAAGACTATTAATTTCCTGCTGAGCTTTATCAATCTCTTCATTCGATTTTTTTACTTCAAACTCAATCTGCGAAATCTGCTTATCGATACTGTTTACTTCATTCATTAAAATCTTTCCGCGATCGGAAAGTTCCTTAAGATCGATTTTACTTAATTCTTCCTCTTTAGAAATTATTTTTTCTTGAATGGATTTAATTTTTTCTTCATGCTTTGGAATTTCATTCTTAAGGTTCTCTACAAGCTGCTTTCTACCAAAAAGTGTTTCATCTAGTTTTGGTGAAGAACCGGCTTCCACAATTCCATCTTTATTTACAAAATCACCGTCCAAAGTAGCAAAGTTAAAATCAGAGTATTTTTTGTGAAGCGTAATAGCTGATTCAAGATTTTCAGTAATTACAGTTTTATTTAATATTTTCTCGAAATAAGGTTTCCAGTTTTCAGAAGTTTCAACAAGTTGATATGCCCAGCTTAAAAATTCGCTCTCTTTTTGAATTTTCTTTTCTTTTCTCTTAATAGAATATTCATAAAGTTTTTGAATAAAACTTTTCTTCTCAGTGTCATTTAACTGTAAAATAAAGAAGGAAGCTTTTCCCAAATCATTTTTCTTTAAGTAATCTATAGCTTTTTCTAAATCATCATATTTTTCAAGGAGAAGATTATTAAGCACATTTTTTAATGAAGCTTCTAATGCAAATCTGAATTTCTCTTCAGTATTTCCAACATCCGCAAAAAGAGTTTTATCTTTATCAGTCCAGCCTTCACTTTCAATTAATTGCTTAGATGCTTTGGAAACGCCTTCAAGATTTGTGATTAATGTATGAAGAAAATCGATTTTATTTTTGAGTTCATTAAGAGCACTTTTTCCTTCAAGTTCTTTTCCTTTTAAGGAAGAAATTTCTTTCTCAAGATTTTCTTTTTCTTTCTGCTTCTGTAAATAAGTTGATTCAGATTCTTCTAATTTTTTCTGTACTTCTAACTTTTCGTTTTCTAATTCTTCAAGGTAACCAACAGATTTAGCAATGCTGGTAGTTGTCTTCTGAATTTTATGATTAAGTGTTTCAATTGAAGTATTAATTCTTGCATGGGAAGATTTTAAATTCTTCAGTTCATTTTCTTTTTGTGATAATTCTTTGAATTTATTTAATGACTCGTCATTCTTTACTTTTAATAGTTCACGTTTTTCTTCAAGAAATGACTTTTGATTCCCTATTTCATTCTGCTTTTCTTCAATCTCTTTATCTTTACCCGAAAGTTTGGATTCATATTCAGTAATTGAAATTCTGTTTGAACTTATCAGTTCTTCATTTTCTTCCTTCTGATACTTTAACTCTTCAATTTCCTGAGTATATTTTTCAAGATTTCTTTCTAATGATTTTATTCTTTCTTCAGATACAGAAATGTTTTTCTGAAGTTCGTGAAGTGCATTTGTATTTTCCGAAAGTTCACTTCTCTTTTCACTTAAGGCAGAATCAACTTCACTTATCTGATCTCTAAAAAGAATTAATTCATTTTCAATTTTTCTGATGTCTGTATCAATTTCATTCTTTCTGGTAATTAAAGTTGATTTCTTTTCATGAAGTTCTGAATTTTCTTTATGGAATGAATAAAATTCTCTTTCAGCTAAATCAATTTCTTTTTCTCTTAATACTGTTTGAATCTGATTATATTTATCAGCTTTTTTTGCTTGTCTTTCTAAAGATCTTACAGTTTTTTCAACTTCCGAAACGATATCGTTTACACGGGTTAAATCTGCTTTTACATCATCTAATTTTTTAAGTGAAAGTCTTCTTCTTAATTTATATTTGTTAACTCCGGCAGCTTCCTCAAAAAGTCTTCTTCTCTCTTCAGCTTTGCTGCTTAAGATAGTTTCAATCATTTTTAACTCGATTACAGAATAAGCATTCGAGCCCATTCCAGTATCCATAAATAGATTTGTTATGTCTTTAAGACGGCATAAATTTCTATTTAGTAAATATTCACTTTCACCTGATCTGAAAATTCTTCTTGTAATTGTAACTTCGGAATATTCGGTAGGAAGAATTCCTTTATCATTAACTAAAGTAAGAGAAACCTCGGACATACCCATTGGTTTGCGATTTTTGGTTCCGTTAAAAATTACGTTCTCCATTTTATCGCTTCTTAAGGTAGAACTTTTTTGTTCCCCTAAAACCCAGCGGATGGCATCTACAATGTTTGTTTTACCGCAGCCATTTGGACCAACAATTCCGGTTATGCCTTTAGTGAAATTTATGTTAGTCTTATTTGCAAAAGACTTGAAACCAAATATTTCTAATTTAGATAGATACAAATATCACCTTATTAAATAATGCCAAACTGCATAAGTGAATTTTTTATGTAATAAAATGTTGAGTAATTCAATTGATAAAAGAATACGAATGAACCAAAAATCAAAAACATAAAAACGAAAGCATAAAAATATACTGCTACTCTGTTCACATCAAATATTACATAAATTCCTTTTATCAATCTTTGGAAAAGCCACAAGAAATAAATTCCTATAAAAATCAGTATGTAAAGATTTATAACTTCTGCAGCTAATATTCTATACAAAACTAAAATTAATGGAAGCAAAATTGCTAGAGGTAGACTTGACCAAATAACCATAAAAAATATCGACGAGTAGAAAACCTTAGTCTTAATAAAAAAGGATGCGAGTTTTATAACAGCCGAAGTTAACAATACAAGTATTACCGATATGACGAATAAATAAATCAATCCTTCAATCGGATTCCATGCTAAGTATCCGTATAATGAAATTAAATTTTCTGAACCAAAGGATAATAAAATCTGCTCAATAAACTTACTGTCTTTAAAGTAAAACAAAAGACTCGATAAAAATAACGACATTGCGGCAGAAAGAATTAACATCAAAATTGTTGCATGCAATCCGGAAAGAATTCTGTGATCTCGAATATCAGCATAAAAATTGTATGGACGGAGTAAAGCTCTAGTTGCATCTTCACGGAATTTTCTTTTTGAATTAAATAGCAAAGCCATAATAAGTGAAAGTACTACACCAATAATAATATACATCATCGGTGAATCATCTGATTTACTTCCCAATGGAATTGTTACTCTTTCACTGTCTGTCAGCTTTGAAGCAATTACTTGAGATGCAATTGTATTTACAATTCTATCCTCTCTTACAATTCCTATTTGGTAAAGATTTTCATCATTATAACCTGTTGAGAGGGAAGCAAAATCACCATGATAATCGAACATTGAATTGATAAAAAATCCAAGTAGATCATTATCCTCGGAAAGTTGAATAATCTCTTCAAAGTATTTTGCCTGGGCTTCAAAAGAATAATTGTTTAAATAGCCGTTTGTGCTTCCATTGTATGCCGGATAAGTTGCTTCACTTATAAAAATTTTATTTTTAAGAGTCGGATTATCTTTTACAAACTGATTAAAACTGCTCAAGTCTGCATCAAATAATTCAACTCCTATTAAATCAATTTCGTTAACTTCAAAAAGATCATAGTTTTTGAATGAAGCATATAAATATAAATTGCTGCTCTGGTTTAATTGATTTGCAATTTTTTTGATAAAACTTTTTTGAGCTTCTGACTTATATAAAAATGAACTTCCGATTCCCAAAGCTGCTACAGAAGGAAATTGAGATATTTGTTCAATGTATTTATTTGCAATACCTTCCGATCTTTCAATAAATGCCGAAGAACTTATAATTTCATCCGGAATTGAATTTATAGGGAGTTCAACAAATGCAAACAATCCTATTTCAGAACAGAGTTTAAGGAGGTAATTATTTGTAATTGCTTTGCTGAATCTTACCGAATTAAATCCAAGACTTTTTATTTTTTGTAAATCTTCTCTTAACTGCTCAAGTGAAACCAGATTAAAATTTTCTTTATCATTTACAAAATAAGTTGTCCCTTTAAAGGAGAATAAGAAGTTGTTTAAAAGAAATTTATCTTCATCTTTTTTTAATTGGTAAAATGACAAAAGACTGCTGTATGAATCAAAAATTGTCGAGTCATTTCTGATAATAATTTCAGCTTTATAGTTAACGGGATTAGAAATATCCCAAAGTTTTATTCCATTTAATTGAGATGAAATTTCAGCAGATTTGATATTCTGATTTAAGTTAACGGTGGTAGTCTGTGTAAAATTTCCATTGATTTCTGTAATCTTTAAGTCGGCTCTAAGGTTGGTAATTGGATTTGATTTTTTGCTTCTCGAATTAATCAAATCGAATTTAACTTCAACTACCGCACTACTTTTTTCAACATTTACAGAATTTTTGAATTTAGGATTATTTATATGAAATTTAGGAATGAACTGAATAAATGATTCTTTTAAAATTCCTCCGCGGTTTGCCGGAAATAAAAATCGTTGTTTAACCGGAATTGTTTCATCGGAAGAGAGATTATGAAAAACCTTAACTGTAATTAAATTTTCTTCATTAAGTTTTATAATATCATTTGGAATCATAACTTCGAAAGGAATTTCACCGCCAAAGTGTTTATAAAGACTAACATCATTAAACAAAACTTCAGATGCATAATTAATTCCGTTGAAGAAAATCTTTAAATCATGTTTAAGCAGATCGGATGAATTAATTCTCACTTTTTTATTGAAGGTAAGTTCTTCAATGTTAGAAAAATTGCTGGGAATATTTACAGTGGTTTTGGTTTCTGGAGATTCCGGATTAAAAACTTCCCAGTTTTTTACGAGTGGAATTATCGGTCTGCTTTCAGAAATATTTAAATAAAGAGAATCTTCAAAAATAGAATCAAGTTCAATTTCTTTGATTTTAATTTGAGAAAATAGAGAATTGCTTAAAAGAAAAAAGAGGAACAAAAAAAGAAATTTTGTGCTATTCATTCCGTCCAATCAATAATAAATAAAGATTACAAATATACTAAAGAAAGGAGGGGAAATCAATTAAAGCTAAGAAAGATAAAAATTGAAACAAAATCGTTAAGATATTATACCTAAAGAAGTTAACTCTGCAAGGGGAATTTTAATTCAAAATTTGTAGTGCAAAAAAGTAAAAATATTTGGCTGTCTCAAAAATAGCTATGTCATCACGAGCGCCCGCCTTGCTGAGCAAAGCGAGGCAGGAAGCGAAGTGATCTCATTTTCGAGTTGAATTCAACAGATTGCTTCAGCAAAAACCGCTTCGCAATGACCATTTTAATCTTTTGAGACAGCCCCAATAAAGATTAACAAGCTTTTATAATATCAACAAATGAATCGGCTTTTAGGCAAGCGCCACCTACTAATGCGCCGTCAATATCGGGTTTGCTTAAAAGTCCTGCTGCATTATCCGGTTTAACACTTCCGCCATATTGAATGGTTAAATTTTCTGCCGTTTCTTTGCTGTACATTTGAGAAATTAAATTTCTGATAAAATAATGTACATCTTGTGCTTGTTCTGGAGTAGCAACTTTTCCGGTTCCAATTGCCCAAACAGGTTCGTAGGCAACAATAATCTTTGCCAAATCGGATTCGGAAACATTTTCCAGCCCTTTTCTAATTTGGGTTTCAACAACTTTTTCCGTAATGTTTGCTTCTCTTTCTTCCAACGTTTCACCGATGCAGAAAATTGGATTTAATCCGACGGAGAGTGCTTTAATAATTTTCTTGTTGATTATCTCATCGGTTTCACCAAAAATTGATCTTCTTTCTGAATGTCCTAAAATTACATATTCGCACCCAACAGATTTCAGCATTGAATGAGAAATTTCTCCAGTAAAAGCACCTTTATCTTCAAAGTGCATATTTTGAGCAGATAATTTAATTTGAGAATCTTTAACTAAAGTATTTGCTGTTTCCAAGGAAGTGAAAGGTGGAGCAACAATTACATCACATTTTAAATCGTAATCTTCTAATAAATTTTTAATTCCAGAAATCAAATTGACTGTTTCATTTAACTCGCCGTGCATTTTCCAGTTTCCGGCAATAACCATTTTACGCATATATTTTCCTAAGTAAATTGATAAAACAAAATATTAGTTAACTGCTTCAACTCTTCTAATTCCGGGAACTTCACGAATAAGTGCTCTTTCAACGCCTGCTCTTAATGTCATATGAGACATTGGGCAGCCGACACACGCACCGGTTAACCGAACTTCAACAATACCTTCTTCGGTAATCCGGACAAGTTCAACATCACCGCCGTCAGCTTTTAAATAAGGACGAATTGTTTCCAGAGCCTGCTTTACTCTATCTTGAAAATTTTCGTTCATTTGTACTCCCGATTAATTCTCATCTCCCAAAAGGATTTCTACTTTTGGAGATGCAGTATTTAAATTGTTAATACTGACTTGCGCAGCCAGTTTTCTAGAAATTTCCATAATCAATTCGGATTCTTTAGTATCCGGTAAATCATAAACCATCGGAACTCCTTTATCTCCCCCTTCTCTAATTCTAGGATCGATTGGAATTCCTCCTAAGAAATTTGTACCTAAAGATTCGGCTAATTTTGCGCCCCCGCCGTTACCGAATATTTCATATCTTTTGCCTGTATCGGGCGCGATAAAATAACTCATATTTTCAATAATTCCAAAAACCGGAACATTAACTCTTTCAAACATTTTCAATCCTTTCTTAGCATCAATTAATGATACTTCCTGAGGAGTTGTAACTATAACCGCTCCAGTTAAAGGGATTGTCTGTACTAAGGTTAATTGAATATCACCGGTTCCGGGAGGCAGATCAAAAATTAAGTAATCTAATTCTCCCCAATTAACATCCGACATAAACTGTTTAACTGCTCCGCTTGCCATAGGTCCGCGCCAAATTACAGCTTGATTATCATCTATTAAAAATCCAATCGACATTAATTTGATGCCGTAATTTTCTAAAGGAAGCATCTTTTGTGTTTCTTGATCTTGATATATTTTAGGTTTCTCAGTTAGTCCCATCATTAGAGGAATAGAAGGACCATAAATATCTGCATCAATCAGCCCAACTTTTGCACCGTCTTTTGCTAAAGCAACAGCAAGATTTACGGCTACAGTACTTTTACCAACACCTCCTTTACCGCTTGCAACTGCAATTGTATTTTTAACTCCGGGCAGAATAGAATTTTTCTTTGAATCATTATGAGATGTAACTTTTGCTGTCATATTGATTTTTACATTCTCAACACCTTTAACTTCCGATTTAACAGCATTTATGCAGTCTTGTTCAATTTTGTTTTTTAACGGACAAGCAGGAGTGGTTAATTCAACTGTTACTGAAACATTATTTTTTTCGATCACAACATCTTTAATCATATTAAGAGAAACTAAATCTCTTTTTAAATCCGGGTCGTCAACTTTTCTAAGTGCATTGATGACGGCATCTTTGCTTACATCAGCCATTACAAATCCTTTCATTTTTAAATAGAATAACAAAAATAATAAATCTTCTATTAGCAACAAAAGATAGATAATTTCGGACGATTTATCCAATAATTATCTTTTGCATGAAACATAATTTTAGTATAATTGTAAAAGAAAATTCATAATGCTTTATATAATATTTAAGCATGCTTAAAAATCAAAAAAATATTGGGAATAAATGCCGACAATTTCAAAAGAAGATTACTTGAAATCTATTTATACGCTTAATTTACAAGATGATAAAGCAGTATCAACTTCAAACTTAGCTGCCAAACTCGAAATTTCGAATGCAGCAATAAGTGAGATGTCTAAAAAACTTTATGATTTAGGATTAATCTCTTATGAAAAATATAAGGGAGTTGAACTTACTAAAGAGGGAAAAAGAATTGCACTTAAAATTTTGAGACGGCACAGACTTTGGGAATTATTTATGATTAAGGTCTTGAACCTTAACTGGGATGAAGTGCATGATGAAGCAGAAAAGCTCGAGCACCATACATCTGATTTTTTAATTGATAAAATAGATGAATATTTAGGGTTTCCTGAATTCGATCCGCACGGTGCTCCAATTCCAAGTAAAGATGGCGTACTCCCCGAAATGCCCAAATTAATTCCACTTAACAACTGCGAGATAGGAAGAAAATATCAAGTGCTGCGGGTTGTTGATAGTCCATCTGAATTGATTAGTTACTTAGGAAGAATCGGTATGAATATTCATTCAAATATTGAAGTTGTTGAGAAACTATCTTTTGACAACTCAATAATTGTTATGCTTGATAATGTTAATCATTCATTAAGTGAAAAAGTAGTAGATAAAATTTTTGTTAAAGAAATTGAGGAGGACTAAATGCCGAATCCGTTGATTGCTTTAACTATTGGTCTGGTTATTGGAATTATAGCAATAATATTTATTTATCCACGAAAGGGAATCCTTTCCAGATTAAAAAGATCAACTAGAGATAAAGAGAGAGTTTTGATTGAAGATACTTTAAAACACCTATATGATTTTCATAATAAAAATCTTTTGCCTACAAATGAAAGCATTAAGGGAATTTTAAATGTATCACAGAAGAAACTGAATATGCTCCTTGAAAAATTAAATTCACTAAAGCTTATAACTCAGAACGGAGATGTTTTTCATCTTACGGAAGAGGGAAGATCATACGCATTAAAAGTGATTAGAATTCATAGACTATGGGAATATTATCTTGCTGATAAAACCGGTGTAAACCCGAAAGAGTGGCATTTAGAAGCAGAAAAATTTGAGCACAAACTAAGCAGTGAAGATGCAAATAAATTAGCTGCTGAAATTGGAAATCCGATTTTTGATCCTCATGGCGATCCGATTCCAAATGAAAAAGGGGAAATCGTTGAAGTTGAGGGAATTCATCTTAATGATCTTTCTAACGGAGAGACTGCAAAGATTATTCATGTTGAAGATGAACCGCATGAAATATATGAACAGTTGGTTACAGAAGGAATTTATAACGGAATGGAAATAAGAGTTATTGAGAATAACGGCAACAGTGTAAAGTTTGAAGGTAATGGAGATGAATTCATTTTTGCAAAATCATTCTGTAGAAATGTACTGGTAAAGAAAACAAAAGCAAGAACGGAAATTTCTGAAGCAACCGGAACTTTATCTTCTTTAGATATTGGTGAAGAGGCTGAAGTAGTCGCAATATCTAAAGCTTGTATTGGAATGCAGAGAAGAAGATTAATGGATTTTGGAATTGTTCCCGGGACTAAAATAAGTGCAGAAATGAAAAGTCTGGGAGGAGATCCAACCGCTTATAAAGTACGTGGGACTAGTGTGGCATTGAGAAAAAATCAATCAGACTTAATATTTATTAAGAATATAAAGAAAGCAGCATAAATGAAAATAAATCAAGATTGTGAAAATTGTCCGGTTCATAATATCGGCAACTTAAAGAAATTGGGAATAAACATGGAGCAATATGATTTTGTTGTTGCTCTGGCTGGAAATCCAAATACAGGAAAAAGTACTGTATTTAATAACTTAACCGGATTGAGACAGCATACCGGAAATTGGCCAGGTAAAACTGTAACTCGTGCAGAAGGGGCATTTGAATATAACTCGAAAAAATTCAAGATTGTTGATCTCCCCGGGACTTATTCACTTTTATCAACAAGTACCGATGAAGAAGTTGCGCGTAATTTTATTTTGTTTGGTCAGCCGGATGTTACTGTTGTTGTAGTTGATTCTACAAGATTAGAAAGAAATTTGAATTTAGTTCTGCAGGTAGCAGAAATAACAAATAGAATAGTTGTATGCCTTAATTTAATTGATGAAGCTGAACGGCATAATATTGAAATTGATGTAAGATCATTATCACGGGAATTAGGAGTTCCGGTTATTGCGGCGGCGGCAAGACAGAAAGAGGGTATGGACGAACTTCTAAAATTTGTTTATGAAGTTGCAAACGGCGAGTACGTCTGTAAACCATACAGAATTAGTGATGATTCAAAACTCCTCTCTAAAGCTGTGGTAAAACTACAGAAAGAAATAGAAGAATCATTCCCCGGACTTCCAAATTCGAGATGGGTTGCACTTCGCCTTTTAGAAGGGGATCAATCAATAATTGAAGCGGTAAGATCGGGTGAATTGAAAAATTTATTGAATACTGAAATCTCATCAAAAGAATTGGTGAATGTATAATGAAGAATAATCAATTTGATAAAATAATTGCAGAAGCAAATAATCTTAGAATTGATCTTGGAAATGAATTGCACGATTCATTGATGGAATCGATTTACAAAGATGCATCTAAAATTGCTTCTAAAGTTGTAACGGTTAAAGATGAATCAAAAAAATATAAATGGGATCAGAAATTAGATAGAATTATTACAAGCAGATGGTTTGGACTTCCATTGATGTTTTTAATGCTCGCAGCAGTCTTTTGGATTACAATTGAAGGAGCAAATGTTCCGTCAAGTATGCTTGCTTCTTTATTGGTTGATACTTTTCATCCAATGTTAAAAAATCTTTTTATTGATTGGAGCATTCCTAATTTTATAACAGGAGTTTTGATTGATGGAGCTTATTTAGCAGCGGCTTGGGTTATAAGTGTTATGCTCCCTCCAATGGCAATTTTCTTTCCTTTGTTTACTCTTCTTGAAGATTTTGGTTATCTCCCCAGAGTTGCATTTAATATGGATGGACTATATAAGAAGGTCGGCGCACATGGAAAGCAGGCTTTAACGATGGCTATGGGATTCGGCTGCAATGCAGCCGGAATTGTTGCAACGAGAGTTATTGATTCACCAAGAGAAAGATTGATTGCAATAATTACCAATAATTTTTCATTGTGCAATGGAAGATGGCCAACGCAGATATTAATTGCTACAATTTTTATCGGCGGTGCTGTTCCGGCTTATCTTGCCGGAATTGTTTCTGCCGGTGCAGTTGTTTTTATTGCTGTTCTTGGAATTGCATTCAGTCTCTTGGTTTCATGGGGATTATCAAAAACTGTTTTAAGAGGTGAAGCTTCAACTTTTAGTCTTGAACTTCCTCCTTACAGACCGCCAAGATTGTTACAGACACTTTACACAAGCTTAATTGACAGAACAATTTTTGTTCTTTGGAGAGCAATTGTATTTGCTATTCCGGCTGGAATTGTGATCTGGCTTGTATCTAACATTAACATAAACAATATCTCAATTGCCGAACATTTTATTACAAATGTAAATCCTTATGCTTTATTATTCGGATTAAACGGAGTTATAATTCTTGCATACATTATTGCAATTCCCGCTAATGAAATTGTTATTCCAACAATATTAATGCTTACGGTAATGACGGCAAAAATAACAGGAATGGGAGAAGGTTCAGGAGTTATGTTTGAGCTAGATTCCGTTGAACAGACTGCATCAATTCTTTATTCCGGCGGATGGACTTTATTAACCGGGATTAATCTTATGCTTTTCAGTCTTCTGCATAATCCTTGTTCTACTACAATATTTACAATTTATAAAGAAACTAAAAGCATTAAATGGACTTTAGTCTCAACCTTTTTACCTATTGTATTGGGAATTGGAGTTACATTTTTTGTTACTCAAGTTTGGAGATTATTTTAGAAAAGAATTAAAAAGGAAACTCCCGCAATTTCAAAAATTGCGGGAGTTAGTATTTAAATTCAGCTAGTGCCGCTAAATTTTTGTTGAAAACATATTCCCAATCACAATTCAGAGAATATATTGTAATTTGCATTTCATTATTCCGCCATTGCTCAAATTCTCCAATTCCAACTCGATTGAATTTTGAGAATTTTATTGAACCATTCACTCCAAAATTTATTGTTTGTGCTGAATAAATACTTACCATCATTATAAATAGAATAAGCTTTTTCATATTTCTACTTAATTATTTCACAATTCAAATTATCTTCTCATTTTATAAAGTATATCTGTAATCCTAACCCGATTGAATAATAAAGTTGATGATTAATTTCACTTGGTATTTCTTTGGTTACTATTTGCGGAAAAGCATATTCATAGAATAATTCTAATGATATTTTTTTAATGATTTTGTAACCGAAACCTAAATGAGGTGAAAAAAGAGTTCTTGAAAGATAGATTTCTCGAGATGGTATATTGATATGCGCATTTATTCCGGCATTTATAAAAAAATTGTTCATTAGGTTATTAGAATTATAAAACAGTCCTAGATCATAACCTTTGTAACTTAATGGTCCGGTTCCATATCCTAATTTTGCTGTTAGCATTGCATTGTTATTTAATACTAAGCTTCCGGTTATTGAAAAGGTTTCGTATAAACCAAGACTCCTTTCATCCCATTGTGTGTTTTTTGCGATAACGAATTTTGTATCTAGTGTTCTTCCGGCTTTAATATCAATACTTGCCCCAAGAATAAATTCTTGCGCATAAATTGAAATTGTAAATAGTAATAATAGTATTAATTTTTTCATAGAAAGTGAGACCTTATGAAAATTCCATTAAAAAGTTAATTTTAAACCAAAGCCCCAAATGTGCGTTAATTTAAATTCTGTAAATTCATCTTTAGCATAACTTTTATTCATCGGAATCTGAAATTTCCCTTCAATAGCAGCATTATCAAATATTTGAATTCCAACTCCGAATGCTGTGGTGTAAAAAGTATTGTTAGTAAATCGTGAATTATCACCGCCATTAAGATGTCCATAAAATCCCGTTTTGAAATAAATATTTTCAAATAATCGATTTGTTGAATAAAGAATTCCAAAATCTAATGTGGAATATTGTGATGATGTTTCTTGTGTTAGTGTAGCTCCTAATTCTAAAACTGCTGCAAAATATTTACTGAAAAAAGCAGATAAATCACCACTAAAAGAAATAGCGGCAAATCCTTTTTCTTCACTACTTGATTGTTGAAAATCACCAAAAGGAAGGTATATTTTTTCAACGGTAATTGAATTAAATGAAATGTTAGCACCAAACTTTAAACTTTGTGCAGAAATAGATATTGTAATTAGAAATAATAATATAAGTTTTTTCATTTTAGTTTTGCTCCTGATCGTAAGCTACTGTTCTATACTCATCTAAAGGGACTGTTTCATATAATTGCCAATTAGCAACTAAATCACAATCTTTTGTATAGCATCTATATTCTTTTCTGTATTTCCTCTCTACCTTTAGTAGCCAATCTGTTTTCCAAGCTTGATCTGAAAAAGCATTGAGATGATCTTCAACTTCACTAAATTCATTAACATACAACCATATTTCAGATAAACCTAAATTATTTGCATGTCCTAATAAACCGTTGTATTCCGAATAATCTTTTTCGATATGAATCCAATTACTTTTGTTTAGAACGGAATAAGCATTTTGAAAATCTGTCCAGTGAGGTCTTTGATCTGTCCACCACATAATTCCAGACCAAAAACCATCATAGGCATCATCCATCATAAACACGTTATTATTTGCAAATATAACTTGCCAATATTGGGTAACAAATGTAACCCCAGTTTTATAACTTCCAATTTTAAATGGTGCAGTGTTTATTAAACCTTCTGTACTACGAATATAAGAGATTATCTGGTTGATAGACTGGGGGGTGTACTCATCCCGTTCAATTGGTTCATCAATATAATAAGCTCCAATAATACCATAACTGTCAATTTGTTGTTGCCAGGTTGATTCTTCGTGGGGTATCAACCCAGTAATATTCCCTCTAGAGAAACCACTTGTTACAGCTTTTTGTAATTCCGTAGTAGAAGTTACAAGTACTTTACTAAATCCGCAGTAATTTCGCACTGTGGAAAATAAATTTGTATTATATGACATCCAAATTCCTAACTTCTTATTACTTACGGGTGTATATTTTTCTAAATCCCAGTAATAAACGTATTTTACTAAATATTCTAGAGCAAGAGGTCCTATATTTTTTCCAAGATTTGCTTTTTCTTGTTCTTTTTGAATCTCATTTTCAGTTACATTATCACAACTTGTCAATACTATAAACATGATGGTTGTTACTAATAATAAGAATGTTTTTAAATTATAAGAAATAGACTTTAAAAGATGGGGGGGGTGATTTGTTTTTCCATTTACAACCTCAATGTTTTAGATTGATAAAGAGCATTATTAATGCGATAACAAAATCCACAAATAATGTTTAATTATCAAGTATTTTTATTGAATTGGTTGTTACTCTAAAGATGAGATGAAATGAGATATTAATAATTTCATAAAAATTCATAACAGTTTTTTATGAAAGGATTTTTTGAAATGATAAAAATCTTTTGTTTATATAACTTGGAAAACAATTATCCGTATTGGAATTATGATTCTAGATTACTTCTCCTTGCCTTTGCTTATTTATCTTTACAGTTAAATCCATTAAATACTCTTGAAGGTTAATATTTTCTTCTGTGTAAACTTTTCTGTTAAAGACATATTTACCCGTCGGTAATAAAACTCTTGATTTTTCATTATCTGCTAGAGCAACATCCAGCACATTTTCTTTTAAATATTTTTTCAGATTTTTATTCTCAACCGGGAAAGTAGTTTCTACTCTTCTATCTAAATTTCTCTGCATTATATCGGCACTGCTTAAAAGAATTATATCATCACCATTATTATGGAAATAATAAATTCTGCTGTGTTCTAAAAATCTACCTACAATACTAATTACTCTAATATTTTCACTTAGATTTGGAACTTGCGGTATAAGACAGCAGATTCCTCTTACAATTAAATCAATATTCACTCCTTTATTTGAAGCTTCATACAATGCCGCAATTGTAGTTGGATCAACAATAGAATTTAGTTTGAATATGATTCTTCCTTCACCTCCGTTCTCAACATTTTCAATTTCCTGTTGAATATTCTTAAGTAATGTATCTCTTGTGTTAAGTGGTGAGACTGCAATTTTTCTGTATTCCTCTTGATCGGAATAACCGGTTAAGTAATTGAAAACTTCACTTACATCTGCGCAGATTTCATTGTTGGAAGTAAATAATCCTAAATCGGTATAAAGTTTAGCAGTTGAAGGATTATAATTTCCCGTTCCTAAATGAACATACCTTGTAACTCCTTCATTTTCCTTTCTAACAACAAGCACCATTTTGGAATGAGTCTTTAAGCCAACTAAACCATACACAACATGAACACCCGCTTTTTCAAGTTCCTTTGCCCAGTAAATATTGTTCTCTTCATCAAATCTGGCTTTTAATTCAACTAAAACAGCAACTTGCTTTTTCCTTTCTGCAGCTTCAATTAATGCTTTAACAATTGGTGAATTTGAACCGACTCTGTATAAAGTCTGCTTAATTGCAAGCACATCCGGATCTTTGGAAGCTTCTTTTATAAAATCTACAACCGGACTAAATGAATCAAATGGATGATGAAGTAAAATATCTTCTTTTTTGATTAATGAAAAAATGCTTTCTTCATCATCAAATACCTTTGGCATAATTGGGTGAAACGGTTTTTCCTTTAAGTGATGAAGCGGTAATTCGTATAACTGCATAATATCTGCCAGACCTAAAGGTCCATCAATAACATGTACATCTTGTCTTAAGATTTGCAGATTTTCAGTAAGAGTATCAATCATAAATTCAGGCATCTCTTTTTCAACTTCCAATCTAACTACCGAACCGAATCTTCTCTGTCTGATATTTTCTTCAATCACTTCTAAAAGATCATCAGCTTCATCTTCTTGAATTTCAATATCGGTATCGCGAGTAATTCTGAATCTGTTTGCCTGCAGAATTTGATAGCCTGGAAAAAGAGTAGAGAGATTTGCTTTTATCAAATCACCAAGCCAGATAAACTTTGCGCAGAAATGTGAATTAGTCGGTAAATGCTCTTTACCGATTATTTTCTCTATTCTAATTAATCTTGGCAGAATTCCGGGAATTTTAACTCTTGCAAAATGCTTTTCTCCTTTCTTGTTTCTAACCAGAATTGCAAAACTTAAACTTAGGTTTGATATGTAAGGAAATGGTCTCCCCGGATCGAAAGCGAGCGGAGTAAGAACAGGATAAATTTCTTTGTTGAAATACTCTTTTAATGCGGTTCTTTCATTATCTTCAAGCTGATCATACTGTAAAATTTGGATGTTATTTTCTTCAAGCTGAGGAAGAATTGAGTTCTTCCAAAGTGAATATAATTCGGTAAGCATTTCTTTAACATTAAGCTCAATTTTTTTCAGCTCCTGTAAAGGAGTTAATCCGTCAATTGTCGGTTCAATAATTTTTGCCGCAATCTGTTCTTTAATACCGGAGACGCGAATCATGTAATATTCATCAAGATTAGAAAAGAATATCGATATGAATTTAATTCTATCCAGTAAAGGTAAATTAGGATTTGTTGCTTCTTCAAGCACTCGTCTGTTAAACTCAAGCCAGCTTAAATCTCTGTTGAAAAAATTAGCTGCTTCAAAATATCTGCTTAATGATTCTTTACTTAGCATAATAACATCACTAGTATGATTATTACAAATTTGATTTAATTATCTACGAAATTACAAAATAAAGGATAAATCTATTAGCGAAATCGTAATGGAGCAGATTTGAAATGATGAAGGGTCTGTCTCATAAACAGCTATGTCATCACGAGCGAAGCGAAGTGATCTCATTTTCGAGTTGAATTAGAAAGATTGCTTCAGCAAAAACCGCTTCGCAATGACGATTTTAATCTTTGAAGACAACTACTAATTACTCATTTTTTTGCAGACGAGAAACTATCCAAATCATAATCAATTTCATGATTCGGTTTTGGAAGTCTTCTCAAAGTAACATTACCTTTTCTAAAGAAATCCTCTGCTAGAGTTGAATGATAATCTGAAAATACAATTACTTCTTTAATTCCAGCCGCAATTAAAGCTTTTGCGCAGTTTGTACAGGGCATATTTGTAACATAAGCTGTTGCACCATGAGTATTAACACCGTGAGAAGCACATTGCAGAATTGCATTCATTTCAGCATGAATCGTTCGGACACAATGATTGTCAACAATTATACATCCGTCATCTTCACAGTGTCCATCCCCCGGGATTGATCCGTTGTAACCGGTTGAAAGAATTTGCTTATCCTTAACAAGCACACAACCGCAGTGCATTCTCGGACAAGTTGCTCTTTCCGAAACTAACATTGCAACCTTTAAAAAATATTCATCCCAGCTTGGTCTTTTTGAACTTTTTTCGCTCATAAATCCTTTATTCTTTTTCGTGCGCAAAGTTAAAAAAATAATTTGCCTTTTTTTAAGAAAAGATTGATTTTGCGCAATCTTTAATCGTTACAAAATAAAAATAACACAAAAAAATAAACCTTTTGAGGGATGGTGTATGAGGAAAATTATTACTTTTTTCTTTTTAATTTACTTAATCTATCCAATTTTTGGTCAATTGGCGAGCGACAATGCAGGTAATTATACTACATGGTCAAATGGTGATAATGCTGGAAATGGATTTACCACTTGGGTATTTTCAAATTCAGGTGCTGCTGGACAGTTTATTGCCAGTTCAGCTGGTCAAGGATTTGGTGATATTAACGTAAGTTCAAAATCTTTTGGAATGTATGGTAATCCGTTTGGTGCCAATGAAGCTAAATCAATTAGAAATTTTAATTATAGTAGTTCATATTCTGAACTTCAAGATGGTCATACATTCTCTGCAAAATTAGCAATTGCTTTTAGAAATGGATATAAGGGAATGGTATTAAGAAGTGGTACATCTGATGTTTTTAGATTCCAGGCAGCTTCTGATAAATATGAAAAAAGAGAATTATTGGGAAGTTATGATGATTTAGGATGGTCTTATTCACAAACATCAATTTTTACAGTAGAAATCACACAAGTAAATGGAACTCAAGTTTATGTTAGAATTTCTAGAGGATCTGACATTTACACTTCTTCTTTAATTAATGCTGGAGGAAGAATAGACGAAGTAGAGTTTTATGTTGGAAGTACAGAAGTGGGTAATGATTTAAATAATTTATTCTTTAATTCATTAGAAATAAGAAGTGATTCTCCTCTCCCTGTAGAACTAACAAGTTTCTCAGCCTTATCTCAAAGCAACACAGTTAACCTTACATGGGAAACTGCTACAGAAGTTAATAATTATGGGTTTGAAATTGAAAGAACAATTACAAATTCCAAATTACAAATTCCAAATTGGGAGAATGTTGGTTTTGTTGAAGGACATGGAAACAGCAATTCTGCTAAGCAGTATTCTTATGTTGATAATTCTGTTAGAGCCGGACAATCATATTCATACCGCTTAAAACAAATTGATTTTGACGGACAGTTTGAATACTCAAGTATAGTTAATGTAGAAGTTGGTGTTCCAATGGAATTTAATCTTGCACAAAATTATCCAAATCCATTTAACCCAAGTACAAGTATTGAGTACTCAGTACCGAGTAATGAATTTGTAACATTGAAAGTCTATGATGTACTAGGGAATACAGTTTCAACATTAGTAAATGAAACCAAAGAAGCTGGAAAGTACAACGTTACATTTGATGCATCAAACTTAACAAGCGGCATTTATTTTTACTCAATAAATGCAGGTGGATTTACACAAGTTAAGAAGATGATGCTGGTTAAATAGACAAAAGACATTAGACTATTAGACAAAAGATAATTGATAAACTCCCGCAATTTCAAAAATTGCGGGAGTTTTTTATTTGTAGCCGTTAAAATGTATTATTTCCTTAAATTGCATTCCTAATTTTTCAATAAAAACTAAGTGAATTAAATGATATCGAAAATCAACCAAATTTTTCTTCTATTAATTTTATTTACAATTTCTTTATTCTCTCAAACTACTTATTACAATGGAACTGAGAATCTCTCCGGTGCTCAGTTAAAATCAGTCCTTCATAACATTATTAATAATCATAAAAGATTTCCTTATTCTTCAAGTTCTACCGATACTTGGGATATTCTTAAACAGACTGATAAAGATACCAATAACAGTGCAAATGTAATTCTCCTTTATTCGGGATTATCTGTAAATGCTGCTCAAGAATATAATGGCGGAAACGGATGGAATCGTGAACATGTTTGGGCTAATTCGCACGGCTTTCCTAATAGTTCCGATACTGCTTATACAGATGTGCATCATTTAAGACCTACTTTGGAAAGTGCAAACAGCGCAAGAGGAAGCAAAGATTTTGACAACGGCGGAAGTCCCTACACACCAATACCGGATACATATACGGATTCGGATTCATGGGAACCGCGCGATGCAGTTAAAGGTGATGTTGCCAGAGCTATGATGTATATGACAGTCAGATACGAAGGACCGAAATATGATCTTGAATTAGTTGATTATACCGGAACTCCTTCTCAACCGATTTTCGGAAAACTCTCTACTTTGCTTCAATGGCATAGAGAAGATCCGCCGAATGATTTTGAAAGAAATAGAAATGATGTTGTTCAGTCATACCAATTAAATAGAAATCCTTTTATTGATAGACCTGAATTTGCGGACTTAATTTTTAACAGTGATAAATTCATAATAGTAAAAGCAGAAGCATTATCTTACAACCAAGTGCTGGTTACTTTTAACCGTGATTTAGATAAAACAACCGCAGAAAATATAAACAATTATTCAATTGATAAATCAATAGGAAAACCAATTGCTGCTTCAAAAGGATTTGGCGGAAACAGTAATAATGTGGTCCTAACTTTCTCCAAAAATTTAATTGACGGTGAAGTTTATAACGTAAAAGTGAATAATATAAAATCGACATCACAGACTACAATAATTCCAAATTCTATTTCTTCATTAACCACAGAAGTATTTGTTCCTGTTGAATTAACTGCATTTAACGGAATTTTTAATGAAGGAAATGTTGAACTAAACTGGACAACTGCAACAGAGATTAATAATCTTGGTTTTGAAATTGAGCGTTCTGTTGTAGGGACAAGTCGCGACTTGTCCCTACAATGGGAAACAATTGGTTTTGTTGAAGGGGAAGGAAATTCAACTTCACCAAAATCATATTCATTTGTAGATACTAAAACCTCAGAGGTTTCACAAAACCTCGCAGGTTTGGATGGAAATCTTCAATACCGCTTAAAACAGATAGATTTTGACGGAAATTTTGAATATTCTGAAATAATTACTGTAGAGATGTTGCGCGCAACATCTCTACCAACAGAATTTGCATTACTTCAAAATTACCCAAATCCGTTTAACCCTACTACCAGTATTGAGTACACAGTACCGAGTAGTGAGTATGTAACATTAAAAGTTTATGACATACTTGGAAATGAAGTTGCAGAATTAGTAAATGAACAGAAAGAATCGGGAAATTACATAGTAAATTTTGATGGAGACAAACTTTCAAGCGGATTATACATTTACAAACTCCAAGCTGGCAAATTCACCCAAGTCCGCAAGATGATGCTGCTTAAATAAGTATTGAGTAATAAGTATTTAGTATTGAGCAAAAATGAACAAACAAAAACTCCCGCAATTTAAAAAATTGCGGGAGTTTAGTAACCAACAT